>JAQVXD010000001.1 GCA_028709385.1 Fermentimonas sp.
ACTTGAAAGCTTACCTGCTTTCGGGATTAAAAAAACAGCACTCAGCCAAGCCCCAAGTAGTCCGGTAAAGAGCATCCAGGAACCAGAAAGTCCCATAAGAAATCCCAGTCCTCCCAAACCGATTGAGAAGCCTCCTCCCACGTCGGTTGCAACTACTGAAAGGCTGATCGCGAGCTTATTCATAGAACGACCTCCTACGTAGTAATCGTCAGCATTCTTGTTTTTTCTCCAAAAATAAACTCCTATGCCCATCACAATGAGCATGTAAACTGTCATAATAAGGATGTCGATAATATGCATAATGTGTTGTTTTGTCTTATTAGGGTTCAACAACTCTTATTCAACAAAGTTTAATTGAATTTATTTTTTATCTTTGAGTCTTTCAAAATGAAAACCATGAGCAAACAAGTAAAAAAGTTTGGCACTTCTGCGGTATACTTCACTGCAATTGCAACATTATTTGGAGCGATCCTTTTTCTGCGTTTTGGTTATGCAGTTGGAACAGTTGGTCTTTGGGGTGTTTTTGCACTTATCATTTTAGGTAATATGGTAACTATTCCAACTGCCATGGCTATATCTGAGCTTGCCACCAACAAGCGGGTTGAAGGAGGAGGTGAGTATTTTATCATCTCTCGCTCATTTGGACTGAATATTGGAGGCACTCTCGGCATTATGCTTTATCTGTCGCAAACCATCAGCGTAGCTTTTTATATTATTGCACTTACAGAAGCGTTTGGTTTCTTTTTCGAGTTTATGAATAATCATTTTGGAATTGACCTTCCTCGTCAAGTTATTAGTGTTCCGATGATGCTGCTTCTGTCGGTTTTGGTAATTGTTAAAGGGGCCGGCATGGGAATGAAGGCGTTGTATCTGGTAGTAGGGTTGCTTATACTTTCGGTAATTCTTTTTTTTCTCGGTAAACCGGTAGAAGGGGACGTTGCCACCTATTTTGAATCTAATGCAAAACTGATGAATACCGGTCAGCTCTTTATAGTTTTTTCTATTATTTTTCCTGCCTTTACCGGAATGACAGCCGGTGTGGGTTTGTCCGGTGATCTGAAAAACCCCGGCAAGTCTATTCCTATCGGCACTATTGCAGCAACATTAACCAGTTTTATTATCTATTTTTTCATCGCTTATAAATTAGCTGTTTCAGCCTCTTCATTACAACTGTCGGAAAATCAACTTATAATGGCTGATATAGCATTATTTGGGAGTATTATAGTTCCATTAGGATTGGCCGCTTCCACTTTTTCGTCAGCATTGGGGTCTATAATGGTAGGACCACGAACACTTCAAGCCATCGCACTCGACAATTCTATACCAATAAAATCTGCCAATAAATGGCTCAGTAAAACACGAGATAGAGATAATGAACCTGTTAACGCATCCATTATCACCTGTCTTATCGCCTTAGTTTTCGTGTCAATAGGTGGGGTAGATATTGTAGCGCAAATAATTACTATGTTCTTTTTGGTGACTTACGGATCATTATGTCTAATATCATTTCTTAATCATTTTGGATCATCTCCCTCTTACAGACCATCTTTCAGATCCAAATGGTACATCTCATTGCTCGGTTTTTTTGCAGCAGTTTGGGTAATGTTTCAGATTAGTATGATATATACGTTGATAGCATTCACGACAATAACATTGATTTACCTTTTCATGGATAATTACCATAAGGGGAGAAAAGGATTTGCCTCTTTGTTTGCCAACGCCCTGTTTAAAGTGAATAGGGATATACAGATATATTTGCAAAAGAAAAAAACAAAAGACACATTAAAAAACGATTGGAGGCCGAGTGCAATATGTATTTCAAAAAACACCTTTAAACGGAATAATGCGTTAAAGCTTATCGACTGGATTTCATATAAATATGGCTTCGGCACATATCTGCATCTTATCGATGGCTATTTTTCGAGAAAAACATCTGTTCAAGCTGAGGAGGAATTAGAAAGGTTAATTACCAACCTAGAGCCTTCCAGCCATGTTTATATTGATACAATAATTTCACCCTCAACTACCTCAGCTATTGCTCAGTCAATCCAGATACCCGGTATTGCCGGAATGGAAAATAATATGGTCATATTTGAATTTGAAAAAAATGACCATCAAGATCTACACGATATAATTGATAACTTCCGAATGGTTAATGCAGGAGGCTTTGATGTTTGTATTCTTGCATCCACTCAAAAACCAATATTGTATGAAAATGGTGTACATATTTGGGTAAGAAGTTTTGATACAGAAAATACAAACTTAATGATTCTGCTTGGATTCATTATACTTGGGCATCCTGACTGGAAAAAAGCTAACATTAAGCTATTCAATATATGTAACGAAGAGGATGTAGAAAACTCAAGAAAACAGATGCTTGAACTGGTTGAAACAGGACGCCTACCAATCACCTCCAAGAATGTTGAGGTTATTATTAAAGATTATAATAGGAGCGTGAAAGAGATAATATGCACAAAATCGAGTGAGGCAGGACTCACAATGATCGGATTTAATGAAAACAGTTTTAAAAATAATAACACAGAGTTATTCAACGGATATGACGATTTAGGAGATATTCTCTTTGTACATTCAAATGGAGTAAAAGAGATTGAATAATATATATGTTTAATTCACCCAACACACAATTATTTTAATGCTTCATATCTAATAACAGTCCTCATTGCGATTTATTTTTTTCAACTTTATTGTTAAGAATTTGTTTAACAAATGAGGATGGCGGTTGCCATTTGCCAAAAATTAAAATAGAATATATTTCGTATGATTCACACTCAATGTGAACACAGACCTTTTACAGAATTGATAAATGAGTTAAAGGGCAAAATAGAGATGGTATTTCATAATTCAGGAAATACTGAGCAAATGGTAAAAGAGATAATGTCAGTAAATCCCCTTTCTATCTGTATCAAAGAGGAGTATGGAGGTCGAGGTGCATTGCCACACGAAATTATTGAATTGTTGGCAACTACTTCCTACGAGTCATTAGAGCTATGTCTTACCATGGGTATAAACTCAGCGTTGTTTTTACAGCCTTTCCAAAAATATGGACAAGAAGAAACGAAAGCTCCGGTGCTTAAAAGGTTCTTAGAGGAAAAAGCCATGGGTGGTTTGATGATTACAGAGCCCAACTTTGGCAGTGATGCATTGAATATGCAGACTTCATATATTGAAAAGAATGGTAATTATCGCTTAAATGGAACAAAGCATTGGGCAGGGCTGACAGGTTGGGCAGACTTTTGGTTAGTGACAGCCAGACAGCAAACAACTAATGGTGATTTGCAGCGGGATATCGATTTTTTCCTGATAGATAACAATGCAACGGAACAGAAAATTGAGGTAGAAGAAATATTCAAAACCTTAGGATTATATGCAATACCTTATGGAAGGAACCATATAGATCTGGAGGTGCCCGTCTCTCATAAGTTACAACCCCATACCACTGGCATAAAGATGATGCTTGACCTACTGCATAGTAGTAGGATACAATTTCCCGGAATGGGTATGGGATTCATAAAGCGAATGTTTGATGAGGCTTACACTCATAGCAAGCACCGCTTTATTGGAGGTAGAAGTCTTTTGAGTTTCGATCAGGTACAGCATCGCTTGTCACAACTTCAATCGTTTTATACAATTTGTTCAGCAATGTGTATCAATAGTTGCGAGAAGTTGAATACTCACACTGATATGGCACCACACGGATTAGAAGTTAATGCTGTTAAGAGCGTTATTAGCGATTTAATGCAAGAGTCGGCACAATCTGCAATGCAGCTGATAGGTGCAAAATCATACAAGCTTAATCATATTGCAGGAAGAGGTGTTGTAGATAGTCGTCCTTTTCAAATATTTGAGGGTTCAAATGACATCTTATATGCGCAAATTGCTGAAGGTTTGGTAAAACTAATGAAACGAGCCAAAATGAGTAATCTGTATCAATTTTTGAAAGAGTACAATCTCACCGATAAAGCCGCAGATTATGTGAAAGATCTGACCAATTTTAGATTTCATATGGAGATGTCTCAACGTAAGTCGGTTGAGATGGGGAAAATAATCGCTCGAATAATTTCTTTGAATCAGGTATTACATTTATCACAAAAAGGCTTCCGCAAAGATTTGATAGCTGGAGCAGTAATCAACTTGCAGGAGATGATCTCTAAGCTAATGACCGGATATTCATTTGACAACAAAGTTAAGGTCAGTGAAGATTATCATGAAAACAGCGATTGGTTTACAATATATCTACGTTCGACATAGTTAATTGTTTAATAAAAAGGTTCTATTACTATAATTTAATTAAGCTTCCAATGTGTTGTGAACAATGATGTCGGTTTATCCTGCTCATCCTGTTGATAGTATACAGTCAAAATAGATCCGTCTTTCAACTGAACGCTAGCGGGGTAGCCCAAGTCTCCGTTGTACGCTTCCGCCAAAATAATCTCGTTTTCAATCTCCCATGTTTTCCCTTCATCCTTACTGATGCATGCACGTTCACTATAGATTTTGCGCCTATGACCGTAGACCACAAGCACCCAACCATTATTTAATTCTATCAAATGAGGCGGATAACCCCACATGGGTGTTTTATGTGGTTTAGTCCAAGACTTTCCACCGTCATAACTCTCGGTTTGCATCAGATAGGATTCGCTACTGTCTTTTGGCTCGTATCGAATCATTCCTATAAGTTTTCCACTTTTTAATTCTACAACATGTGGCTCGCTGAACGCAGCTGTTCGGTCGTCAAATGGAGGAACAACTGAGATCGGTTTCCAACTTATTCCATCATCTCGGGATTCCTCTGCTATCACTGAGTACTGACCTTCCCATGACCCTGTTCCCAAATACAATAATCGACCATCTTTGAGTTGGATTGGCCCATGGGGAGCTGTTACAAGTGTTTGCGAAGGTTCCTCCCACGTTTTTCCCCCATCTTTCGAGCGCCTAACCCAGTTTCCCAGCCATTTTTTTTTCAGATAGTCAGGGATTTTTTCTGCAACTCTATTGTATTTTTGATAAGCCCACTTCCAATTCGGATTTGTATATGCTAAAGAAGTGAACCAGCTTACAAGCAATGTACCTTTATCCGTTTTGATGATGCCGGCATCCCTGTCGTCAAGCGGTGTATTATTTACCTCCTCTGGATCGCTCCAAGTGACTCCATTATCATTACTTCGGATAATATGTGTTTTTCCCCAAGGACAGACATGCGAATCTCGATCACCTGAATAGGCAATAATCAGCTCGCCTGTTCTTGTTTTTGCAATAGTCGGCCAACCTAAGTATCTATTTGGCTCAAGGATAGGCTCAGATGAAATGAGATGTCCATTTTCATCAATTACTCGTTCTGTTATCCAATATTTCCCAGGCTCTTTGCATACCAACTTTGTATACAATATAGTGGCAAGTTCATTATTGTAAATATTATTTGTAAGAATGTTTGAATTACCTGTTCGACTCTGGACGGTTGCATTGTTGCTGAATAACTTGTTGCCAGATATCAGTGTAGCGGTTGTCATGATACCTGTTGTCTTGATAAAACTTCTTCTATTGTATTTTTTCAGTTTCATATTAATATTATTTTGTATCAATTTTATTGTACTTTTCCAAGATCTAAAATAGATTGATAGTTGAGTATTATCTTTAAAGAAGCTGTAGGTATGAGTGAGCTGATTTTTTAAATTAGAAATATGCAAGATACGTATCTATTAATCTTCAAGCAAATATATAAGATTTATTAAATATATGATTTGTGTTTAATTGCAGTCATGCTTATTTTATTTGCAATAAGGTCCATATAAAACTCCTGCAAAAAGATAGATAAACTTCTTGCGGGAGCAATTTATAAAAATTTATAAGAAGTAATGCAATTGCATTTTGCTTCAATTATAATGCTTCAATTACAATATAAAATGGTTGTGTATAAATAGTACCACCATCACCTTAAATCTCTGCAGGTATAAATCGAGCTGTTTCAGGTACATTGTCCATTGTCAATGAACTGCCTTCAAAAAAGGTAGCAGAGTCTGAAACATCAGGATTGTAAGTTATCCAGCGAACAGTATTTACTTTATCCTCCAAATCAAACTTCAATTCAATGCTTTCATCTGAGTTCAGAGATCTGACTAAAGGTTTCATCTTCTGTCTCAGCACCCGATGAAAAAGAGCTGAACAAACTAACAATGTGATGGGGTCCTGAAACTTCACAACGCTCTACTGAAACCATACCCAGTTCTACAGGATTCCTGTTTTGATATGGCTCATTTGCGATTTCACCATAAGTTCTGTTGTCTTAAGCTGGATTCTCTACATCTTTTATTTTCTCGTAGATTGATACAAGCTCAGTCCATGGATAAATAATGCCAATTTGTTCTGTAGGAATGTGATAGTCATGCCCGCCAAGTGTCAGAATTTTATATCCTTCGGCATGATATCTATCCACTGTCTGATGAGGGTCATATTGCTCATCCCCAAGTTCCGGATGTGTATGAAACTCCGCATCATTGTAGTCAACTTCGCTCCAATTTAGACCTTCATATGGCGACCAAAAGGCTCGTTCGAGAGTTTTATCGCAACTCACAAAAAGTAGGCTTACAAAAAGTATAAGAGATAGTAAATTTATTGTTATAAACTACATTACTGATAAATATTATGACACGAAAAAATTGCATTTCCATACATTTCGATTTAACTAACTGGGTAGAAAAAACGGTTAAGAGTAGAACCCCTAACCGTTTTGAATTATTTTTTTATCCACAGTTAATATCTCTCATCATTCATTCGATAATTCCGGCAGTAGTATTTCGTTATAAAATTCCTGAAAACGCTTTTTAATTTCGTCACGTATTCTGTAAAATTCACTCATTATAAATTCAGGAGTACCTACTGCCTCCGAGGGGTCTTCAAAGCCAATATGTAACCGATGTTTAACCTTGCCTGAAAAAACAGGGCAGGTCTCTTTGGCACTGTCACAAACAGTTATAACATAATCCCACTCCTTTCCTATATGATTATCTACGTTTTGAGGAATATGATTGCTGATGTCTATGCCCAATTCAGACATTACCTTAACTGCTGTCGGATTTACTCTCTCTGCCGGCTTTGTACCTGCCGAAGATACTTCTAAGCGGTTGTCAAACGACTGTAGAAAACCATGCGCCATTTGACTGCGGCAGCTATTACCTGTACAAAGAATCAAAATTTTTGTTTTCATAATCTTTAAAATCTACTTTGGTTTGTATTTAATATTTTCTTAAACTTTTATTTATGAGTATAATATAAGTTTTATTTAACAGCTTCTATAATATAGGAAGAGACGTAATCTTCTACATTTCTATTCGGAACCCAAGATTTTACTATCTCTTTTCCATTATCTTTAGGTGTTAGTTTGTTATTCTTAAATCCTGCTTTATTCATCATTTCTTTGAGGTTGTCAACAAATTAAGCGCCGGCAATACACCCTGTCAGCATCTTTAAATCATGTTTTATTTCTTCAGGCAATTCTGCAGTTGCAACTACATCAGATATAGATAATCTTCCACCGGTCTTAAGAACCCTGAACGCCTCTTTAAATACAGGTGGTTTGTCTAAAGATAAATTTATTACACAATTAGAAATAATTACATCTACTGAATCATCAGCAACAGGGAGATTTTCAATCTCACCTAATCTAAATTCAACATTGAAATATCCATTTTCTGCTGTATTTTTTCTTGCTAATTCAATCATGTCGGGTGTCATGTCAACTCCGATTACATGGCCTGTTTCACCAACTTGCTTACTTGCCAGGAAGCAATCAAAACCGCCTCCGCTTCCAAGATCAAGAATTGTCTTTCCTTTCTTTAGAGAAGCAATCGTAATCGGATTACCTCAACCTAATCCCATGTTAAAATCTAAGGGAGCCTTTAATATTTCCTCAAGAGAATACCCTTTTTCATATAAGGTCACCTGTTGATTATGATTCAGTTATTTGGCTTGGAATTGGCTTCGATAAGTGTTTTGACTCTTTGTATGCAGGAGCCTGTTTTGGAAACCAATGACTTGTTTTGTTTGCAATATATACCAAAAACAGCATTAAAGGGACCTCTGTAAGTACACCCACTGTTGTAGCTAATGCTGCAGGAGAATTCATTCCAAAAAGAGCGATTGCAACTGCTACTGCCAGTTCAAAGAAATTAGACGCTCCGATCATACTTGCAGGTGCAGCTATGTTGAATGGTAATTTCATTAATCTAGCGGCACCATAAGCTATAAAGAAAATAAAGAATGTCTGGATAGTAAGTGGTACTGCTATAAGTAATATATGCAATGGATTATTCAAAATTGTCTCTCCCTGGAAAGAGAAAAGAAGCACTAGCATTAATAATAACCCAGCAGTTGTTACTCCGTCAAATTTAGGTAAAAATTTTTTCTCAAAATACTCCAAACCTTTTTTCTTAATAACTCTCACTCTGGTTAAAATACCTCCGGCCAGAGGAATTACAACAAAAAGAACGACTGACAATATCAGGGTATCCCATGGAACAGTTACATTACTTACACCAAGTAGCAATTTCACAATAGGGATAAACGCAACTAATATTATTAAGTTATTGGTTGCCACCTGTACAACTGTATAAGCAGGGTCGCCTTTTGTCAAAGTACTCCACACGAAAACCATTGCCGTACATGGCGCTGCTCCCAGTAAAACTGCTCCCGCAATATATTCTGTAGCCAGTTCGGGGGTGATAAAGTTTTTGAATACAATAAAAAGAAAAAATGATGCAATAGCATACATGGTAAAGGGCTTAATCAACCAATTCACTATCCATGTTAAATATAAACCTTTTGGATTCTTACCCACATTCTTAATACTCTGAAAATCCACTTTCATCATCATGGGGTATATCATAACCCAGATAAGAATTGCAGTAGGAATTGAAATATTTGCATACTCAAATTTTCCTAAAAAATCGGGTAATGCAGGCAGGTATCTTCCTATCAATACTCCTGCAGCCATACATAGTATTACCCATAATGACAGGTATTTGTTGAAAAAACTGATTCCTGTAGCTTTATTTTTATTTGCCATATTAATCTGTTTATTAAATTTTAACATCTAATATATTTAGTTCAATAGTTTCGTTAGATTTTCTCCTTTAAGATCTTCCGGACTCCATTTAATTAATGCAGTGTTTCCAGCTGATATTTCATCAATCTTTTTAATCCATTGTATCTCATTTTCCGCTTTAGTTTTTAAAAGACTATTTGTTGTGTTGCTTGCGTAGAAACTTGAATTTATAATCCACCATTTACTGAATATTCCGGCTCTGTTCAAATCCACCTGCAGTCTCATAGCCTCATAATAAGGAGTTGCTTCTGCCAAGGATATAATCAGCACCTCAGTAAATTTATCATCTTTAAGCTTAGGAAGTAGTCTTTTAACCGATTCAGGTGTTTCTCCTTTCGTACGCATTATCTCCTTATTATAGCTTTCAGTAGATTCAAGCAATAGAATTGTATGGCCTGTTGGTGCGGTGTCAATAACCACTATTTCTTCTTCCGACCGGTCAACTATCTCTGCAAATGCTCTGAACACAGCGATTTCCTGAGTACAGGGACTTCTTAAATCCTCCTCAATATAGTCGATATCTTCCTGAGAGGCATTTGCTTCTCTTGCTTTGCTTAAGACCTCATCTCTGTATTTCTCTAATTCTTTCTCTTCATCAATATAACTCATTGACAACATCTTGCTTTCTTCAATTACATATTTAAGATGAGCAGCCGGATCGGTGGTTGTCAGGTGAACTTTCCTTCCTTTTTTTGAAAGAGCCATAGCAATTGTTGCTGCAATTGTTGTTTTGCCAACTCCTCCTTTACCCATTGTGAAGATTACCTTTTTGTTTGAGTTATAAAGGTCATCTACTACTGTTTCAAGAGTGTCAACTTTTATATTTTCTAAAACATCTGATTTTATTTCACTCGATTTTAAATCGGAACCATTTTTATTTTCTTTGCCATTTAAAAATGTTCTTAGAGTATCAACACCAGTAACATTATATGGCTTTAGAGCTATCTCAAAAGTGTCAAGACTTTTCAATCCTTCCGGCATTTTAGCCATTACACTATCTTGAGAATTATAAATTAATGTTGAGAGTTCATCATCATATTCTTTCAGTACACCATTAATTACATGTATTTGATTGTTAATTCCCAGCTCTCTAAGCTCTGAAGATGTTCTGTCTGCTTCTGCCAGAGCTGAAGTCATTGGTCTGGATACTAATACCAGTGTAGTTTGACTGCCATCAGCAAGATTATCAACTGCTTTCTTGTATATTTCCTTTTTGTCCTCCAAACCTGACAATTGCCCTAAGCAAGAGGCACCATGAGTACTTTTACTGATGAAGTCGGTCCATGCCGAAGGGAGTTGAAGCATTCTCAACGTATGTCCAGTAGGTGCAGTATCAAAAATAACATGATCATACTTTTCTGCAACCTTATCATCAGCAATGAAATTTGAAAACTCATTAAATGATGCAATCTCAACAGTGCAGGATCCGGATAGTTGTTCTTCCATATTTTCGATAACGGTATCAGGCAATTTACCTCTGAATGGACCAACTACACTTTCTTTGTATTCAGCTGCAGAAGTTTCAGGATCAAAATTTGCAATTGTAAGGTTGTTAACTGACTCGATTTCCACTCCTTTGTTGTTAAGCTCTGTTTCAAATACATCCTGAAGATTTGAAGCAGGGTCGGTGCTTACAAGCATAATTTTTTTGCCACTATCAGCCAAATTTACAGCAATACTGCTGGCTAAGGATGTTTTACCAACACCGCCTTTTCCTGTGAAAAACAGGTATTTAGTTAGTTCTATATCTTTGATATTAAAATCTTTGTACATACAATATTTTTTTTAACAGCAGCCGGTTTCTCCGCTACAGCAAGAGCTGTCATTTTTAGCTAATCCAACAATTTCAAGCTTTTCTTCCTTATCTGAGTAGATATATTCTTGAGGAATTTCAAGTAAGCTGACAAACTCCTCGTTAGTAGGGTATTCGCCCGTTTTTACAACCTCACCGTCAACAATTGTAATGGGTAAAACATCAACACCCTTTTCATTTAATAATTTATTTACTTCTCTGTTATCAATATAAGCCTGGGGATTATCTGACAGATTATGTCTTTCAATCTTCACTCCTTTTTTAGTTAAACTGCTAACTGTTGTTGCCACTCTAAGTAAATTCTTATCAACCGACGGACCACATACACCGGTAGAGCAACACATTGCAGGGTCATAAATCATCATTTTCTTCATATTAATCTCACTTTTTTATTTTTGTAATTTTATTTTTATTTAAAAAATTTCATTAGTCCGATTCTAAGTTCGTCGAACAACGAACAAAATGGACAAAAAATATATTCTATTTCAACAAATGACCTCATTACCATCAAATAAGTCAAAAAGATTAGCAAATAACCTTTGAGCAGTTTCCCAGTTTTCTTTATGGATACAATACCTTACTTTAGGTGTCTCTATTTCACCTTTGATAAGACCCGCGTCTCTCAACTCCTTCAGATGTTGTGACATTGTGGATTTTGCAATAGAGAATTCATCATGTATATCACCAAAGAAACAGCTATCTTGAGAAGCCAGGAATACCAGTATCTCAATGCGGGTAGGGTGGGCCATAGCTTTGGCGAATCTTGACACCAATTCCTGGTCAGCTACACTCATTTTTACTTTTACTTTTTCCATATTCATTTTTATTGTTCGCAAATGTACGAACAATATTTAAATTAGCAAATAAAATCTCATCTTTTTTTACTTCTTCAAATTATCCTCGTAATAACTAATCCACTCCTTTGCACTTATTTTCTGCATCAGCTCTCCAATTAGTTTATAAGGAATATCATCCATTTTTTTAAATCTGACACAGCTTTTACCCATATCAAGCTTATGTTTTGTATGTTTGGGATATTCAGACACAAACCAGTCAAGCAATTCAGGATTGGTATAAATTGCCATATGGTAAAAATTGATTGAGTGTTTCTGTGATGCTATTCCAGCAAAAGGTAATGACTCACTCGGCTTGCAATGATAACCAGGCGGGTAAACACTGTGGGGAATAACATACCCTAAACCCCCATAACTGATTGCGGCCTCAAATCCCTCCGGTAAATTTTCCACAATTACGTTATGTAATTTATTAAAAGCCTCTTTTCTGTCTTGAGGAACATTATTAAGTATTTCCGAAACCGTTTTTCCGTTTGCTTTCATATTTATTTATTGATGTTAAACTAATAATTGTAATAAAACACAAAATTGTTGAGCACAGAATTCCTTACAGTAAATATTTCATAAACTTACAAAATAGTCAAATCTAAATACACACTTCTTGAATTAATATCCAGATGTAAAGAAATCATATACATCCAGAAGTGCATATCTCCCGACTCTACTTTTTCAGGTAATTGAAAAGTTGCTTCTCCCTTTGAACGTTTTATGTAAACACGCGGTTCTATAAAACGTGATTCTGCTTTGTTGTAACAAATAATTTTAACATCATCATCATCTCTGCCGGGACCCTGTCCTGATAAAATATCTGTGTCCCACCGGAGTGTATACAGGTTAGTCTCTTTTTGAAAATGAATCTTTGCATTTGCAGGCAATTGAAGTTTGCCGTCGGCGATCAGGATCTTACTATAATCTAAGGCATAGTCAGGTGAAATGCCAGTAACAGCTTCCCTTATTACATTTCCGCATACAGTACCATAATTAAGTGACTGCCCCCTATGGCCCTTTTTAATTTCATCAAAAAGTGGCGAAATCGACTTACTGACAAATCCAAATTTAGTGCAGTGAGATGTCTGTTTTACTGTTTTACGATTTGTTGGTTTGGTATACGTCCTGAATCTTTGCTTACCCTTTACCACATACGCTACTATCGGGCCAATCCTGCCTGACAAGCCAAAATTTGAAAGATCTATTTTCCCCATGATATCTGTTTTACTATAACTGCAAAATTAACAAATACTCATGATGACTGCAAGTTTGTTAGATTAGAATTAAATTGGTTGTATCAATAATGTAATTTTACAGGGTTGATACATAGTTGATACATATATACTACATAATTAATAGTGGCGAGGTATAGCTTTTGTATTTATTCTGAATGGTAAAATGTAAGTATCACCCGCTTTTTAAATGGTAATTAAATGGTATTGTGCCGTAAGCTGTATCAGGCTTCCTTTGCAACTCCATTTTTTATTTAAACAAGCACAATGACTAAAAAATTGTTTTTACTTACATTAAGTTTATTTTTCTGCACTATTACTATTTTTTCTCAGAGTAACGCTCAGAGAAGTTCAATTTTCAGTGGTAAGGTGACAGGCAGCGAAGATGAGGCCCTGATTGGTGCAACAGTATATTTTGAAGAGCTGGGTGTCGGCGACGATACTGATTTATCGGGATACTTCACAGTTGAAGATGTTCCCCTGGGAAAACATACAGTGGTAGTAAGTTATGTTGGTTACGAGAAAGTGACCAAAGAGATGAATTTTTACAATTATGATGTTGAACAGGATTTTCATCTTGAACCAGATGAGCGTGTGTTGCTGGAGGTTGAGGTGTTTGGTGCAAGAAAAGTGCGCCCTGAGAAGATGGATGCACTCACAAGAATTCCGCTGCGTTTGGATGAGCAGGTACAGAGTATTTCGGTAATTTCTCAGAAGATGCTGAATGATCAGGGAGTGCTTACTCTTAATGATGCTGTCAGAAATGTACCAGGCTTAACAACATTTGCTACTTTCGGGAACACTTCAGAGAGTCTGACTTCAAGGGGTTATCGTGGTATCCCTGTAGTTAAGAACGGGGTAAGGGTGCATTCTGATTTCAGAGGCAGCGGATTTTTGACCGATATGCAGGGAGTTGAAACAATTCAGGTTCTCAGAGGCTCTGCTGCCATTGCACAGGGATTGGGCAATGATCTTGGTTCTGCAGGAGGTGTAGTTAATATTGCCACCAAAACTCCTAAATTTATCAATTCAGGTAATATTGGTTTCAGAACAGGGAGCTGGGGACAGATAAGGCCTACTTTCGATATACAGTTTGTGACAGATAAGCTTCAGAGAACTGCTTTTCGAATAAATGGTGCTTATGAACAGGGAGACAGTTACAGGAGTCACGTTTCTAAAGACAGGCTCTATATAAACCCCTCATTTGCATGGCATCCTGATGAAAAGACAAGGGTAACTGTTGAGATGGATTACATGCATGACTCAAGGACACCTGATCAGGGAACGGTAAACCTGAGTGCTGATAGTGTTTACAATGTTTTTAATATGCCGGATGACAGGTTTATGGGTTTCAAGAATGACAGGCAGGTAACAAACACTTTAACGTATATGGTGCAGCTAAATCGTGAACTGAATAATCTTCTGAACCTACGAATCTCTTACGCTGGTGCTGATATGGATCAGAGGAAGGTCGGTGCACATGTTTCTCCTCTGCGCAATGCAGCACAAACAGGGTTGTATAACCTCCGCTCAAGAGTTTACAGTGGAAGTAACAGGGATGATAAAAATGGTGTTTTGCAGGTTGATCTTGTAGGAAAGGATATTTATACCGGTAGAGTGAGACATACTTTTAATCTGGGACTTGATTACAGGTGGACTGATGTATCGACTAACAGTACCAATTCAGTGGTTACTGATACAATTGATGTGTTGCAGTCAATAAATAATGAGACACCTGTTGTTGCTCTGGTTGACGGTGAGCCTGTTGCTGCACGTGAGTATGCTTACGGAATGCTTCTGCAGGAGGTGATGACTTTCAACAGGTTTCTTAAATTATCACTGGGATTGAGATATAGTCAAATAAGCGGTATCAGCAATAACAACATCTCAACAACGGGAGGTAGTGTATGGGATCCGCTGTTAGGCATAATAATTACCCCTTTTGAAGAAATAAACCTCTTTGCTTCTTATACAACAACTACATCATTAAGAGGTGCGGCAAATCTTCTTGAAGATCAGGTTACTCCTGTTGGGCCATCAAAAGAGAAACAGTTTGAGGTTGGCTTTAAAACTGAGTGGTTCAACAACAGACTTAGGTTTAACGCTACCTGGTTTAATATAATGAATAACAATCTGACTTACGCTGCTCTTAATGATGCTGGAAGTAATACCGGCTACTATATAAAAGCAGGAAATCTTAAACGACAGGGTCTTGAGCTGGAGATGACGGGTAAACTGCTTAAAAATATGGATGTTGTAATGGGATATTCATACCTTGATGCAGGCTATCATGACAGTCCCTATTATCACGAAGGTTCTAAACCAATGAATACAGCCGATCATATGGCAAACGGCTGGATTAATTATACGTTTTTCGATGGTCCGCTCAGAAACGTGACATTTGGAGCCGGGGCTTATTATGTTGGTGAACGTCCTTTTGCTGAATACACATACAAGGTTTTGCCGGGGCATCATGTGCAACCAAACGTAAAGCCATTTATTGCTGATGCATATACTACCCTTAATCTGAAAGCAGGCTATCGTTTTGATAAAGTTGTTCTTCAACTGTTTGTTAATAATATTCTTGATTCAAAAGGTTATACTGCTTATTACAGGGGAGGTTATCTGAATCCTGTTGACCCGAGGAATGTTGCCGTTACATTGAATTATCAATTCTGATTGTAAGTCAGTTTGCAGCAGCTACATCAGAAGTGAAGTCATATAAATCTACTCAAAAACAATAAGATATTAATATAAAGTGTGATCTGTTTTCAATTATTTTAATACTTTTACATTAATTGTTTATCAATGATTTAATTATTATAAAATTATGGGAAACAAATCAAGTGGTTCGGCAGGTGATGCAGTTTACGGATTAGGGTTCATTGGTGCCGCAATTTATTTTATATCTACTGCAACCGGTTTTTGGATGGGAGTTTTAGGGTTTTTAAAAGCTTTGGTGTGGCCTGCTTTTTTTGTTTATGAAGCTCTGAAGTATATGGGATTATAGTAGAAAAAGTCCCCATAAACAAAGTTATGGAGGCTTTTATACTTATCTGTTATCAGAACCGATAGTTATAGTGGTTTACCTATCGAAAATGAGTAGTAATACTCACTGTTATCGAGTAAATATTCTCTGTGTGTTCTGGGCTGCCAGCTATTGTCACCACCCATACCTGACTGCCTGAAATCGATATTTATCCAGGTTTTATCGCCACGGTGCGGGTCATCAGACGGATTCTTTCCTGAAGGCTTTGAATCATTTAAAGCTTCAGCAGAATAATTCTGTATGTTGAAGTTGATAAGGGGCATACCGTTAATCTGCACAGCACAGTTTTCTGAAATTACTTTTATCCACCTCACATCTGTTTTATTGCCATTTTCCTGTGGCATGACGTGACTGAAATGCTGGTCTTCAACATCTCCTTTGTAAATGCCAACAAAGGCCGACTCCTTGCGGTCGTCGTATGATTCGTGCGGACCCCTTCCATACCACTCAATTTCGTTAAACTCTGATGGCAGGGCTGTTCTAAGTCCTACTCTTGCCAAAGGAGGTATTTCATCCGGAACATTAAACCAGTTGTCAACTGCTATTTTCCCGTCACCTGAAACTGTGTAATGACCTTCGTAAAGTATGTCTTCCAAAGTGGTCTTAACTGCATTCTTTACGTAGATGACAACCTGGCCGTCATTCAGTCGGGTGTATGTAATACTTAAGGGATTGATTTCAGTTTTATCCAGACCTGCTTGTCTCCAGCGATCTGCATAACTGTTTTTGCCTCCACCCTCATCGTTGTCGGTTGGCACTCGCCACAGGTAGGGTAGTAATGGTTCAGTGATTACTTCATTATCATTGTAGACAAGGTGGCTCATTCCGCCTATTCCTTTATCAAATGTAAGTGTGAAGTTACTACCTGACAACACTAACAGATTGTTTTTTTCATTAACCTGTAGTTTAGGTAATGAATCAATATCTGCTTTTTCTTTAACGAAATGACTGAGTCCGAAGTCCATTTGTTCTTTTGCAACAATAAAACCTGCATCAGCCCATAGTCTGTTTTCTTTAAGGTGAAAACTGAAGTTTATAAAATATTCGTTACCTGGAATGATTGCAGACCTGTTGAATTTTATCTCCATAAGCTGACTCTCCTGTGGGTTGATATTCAGCTCATCAACTCTGCCTGACTCTATTATCCTGCCGTTTTCAATTATCTCCCATAGCATGTAAATATCACTTGCGTCTGCAAAGTAGTTTTCATTTGAGATGGATATAATACCTGTATTTATATCAATGTCTTTTACATTGAAGTACTGATAAACTTTTTTCAACTCTTCCATTTCAGGCTGAGGTGTGCGATCGGGATTAACCATACCATCATTGGTGTTTGAGCCGTCACTGTAGTTAATTATATTCCAGTATTCTTTGCCGCTTTCATCTTTTGACCTTAAAGCCTGATCCATCCAGTCCCATGTGAACCCTCCCTGAAATCGTTCATATTCATTATACAGATTCCAGTATTTTCTGAAGTTTCCCAGACTGTTACCCATTGTGTGTGCATACTCACAAATGATTATAGGTCTTTCTGAGTCCCAATTATAGTAATCTTCAAGGTGTTTCATCGAAGAGTACATGTCAGAGATAATATCGTATCGGTTTAGAGAGTGTGCATAGGCAGGGTTTTTGGATTCATAATGTACTGGTCGCTTTTCGGGATCCGCCTCTTTCATAGCTTCATAAGCATGATCGAAATTTACTCCCCATCCGGATTCGTTACCCATAGACCAAAATAGGATTGAAGGATGATTTTTATCCCTTAAAACCATATTTACGTTACGCTCAACAATCATCTTTTTCCACTCTTCCTCCTCACCAACATAGTAGCCTTTTTCCCATAAGCCGTGACTTTCAACGTTGGCTTCATCCATTACATAGAGTCCATACTCATCACAAAGGGAATAAAACTCGGGGTTATTGGGATAATGACTTGTACGGACAGCATTTATGTTATGCTGTTTCATAAGAATAATGTCTGCAATCATCTGTTCACGTGTAACTGTGCGACCGTTATACATGTCAAAGTCATGCCTGTTGACTCCTTTTATTTTAACCGGCTGTCCGTTTACCAGAAACAGCCCGTCTCTGATTTCAACCTTGCGGAAGCCTGTATTTATTACAAATGCCTGTAGGTGCTTACCTTCTGCTTTTAAAAGCTCTATGCCCACCTTATATAAATTTGGTGTTTCCGCTGTCCATTTCAGAGGGTTCTCAATCTTTGCTGATAGTTTGATTTGTTTCTCTTCTCCTCTGTTTATATTAAATGGTGAGCTTTTGAGGGTTTGTATAACATTGTCGTTTTGATCTTTAAGTGTGGTTTGAATTATGTATTTATCCCCGGATCTGCTGTTGATATTCTCTACATCAGCAGTGATATTAAGAACTGCATCATTATAATCGTTTACCAGTTCAGAGTAAACAGTGAAATCGCGCATCCTGACTGCCGGAGTTGAAAACAGGTAAACATCCCTGTAAATTCCACCCAGTCGCCAGTAGTCCTGATCTTCAAGGTAACTGCCTTTTGACCAGTTTAAAACTTTCACTGTAATCTCATTTTCACCTTTTTGCAGATATTTTGTAATGTTGAATTCTGCCGGAAGCATTCCATCTTCGTGGTAACCTGCCTCTTTGCCGTTTACCCAGAGTATCATTGCAGACTGTACCCCTGCAAAGTGAATAAACACCTGATCATCACTCCAGTTATCGGGAACTGTGAAATTCTTTTTATAAACTCCTGTGGGGTTGTAATCTTTGGGTACAAACGGAGGGTTGGGTTCAAATGGATATTTTGTGTTAGTGAAATAAGGAGGATCATATTTGCCATCACCCTGTAGTTGCCAGTTTGAGGGAACGGTAATATCATCCCAGTTTCTGTCCGCCATCTCTTTAGCAATGTCTGCCTGCACCGCATCCGGATTTTGGAAATAACGGAACTTCCATGTTCCATTTAGTATTTTTACATTAGGTGATTCACTCAGACTGTTGTTTTCCCAAGCCGGCTCCGTAAAAGGAGTGTACGAAGCATGAGCTTTCTCGGCATTTATCTGTGTGATACCGGTGTCTTCCCAAATATTTACCTTTCCCTCTTGTGCAAACACTCCTGCAGCTATCAAAGCAAAAACTAACAGATAGATTGTTCTTTTTATCATTATCTTTACCTTTATTCGATTTATTAATTCTCTATTTATTTAATTATAAATCTAAACCGATGCCTTTTTCCTTCTCTCTCTCAAGTATATGTTTCATAATCTCAACTATTTCAGGGTTTTCCTCAGCTGTATTGTCATATTCACCCCGGTCTGTTGTCATATTATAGAGCTGATCATCTGGATTATTACCAAGTTCAGTGTTTGTAAGAGGGTTATATGTTCTTCCGTTGTTAGGCTCAATATACTTCCACACTCTTGTGAGCACTGTGAGTGAGCCTGCAGATCCAATAACATAATCTCTTCCTGCCGGCTCCATTCCAAGCCATGCACTGAGCTGATTCTGACTGTCTTCAGGTATTTCGGGCAATCTCTCAAGTCCGGCAAGTGCAGCCATTGTAGCGGTCATATCAATTTGTGAGACTAATGCATGTGACACTTTTGATTCAACTCTTTCAGGCCAGTGTACAATAAACGGTACTCTCGTTCCTGCTTCAAAAGTGCTGTATTTTCCTCCTCTGAATGGTCCCCAGGGTTTATGATCCATAAGCTTTTCTACAGCTCCGTCTTGATAACCGTCATCAACAACCGGACCGTTATCACTTGTTACAATTATAAGGGTGTTCTCAAATATACCTGCCTTTTTCAGAGCTTTTACTATTTCGCCAACCGACCAGTCGAACTGTACAATTGCATCACCGCGGTGACCCATTTCAGTTGCCCCTCTAAATCTCTCATGAGGATAACGGGGTACATGTATGTCATTTGTTCCGAAATAGAGGAAAAATGGTTTATCACTGTTTTTTTCTATGAAACGAACAGCGTGTACAGTTATGCTGTCAGCAATATTTTCATCTTCCCAAAGGGCAGATTTACCCCCTTTCATATAGCCAATGCGTGATATACCGTTTACAATACTTTGATCATGCCCGTGGCTGGGGCGTAGTTTTGTCAGTAACTCAGGGTTATCTTTTCCTGTTGGTTCACCTTCAAAGTTCTCTTTGTAACTGACAGATATAGGATCATTAAGGTCAAGGTTAACCACTCTCTGGTTTTCCATAAAAACACATGGTACCCTGTCACCGGTCGCCGCCATAATGTAAGAGTAATCAAATCCGATTTCTGAAGGACCCGGCGTTACATGTCCGTTCCAGTCCTGCTTTCCGGTTTCATTACCCATTCCCAGGTGCCATTTGCCGACAGCTCCGGTTGTGTAACCAGCCTCCTGAAGTACTTTGGGCAAGGTGATGCGTTCCGGGTTTATTATCAGCGCTGCATCTCCTGCAGCAACACCCGTACCTTTTCTTCGCCAGGGGTATTCACCTGTGATAAGACCATATCGTGAAGGGGTACTGGTAGCTGCTGCTGAATGGGCATTCGTAAACCTTATACCGTTAGCTGCAAGCGAGTCTGTATTTGGTGTTTCAACACGTTTGGCGCCATAGGAGGAAAGATCTCCGTATCCAATATCATCTGCATAAATTAAAACAATATTTGGCTTAGTTTCAGTCTTTAAATCTATTGATTTTTCAGATTCTTTTTCAGTGATACTGCCTGCAAATATCGGACTTGCAACAATAGAAGCAGATAAAAGGGGTATGATCTTTTTCATTTTATCTTTTTTTGATTAGAACAAGGGCCAGTTCGGGTGATCTGTTCTCGCTTTTATCATTAATTTTTTCAGTTCTTTTGCCTTTTCAGGATATAGAGTTATCAAATTATGATTTTCTGACGGGTCGGAAGCAACATTATAAAGTTCAAAAGTACCTCCGTTACGAATATCAAGATGCAATAGTTTCCAGTTTTCTTTGATGATTGCTTGTCTTCCACCTGACTCCTGAAACTCGAAATAGAAGTAATCCCTATCTTCCTGTCCATCACTGCCAAGCAAAGTAGGGAGTATGCTCACTCCGTCTGTTTTTGTTTGCGGCTCAACACCTAATATCTCTGCAAAAGTTGGCAGATAGTCCCAGAAAGCAAAAGGAAAATTGCTCTCAGCACCGGCTGCAACTTTACCTTGCCATGAAATAATTGTCGGCACCCGGATTCCGCCTTCATAGAGATCTCTTTTATAACCCCGATAAATGCTGTTACTGTTGAAGAAGTCGGGATCACCGCCCCCTTCTCTGTGAGGACCGTTGTCGCTTGTAAATATTATAAGTGTGTTGTCAAATAATCCTTCTTCTTTGAGCTTTTCTACAATCTGTGCAACATATAGGTCTATTCTCAAGACCATCGCGGCGTGAGTCGCACGGGGATAATCCTGTGATATATATCCGCCTTTCCTGAAATTGGGTCCAGAATCTGTCCCTCTAAAAGGTGTTTCCGGAAATTTACCTCTGAGATTTTGTATTATACTGTCTTCCGGAACAACAAGCTCTGCGTGGGGTAGTACGATTGGTACATACATAAAGAAAGGATTCTCTTTTTGTTCTTCAATGAACTCAAGTGCTTTCTTTTGAATCAGATCCTGAGAATAGACGCCAAACTGCCCGTTATCGTTCTCAGGAAGTTCAATTTTTTTGTTGTTTTCCCAAAGGTGACTCGGATAGTAGTTATGTGCCAAACGCTGACAATTGTATCCAAAGAAATGGTCTACGCCTTGATTTACCGGATCTCCTGATGACCCGGGATATCCTAATCCCCATTTACCAAAAGCCCCGGTAGTATAACCGGAATCTTTAAAAAGTCGGAATAATGTATATGTATCTGCCGGCAGGGGAGCCTGACCTTCAGGCTGAATCTCCCTGTTGCCTCTGATTGGTGCATTGCCGGTATGTAAACCTGTCAGCAGACTTGCCCGTGAAGGAGCACTTACTGTTGTTCCCGAATAGCTTCTGGTGAATCTTTTGCCACTTAATGCAAGCCTGTCAATATTAGGCGTTTCAAATTTCTCCTGACCATAAGAGCTTAAATCACCATAACCCATATCGTCAGTAAGTATAAAAACCACATTTGGTTTGTCTTGCGCATAAAAAGAGGTAATTGCGGCTAACCCGAGGGCAGTGGTTACAATTTTATTTTTAGGCATGATATGCTCTGTTAATTTAATAATAAACAAAGATATAATATTTTTCTTTAAGATAAAGGTATTAGAAGTAAAGTCCAAATATTATATCGCAATGACCTTTTTGTGGAAATTTTACTCAGAATGCGAAAAACTCCCAAAAAGCATATACAGTTATGATTTGTAGCTATATACTTGTAATGGATTATTGAATGAAAATAGAATTACGCGCATTGATTTTTTTATTTAATCCAACCAAAATCTTAACTATGTTTTTATTTTTTCGTAGTGATTACGGGAACTTAGGAACATAGTTTTTTTATATATATATATTAGTCATACCTTTGAAAAAAAACAGCACTATGGGATATGAGATAGAGAGAAAGTTTCTTGTTAACGGGGAATATAAATCAAAAGCATACAAGAGTTTCAGGATCAAACAGGGATATTTATCACTTTCGGGTGTAAGCGTTATTCGCGTCAGGGTGAAGGGTGAAAAGGCTTACATCACAGTAAAAAGTGCCCTGGTTGAGGGTAAATTAAAAAGACACGAATGGGAATATGAAATACCTGTGCCTGACGCCGAAGAGATGCTTGAATTATGTGAAGAAGGGGTAATAGATAAAACCCGCTATCTCATCAAAGCAGGTAATCACACTTTCGAAGTAGATGAGTTTTACGGAGAAAATGAAGGACTTTTGATTGCTGAAGTTGAACTGGAGGATGAGGATGAAGACTTTGAGAAACCAAAATGGTTAGGGGCGGAGGTTACCGGAAATGTAAGATATTACAATTCATTTCTGTCCATCCACCCCTTTAAATCATGGAGCAATTTGTAGTTCTTTTAATCTAATACAGTTACCCAGCCATATTTGTCAGGTTCGTCACCATACTGTATTGCACGTAATTTACTGTACAGTTTTTCGCTGATAGGACCTGCCTTACCATCCTTACAAAAGTGATAACTCTTGTTTTCGCTGATATCATCAATACGCAAGATAGGGCTTATTACGGCAGCAGTGCCGCATGCTCCTGCTTCTTCAAATGTTGCAAGCTCATCTTCCGGCACCGGTCTTCTTTCCACTTTCAGTCCCATGTCTTCAGCAAGCTGCATCAAGCTTTTATTGGTTATGGAAGGTAAAATGGAGGATGATTTTGGAGTTATATATGTATTTTCCCTAATCCCGAAGAAGTTGGCAGGTCCGCACTCGTCTATATACTTTTTCTCTTTCGCGTCAAGATAAAGAACTGCAGAATAACCCATTTCGTGTGCTCTTTCTCCGGCAACCAGACTGGCAGCATAATTTCCTCCAACTTTGAATGTACCTGTACCAAGTGGAGCGGCACGGTCATATTCACGCATGATTACCATAGGTGTCGGTTTGAAACCTTCTTTGAAATAAGGACCTACAGGTGTAACGAAAATGATAAACGTATATTCAGTGGCAGGTTTTACTCCTACCTGAGCACTAGTTCCTATAAGAAGCGGACGTATATATAGTGATGCTCCGCTTTCGTAGGGTGGCACAAAACGATCGTTTTTTCTTACGGCAAGAGTAACCATTTCTTCAAACAGCTCTACCGGCAGCTCAGCCATCATAATTCCTCTGCATGATGATTGTAGTCTGAGTGCATTCTCGCGCATCCTGAAGATACGTATCTTGCCATCTTTACCGCGAAATGCTTTTAACCCTTCAAAAACTTCCTGTCCGTAATGAAGACAAGTAGCAGCCATGTGAAGATTTAGAAATTCGGAAGTTTCTGTTTGAGGTTCACTCCATTTACCGTCTTTGAAGTAGCTGCGGATGTTGTAGTCGGTTTTCATGTAGCCGAATGATAAGTTCGACCAGTTAATAGCTTCCATATTAATAAATTTTAAAGTATCTGAAACAAAATTGTGCAGTACAAATGTATGAATATATTTCCAAAAACCACTTTTTTGACAATATTAATAAGTAATTTCGTATTTCTGTTATGATTGATCAGATTACTATAGGTCGTATTCAGGACAGCGCACAAATTGTTGATGTGGTGTCTGATTTTGTTACACTTCGCAGGAGAGGTGTAAATATGGTAGGATTATGCCCTTTTCACGAGGACAGGAATCCCTCATTTTATGTATCTCCGGCTAAAAATATTTGTAAATGTTTCGCTTGCGGTGAAGGAGGATCTCCCATTCACTTTATAATGAAACATGAGCAATTATCATACTACGAAGCATTAAAATATCTTGCGCGCAAATATAATATTGAGGTAGTAGAAAAAGAATTCACAGACGAGGAGAAGCAGGTTCAGAGCGATCGTGAGAGCATGTTTATCCTGAATGAATATGCAAGAGATTATTTTGTAAAAACACTTCATACACATCCTGAAGGAAAGGCGGTAGGACTTTCTTATTTCCGTGAACGGGGATTAAGGGACGATATAATCAAAAAATTTCAACTTGGTTATAGCCTTGAACAGCGAGATGCTTTTTCTGTAGAAGCTCAAAAAGCCGGTTATGTAAAAGACTATTTGATTAAAACAGGTCTTTCTGCCGGAGGTGAGCACAATCAGCCACTCTATGACAGGTTTCGCGGAAGAGTTATCTTTCCTGTGCATACACTATCCGGGAAGGTAGTAGCTTTCGGAGGTCGTATACTTAAGAAAGCTGAGAATACAGGCAAGTATGTAAATTCTCCCGAGAGTGAAATATACTCAAAGAGTAAAGAATTATATGGTATCTATTTTGCCAAAAGCGCCATAGTAAAGCAGGATAAATGTTTTCTTGTAGAAGGATATACTGATGTATTGTCAATGCATCAGGCAGGTATAGAGAACGTTGTTTCATCTTCAGGAACTGCTTTAACACATGGACAGATTCGAATGATCCACCGTTTCTCAGAAAATATTACTGTGATTTATGACGGTGATACAGCAGGTATAAACGCAGCTTTAAGAGGTATCGACCTACTGCTTGAAGAGGGTATGAACGTGAAGGTAGTACTACTTCCTGAAGGAGAAGATCCTGATTCATTTGCAAAAAAACAGAATGCGGAGAGTTTTCAGAAATATATTTCTGAGAACGAAACTGATTTTATTCGCTTTAAAACTGAACTTCTTATCAAAGAAGTAGGTGATGATCCAGTCAAAAAGGCTGGAATGATTTCAAATATAGTCAACAGCATCTCTTTAATACCTAATACAATCACACGGTCGGTTTATATACAGGAATGCTCTCAGTTGCTGAATATGCAGGAGCGTGTATTGATTGCTGAAATAAATAAAATCAGACGACGCAGCTGGGAGAAAAAAAGAGAGCAAAAGGATAAAGAGCTTACGAAAATAGGTGAAATTGTAATAAGCGAAAATGATGAAGTAAATACAACAAGCAATGGAACCAATAAAAAAGCGACAGTAAAGAGTCCATATGATCGTTACGAAAGGGAGATACTCAGATATATAGTGAGATATGGAAATACACCTTTGTATCAGAAGTTTGAAAAGCGTAAAAGAAAAGAGGGTAAAACAATTATTGAAGAGGATGTATTACTTGAAGAGGGACCGGGTGTAACTGAATTTGTACATTTTGACCTGGAACGTGACAATATAAGTTTTAACAACGAGCTTTATCAGTTAATGCTTGATGAAGCTGTAAGTAATATAGATAACAAAAAATTCGATGCTGCACACTTCTTTCTTAATTATCCTGACCCTAAAGTGAGTAAACTTGCTTCTGAATTGCTGAGTGACAGGTATCACCTTAGTAAAATTCACTCTAAAATTCTGGGAGAAGAGGTTGGTGACAAGAGTTCACGTTTATTAGAGCAAAACCTGCTGCAAAACTATGTTCCCAGGGCAACAACAGAACTTAAAAATGCCTATGTGCTGACTAAAATAGATGAACTGAAGGAGGAAATTAAAAAAAGTAATCCGGACAATTATTCAGTATATATTACCAGATTACAACAACTGCAGGAAATAAAGAAAGTGCTCGCGAAAGAGCTGGGTGAGAGGATTGTATTAAAATATTAGTAAGATTAAATATTTAAACATGTATTTAGAAACACATGACGTAGTTAAACAATACGCTAATCACCTGGCGTTGAATAAGGTGAGTATAGGTGTTCCAAAGGGAACCGTCTTTGGTTTACTTGGTCCCAACGGTGCCGGAAAGACAACCTTGATTCGTATAATTACCCGCATTACTGCCCCTGACAGTGGCGAAGTTTTGATTAACGGCAGGCATTCTGTAAGGGATGATATTTATAATATTGGTTATATGCCTGAAGAACGGGGATTGTACAAAAAAATGAAAGTAGGCGAACAGGCGATGTATCTTGCCCAGTTGCGAGGTATGTCGAAAAAGCAGGCACATCACGAACTGATGGTTTGGTTCAAGAGGTTTGATATCATGGATTGGTATAACAGGAAGGTTGAAGAATTATCAAAAGGGATGCAGCAGAAGGTGCAATTTATTTCCACCGTTATCCACAATCCTGATCTGCTTATTTTTGATGAACCGTTTAGCGGCTTCGACCCGGTGAATACTGATATTGTGAAAAATGAGATGCTTCGTTTGAAAGATGAGGGAAAGACAATTATTCTCTCTACTCATAACATGGAATCAGTTGAAGAGTTGTGCGACAATATTGCACTGATTAACAAGTCGCAGGTAGTTCTTCAGGGAAACGTATTTAATATACGTAAAGACAACAGACCAAATATCTTCCGCTTTCGTTTATTGGCAGACGATTTTGATATGGAGCACCCCTCTATTGAACTTCTTTCAAAAGAGCCTTACCATGAATTCATCGATTTGCGAATAAAAAAATTAAACGGGATCAGTAATAACGATCTGGCAAAATTGATATTTGACAAATATGAAGTGGTGAGTTACGATGAAGAGTTGCCAACTATGAATGATGTCTTCATAAAGACGGTTACAAAAGATAAAAAATAATAGTCCATTTTAAGTATATTTACAATGAGCAGTTTAAGTTTAATAATACAACGAGAATATCTTACAAGAGTAAGGAAGAAATCCTTTATAATTCTCACGTTACTCATGCCATTTCTTATGGTGGCATTATCTCTTGTTCCTCTTTGGCTTTCTACTCTTAATGATGGAAGCGTTAAGAATGTAGCAGTAATTGATAATACTGGTATATATGCGCCCTTACTTGAATCAACGGATCAATTTGAGTTTCAGATAATTGATGAAGCTGATCAGCAGGAATCTGAAAGCAAACTCGGCAAGGATCTTTTCGCAATTCTTCAGATAACAAATGACCTTAACAAAGATCCGCGAGCAGTATCTCTTACATCAGAAAAGCAAGCTCCAATCGAGTTGCAATCTGTTATTGAGAGGACCTTGAATGAAAAGGTAACAGAACAGAGGCTCGATGAACTAACTCAGTCAAGCAATGTTGACAGTGAAGCAATTGTTCAGGTGCGCTCAATTATTGAAGATAAATCAGGTATTACCCTGAGAACATTGCGTATGGGTGACGACGGAAGTGTGAAAGAATCTTCAACAGAGATAGCCAGCATAATCGGTATGTTGTTTACAATTCTTATATATATGTTTATACTATTATATGGTAATATGGTTATGCAGGCTGTACTGGAAGAGAAGAAGAGTCGCGTTGTTGAGGTAATGGTATCTTCAGTGAAACCGGTGAACCTGCTGATTGGCAAAATTGTCGGGATAGGATTAGTTGGACTTACTCAGTTGGCAATATGGATATTAATGACTTCAGTTCTTTTTGCCGGAGTATCTCTTTTTATTGCAAATCCTGAACAGGCTGTTGCAATGTCTTCTGAAATGAGCGACTTTAATGTTGAAGGTATCATGAATTCTGTAATGAGTATCAACTGGCTGCAGTTGATTGTATATTTTGTTTTGTTCTTTATCGGAGGATATGTTTTGTATGCATCAATTTTTGCAATGTTTGCTTCAGCAGTTGACAGTGAAGAAGATACAAGTCAATATATGACCCCAGTTACATTACTAATCATGTTCGCTTTCTTTGCAGGATTTTATAGTGTGAGTAATCCGGATGGTCCATTAGCATTCTGGACATCACTGATTCCTTTTACATCACCAATTGTCATGATGGTAAGAATTCCTTTTGGAATTCCTTTCTGGGAAATATTATTGTCTCTAGTAGTGCTTTATGGTACATTTTTATTAATCTCTATATTTGCTGCAAAGATTTACAGAGTAGGAATTTTAATGTATGGAAAAAAACCATCATTCAGGGAGATGATGAAATGGGTTACATATAAATAAAAACAAATTGCTGTATTTGTTGCAATAAAACATCAAAAAGATATATATTTGTAAAATAAAAAGCAATTGTATATTAATTGTTGCTTTTATATGTAATCTTAAAACACTTGCCTGGTTCTGTGGAATCACGCAGGTGTTTTTTTTATCTCTAAAATGATTAATATGAGATTCGAAAAAATGCAAGCAGCCGGTAACGACTACATATATGTAAATCTATATGAGGAAAAAGTAGACAATCCAGCTGATCTTTCAAAAAGATTAAGTGACCGGCATTTTGGTGTTGGTAGTGACGGACTTGTGCTTATTGGGCCTTCAGTTGAAGGAGATTTCTCTATGCTGATGTATAATGCAGATGGCAGTGAAGGTTTAATGTGTGGAAATGCCGCCCGTTGTGTTGGCAAATATCTCTATGAAAGAGGAATGACTTCTAAAACAGAAATCAATTTGAGTACAAAATCAGGTATAAAAAAGCTGACATTAAAAATCAGCCGGCATACAAATATTGTAGAACTGGTGCGAGTAAATATGGGTCAAGCAATACTTACTGCAAAAGATGCCGGCTCTCAAGGACATTTTCAGTCAGCACTCGACGAAATGATTGATTATCCGGTACAGTTTGACGAACAAAAGTATCGCATCACTTTCGTATCTATGGGTAATCCACATGCAGTAATTTTTACAAATAGTATCGCATCACTTGATATAGGAAAAATAGGACCAAGAATCGAATATCTTAATCTGTTTACTGATCGAACAAATGTTGAGTTTGTAGAAATAGTTAATTCAAAGTATATAAATATGCGTGTTTGGGAGAGGGGCAGTGGTGAAACTCTTGCCTGTGGTAGCGGAGCTTGTGCTGCTGTGGTAGCAGGAGTTATAACCGGCAGATGCAGACCCAGAACTACAGTTAATTTGAAAGGCGGTCTGCTAGAAGTTTTGTGGGATAAAGCTTCTAATGATGTTTTCCTTACCGGAGATGCTCATTTTGTGTTTAAAGGAGAAATATGATGTTTAGAATAAATGAGAATTTTCTTAATCTGAGTGAAAGCTACCTGTTTAACCAGATATCAAAAAAGGTTGATGATTTTATTTCCTATAAACCTGTAACTGATCTTATAAGATTGGGTATAGGTGATGTGACATTACCACTGCCATCATCAATTGTCAGATCTATGCATTCAGCTGTAAATGAGATGAGTACAATAGAGACGTTTCGAGGTTATGGGCCTGAGCAGGGATATAGCTTTCTTAGAGAAAGAATTGCTGAAGTTGATTATTCACAAAGAGGAATAAATGTCTCTCCAGATGAAATCTTTATAAGTGATGGATCAAAAAGTGATACCGGTAATATTGGAGACATCCTCGGTGATGATAATGTGATTGCTATTACAGATCCTGTTTATCCTGTTTATCTGGATACTACTATTATGAGAATAGGTAAATCAGGAAAGATCTTATTGCTTAACTGTGATGAAGAGAGAGGTTTCCTGCCTGAACTGCCAAATGAGCACGTAGATGTGGTTTATCTATGTTATCCTAACAATCCAACGGGAACAGTTATGACTAAACAGGAGCTGAAAAAGTGGGTTGAATGGTCATTGGAAAATGGCAGCTTAATACTATTTGATGCTGCATACGAAGCTTATATTCAGGATGAAAATATTCCTAAATCGATTTATGAGATAGAAAATGCTGATAAGTGTGCAATAGAATTCCGCTCATTTTCAAAAAATGCCGGATTTACAGGTTTGAGATGTAGCTTTACAGTAGTACCTAAATCATTAATGTCAAAGCTTAAAAATGGATCAGAGGTTAGTCTGAATAATTTGTGGAAACGACGGCAATCAACTAAATTCAACGGCACTGATTATATAGTGCAACGGGCTGCAGAAGCCGTTTATACTGCAGAAGGACAAATAGAGGTTGGCGAAATGGTCAATTACTATATGCACAATGCGAGTATCATTCGCAATAGCTTGTTAATGAAAGGATGGACTGTTTTTGGAGGAGAAAATTCACCATACGTATGGTTGAAATGTCCGCATGAACTAGACTCATGGGCATTTTTTGACCAGTTATTAAATAATTGCCATATTGTAGGTACACCAGGTGTTGGTTTTGGATCTAATGGTCAGGGCTATTTCCGTATGACAGCGTTTAACAGTCACGAGAAAACGGAAGAAGCAATTCGTAGAATTAATACCAATTATTAGTCAGTTTTGCAATGAAAACAGACCTTTTCTACTAAGTTTTAGGTATTGAAGTATATCACATTGAGACCTATCTTTGTTACTCAATATAAAATATATTGAGTAATGTAGAGTGAAGACCGGTAAAACATAATTACCGGCCTTTGGTTTTTTTATACAGAAAAGGAGTTTACTTGAGGATAACAGTTCTGACATTAATACTAATTATACTGGCTATTTTATCACTCTTCGTGGGAGTAGCTGATGTAACTGTTGCTGATATTATTAACCGTGATATCGATAAAATATCCTTAATTTATGTAAGCAGATTACCACGTACTGCTACGCTTATTTTAGCCGGAATAGGTATGAGTGTTTCTGGTGTAATAATGCAGCAGATGACACAGAATAAATTTGTATCTCCTACTACTGCAGGCACACTTGAAGCTGCGAAAATGGGACTTCTCATTTTTTTTATTTATACTCCAGCTGCAGGTGTCACTCTTAAAATGCTATCGGCATTTCTTTTTACATTCCTGGCAAGCATTATTTTTCTTACAATAGTTAGAAAGATAAAGCACCGAAATGTAATTTTTGTTCCACTGGTAGGACTCATGTTTGGTGGCATCATAGGATCAATTTCTACTTTCTTCGCCGTTCATCTTAACATTGTTCAGGATTCTAACGCATGGATGATGGGCGACTTTTCAGCGATTCTCCAAGGTCGATACGAGTTGATTTATCTTACATTACCTGCAATTCTCATTACATATTTTTATGCTAATAAGTTTACTGTCATAGGAATGGGTGAGGAGTTTTCAAAGAATCTGGGACTGAACTACAATCACATAATGAATATTGGTCTGTTTTGTGTTTCTCTGACAGTTAGCTCTGTTGTTATTACTGCTGGTGCGATTCCTTTTTTGGGTCTGATAGTACCAAACGTGGTCAGTCTAATTTTTGGTGACAATTTAAAGAAAACTTTACCCCTGATTTCATTATCAGGTGCTATCTTTCTTCTTATTTGTGATATTTTCGGCAGAGTGGCAATATATCCATACGAGGTGCCAATTGGTGTTACTGTTAGTATTTTTGGCTCAATAATCTTTCTATTTTTATTATTTTGGAGAAAACGATAGCTGTAAGAAATACTCTCTTGGTTGCTCTTCTGCTCCTAATTGGGAGTGCCGCACTTTTCCTGTTCTACAGAATGGGAAACAGCTGGGAGTTTGCCCTTCGCTTCAGAGGAATGAAATTGCTTGCCATTATTGTAGTTGCAGGTTGTGTGGCATTCTCTTCTGTAGCTTTTCAGACACTTACAAACAATCGGATCCTTACTCCGTCGATTATGGGGTTTGAATCCTTATATCTTCTGATACAGACGTTTATTGTTTATTTTTATGGTGACCAGACTTTCAAGGTGTTAAACCATGTTGACAACTTTCTTGTTTCAGTAACCGGAATGATTGTTTTTGCTTTTCTTCTTTATCTGATGATCTACAAAAAAGGAAAAAACAATCTTTACCTGCTCCTATTGGTTGGAATTATTCTTGGCACTTTATTCTCAAGCCTGAGTTCATTTATGCAATTATTGATTGACCCTAACGATTTTTTTATAATTCAGGGCAAAATGTTTGCTACATTCAATAAGATAAATAGCGATCTGTTGTGGCCTTCATTATTTATTATGATGATAATTTTGTTTGTAGGATTAAGGATGGCTAAATATCTAGATGTGATTGCTTTGGGAAGAGATCAGGCTATTAATCTTGGGCTTAACTATAATCGGACTGTAAAGATCTTCATGGTACTTATAGCAATATTGGTGTCTGTTTCAACTGCCTTGGTTGGACCAATTACTTTTCTTGGTTTGCTAGTAACAAACCTTACTTACGAGTTATTTAAAACACATAAGCATACTGTAATTATTACGGCCTGTTGCTTGGTTTCAGCTATCACTTTGCTTTTAGGGCAGTTTTTTATGGAAAGGGTGTTTAATTTATCAGTCCCTATCAGTGCCATAATAAACATCATTGGCGGATTCTATTTTATGTACTTACTTTTAAGAGTTAAAAAATTATGATTGAAGTTCAGGAAATTACAAAACAATATGGTGATAAGGTTGTGCTCGATAAAGTGGGCATGCAATTTAACAAGGGTAAAATCACCTCATTAATAGGCGGAAACGGTGCAGGAAAGAGTACTCTGCTTTCCGTTATCAGTCGTTTACTCTCACAGGATGGAGGAGTGGTTTTAGTTGATGAAAAAAATATATCCGAATATAAAAGTAAGATGCTTGCTAGGCGACTCTCAATACTTAAGCAGTCAAATCATGTGAGATTGAAGATTACAGTCCGTGAACTGGTTTCATTTGGACGGTTTCCCTATTCTCAGGAAAAGCTCACTAAAGATGATGTTGAAATGGTGGACAGGGCTATAGATATTCTTAATCTTAAGGATATTGAAAACGCGTACATAGATGAACTTAGCGGTGGACAAAAACAACGAGCATATATGGCGATGGTAGTTGCCCAGGATACTGAATATATTTTGCTGGATGAACCTCTTAATAATCTGGACATGAAACATTCGGTGCAAACTATGAAGATTATGCGAAAGCTGGCTGATGAACTAGGCAAAACAATAATTATAGTGCTGCACGATATAAATTTTGCTTCTCATTATTCTGATTTTATTGTAGCTCTAAAGAACGGTAAAATTATCTATCACGACACTACAGAAAATATAATAAGAGAGGACGTTTTAAAGGACATTTTTGATATTAACATCAAAATATGCGAGTTTGACAGTAAGAGAATTTGTAATTACTTCTGAAGTGTAACCATTAATAAACTTGATATGAAAAAATATAAATTTATTTTAAGCATAACCACAATTCTCACCCTATCTATTATTTTAATAAGTTGTTCAGGCAACAATCAAAAAAATGATGCAGGTGAAGACACTAATGACGAAAAGGTTAATATCATTCACTCCTTGGGTACAACGCAGGTGAATAAAAACCCGCAAAGAGTTGTAGTACTGGATTTTTCTGCACTTGAGAATCTCGATTATTTGGGAATAAAACCTGTTGCAGTTCCTAAAACAGGTCTGCCGGGGCACTTGAGTAAATATAACGACCCTTCTATTGTAGACGTTGGCAGTATAACTGAAGTAAATCTTGAGAAGATAAATGAAGTTCAGCCCGATTTAATAATAATGGGACAGAGATTGTTAGAGTTCTATGATCAGCTTTCTGTTATAGCACCTGTTATATACCCGGCTCCTGTTGATGCAGGTAACTTTGTGGAATCATTTGAAAAGAATCTTGATGATATGGCTTTGCTATTTGGTAAAAAGAACGAAGCAGATGAAGCAAAGGCTGAAATCAGGTATAAGATTGAGGCGACAAAAAGTATCACCGCAAATTCTGATGAAAAAGCTTTAATACTGTTGCACAACCGTGGACGGTTTAGTGCTTATGGCAGCGGGTCACGATTTGGAATTGTTCATGATGTTTTTGGAGTATCTGAAGCAGCAGAAGGATTGAGTGTCCATAGACACGGTAATCCGGTTTCGAGTGAATATATTCAAAAAGTAAACCCTGATATTATTTTTATTATAGATCGCAGCAGAGTTGTAGATAACAGTATTACTAATAAACAAGAGATTGAAAACCCGTTGATTAAAGAAACAAATGCAGCAAAGAATGATAAAATTTATTATCTGAATCCCGAAATTTGGTATTTGGCAGGTGGAGGCATTATTTCAGTAAATGAGATGATAGAAGAAGTGACAAATGCATTAGACAAGTAATGAATTCTTCTTACTTTCCTTAGTTGTAAAAGGACATTATAAGAGCAAGGTTAGAGCAAATTAAGAAACAGGTCATAGTCAGGTATCAATTTGGTTAGAGAGAAGTGAAGTTTTTTCCCTAAATTTGTAGCACTACAAATGAAACATCAAATTCTTATGAAGTTAAAAGTTACTCCTGGGCTGAAAATATTTGCAATATTGTTCTTATCTGTTTTTCCTCTCTCTGCACAAGTTAAATATAACACTCAAAATTTAAAACCCTCAAAAGAGTGGATCGATCAGAAATTTTCAATGTTTATTCATTTCGGTCTGTACTCTGTTTACGGAGGCGTCTATCAGGGTAATCCCGTAAAACTTGGATACAGTGAACAGATTCAGTCTTTTGCCGGTATCTTTAGCGACTGGTATGGTGAAACAGCAAACGAGTTTAATCCGGTAAAATGGAATCCCGACAGTGTGGTGGCATTGGCTAAAGCTGCAGGAATGAAATCCATAATTTTCACCTCAAAGCATCACGATGGTTTTTGCATGTACCATTCCGCTTACACTGATTTTAATATTGTTGATGCTACTCCCTACTCAAAGGATTTAATGAAGGAACTGGCAGATGCCTGCCGAAGAGGCGGAATTGGTTTTGGAGTTTATTACTCATTAATCGACTGGCATTATCCTCATGCTTATCCTATTTCGAGTCATAATGCGGATCCGCTGACTGATGAGCATTATGAGTTCAACCTAGAACAGGTTGAGGAGATCATGACCAATTATGGTGACATATCAGAGATATGGTTTGATATGGGATCGCTTACTCCTTCACAGAGTAAGGGGTTATATGAGCTGGTAAACCGCCTGCAGCCGGGTTGTATGATTAGCGGCAGACTGGGCAATGATTACGTTGACTTTGCTGTTATGGCTGATAATGAGTATCCCGATTATAAAATGGGTATCACCTGGCAGACAGCTGCATCTATGTTTGATGAAACATGGGGCTACAGATCATGGCAGGTTCGCGGAGACGTTCAGGAAAAAATTCAAGAGAAGATATCAAGTTTGATAAAAGTTATAAGCAGAGGCGGGAATTACCTGCTTAATATTGGTCCCCGAGGCGACGGCTCAATTGTTGAATATGAAAAAGAAGTGCTGCATGGAATTGGTGATTGGATCAGTAAAAACAGTGAGGCTATATACGGAGTAAAAGCTAATCCCTTTCATACCTCTTTCGATTGGGGAGATGTTACAACTAACAATGATAATATCTATGCTTTTGTAAGCAAACAGCCAAGTTCATCAATAATCGAATTGTCAGGGTTTAGCGGAGAGGTTAAAAATGTGGAGTTGTTATCAACCGGCAAACCCCTCTCATTCACTCAGAAAGGAGATCGGTTAGAGATTCAGACCGATGAGGATGCTCAGTCCAGTAAAACGAGCAATATAACAGGCAAAATAACAGGCTCGGCTAATGAGTTTGGTATGGGGTCTGTAACGGGGTCTGTAACCCCCGTAATAAAAGTCAGTTTTGTAAACGGTTTCACCGTAAAGCCCTCTGCTATAATTACAAATGGCAAACTAACCACGGTAAATAGTTCGCCGGTATTTGGGCATTCAAGTCTCAACTACTATGCAGGATATAAGAGCCTGATCGGTTACGATTGGTCCTTTAAAACACGTAAGAATAATATAACGCCAAAAATCAGTTTCACTGAGAGTGAAGTTGGGCGAAGTCTTTCTCTTGAAATAGAAGGAATAGTACAAACACTTACACTGCAGCCACGTGGTCAGAAAAAGATGGCTGCACCCAAGGGCTCTGTCTTATGGAGTAAACTATACAGAAAGCCGGGCAGAGGTGTGTTTGGAAATCTCGAAGAAGAAGGCATAGATTATATTTATTTTGATCAGCTTTCAGCAGATGAAAACAGTAGTTGGAATGAAGTTGCAGATTTTAACTATGGAGAAACATATACTGAGAGAATTTCGCCGCGACAGAGCATTGTCTTTCTGCAGCAGATTGAGTCTGACCGCGACCAGACAGTTGCAGTGAAGTTAGGGTCAGGTAACGGTGTATATATTTTGTTGAATGGCAGTTATATTACTGCCCACTTGTCGCCTGAAAGACTTAAATATCAGGAGGAGATTGTTCTTCTGCCATTAAAGAAAGGTGTAAATCAATTAGTTGTAAAATATTATAACGGGTACGAGAAAGAGCTGTCTTACAGCATCACTCCTTTAGATGAATGGGTTATTTATGAAAACAGGTTAACTCCTCAGAAATTGCAGAGGAAAGAGTATCATTCACTTTCCCTGATTGCAAATGATCCAGATTCATACGTTTCGCCTCTCAGGTTAAATAATATCATAATTGAGTTATAAAATTAATTATTTAATTTTTCCAACTCATTGATTATCTTTGCAACTTACAAATCATAGCTCAGAAAATATGAAACCACTTTTTATACATTACCCGAAATGCGGTACATGCCGTAAAGCCGCCAAATGGCTTGAAGCAAATGGTGTCGAAGTGACAGCCAGACATATAGTTGAAGATAACCCAAAGAAAGAAGAACTCTCTGAATGGATCGACAAGAGCGGTTTCCCCATAAAGAGGTTCTTCAATACTTCAGGAATGATCTACAGGGAGAATAATCTGAAAGAGAAGGTAAATAGTGCTTCGCGTGAGGAGCTGCTTGATATACTTGCCTCAAACGGAATGGTTGTAAAGCGTCCGATTGTGGTAGGTTACGATTTTGTTCTCGTTGGTTTTAACGAGAAAGAGTGGTCAGAGAAACTTGTTTAAATTATATGAAAATCGCTAATTTAGAATTTCCGGAAAGGCCGGTATTCCTGGCACCAATGGAAGATGTAACAGATATCGGATTCAGATTGCTTTGCAGGCAGTTTGGAGCTGATATGGTTTATACCGAATTTATTTCAAGCGATGCACTGATCAGAGAAATCAAAAAAACAAAGCGCAAGATTCTTTTTGGTGAAGAGGAACGTCCGATTGGCATACAAATTTATGGCAGTGACCCCGATACAATGGTTGAAGCTGCTAAAATATGTGAGGAAGCAGATCCGGATATTATTGATATCAATTTCGGCTGTCCTGTCAGAAAGATAGCCGGGAAAGGTGCCGGTTCTGGAATGATGAAAACTCCTGATATAATGCTCGATATTACTGAGAAGGTGGTAAAAGCAGTAAACAAACCGGTATCAGTAAAAACCAGACTCGGCTGGGATGATGATTCAAAGATAATTGTAAGTCTCGCCGAGCAACTTCAGGATTGCGGAATTGTTGCTTTAACAATTCACGGGCGCACACGTTCCCAAATGTATAAGGGTGAAGCCGACTGGTCTTTAATACGGGATGTCAAGAACAACCCGCGCATTCATATTCCTATAATAGGTAACGGTGATATAACCTCACCCGAAATTACGAAACAGCGGTTTGATGAAACCGGTGTCGACGCAATTATGGTTGGGCGTGGCAGTATAGGTGCCCCCTGGATCTTTGAAGAGATAAAATACTACCTGGAAAATGGAGAGCATCTGCTAAAAAGACCATTCAGATGGTATCTGAATGTATTAAAACAACATGTTCAGGAGAGCGTAAACAGACTTGATGAAATGCGGGGTATTCTGCATATGCGCAGGCATCTTGCTGCAACCCCCCTTTTTAAAGGGATTCCGGATTTTAAATCTACCCGTATAGCAATGCTCAGAGCAAATACACTGGAAGAACTTTTCACCATTATGGATGAGATACCACAGAAGTTTGAGGAATATATAGAATCAGACCTTATTTATTCATAATTTCTCTGATATCTTTTCCGCGAACATCATCATACATTTCAAAGCGGTGAGATTTTTCCCGGTCATCTATTGATATTTTTTCATTTACCTGTTCAGAACGGAACGGAGTTGAAATTGCTGATGCAGAACGTGTGAAGCTTGTCTTACCTGTGATATTTGTTAATGCAGTACCAAGAAGCGGGTCTTTTGTGTCACCAAATTCAAAAAGGAAAAGATCTTCAAATTCATCAACCTCATAATTTGGGGTAAACCCAGCAGTGAAATCAGAAAAACCTAAGCTGTTAGCGAACTTCACTACAATTGGCTGCATTCCCCATTTGTTTTTCGAATCATCTTTTTCATATAATGTAATTGACCCGACGTTTTTACCATATGTAGTTTCACCTATAAGAATCACATCCATATAAGGCTTAAGTCCGTTTATAATAAACTCGCTTGCAGATGCAGTCCATCCGGAAGTTAAAACATATAGGCGTGGCAGATTTAGTTCGGGAACCGGAATTTTGGTGCCAAATACTTCGTCTATAAAATAATCCTTGTTATAGTCAGCTCCATATTCCTTTAGCAAAGAGTTGTGCACTATAGCATTATACTGGGAGGTAGTAAGTACGTTACTTGTTGATCTGTTTTTTACCAAAGCACTTGCAAGTGCAATAGCAGATGATACTGCACCGCCACTGTTGTAGCGAAGGTCGAGAACCATCTCATTTACACCTTTGGATTTAAAATTACTTAACCTATTCATTAATTCTTTGTCATAGTCATTACTGTCATCACCATTATCTGTGGCAAAAAAGTTATAAACAAGATATCCGATCTTTTTATTATCTATAGAATAGATACTGTCCAGGTAAATAGGATTTTCAGCAAATTTGCTATGCATATTAATAGTAACGTCACCGCTACTTTGAAGGACATAAACCTCTTGAGTTTGGTTATAAACAAAGTCTGCCATGCTCAGCTTCTTTGTTCCGGTACCGCCAAACAGAGTTTTATAGTTGTCCGGAGTAATATTCTGTCCGTTTATTTTTGTGATAAATCTTCCCCTGTCAATACCTTTAGCCTCTGCATCTGTCCCCTGCATCGGATAAAGAACCAATGCGTAATATTGAGTACGGGAAGCGTCTGTAGCAACTAAAATATATTCAAAACCAATCTCGTGTGAAACTACTCCGCTTAGATTACCCAACAACTCAGTGTAATCTTCCTGTATCCATGAAAAGCGGTCGCCGTCAGGATTGGATGTTTTGTTATACTTATAAAGAATTGAATCGAAGAAATCTTCAGGGTATAATGAATAGTTAGGAGTTCTTGAAAGCTTGTCGTTCCAAAAGTAATAGATCGACATTTCATCATATATCCAGCCGTTTACATATTTATTTTTTGATATTTCGTCGGAGGTTGTAATGTTTGCATCACCTGATTTATTCGCATCGGCAAATGTGACTTCTGACCCGTCTTCCAAGGTGGCTGAAGCTAAAGGAGGATTAACAGAATTGTCTATTTTAGCAATAACTGATTCAGTGAACCCGCTGCTGTATGTTAGTTTAAAGGTTTTTGTTGCCGCATCATAAGTGGCTGATTTTAAATCTCCCTTATCAACAATTTTGTCATCATCTTTACATGACGTGTTTATTAACAGAAGTGATGAGAAAACCAGCAGGATGAAGTATATTTTTTTCATTTTATTCAATATTTTATGAGAAATAAATTAGATAATCATTCTATACATTTTAGTATTAAAATGTACTTTGTAGCTATATGACTGTGAAAGTATCAAATATTTTAATTGAAGTGTGGAAATATTAGAATTTTAACTCTCCTTTTCCCTGACGAATGATAACCGGTTCTCCTGAAGTACAGTCAACAACCGTTGAAGGTTCAATTCCTCCGATACCCCCATCGATAACTATTTCTGCAAAATCCTGCCACTTTTCATGAATTAGTTCAGGGTTGGTGGTGTATTCAATCTCATCATTTTCATCCTTAACAGATGTACTTAAAACAGGATTCCCAAGCTGTGCAACAATTTCACGTATGATATTATTGTCAGGTACTCGTATGCCGACTGTTTTTTTCTTCTTGTAAATTTTTGGCAGGGATGATGTTGTAGGCAGGATAAAAGTGAAAGGACCAGGTAGATTTCTCTTCATTAATTTAAATGTCGGAGTGTCCACTTTTGCATATTCACTCATGATGCTTAGGTCGTTGCAAATGATTGACAAGTTGCTTTTCTCCGGATTAATACCTTTCAGACTGCAGATTTTCTCAACAGCACGAACATTCAGTGCATCACATCCGATAGCATACAGGGTATCGGTGGGATAAATTACTATGCCACCTTCATGCAGAGCAGATACAATTTTATCTATCTCACGCTGATTTGGATTTTCATCATATAACTTAATAAGCATCGCTACAAATATATATATAAAAAAGTTCCAATCCGTTGATTGAAACTTTTATATTTATTAACCAAATAATTTTTAGTCTCTATTTCCTTCACCTTCGGCATTCAGACCCGCTTCCAGACCGTTGCTGTATTGGTTCATTGCACGAAGACTCATACCCATACTGGAAAAGCCTCCGTCGTTATAAAGATTCTGCATGGTAACCTTACGTGTAAGGTCGGAAAACATCACTACGCAATAGTCTGCAGCGTCATCTGCCGTGGCATTGCCTATAGGTGCCATTCGTTCTGAGAAATCCATCAAATCAGTCATGCCCTTTACGCCGCTTCCTGCAGTTGTCATTGTAGGTGACTGCGAGATAGTATTTACTCTGACCCCTTTATCGCGTCCGTAGATATATCCAAAACTGCGGGTAATTGATTCAAGCAATGCTTTGGCATCAGCCATGTCGTTGTATCCGTAAAATACACGTTGAGCAGCAACATAGGTGAGTGCCAGAATTGAGCCTCCTCTTTCAATTGCATCTAATTTACGTGCAACCTGCAACATTTTGTGAAATGATACAGCAGAGATATCCAGTGTTTTCATCAGCATGTCATAATCCAGGTCGTCGTAAGTTCTTTTCTTGCGAACGTTTGGTGACATGCCTATAGAGTGGAGAACGAAATCAATTTTACCACCAAGAATCTCCATGGATTTTGTGAAAACCATCTCCAGATCTTCAACATTTGTAGCATCAGCAGGTAAAATCTCTGCATTGAGCTTTTTCCCAAGCTCAGATGTTTCACCCATTCGCACCGCTACCGGAGTATTAGACAAGGTGATTATAGCACCCTCTTCAACGGCTCTCTCTGCCACTTTCCATGCAATTGACATGTCGTTAAGGGCACCAAAAATAATCCCTCTCTTGCCTTTTAATAAATTGTGATTCATAATTCTTTCAATTTTATTAATCTGATAAAAAATGATATTACCAGACAAAAATGATTGTTATTTACGTAAAACTGCGCAAATGTATAAAAAATGTGCAATAAATAAACACTCCTGAGGCAATTAAGTTCTATAATTATACCTAAAAAGCGAAGTTTCATCTTCGCTTTCTTTTAATTTTAACTTACTCCCAACTCAATTATTCAATATTAGCCATTTCGTTTTCTACTGTAATTCCTTTCCAAACCAGTGCAGAAATAGCAGCGCCAAGAAGTGGTGCAATAATAAATAACCACAGCTGAGACAGTGCTGCACCTCCTTCAAAAATTGCAGGTCCTATACTACGGGCAGGATTCACAGATGTTCCTGTAATTGGAATACATACAATGTGAATAAGAACTAAAGTCAGACCTATTGCTAGTCCTGCAAATTTATTAAGTCCGTTTTTTGCAGTAACACCAAGAACCACCAGTACGAAAATAAAAGTGAATACTGTCTCTGCTACAAAAGCTTGTAACATCATGCCTTCAGTAAATCCGTTAGCACCTGTAAGGGTTGTAGTGGATCCCGAGTCTTTAGCCAGAAACCAAAGAACAGTTGATCCCAAAATTGCACCGATTACCTGAAATAACATATACATTCCGGCATCTTTGCCATTCATTCTTCCCGAAAGAAATACTCCAAATGTAATTGCCGGATTGATATGACAGCCGGAGATACTTCCAATGGTATATGCCATAGCTACAACCGATAATCCAAACGCAAATGCAACACCTAATGTGCCTACAGTAAAAAATGGTTGTTCTGCTCCTGCAAAAACAGCTGCACCACATCCCATTAAAACCAGCACCATAGTACCAATCATTTCAGCTAAATACTTTTTCATAGTCTTTTGAGTTTTTTTGTGAAACATACAATACTCTGTAAGTAAAACAAAATAATTAAATTAATGTTTCTAAAGTTTAATCATTGTGGTATTTGTCCTCATATATTTTTTATACTTAAAGTTAGTTTACAGGTAATTAATCATATGGTTTTTAATGTTTTTACCAATTTTTATGTGAAGCATTTTGAACTTTTAGTTCAACAGTTGTTTATAGTATTAGGATTATATTATTATGACAATCACATATATTTATCACAGTTGCTATCTGATTGAATTTCAAGAATTCTCTTTGCTGTTCGATTTTTATAAGGACGTGCCGAGGAGCGACGGAAAGAACTGGGTTAATGATTATTTACTGAAAAAGGAGGAGGATTTGTACGTTTTCTGTTCCCATTCACATTCTGATCATTTTAATCCTGAGATTTTTTCTTGGAGTAAAAATAAGAAAAATATCAGATACATATTCTCAGAAGAACTGTTACAGAGTAAAAAAATACTCCCTGGAGATGCGACTTTTCTCAAAAAGGAGGAGTCATACAAAGACCATAGAATTAAAGTAAAGGCGTTTGGGTCAACAGATGCGGGTTGCTCATTTCTTGTAGGCTGTGAGGATAAACTTTTTTTTCATGCAGGAGATTTAAACAACTGGCACTGGAAAGAGGAGGTTAGTGCGGATGAAGCGCTTAGTTACGAAAACAACTTTCTATGTGAGCTGGAGCTTCTCTCAGAAAAGTCTGAAGATTTGCATGTTGCCATGTTTCCGTTGGATCCGAGATTAGGTAACGATTTTATGCGGGGTGGAGAGCAGTTTGTTTCAAGAATTAAAACAGAATACTTTCTTCCTATGCATTTTGGGGAGAATTTCAACCTGGTGAATATGTTTGCAGAAATTGCATCAAAATATAACAGTAAGTATCTGCCTATTACTCATCATGGGCAATCTTTTAAACTATAAATTGATTATTTTTGCATTTGATCATATCAGATAATTATTCATAGGAGTAATAACTTAAGAGGAACATCAAATAAAATAAGAATATAAAATGGAAATTAAAGCAAGGTTCGATCATTACAATATAAATGTGTTTGATCTTGAGAAGAGCATCAAATTTTATGAGAAAGCACTCGGTTTTAAAGAGGTTCGAAGAAAAGAGTCTTCAGACGGATCTTTTATCTTGGTGTATATGGGAGATAATGTTACGGGATTTACTCTTGAGTTGACCTGGCTGCGTGACTGGGACAGAGCTTATAATCTTGGTGACAATGAGCAGCATCTTTGTGTGAGGGTGGAGGGAGATTATGATGAAGTCAGAGCTTTCCATAAAGATATGGGCTGTGTTTGTTATGAAAATAAAGATATGGGTCTCTATTTTATAAATGACCCCGACGGATATTGGATAGAAATATTACCTTTGAGGAAATAATTTTAATCAAATGGATTTTTTCAATTATAAAAGACGTCCGACTGTTGATGTAAAAGTCGGGAATATATTTATGGGCGGGAACTACCCGGTTGTTATTCAAACAATGACTAATACAAATACGCTTGATACAGAAGCAAGTGTTGCCCAGTGTGAAAGAATTATAGCGTCGGGAGCCGACCTGATAAGATTAACCACGCAAGGTGTGCGTGAAGCTAATAACTTACGTGAGATACATCAGCAGCTGAGAGATAAAGGCTATACAACTCCACTTTCGGCTGATATTCATTTTAATCCCCGTGCAGCACATGTCGCAGCTACAATTGCTGAGAAGGTGCGTATTAATCCGGGTAATTTTGTTGATAAACAGAAAACTTTCGCAGAAATTGAATATACTGAAGATGAGTATGCAAAGGAGCTGGAGAAGATAAGATCTCAGGTAGTTCCTTTTCTCAACATTTGTAAAGAGCATGGCACTGCCGTTCGCATAGGTGTTAATCATGGTTCTCTTTCTGATCGTATTATGACCAGGTATGGTGACACTCCGGAAGGTATGGTGGAATCATGTATGGAATTTCTGCGAATAGCCATAGAGGAAGATTTTAAGGATATTGTTATATCGATGAAGGCTTCCAATACACTGTTGATGACCAAAGCGGTACGTCTTTTAGTTGATACTATGGATAAGGAGGATATACATTTTCCTCTGCATTTAGGTGTTACAGAAGCCGGAAATGGTGATGACGGCCGTATGAAATCGGCTGTTGGAATCGGTGCATTGCTGATTGACGGGATTGGAGATACAATAAGAGTGTCACTAAGCGAGGACCCTGAAGCTGAAGTTCCTGTTGCACAAAAACTTGTTGAATATGTTAACAAACTTAAGGGGCATGCAACAATTGAAGCTAAGCAATACCCGGGATTTTCTCCTTTCTCAATGGACAAGAGAGAAACAGATCCTGTCTGGAATGTTGGCGGAGAACATTTACCGTTGGTGATTTCTGACAGGAGCAAGATAACCGACATGTCAGTAAATCCTCATTTTATACCTGATTATATTTATGTCGGCAATAAAGTGCCTGACAATTTCCCTAAAGGGATGAAATCAGTTGTTGATTTTGAAAATTGGGAAAATAAAGTTGATAACTTCCCACTCTTTACTGTTGAATCACTTGATAAAATACAAGATTGTGATGCACCGGTGAGGTTTCTTCAGTTGTCATACCCTGAATTATCTGATGAGGTTATTGCTTTCTTAAAAGTTGTTCCTAAGGTTGTTGTTATACTCACAACCGATCATCAAAACAGAGTAGGTGAGCAGAGAGCGTTCTTTCACACACTGCTGAATGAAGACTGCCGTGTTCCTGTTGTTCTTCAAAATAACTACTCGGAAGATGAGGCAGAGGATTTACAAATAAAAGCAGGAGTCGATTTTGGCACCGTTTTTCTTGATGGTTTCGGTAACGGTATAATGATGAGTAATGAAGGAAAGATTGATATTCTGGATGTGGATGCATACTCATTTGGAATTCTACAGGCCTCTCGAGTTCGAACAAGCAAAACAGAATTTATCTCTTGTCCCGGTTGCGGCAGAACTCTTTTTGACCTGCAATCAACAGTTGCTCTTGTACAAAAACATTTTTCACATTTGAAACACCTTAAAATAGGTGTAATGGGCTGCATTGTGAATGGTGTCGGTGAGATGGCTGATGCTGATTATGGGTATGTAGGTGCTGAACATGGTAAGATATCACTATATCGCAAGAAACAACTTGTTGAAAAAAATATACCTCAGGCCGAAGCTGTAGAACATCTCATTCAGCTTATTAAGGATAATGGGGATTGGATTGAGCCAACAGAAAATTAACGGAAATCATTTGAATTTATGAAGAGACTGGTAATTGTTGGTTGTGGTTTCCTTGCTGATATTGTGGCTGATGCTTTATTAGCCGGTATGTTGCCTGATTATTATCTGGTAGGTGTATATTCCCGAACAAAGTCTAAGGCTGAGCGACTTGCAGGCAAAATGATAAAAAGAGGGAGGGAGTGTAAGCCTTGCTCCTCTCTGAGTGAACTGTTTGAACTTAAGCCTGACTTCCTTGTAGAAGCTGCTTCCCCTGCGGCTATGAAAGATTTTGCAATCCCTGCTTTAGAGAAAGGTATTTCAGTAATCACGTTATCTATAGGAGCTTTTGCAGATAATAGTTTTCTGGAAGAGGTTAAAAGAACTGCTTCTGCAAGCGGTGCAAAAGTATATATTGCTTCGGGTGCAACAGGAGGCTTTGATGTGCTTAGAACGACAACTCTTATGGGTAATGCAACAGCTGAGTTTCGTAACGAGAAAGGGGTAAAGGCTTTAAGAGGGTCATCTCATTATAACAGTGAAATGGAAACTTCGAAGAAGGTTGTCTTTTCAGGCACTGCAAGGGAGGCAATTGAAACTTTTCCGACCGGACTTAACGTGGCTGTTGCAGCTTCACTGGCAACTGTTGGACCTGAGAATTTGCAGGTGACGATGGAGTCGACGCCTGATTTCACAGGTGACAGGCAACGTGTGGAGATAAAAAATGATGAGGTTCACGCTTTTGTTGATGTGTTCAGTGCCACTTCTGCCATTGCAGGCTGGTCTTTAGTAAGTACACTACAGAACATTGTTTCCCCTATTGTTTTCTGACAGTTACAGTTAAACTTAAAAAATCTGTTTGCTCATTGTAGCAAGTGCTTGACGATCTTATGTCAAACAACTATTCCTGTAAACTCCGAAAGATTATCCAGTACTTTCTTGCTTAACCTGTCAAATGCCTGCTGTGTTCTGCCTGAGGAAACCTCCATACACCTTATTTTGGGGTGATTTAGCAGATGATCACCTCCAAGAGCGCCAACTGTATCACAGTAGCACAGGTTGTCTCCTTCAAGCCATTTTAAAAAAGGAGCTTCATCCCATGCGGGTGACAGACCGGTATTAAACAGAATTTTCCTGTCTCCCATTTTAGCGAATTGTTCTGCATGCAGTAATATGGTGTTTTTATTGAGACAGCAGCAGATAACTTCATTTTCAGCCAAAAGCTCGTCAAGAGGGAGAAATCGATATCCTTTTGCCTTTGCATCTTCTTTTTCACTTCTTGCAAAGTAACTGATCTCTGCTCCAAAGAAATGCAAAGCATCAGCTATCATGCCTCCTGATTTGCCAAGTCCGACTATACCTGCCTTTAGTCCTGTTATTTCCCGGGCTACTCCGTCCCACGGGTTCTGTCCAAAACCATGCAGGCAGCGAACAAGTTCACTTATTACATATTCAACCACTCCTTCATCGCCATAATCCCTTATTCCGGTTACAGTTATTCCTCTGCTGTTTGCATAAATAATATCAACATTAGCGCTTTCAGGAGAGTAGAGTGAGTTACACATTCCAATATATTTAATATTCGGGCATTTTTCCATCGCTGTCCGGTTGAGTTGTGTCGTATAGCTTAGTAATACGGCATCAGCATCTCCTATTCGTTGTGCAATATCTGTGTCATTTTCCGGTATATTGTTATGCATAATAACCTCTTTTGCAAATAGATTTAGCTTCTCTTCGGCTGACGGAATTAAACTTACAGGTTCTATGGCAACTAACTTTTTAAACATATCAATTCAATTTAATTTTTAATAAAACAAATATAACCAGGTAAACCCGGATATTATAACTCTGTTGTAAAATAAATATTGCTTCATATTTGGAGTTTTAACGAAAAAGTAGTAATATTGCACCCGCTTTTGTCAGATGACAAACGGTCCCATAGCTCAGTTGGTTAGAGCACCTGACTCATAATCAGGGAGTCACTGGTTCAAGCCCAGTTGGGACCACTTAAAAATAAAGGCTTTACAGATGTTTATCTGCAGAGCCTTTATTTTTTTGCTATTTTGTCTACTTAATTAATAATCTAACTCCTAAACTTTTTCCGTATTTTTTTACATTTTTGTTATAACCTGGTATTTAGGTACAAGTGTTTTCATTATCATCCATCCTATAAGATAGGCAAAAGCACATATGATAAAAATTATAAAATATCCGGAATCAATACCTTCAAATCCCATAAACTTTAAATTTGTGTTTGCAGAAAAATCAAACAAAACTCCTGAGCCTTGATTGATTAGATAAGATCCTATACCTCCTGCCATTCCACCAATACCGGTAATGGTTCCCACTGCATATTTCGGAAACATGTCACTCACGGTAGTGAAGATATTTGCGGACCACGACTGATGTGCTGCAGCGGCAATACCTATAATTATTACCGGAAGCCATACTGATATCTGTCCTAATGGCTGTGCAAATAGAATCAGTACCGGAAACATTGCAAAAAGCAACATAGCTCTCATTCGTCCCTGATAGGGGTCCATTTTCTTCTTTTTCATGAAGTATGCGGGGAAGTATCCCGCTGCAAATACAGATATCATTGAAATTGCATACACCAGGAATACATGTGGAGCACTTTGAGTTGAGTCTAAGCCATATACAGAGCTCAGGTAGGCAGGTATCCAGAACAGTAAAAACCACCATACACCGTCGGTCAGGAATTTACCAATGGCAAACGACCAGGTTTGTCTATGTTTGAAAGCTTGTTTGAATGTAACTTTCTTTCCCAAATTATCTTTAGCATTTACAGGAATAGAACCTGTGGCTGAGGTTGCAGCTGCATCAGTTATTTCATCCTGATTAATATATGCTAATTCTGCAGCATTAACTCTTTTGTTCTTTTCAGGTTTCTCGTAGATAAATACCCAAAATCCCATCCAGATAAATCCAAGAGCACCTATAACAACGAATGCCATTTCCCATCCCCATGCTCTTGCAATGAAAGGAATTGTTAATGGAGCAATTAAAGCGCCAATTTGAGCACCTGCATTAAATAGGCTTGTTGCATATGCTCTATCTTTTTTAGGGAAATATTCAGCTGTTGCTTTAATAGCTGCAGGGAAGTTTCCTGCCTCACCAATAGCAAGTACAAGTCGTGCAAAAACAAACAGCGTTACACTTACCGAAACTACCATTGAAACATCTCCGACTGTGGAAATTGCTGCACGTGCTCCTGCAAAGCTCATTGTCCATTCACCCGCCACTATACCGGATGTAATTAATCCGCAAAAAGCATGAATTACAGCGCCCAATGACCATATGCCAATTGCCCATAAATATCCTTTTTTAGTATCCAAACGGTCAACAAACTTTCCTGCAAATAGCATTGATATCGCATAAAAGAGTGAAAACAGACCGGCTACAGTTCCATAGTCGCTGTTTGTCCAGTGAAATTCAGGGGCTATAAAATCTGCCCATGTAAGCGACAGAACCTGCCTGTCAAGATAGTTGATTGTAGTTGCCAAAAACAGCATAAGACATATTGTCCAGCGCTGATTGGTCATTTTTGCTTTTCCTTGTTGTAGATTAGTCATGATTTACTTCGTAATAATTATATAGTTACTTTGTCTTATCGACGTGTTGGCATCTTACATTTTTTTCGGTACTCTCTTATATTGTTAATTTAATTTAAGCCCGTTATAATAATCAATAGTCTCTTTTGTGAGGATATCAAGTTGCATATAGTTTTCCAATGTAACATGGTTCTTGAATATAAGGTATACGAGCAATGTTTTCATTGCATAAAAACCTTGATATTCGGGACCTTGACCAATTAAGAAGTCTATTTGCCCTTTTTTGAGTGCTTCAGTATTTGGAGTAGTCACATCCATGCAGATCATTTTTACGTTTTCGATTCTATTATTTGCCAGGTAGTCTGACACAATACTGCCCCTTGAGTTCAAAACTACAATACCGGAGACATCACAATTGTTTTTGAAAAAGCTTGAAAGGTGTCTTTCATTGTCTTCCGGCTGAGCAACAGAGAAAGGAATCGTAAGAACCTGATTGTTCTTTTTTTCTTCAGTTAGATAATCAGTGAAACCTCTTTTTCTAAGTATGGTTGTGTTTGCACTGCTGTCACCGGTTCTAACCGCCTGCAAAAGACCAATATTTGCTCCTTCAGGAATAATTGATGTAATAAGATGAGCAATTAGTCTTCCCACAGTATAATGATCTGCTGAAAAGAATGCTAAAGGTGATGTTTCATCTATAGTGGAGTCTACAAATATATAAGGTATTCCTCTATCATCCATTTTGTTGCACAAATCTATAGTCTCATCTTTAAAGGTAGGACCAATAATAAGTGCATCCATATCAAAGCTTGATATTTTTTCAAATATCTCTATGCAGGAGTATATATCGTATTGATTATAAGTGAAAACATGATATTCTACTTTAATATTCTCATACTCCTCTAAAGCATTTCGAATGCCATTGTGTATACTTTCCCAATAAGCACCTCTTGAAAATTGCGGTGTAGTTACAACAATCCTGTATTTTCTTTTAAGTGAGAGTGATGAAACGTGCATGTTGGGTTTGTAGTCAACCTTCTCTATAACTTTCTCTACTGCCTTACGCGCCTCGTCAGAAACATTGCCGCGATTATGAAGTACCCTGTCAACAGTACCGGCTGATACTCCTGCCATCTTTGCAATATCTTTTATTCGTATTTTCTTTTCCATTTATAGGAGTTTTAAAATAGATTTAATTCATGTTTAACTTAAAATTACAGAAAAAGTGCCTTCAGGACAAAATTTTAAGAATTTGATTTTGTATTATTCAAATTATTTGTACTTTTGTGTACGTGCACAAAAATAGATTTAATATTTCATTTATAAAACAAAATTTGAAATATTTTTCATTCTCCTTTTAAATATATGAAACTTATACATTAATTAACTTTCAATACTTAATCAGTAACAGCTCCAATTTTAAATGTTTGCCATATGAAAAATTTTATACATGAAGACTTTTTACTCCAGACAGAAACCGCCAAAAATTTATATCATAAACATGCTGAGGTCTTGCCGATAATTGACTATCACTGTCATCTTAATCCAAAAGAGATAGCAGAGAATCATCAATTTAAGAGTATTACTGAGCTTTGGCTTGGGGGAGATCATTATAAATGGAGGTTACTAAGGGCAAATGGTGTAGACGAGAAATATATTACAGGTGACGCAACTGATTGGGAAAAGTTTGAAAAATGGGCGGAAACCATACCATATACAATGCGGAATCCTATGTATCACTGGACTCATCTTGAACTTAAACGAGTATTTAATATAGACATTTTATTTAGACCGGACACTGCCCTGGAAATATATGATAAGGCAAACGAGATGTTGCAGAAGCCGGAATTTTCTGCAAGAGGCTTAATGAAAAGATTTAAGGTTGAAGTTGTATGTACCACAGACGATCCAATAGACACACTTGAGTACCATAGACAAATTAAAGAGAGCGGATTCGATATTAAAGTTTTGCCTACCTGGCGTCCGGATAAATCGATGGCAGTTGAGAACGTTGAGAACTTCAGAATATACATTGATAATCTAATCGAAGCGACTGATATTAAAATCAGCAATTTTGATGATTATCTTTCAGCTATTACTAAACGACACGACTATTTTCAGGAAAACGGATGCAAGCTTGCTGATCATGGTATAGACAATTTTTATTCTGAACCCTACAATGATGACGAGATAAATCAGATTTTTGATAAGGTTTACAACAAAAAAGAGAATCTTACAGATGAGGAGGTATTGAAATTTAAATCAAAGATGCTGCATGAAAATGCCTTACTAAACCATGCTAAAGGGTGGGTTCAACAGTTCCACTATGGTGCTATCAGAAATAATAACAGCAGGATGTTTAAAATGATAGGTCCTGATGCCGGTTATGATTCCATGAATGATGTTAGTAATGTTGCCCGTTCTATGTCCTGTTTTTTTGATGCTCTTGAAAGTAAAAACAAGTTGGCTAAGTCATTAATATATAATCTTAACCCAAGAGATAACTACTTGATTGCATCGATGATTGCCAATTTCCAGGATGGAACTGTTCCTGGAAAGATACAGTTTGGATCAGGTTGGTGGTTTCTGGATCAGAAAGACGGAATGGAAGATCAGATGAATATTCTTTCAACTCAGGGATTGCTTAGCCGTTTTGTGGGCATGCTTACGGACTCGCGCAGTTTTGTTTCTTATCCCCGTCATGAATATTTCCGCAGAATATTATGTAATCTCATCGGGAATGATGTTGAGAATGGTCTCCTTCCCTCCTCCGAGATGGATTTCCTTGGTAAGATGGTTGAGGGAATCTGTTATTATAACGCTAAAGATTACTTCAGCTTCTGATCCATCGCTATTAGAAGACTATTTTACGAGATATCGGCTATTTAGAAATGTGAGATTCTCTAAATTTGTAGTATAAACTTTAAAGATATAATTATGTACGATTTATTTAACATCAAAGACAAAGTTGTTGTCATTACCGGTGGAACCGGAGTTTTAGGTACCTCAATGGTTGAATATCTGGCGGTTCACGGAGCTAAAGTTGCAGTTCTTGCCAGAAATAAAGAAAAAGGTGATGCTCTAATTGAGAAAGTTGAAGCAAAAGGTGGAGATGCAATATTTCTTCAGACTGATGTTTCAGATGAGAAAGTTCTAAAGCAGAATGCCAAAGATATTGTAACTAAATATGGTAAAATAGATGTTTTGATAAACGGAGCAGGAGGTAACATGCCAGGTGCAACTATTGGTCCGAACAGTACTATTTTCGATCTTAAGATTGATGATTTCCGCAAAGTGGTCGATCTTAATTTAATGGGAACTGTTATACCAACAGTTGTTTTTGCTAAATATATGGTAGAGGCTAAAAAGGGTAATATTATAAACATTACTTCAGCATCAGCTCTGCGACCTCTTACGAGAGTTGCAGGATATGGTGCGGCAAAAGCAGCAGTTTCAAACTTTACTAAGTATATGGCAGGCGAATTAGCTACAAAATTTGGGGAAGAATTCAGAGTAAATGCAATATGTCCGGGGTTCTTTATTACAGAACAAAACCGCACACTGTTAACAAATAGTGACGGTTCTAATACAGATAGAGGCTACTCAATTATTGCTCACACTCCTTTCCGTCGATTTGGTAATCCCGAAGATCTTCTTGGCACACTTCACTATCTGGCAAGTGATGCTTCGAAATTTGTAACTGGAACTGTCGCTATTGTTGATGGTGGTTTTGATGCTTTTAGTATTTAATCGGTGTTTTTTACTGATAGATAGTTTTTAATTAAAAATTAATATACATATACCGCTATGTCTCTCGGATTAAGAAAAGAATTTAAATATTCACTGGTGGTACCCACAAGTATGGGGGTGAGAATAACACCAGTGAACAGTCAGCCTGTACAGAGTATTAATATGTTTCAGATGCAGGCAACAAGTGCTGAAACTAATGTAGCAAGCATTTCATCATATCTGGGTCTGCCTGTTAAAGTGCTGACTAATTTTGTAAAGGGCAGTCCTATAGCTGCATTTATAAAGACAGATCTGCGGGCAAGAAATATGGAATATGAGGGTCCCGAAATACCTCAGGGTGGTCCGTGGGGTTATCGTCATCAGTTTAATATTGCTGACAGCGGTTTCGGTTTGCGCGGTCCTCGTGTTCATAACGACCGTGCAGGAGAAGTAGGAAGAGTGCTGAATGTTAAAGATTTCGACCTTGAGCGTATATTCGTTAAAGAGGGAGTGCAGATTGTACATCTATCTGGTTTAATTGCTGCATTGTCTCCTCAGGCAAGTGAATTCTGCCTTGATATTGCCCGTTTTGCTAAGAAGCATGGTACACTTATCTCATTTGACCTTAATCACAGGGCTACTTTTTGGGAAGGAAGAGATAGAGAACTCAGAGAAGCATTCACTGAGATTGCATCACTTTCTGATATTCTTATTGGAAATGAGGAGGATTATCAGCTTTGTTTAGGTGTGGAGGGACCTGCAGCAGGTGGAGAAAATATTGAAGATACAATAGGTGCATTTAAAGGTATGATTCTTAATGCACAGAAGGCTTTCCCAAATGTAACAGTATTTGCTAACACACTCAGGGAGGTGATTAGCGCTAATGAACATCTGTGGGGAGCAATTGTTTATGAGAATGGCAACTGGCACGAAGCTCCGTTGCGTACAATTAACGTGATTGACAGAATAGGGGGAGGTGATGGATTTGTTGGAGGTTTACTATACAGTATATTAAAAGGTATGGAGCCTGAAAAATGGATTCAGTTTGCCTGGGCAAGTGGTGCTTTAGCTACTACTTTCCTTACAGACTATGCTCAGCCTGCTGATGAAGATGTTATTTGGAGTATCTGGGAAGGCAACGCAAGGGTTAAGAGATAATATTTAACATAGAAAATGAAATAACGATTAAGAAAGAACAATTAAGGTTCACGATATGTCGAAAACTTAACTCTTCATTCTTAGTTCAAAATTTATATAAATATGAAAAAGAAAGCAGATATAGGCTTGATCGGGTTAGCTGTTATGGGCGAAAACCTGGTCCTTAATATGGAGAATAAAGGTTATACAGTTGCAGTGTTTAACCGTACTGTAGATAAAGTAGATGCGTTTGTTAACGGTCGCGGTAAAGGAAAAAACTTTATTGGTGCGCGAACTCTTGAAGAGTTTGTTTCTTCTATTGAAAGACCAAGAAAAGTGATGCTGCTGGTAAAGGCTGGCAAGCCTGTTGATGATTTCATAGAAAAACTTATTCCACTGCTTGAACCGGGTGATATTATCATAGATGGTGGTAACAGTCATTTCCCTGACTCAATGCGCAGAACTGAATATGTTGAGAGTAAAGGTCTTCTGTATATTGGCACAGGCGTATCAGGCGGTGAAGAGGGAGCACTTAAAGGTCCTTCACTCATGCCTGGGGGTTCACCTGAAGCATGGCCTCACGTAAAAGAGATTTTTCAGGCAGTAGCTGCAAAAGTTGATAACGGTGTGCCTTGCTGTGACTGGGTTGGAGAGAATGGTGCCGGACACTTTGTAAAGATGGTACATAACGGAATCGAGTATGGTGATATGCAGATTATCAATGAAGCTTATCATCTGATGAAAGATCTGCTTGGTATGGATGCATTTGAGCAGCATGAGGTTTTCAAAAAATGGAGCCCGGGAGTGCTGGATTCATACCTTATTGAAATTACTACTGATATACTCGCTTTTAAAGATGAGGATGGTTCTCCACTGGTAGAAAAAATACTGGATACTGCAGGTCAGAAAGGTACCGGAAAATGGACCGCAGTAACAGCCCTTGAGCTTGGTATCCCACTTACACTTATAGGTGAATCTGTTTTCTCAAGGTGTCTTTCTGCCCAGAAGGATCTCAGAGTGAAGGCTTCAAAGGTTCTAACCGGTAAAAAACCAGACTTCAAAGGAGATAAGCAGCAATTTATTAATGATCTGGAAAATGCAATTTATGCTTCCAAGATTATTTCTTATGCTCAGGGATATGACTTGATGATGGAAGCTGCAAAAGAGTATAAATGGAATCTAAACTACGGAGGTATTGCTCTTATGTGGCGAGGCGGTTGCATAATCCGTTCACGTTTCCTGGGAGATATAAAGAATGCTTTTGATAATAATCCGAAGTTGGAAAATCTATTACTTGACCCGTTTTTTAAGAATGCAGTTCAATCAGCCGAAGAGAGCTGGCGCAGGGTATGTGCCACAGCGCTTATGAATGGAATTCCAGTTCCTGCAATATCTTCTGCATTAGGTTATTTCGACGGATTCAGGAGTGAGCGACTACCGGCAAACCTTTTGCAGGCTCAACGTGACTATTTTGGTGCACATCAGTATGAAAGGCTTGATAGTCCGCGTGGTGAGTTCTTTCATACCGACTGGACCGGTCGAGGTGGCAGCACTGCATCCAGCACATATGATGTTTAAGGATAATTGATTTTCATCTGTCCGGTTTGATTATTGGACGGTTGCATAATTTATATATCAATCTAAAAAGATGATTTATTACGAATATGGCTCACCTCAGACAAGTCTGTCTAAAGATGATCTTAAAAGAGGGCTAAATGAGGCATTAGACAAATTGGGTGAACGGCATAAAATTCTTGCCGTTCCTCCCGATTATACCCGCTTGCCAAGTAAAGCAGGAGAACTTACTGAGTTCGCCTGGGAATATTATGCTGAAAAGCTGACCGATATTCTTCCTGCATTAGGCACCCACACTCCAATGACTGACAAACAAATAAGTCATATGTTTGGTAATACACCCAGGAATCTTTTCAGAGATCACGACTGGCGTAATGACGTCCTGACTCTTGGGGAAGTGCCGGCAGACTATGTTAAAGAGATTTCTGAGGGGAAGGTCGACTTACCCTGGCCTGCTCAGGTAAACAAACTACTAGTGGAAGGCGGATTCGATCTGATACTTTCCATCGGACAGGTTGTTCCTCATGAAGTTGTCGGTATGGCTAATTTTAATAAGAACATTCTTGTAGGAACAGGAGGCAGTGAAGGTATAAATAAAAGTCACTATATCGGTGCCGTTTACGGTATGGAGCGAATGATGGGGCGTACAGACACACCGGTTCGCCGCGTTTTTAATTATGCCACAGAGAAATACCTGACCGGATTGCCAATAGTATATGTTCTTACTGTTGTCGGAGTTAATGAAAAAGGTGTAGAGCAAACCTACGGTTTGTTTGTTGGGGATGATCTGGAAGTATTTGACCGTGCTTCAAAATTGTCACTTGAAGTTAACTTTGTAATGGTTGAGAAACCCTTAAATAAAGTAGTTGTCTGGCTCGATCCTAAAGAGTTTAAGAGTACCTGGCTGGGGAATAAATCGATATACCGTACCAGGATGGCAATTGCAGACGGGGGACAGCTTATTGTAATAGCACCCGCATTGAAAGAATTTGGAGAAGATAAGGAAATTGACAGGTTGATTCGAAAATATGGTTATTTTGGAACTACTGATACGTTAAAAGCTGTATCAGAAAACAGGGAGTTAAGGGACAACCTGAGTGCTGCGGCACACCTTATTCACGGGTCATCTGAAGGGCAATTTTCCATAACTTACTGTCCTGGTAAAGAGTCATACAATCTTACAAGAGAAGAAATTGAAAGTGTTGGTTTTTGCTGGGGAGATTTTGATGAAGCAATGCAGAAGTATAATATTCCGGCGTTAAAAGAGGGGTATAATATTCTGCCCGACGGAGAAGAGATATATTATATCTCAAGTCCCGCCTTGGGTTTATGGGCGCATAAAGATCGATTTGAATAAAAAAAACAAATATTTTGAATACTGATACAAGTATTGCTGGACTGAAAGTTAACAATTAAAATAATTATCATGACTACAAGAAGAGAGTTTATTAGAAATGCTGCATTAGCTTCTGCCGGACTTGCAGTGGGAGGTTTATCAACTAAAACCAATGCAGCAAGTTACAGTAGGATAGTTGGTTCCAATAAAAAAGTGAATCTTGCACATATTGGAGTTGGAAACAGAGGATGGGAGATCATGAATGATTTCGATAAAACCGGTCTGGCTAACGTCGTTGCTCTGTGTGATGTAGATATGGGAGCTGAACATACAAAAAGAGCTCTTGCGAAATTCCCTAATGCAAAAAGATTTAAAGACTTCAGGGAAATGTTTGATAAGATGGGTAACGAAATAGAAGCTGTTGCAATAGCAACACCTGATTTTGCCCATTTCCCCGCAGTGATGATGTCGATGGCTGAAGGAAAACATGTTTATGTGGAGAAGCCACTAAGCAGAACATTTCATGAATCAGAGTTATTAATCCAAGCTGCTAAGAAGTATCCAGAAGTAGTTACACAGATGGGAAATCAGGGACATTCCGAAGCCAACTACTTTCAGTTTAAAGCATGGAAAGAAGCCGGAATCATTAAAGATGTAACTGCCATTACCGCACACATGAATAATGCAAGAAGATGGCACGGATGGAATACTGATATCAAAAAATTTCCTAATCCAGAACCGATACCTGAAACATTAGACTGGGATACTTGGTTGATGGCACGTAATTATCACGATTATAACAAGGATTTCCATTACGGTCAGTGGCGTTGCTGGTACGATTTTGGTATGGGAGCCCTTGGCGATTGGGGTGCACATATTATAGATACTGCACACAGATTTCTTGATCTGGGATTACCTGAAGAGGTGACGCCATTGAAACTTAGCGGTCATAACGATTTCTTTTTTCCAATGTCGAGTACTATAGAATTTAAATTTCCCAAACGTGGAAATATGCCACCGGTAGTTATCACATGGTATGATGGTGTTGACAATATTCCATCTGTTCCTGAAGGATACGGAGTGTCGGAGCTCGACCCAAATATTCCGAGTGTTGGCGGAGGTCAGATACAACCGGCTAAATTGAATCCCGGTAAAGAGATATATAGTAAAGAGTTGACATTTAAAGGAGGTTCGCATGGCAGCACTTTAAGTATTATTCCGGAAGAAAAAGCCAAAGATATGGAAAAGAATCTGCCCGAGGTACCAAAAAGTCCTTCTAATCATTTTGCTAATTTCCTACTTTCATGTCAGGGTAAAGAAGAATCAAGATCTCCTTTTGAAATTTCCGGTCCGCTGAGTCAGGTGTTTTGTATGGGTGTAGCAGCTCAGAGATTAAACAGGAAAATTGTTTTCGATCGTGAAACTAAGCGCGTTACAAATGATGCATTTGCAGATGCTTTCCTTACCGGAGAGCCACCAAGAAAAGGTTGGGAGGATTTTTATAAAATATGATTCATTTAAAATCAGAATAACAAAGAATAGTACTAATAACTAATATTTTAATCAAAAAAACGATGAAGAAAAATATTTTACTTTTAATTTCAATGATTATGGTACTTGCTTCATGCACACAGCAAGGTCCGCAATGGAAAGAACTTTTCAATGGAGAAAACCTCGATGGTTGGGAAAAATTGAATGGCACAGCAGAATATAAAGTTGAGGATAACATGATTATCGGTATATCAGAGATGAATACTCCAAACACCTTTCTTGCGACTACTGAGACCTATGGTGATTTTATTCTCGAGTTTGATTTCAAAGTAGATGACGGATTAAATTCCGGTGTTCAATTCAGAAGCTTAAGTTTACCTGAATACAGGGATGGCAGAGTGCACGGGTATCAGTTTGAAATAGACCCTTCCGACCGTGGCTGGACAGGAGGCGTTTATGATGAAGCCCGACGTGGCTGGATTTATCCGCTTGAATATAATCCGGATGCACAGAAAGCTTTTAAGAACGAAGAGTGGAACAGTGCAAGAATTGAAGCAATCGGCAACTCAATACGTACTTGGGTTAACGGTGTTGAATGCGCTAATCTTCTGGATAATACAACTCCTGAAGGGTTTATAGCACTTCAGGTGCACTCAATAGGAAATGAAGAGTTATCCGGGAAAGAAGTAGCCTGGCGCAATATTCGCATACTGACAGATAATCTCGATCAATATAAAACTCCTGTAAACAGTAACGTTAAGCAGCTGAATCAGATTGCAAACACAATATCTGATCTGGAGTCTTCGGAAGGATGGAAGTTGCTTTGGGACGGCGAAACAACCAACGGTTGGCGAGGTGCAAAACTTGATGAGTTTCCTGAACAGGGCTGGGTAATTGAAGACGGAATTCTGAAGGTCCAAAAAGGAGACGGTGGTGAATCAACAAATGGAGGCGATATAGTAACTACCAGACCTTATAAAAACTTCATGCTTAAAGTTGATTTCAAAATTACTGAGGGAGCTAACAGCGGAATTAAATATTTCGTTGATACTAACTTAAACAAAGGAGAAGGTTCTGCTATAGGATGTGAGTTTCAGATACTTGACGACAGGAATCACCCCGATGCAAAACTTGGTATTGCAGGAAACAGAACTTTAGGCTCACTTTATGATCTTATCGCGGCTCCGGAAGACAAACCTTTCCGTAATGGGTTTTTCAATACTGCTATGGTAGTGGTTGAAGGAAATCACGTTGAGCATTGGCTTAATGGTGTTAAGATTGTAGAATATGAGCGAAATACCGAAGAGTGGGAAGCACTTGTACAAACAAGCAAATACAAAGATTGGCCAAATTTCGGTAATGCTGAGGAAGGGCTTTTACTTCTCCAGGATCATGGCGATGAAGTGTGGTTTCAGAATATAAAGATTAAAGAACTGGAATAAATTTACTTAAAAGTCAGGTCACTAACCGAATAAATATATAGGGTAGGGTGGAAATATTTATTTGCACCCTGCCTTTTTTCGTCATATCTGTTTAATTCTATCGACACTGTTTATGTCTCATAGAATTAATCTCTTACACACCACAAATCAGTCAAATCTATTCATAAAATAATTATATCTGTCTATTTTTGCCCTTTAAGTTAATTATCACAGCAAAAAGTTATGCAGGTTTTATATAACCGGTTCTCTAATAAAGAACTAAAAAGGCGAATGTTGGAAGAGACAGAGCCAAGGGTTACAATCTCTTTCTATAAATATTTTCATCTTGATGATCCACAGCAGTTCAGAGACGAACTTTACTTGAGATTTTATGAGATCGATGTTTTTGGGCGTGTTTATATTGCGTCAGAAGGTATAAACGGACAGATTTCGGTTCCCAAAAATAAAAAGAAAATCTTTAAAGAGATTATTTATGATGCCCATCCTCAATTGAATGGAATCAGACTCAACGAGGCGTTGGATAATGATGGAAAATCTTTCTGGGTATTGAGAATGAAGGTGCGCAACAAAATTGTTGCTGACGGGATTGAAGACCCGGCTTTTGATCCCACCAAAACAGGCAAATATCTGACGGCGAAAGATTTTAATAAATTAAGCGATCAGGATGACACTATTGTAGTTGATATGCGAAACAGTTACGAGTATGAAGTCGGACACTTTAATTATGCACTTGAAATACCATCAGAAACATTCCGTGAGCAATTGCCCATGGCAGTTGAAATGCTTCAGGAACATAAGGATAAGAACATTATTATGTATTGTACCGGCGGTATAAGATGCGAAAAGGCAAGTGCATACATGTTGCATAACGGCTTCAAAAACGTTTATCATGTTGAGGGCGGAATAATTGAATATGTCCGGAAGGCACGTGAAGAGAAACTTCCGGTGAAATTTATAGGTAAAAACTTCGTGTTCGATGAGCGTTTAGGAGAGCGGGTTACTGATGATGTAATTGCCAAATGTCATCAATGTGGGGCACCCAGCGACAGGCATACAAATTGTGCAAACCAGGAGTGTCACGACCTGATAATTCAATGTGAAAAATGCGCTGAAGAGTTTAACGGATGCTGCTCACAGGAGTGTAAGCTGCATCTGTAAAAAAAGAGGCAATTGTGACGAGAATCTGTTCTAAAATTGTAAAAAAGTTCTATTTTTGCAATAACAAACAATTGTGAGCAGATGGTACAACAATTTTTTACTGCTTTACCACTTTTTGTGGTGCTTTTCTGGTTGATTCTTTTTCTGTTGGATTATAAAAACAGTAACACTCCAAAGCGTTTCTTAATCTTCTTTTTAGGGATTGCTTTGTTAAATTACCTTGCTCACTGGAATTACTTCAATCATAATTATGCAGTATATAACATACTGGACAGTGTCTGGGTGTTTACAACTCTTGCCGTTTATCCTGTTTACTACTATTATATACGATTACTTACTGTCGATCTTAAGATTAATTTAAGATGGATATGGATCCTTATTCCTGCTATTCTCCTGTCCATTTTCTCTGCAGTTTTATATCTACTGATGAGTCCTGAAGAAATATCTGTCTTCACACATCAAGTACTTTATAATAACAGTGACAATATTTCTGAATTCAGTTTATTAATAAATCTGCAAATTTTGCGAATAAATTTACTGAGAATAATCTTTACGATAGAAGTCGTACTTACTCTTTATTTTGGTCTTCGTCTAATTAAAAACTTCAACGAAAAAGTAAGGTATTACTACTCTAACATCGAAAACAAAGAGCTTTCTAAAATAAAAATGTTGCTTTATTTTTTTGTGTTTACTTCTTTAATATCTATCATATCCAACTTAATAGGTAAAAGCTATTTTGCTGACCACTCTTATCTCATTATCTTGCCTTCAATTGCACACGCTGCAGCTTTTTTTGGAATTTGTTATGTTGGTTACAGACAAGGTTTTACTATTCATGACCTAAAAATTGAAAAACAAGTTGAAACTACAGTCGAAACAGAACTTAATGATGAAGTATTCTCAAGTAACGAGTTTGATAAGCTTTTCACCCGGCTGGAAGCATTATTTGATGAAAAGCAGATTTTTAAAGATGCTGATTTAAGATTAAATGATGTTGCTAGTCAGTTGGGAACTAACCGTACATATGTATCAAAACTTATCAATACCAGGAGAGGGATGAATTTTAATGATTTTGTTAATGATTACAGAGTTCATTATTCTGAAATGATTCTCTCTTCATCAGAGTATTTTTCACTATCTCTCGAAGAAATTGCTTTAAAATCCGGCTTTTCAAACACAAGCTCTTTCTATAGATCTTTTGTTAAGAAAAATGGCTTGCCGCCAGGAAAATTCAGAGAAAAAAAGGGAGAGTAACATTATGATACACTCCCCCGGTTTACTAATAAAATTAAATATAATTCTTTGACTTTCTATATAAGAAATCTACACGAACTCCTTTTTCAACTGTTCAACCCATCTTGTCAACCGTTCTTCAGTCATGTCATATTCATTGTCTTCATCAAGTGGCAAGCCAACCCATACTCCATCTTCAACAGCTGTTGAATCATCGTAAGTATATCCTTCATCAGGAACTTTGCCTACCACTTCTACCTTATCATGAATTTCATCATAAACTACTTTCATCGATTCAGCAAAGCTGGTTGAGTATGATGCGCTGTCACCCAACGCAAAAATTGCAACCTTTTTTCCTGTGAAATCAATTTTTGCAAATGAGGGCAGGAAACCTTCCCAGTCGTCCTGCAGATCACCAATACCTGTTGTTGATGTGCCAACTATTAAATACTTATAATCCTCTATTTCACTTAGTGAAACGTCTAATACGTTAAATAAATCCGCGGTGCCTTCGAAAAGATCCTGAACCTGTTTAGCAACAGATTCAACACTTCCCCCCGAAGTTCCATATAAAATGGCTATTTTATTCATGTTTGTTATCTTCTATTGTGTTTGTCTACTTATAATAACTAAACAGTTAAGTCAAAAAAATGTTTTTTGTATGATAGTAAATGTAAATTCTTTGAAGATAAAGGGAAAAGTGCTACTTTTGCACACTAACTACATAACGGCGCGGTAGTTCAATGGATAGAATAGAAGTTTCCTAAACTTTAGATCAGGGTTCGATTCCCTGCCGTGCTACTAATTTTTAACATATCTGTAATTTATGAAGCACAACTATCTAATTATTCTTTCAGCAATAGTTATTGCAATACTGTTTTCATCTTGCAAACAACAAACTTCAGAAGGTGATTGGATTCAACTATTCAATGGTGAAGACCTGACAGGGTGGACTCCAAAAATTGCCGGTTATGAAGCTGGTGATAATTTTGGCAATACATTTAGTGTGGAGGATGGCATTATTAAAGTGAGATATGAAGCGTATGACTCATTAAGAGGGCGTTTTGGACATCTTTTTTATAAAGATGAGTTCTCGCATTATAAGCTGAGAGTAGAATACAGGATTCTTGACGGCCAAATTCCCGGTGCGCCTGCCTGGGCATACAAAAACAGTGGTTTGATGCTTCACGGTCAAACTCCCGAATCAATGCAGCTGAACCAGGATTTTCCCACTTCTATTGAAGTACAGCTTCTTGGCAGTGATTCACTTGTGCAGCGTACCAATATGAATGTTTGTACCCCGGGAACCAATATTGTCATGAACAACAAGCTGATTCTTGATCACTGTACTAACTCCTCATCAGAATATTTCTTTGGTGACGAATGGGTTACAGCTGAAGTTGAAGTCAGAGGTAATGATGTTATTTATCATATACTAAATGGAGATACAGTTCTTCAGTACAGTAATCCTCAGCTCGATGAAAGAGATCATACCTATGCCAAACTGATAGAATTGAATAATGAGGATAAAATGCTGAGTAAGGGCACTATTTCTCTGCAGAGTGAAGGGCACCCTATTGATTTCCGCAAGGTTGAAATTCAGATACTTGAAGAGTAGTTTCAATAAAGTATTTAATTCATTTACTTAAAAAAAAGAAATGGGAAAAACAATTATTGAACTCTTAGAGGAGTCGGTATCAAAATATGGTAATCTGCCCTATCTTCACGAGGCACGGCATGGAGAAGAATATACTTCAATCACCTACCGCGAAGTGCAGAAAGAGGCTATCCGTTTTGCGGTAGGATTAATGGCGCTTGGTGTTGAAGCCGGCGACAGAGTGGCATTAATTTCCGAAGGTAAAAATAACTGGGTGTTGGGAGAGTTGGGTATACTACATGCCGGTGCAGTGTGTGTGCCGCTCTCGGTAAAGCTCGAAACGGAACAAGATATTACTTTCCGTCTTAATCATTCTGATACAGTTATGGTGCTGGCATCTGATCAGCAGATTGCTAAACTGCGCCCCATGAAAGATAAATTGCCAACTGTAAAAAGATATATCCTGCTGGATCAGGTTGACCTTGAATGTGATGATGAAATCTGTTTTGATGCCGTTAAGCAATTAGGCGATGCTTTGCTCTCTTCTGACAAGAAGAGGGTGGATGAGCGTATTGTAACAGTCAAACCGGACAGTCTGGCAAATATTTCGTACACCTCAGGTACAACAGCTAATCCAAAGGGTATCATGTTGTCGCACAATAATTATGTGTTTAATGCTGAGCAGGCAGTCGATCATCTAAACGGCATACCATCATCATTCCGTACACTTCTCATACTGCCCTGGGACCACTCTTTCGGTCACACTGCCGGCATTTATGCTTTTATGAAATGCGGAGCTTCAATAGCCTCTGTTGCCGCAGGGAAAAGTGCAATTGAGGTTTTGCGTAACGTGCCAAAGAGTCTGAAGGCCATCAATCCCCACCTTCTCATGAGTGTGCCGGCACTTGCAGCAAACTTCAGGAAGAATATTGAGTCAGTCATAGAGAAGAAAGGCAAGACTGCATATCGTATGTTCAAACAGGCTTTAAGAGTGGCATATAGATATAATGGCGAGGCTTTTAACAGAGGCAGAGGCAGTCGTGCATTACTTAAACCTCTGGTTGCTTTTTATGATCGTATTATCTTCTCGAAGATCAGAGAAAGCTTCTCAAGCAATATGGAATACTTTATCGGGGGAGGAGCGCTTCTTGATATCGAACTGCAACGCTTCTTTTATGCAATCGGCATACCCATGTACCAGGGTTACGGACTTTCAGAAGCCTCTCCGATAATATCGGCTAACACTGCTAAAGAACATAAACTCGGGTCTTCAGGTAAAACTATGCCTCGCATGGATATTCGTATTGGTGATGATGATATGAATCCGTTACCAGTAGGACAAAAAGGCGAGATACTTATTCGCGGAGGTAATGTCATGATGGGCTACTGGAAAAATCCTGAAGCTACTGCAGAAACCATCGTTGATGGCTGGCTGCGTACAGGTGATATGGGTTACCTCGATTCAGACGGTTATCTTTATGTATTAGGCCGGACCAAATCTCTTCTGATTAGCAACGATGGAGAGAAGTTCTCACCCGAAGGTATCGAGGAGTCGATTATGGCAAAATCTGAGTATATAAACCAGTGCGTACTTCACAACAATCAAAGTCCTTATACAACAGCTTTGCTGACTATCAACAGCGATGCTTTGAAGCGACGCACAACTGATTCTTCAGAGGCAGTTCAAATCATTGCAGGAGAGCTGGCTGAATATCTTAAAGGCGGGAAGAACGACGGTATGTTCCCTTACCGCTGGATCCCTTCAGCTTTTGCAATTATCGAGGAACCTTTCAGTGAAAAGAACGGAATGGTCAACTCAACCATGAAGATAGTGAAGCATAAGGTTTATGAAACATACGCAAAGGAGATTGAGGCGTTGCATACACCTGAAGGTAAAAAGCCTGATTCTGAGCAAAATTTAAAATCACTACAAAATTTATTGAAATAATATGAAAACAAAGGAATATACCAACGGAGAGATTACCATTGTATGGAAGCCCGATGTTTGCATCCATTCAGGTATTTGTGTAAGAACACTTCCTAAAGTATATAAGCCAAGTGAAAGACCTTGGATTCAGATGGAAAATGCAACCAGCCAGGAGATGATTGATCAGGTTGCTAAATGTCCATCAGGTGCATTAAGCATTAAGAAAATAGAGAAATGACAAGGATTGAGCAGAAGGATAACAATAAAAAAGGCAGATTTATACTTTACGAAGGAGATAAAAAAGCCGGAGAGATGACCTATGTGTGGGTGGATGATTATAAAATAATTATCGACCACACAGAGGTTGATACTGTTTACGGAGGTAAGGGATATGGTAAAGTTCTGGTAATGGAAGCAGTTAAGTTTGCAAGAAAACAGGATATCAAGATTATCCCCTTATGTCCTTTCGCGAAGAAAGTATTCGATAATGATTCGGATATTCAGGATGTGAGATTTTGAATTTTGATGTAGGTTAGCCATCAGATTTGCTTTAATATTACTTAGGCCGTATTTCGTTAATTATAAGTTTAAAAAATGTTTATAAATAGTTTATTATCGGTTTATAAAATTATAAGTCGATATTAAGCCGGATATATACCGGATATAAGCCGATAATAAGCCGGTGAGGTCTGAGACAAGAATAAAAAAGGACTACACAGTTAAGTATAGCCCTGTATTTTACAATAAGTAGTGTTTGATAATGGGTTTTATTTCTCAGAAGAAATGTGTTTTTTTATCGGCTCGCATCCTTTGCAGCCGGCACAATATGAAGAGTCTTTTTCTCCCCTTATGTCCTTTCGCGAAGAAAGTATTTGATAGAAACCAGGAAATTCAGGATGTAAGATTTTGAATACTCGGTATAAACTGGCTGTTAAATTGGAGTTTAATGTCATTTAATTTTTTTCTATTAATTATTCCCTTTTGAAAACTTTTTACGGAAATTCAATGGTGAATAGCCAGTGGTTTTTTTAAAAATCCTATAAGCGTTTCTTACGTCATTGAATCCTGCTTCAATACTTATATCCAGCAGACTATCGCTAGTCGTCAGTAATTTATAAGAAAGATATTCTGTTTTCTTTTCCAATATGAATTGATAAATAGTTGTACCCATTGTTTCTTTGAATTTTTTTTCTAGTGTCCTCCTGCCAAGCGGGACTAGTTGCGTCAGATTATCTATAGATATATCAGATGTGACATTTTTTTCAATATAATCTATAATCCTTACAATATCTTTGTTCGAGATGTTATATCTTTCTGTAGATTGTCTTTGTTCAATTCGTATCGGTTTCTTTGTGATATTGAATGGAATATTTTTATTATTCATAATTAATGTGTGAAGTTTATTACCTGTTGTATACCCGATATTTTCATCGTCGGTAACAATAGAAGAAATGGTGGGGTAAGATAAATTACAGATAAGCTCGTCATTATCAACTCCTAATAGTGATATCTCATTTGGAATGTTGATATTATTTATTTTGCACATTTCAGTAACCTGTAAAGCGAAATAATCGTCACATGCAAAAACGGCAATCGGTTTTGGAAGTGAAGACAGCCATGTATTCAACTCTATATGACTACTACTCCATTGACTGTTAGTTAAATATTCAGATTCAAAATAATAGTAGTTACCTTTTAATTTCTCAACTTCGCTTCGATAGCCTTCTGCCCTCCCTTTCGACCAAAGGAAATTTTTATTACCATAGAATGCAAAATTCTTAAACATCTTTTTTGAAAAAAAATCTGCCGCCATTGCACCTACTTCTTGGTAATTTCCGGAAATCTTTGAGAACCAATCGGCGTCATCTTCATAGTTTTGAAGAAATACAGGAATATCCAGATTCTTTAAAAATTGTACCTCCTGGTATTCCCATTGGGCAATCACTGCGTCTATACCCCATTCTTCAGTCCGCTTAACAATTCCAGCTTCACCATACAATACTTTATAATAAAAAGGCAGTCTGTAAAAAATCCAAGGGCCTTTCTCATGCGCATAACGTATCAGGCCTGTTAGAAAACGACGACTGAACTCAGTAGCGGAATCTATTAGAATAAGTATTTTAATCATAGTCTACCATTGTTGTTTTTAAAAATAAAATTGATATCGATTATCATTTATCAGGAAAATTACAACAATATTCTATAATAAGGATTATTTTACTAAAAATATTCGCAATTTGTCATTAGTTATTCGCTAATTATCTTATGGGGATTAGTAGAGTGAGGTTATCTTTGTCAAAATTTAAACTAATAATATACACATAAAGCAAATGTAAAAGCTCATTTAGAATTATCTCACCGTAAATTTAGATTTATAGCAATGGATAACACACTCACTCAGAATTTTTGTTTAACAAAATCATAAATATTAAAAATCAATAACATTATTAAATGCATACCTATGGAACAAGTAATTAGAAAATTATTATTGATAAGTACATGTCTGTTATTTATGTCTTATATGTCTTATGGTCAAGACAAGGCAATCAGACAAGGGATTGTTACCGATAAAGTGACAAATGAAACTTTACCCGGAGTACAGGTTGTAGTTAAAGGTACAACCAGAGGAGTAGTATCCGATTTGGACGGACATTTTACAATTGAGGTTAATAACAGCGATCATCTGGTTTTCAGTATGCTCGGCTATGAATCAGAGGAAGTTTTTATGGGAAATGAGGTGTCATTCAATATTGAATTATCGCCTACAGCCTATGATTTAGGAGAAGTTGTAGTAACCGCTTTAGGTATTGAACGGAAAACAAGAACATTGTCTTATTCTACTCAACAGATAGAAGGATCTATTGGAGAGATAAAAGATAACAGCTCAAATATCTTAAGCAGTTTATCCGGAAAAATATCAGGTGCTGTGGTAACTACTGCTGCCTCTGGCCCAGGTGCTGCAGCACGTGTTGTACTTAGGGGAAATCGTTCCATAAGCGGAAATAATACCGCTTTAATTGTAATAGATGGTGTTCCTTATGATAATAGTTCATATAGACAAGCAACAGGAACTAATTATAATTACGGCGGAAGTGATGGTGCAGTAAATATAAATCCCGATGATGTTGCTTCTATAAACGTTCTAAAAGGACCTTCTGCGGCTGCATTATATGGAAGCAGAGCTGCAAACGGAGCAATTATAATTACTACAAAACAAGGGAAAGAAGGTGGATTGAAAATTGATCTTAATAGCAGTATGTCTGTTGATCAACCCAATTTATTAATCAACTTCCAGAATAAATACGGTAGAGGTAATGGAGGAGTTGCAGCAGAAGCAGTTGGCGAAAGTTGGGGTGCTGCAGCGCAAACTTATCCAAGCAATGTTAAAGACTTTTTCGAAACGGCTTACTCATTTAATAATACGGTTAGCCTATATGGTGGTACTGAAATGATGAAAGGATTTGCATCCTATACCAACAACTCTGTAGAGGGGATGATACCCGGAAACAAAATGGATAGGAATACGATGAACCTGAGAATAAATACTCAGCTTAATTCAAAACTTACCACTGATGCGAAGATCACGTATGTGAATCAGAAGATATTAAATCGCCCTCGCTTGGGTGATGCAGGAACACCCATAGAAGCATATATTATGCCGAGAGATATGAGTGAGGAGGAATTGAAAATTTATGAAACCATTGACCCGAATAATGGGCAACCGGTAAGAAAATACTGGACCACATCTTCTATTTACGATAATCCATACTGGAGTACCGAAAGAACATCTGTAAATGAAGTGCGAAATCGTGTAACTTTATTGGGATCAGCCAAATATCAATTGTTTAATTGGTTGAGTATACTTGGTCGTGTAAGTTATGACCGGTATGATGATAAAGTAGATGGCTCTTTTTATAGTGGCACAGTTTCTTTAGGAGACGTAAAGACAGGAGGTAAATATTACGAGACCAATTCTCAATACTGGGAAAGGAACATAGATTTATTACTCTCAGGAGAGAACGCTATTACGGAGAATGTAAGTATAAATTACAACATTGGAAGCAGTTTCCTAAAGAGAGAGTATGCTACAGCAACGGACATGGCAAACGGACTTTCCATCCCGAACATGTTCAGCCTGACAGCTGCTACTACTCCTGCTTTTAGTGATATAGGCGGATATACTCGTGCTTTAAATTCTGTTTATGGAAATTTGCAGCTAGGACTTAAGTCTTTTTTATTCGTAGATGTTACGGGTAGAAACGACTGGTCTTCCACATTACCTTCGCCACATAGTTATTTTTATCCTTCAGTTGGTTTATCAGCTGTTATTTCTGATATGATGAACATGCCTTCCTGGATTAGTTTTGGGAAAGTAAGAGCTTCATATACACAAGTGGGTAACGACCCCGACCCTTACTTACTGAAACAAAGATTTCAATTTGGTTTAGGAGCAGGACAAGGATTTATTTCCAGAAATCAAAATAAGTCGATTCAGGATTTGAAACCGGAAAAGACAAATTCTTACGAAGTTGGACTTGACTGGAGATTTTTAAGTGGCCGTTTAGGTCTGGATGCTACTTTATATAAAAGTAATACCATCAATCAGTTGTTGTACGTAGGCTTGCCTATGGCAAGTGGATTCAACAGGAGATATATCAACGCTGGAAATATAGAGAACAAAGGAATAGAAATTCAATTAAATGCTACACCAGTCGAAACTAATAATTTCAGTTGGAGCACTGATGTTAATTTTTCCAGGAATATAAATAAGGTAATTGAACTGGCGCCAAACACTACACAGGTAAATATTACAGATAATACTAAATACGCAACTGTAATAGTGAAAGAAGGCAGCTCGTATGGTGATTTATATGGAAGAGCCTGGAAAACTGATGCTGAAACAGGTAAATATATTGTCGACAACAGAGGATTGCCTGTTGCAGAGTCTAATCAAAAGCTTGGGAACTTTAATCCCGATGCTATGTTGGGATGGAGTAACAGATTGAATTATAAAAATTTCAGAGTATCGTTTCTGATCGATGCTCGCATAGGTGGAGAAATGATTTCCGGAACCGATGCATATCTGGCATATTATGGAGTTGCCGATTACACAGAGAAATTTAGAGATGGTGGCTTAATCCTTGATGCAGTAAAGGCTGATGGTTCTGTCAATTCAACTGAAATTACTGCCCAGCAATTATGGACTACTGTTTCTCAGAACGGTCGTGACGGATGGGGTGAATTCTTCGCTTATGATATGACCAACGTGCGTCTTAGAGAGCTATCGTTAGGATATGATTTTGATTTAAAAGAGACTTCTATTATTGAAGCTGCATCTTTCTCTGTAACAGGAAGAAATCTGGTGTTCTTCTACAGAGGAAAATCAATAATGGATATCAATGGTATCGGAAAAAGAGATAACCCTACTGATCCGGATGCATCTTTGGGTGCAGGTAATTATCAGGGAGTAGAATTAGGATTACCACCGATGTCAAGGTCAATCGGATTTAATATTAAATTAACTTTTTAATAATCAGTATGATGAAAAAATATATTTACAGTTGTGTATTGTCTCTCTTAATAATGTTTAGCTGTACGGGAGACTTTGAAGAAATGAATACAGATCCCAATAACTTAACGGAGGTTGGAGCACGTGAAATGCCTTTTATGTTTGCTAAAGCTCAATCTGCTTCTGCATTGAACCGCAGTTTTTACCAAACCGTTCAGAATCTTGGAGCAGACTTATATTCACAATATTTTGCGCTGACCAGTACTTCCTTTTCTACTGACCGCTACGTTCTTGTCCCTGACTGGCAGAGACGCTTTTGGACTGTTGTCTATGTAGATACAGCACCTCAGCTAAAAGCAATAAAAGATAATGCAGAGCCTGGTTCAGGTGAGGAAGCTCTGGCTGATATTCTATGGGTATATGCATTTCATCGGCTAACTGATCATTTTGGGCCTATTCCTTATTTTCAGGCTGCTGAACCAATCGAAGTAATCCCTTATGATTCTCAGGATAAAATTTACGATGATTTTTTTACTCGCCTGGAATCGTCAGTTAATACACTCAAGGCATTGCCGGAAGGAACCACTGTGTTTAAGGGATACGAACTAATGTATGACGGAGATATTAAAAAGTGGATAGCTTTTGCAAATACATTACGTCTTCGACTGGCATTACGTATATCTGCAATAGATCCTGCAAGAGCCAAATCTGAAGCAGAGGCAGCTTTTGCTGCAGGTGTATTATTGGATAACTCACAAAATGCATTTCTGAAAAAAGCAGAACCCGGTAATGATACAAATGGTTTGTCTCAGGTAGCAGCTTGGAATGAATTTGCAATGAGTTCTACTATAGCATCTTATTTAAAAGGGTATGAAGATCCTCGTTTGAGTATCTATTTCCAACCTAATGTAACAACCGGGACCTATACAAGTTTAAGAAATGGATTGCCGGCAACAGAGCTGGGTAAACCAAGAAATACGCCTTCGCAGAACTCTAATGTTGGTACTTATTGGGCAACACCAAAAAGTGATAAAACATTCAGTCCTAATCTTACAGCTCCATACCATATTATGTGTGCCGCAGAAGCTTATTTCCTTAGAGCAGAAGGATCTTTGAACGGATGGAATATGGGTGGAACAGCAGAAGAATTGTATAATAAAGGAATTCAGACAAGTATGGAACAATGGGGAATTAATTCCAGTGCTATTGCCTCTTATATTCAATCAGATAATCAACCTATAGCACCGGATGATGATCAGGAGTCATTGGCTGTTGCATCTATTCCTGTTAAATGGAGCAGTAATATTGCTGAACAACGTCAACAGATTGGTACCCAAAAGTGGCTGGCCATATTTCCAAACGGTATGGAAGCCTGGGCGGAATTCAGACGTTCCGGTTACCCTGTAATGTATCCGGTATATCAGTCTGACAATCCATTGCTTCCATCGGGAAGTTTTATCAAAAGACTACCTTTCCCGTTAACAGAAGAGGCTAACAATAAAGCTGAACTGGAAAAAGGTAAAGCTCTTCTGGGTGGTCCTGATAATGTAGCTACAAACCTCTGGTGGGATGTGGATTGAATAAACAGATTGTAATAACTTGAAAATAAAAAATATAAATGACAACTGAAATTAAAGAATTACAGAAAGATAATCTTTTGGTTCGTATTTTCCCAGATGAGACTTCAGCAGGAAAAGGAAGCGCTGAGTTTGTAGCCATGCATTTGAAAGATGCCATTCAAGCCAAAGGCCATGCAAATCTAATCCTTGCTACGGGTGCCTCTCAATTTGCTTTTATCGAGGCTATTAAAACACTTCAAATAGATTGGGGTAAAATTACAGTATTTCATTTGGATGAATATAAAGATTTATCTGAAACACATCCGGCTAGTTTCCGAAAGTATCTGAAAGAAAGAATCCTTGATAAGGTAAAACCATTTCAGGTGCATTATATCAATGGTGATGCGAAGGAAATTGATCGTGAAATTGCCCGCTATGAAGAGTTGTTAGAAGCCGTCACTGTTGATGTTGCCTGTATAGGTATTGGCGAGAATGGGCATATTGCTTTTAACGACCCGGAAGTAGCAGACTTTGATGATCCTAAATTGGTGAAGATAGTGCAGCTGGACGAAATGTCACGCATGCAACAATTGGGAGAGGGTTGGTTTCCTACACTCGATGATGTACCAAAAGAGGCAATCAGTCTGACAATTCCTGCTATTATGCGTTGCAAAGTGGTCAGCTGTATGGTACCGGATGAGCGAAAAGCTAATGCAGTATATAATACTTTAAATGCAGAAATATCGACAGCATGTCCGGCAACTATCATAAGAAATCATCCTAATGCGGTATTATTTTTAGATAGCGACTCAGCTTCTCAGTTATGATGAAACGAGACTTATTTATACTAATATTTATTATAATTTTCACCAAAGGTATCCGGGGACAAAATAGTCTTCCGGATATCTTTACCGGTGAGAGAGATAACGATTTGATAAGTTTTTCTCTAAAGAATGAGGCTGCAATAGCCTTCAATCTGTTACAGATAACACAAAGCAAAGATGAGTGGTTTACATATAGAGAAGAGCTGAAGAATGAAATCTTACAACACGCAAAAGTTTCTTATCTGTCTGATCTGCCTCTTGAATACATAGAAACAGGTGTTACAAATGTGGATGGGTTCAGAATTAAAAATATTTACTTTCAAACTCGTCCAAATGTTTATGCTACTGCCAACCTGTATATTCCCGACGGAATAGGTCCCTTTCCTGCGGTTTTGGTGACAATGGGGCATTCGCGTAACGGAAAATTGTTTGCCGAATATCAGGCGTTGGGACAAACTTTGGCTTTGAACGGTTATGTAGCTATTGCCATAGATCCATGGGGAGCAGGCGAAAGAACTACTGATCACGGTGATTTTGAATACCATGGTGCAAATTTGGGCGGCTCTCTGTTGAATGTGGGAGAGACCTTAATGGGAATGCAAATTACAGACAATATGCGTGCGATTGATCTGCTTGCATCTCTTCCTTTTGTTGATGGTGAAAATATTGGAGCGACAGGAGCAAGTGGTGGTGGCAATCAAGTGATGTGGCTTGCAGCATTGGATGAGCGTATTAAAGCTGTTATTCCTGCAGTAAGTATAGGTACTTTTCAGTCATATATATTAAACAGTAACTGCATATGTGAAGCGTTACCTGGAGGACTGACTTTTATTGAAGAGTCTGCAGTTTTAGGTCTTATTGCACCCAGGGCATTGAAAATATTTAGTGGTTTGCACGATGCAAATGCAGCATTTAAACCACAGGAAATGTTGAGAAGCTTCCATGGTGCAGAGACTATATATGGGTTTTATGGTGCAGAAGAGAAACTTTCTTACCAGATATTTGATACTCCTCATGGTTACTTTACAGAAATGAGGGAGGCTATGCTTGGTTGGTTTGATCTACATTTAAAAAACAGGGGTACAGGTGCGCCAAAAAAAGAGAAATATTTTAAAACGCTACCTGATTCAGATCTGAGGGTTTTCCCACTAGGAAAACGTCCATTGGAAGTAGTTTCTACTGCTGATTACTGTTTTAATAAGGGCTCACTTTTGAGAACTAAGATGTTATCAATTGAAAATATTAATGTTCAACAAAAAAAAGATGAGTTAAAAGAATTACTAAGTATATCAGGAAAGTATAATTTGAAGTATGTAACTAAGTTATCGAATTCAAACGATTGGGATCGTTTTGTTTTGAAGTCAACCACCGGAGATCTCATACCTTTATTGCTCTATATACCAAATAAAGGCAGCAAAGAATTTACGTTAATTGCCAGTTCTAAGGGAAAAGACTCGATTTCAATTGATTTGATTAATGAACTTATCGAAAAAGGAACAGGTATCTGTATTGTAGATTTATGGGGGATAGGAGAGAGCTCATCTGCTGAGGCTAAACGCATTGATGGTTTGTTGCCGGAATTTCATACTTTATCCCGTTCTGCATTATGGTTGGGTAAACCAATGCAAGGAATATGGATTAAGCAGTTGGATGTGGTTGTAAACTGGTTAACAAATACTTTTCAAATGAAAAATATCACTATTGATGCAGATAGAGAATTAGCAGTTGCAAGTTTATTGTTTTCTGTTCTTGAAAATAAAGTTGATAAATTATTTCTCAGAAAAATTCCATCAAGCTATTTATTTGATAAATCCGCAGACACTAATAATTATTCTATGGCGATTCATATACCCGACTTCTTAATTTGGGGTGACATCTCACTTGCAGTTGCTTTGTCGGGTAAAGATATTATCTTTATTGATCCGTTAACCATCTCAGGGAGGAAATTAAGTGACAATGAAATTGAGGAGTTTGAAAATGAGATCTATCACTTTAGTTCACTCTATGAGAATAGTTCGGAGGTTATTTTTATAAAATAAATATATTTTACCATGCAAGTTAATAGAAGAAATTTCCTTAAAATAGCAGGTGCCACAACTGTATCTGCAATGCTGCCCTTCAAGGGGCTAAGCAATGAAATACCTGCCAGAAATCAGGATTCAGACAAAACCCTAAAAAAAATATATGATGAAGCGTATAAAAAACATCCGCAAAGATTCAATATGTGCGGGTATGCTGCTCCTAAACTCGAAACGGTAAGAGTAGGTTTTATTGGCGTTGGTTCAAGAGGTAGTGCGGCAGTAGAAAGGGTAAGTCGCATCGATGGGGTTAAAATTGTAGCCATCTGCGATGAATTGCCCGAGAGCGCAGAGAAAGCAAAAGCACGTATACAAACACCCGGGCATCCGGCAATTATTTATTCGGGAAAAGAGGACTCCTGGAAGGAGGTATGCAGACGTGAAGACATAGATCTGATATATGTAGCTACTCCATGGGAATTACACGCTCCGATTGGAATATATTCAATGAAAGAGGGTAAGCACGTTGCATTGGAAATTCCTGCAGCCACTACAGTTGAGGATTGCTGGAAATTGGTGGAGACCTCTGAACAGACCAAAAAGCATTGTGTGATACTTGAGAACTGTTGTTATGATTTTTTTGAATTACTTACTCTTAACCTGGCTCGCACCGGTTTCTTTGGTGAGATAGTACATGCTGAAGGTGCTTATATTCATGATATCGGTGAGAGCCTCTTCTTCAGGGGTAAGCCCGGTCGCAGCTGGAGATTAAAAGAAAATATGAAGCGTAATGGCAATCTATATCCTACACATGGTTTGGGACCTGTTGCGCAAATAATGAATATCAACCGTGGAAATCAGATGGAGTATATGGTTTCTATGTCATCTAATGATTTTTTAATGCATAAATATGCCGAAGAATTGGCACATAAAGAGGACTATTTTAAGCAATTTGAGGATGCTACATTCAGAGGGAATATGAATAGTTCCATTATTAAGACTGTTAAAGGACAAACTATACTTATTCAGCATGATATTACTACTCCACGTCCTTACTCACGACTTCATACTATTAGTGGAACAAAAGCAACTGCACAGAAATATCCGCTTGAACCACGTATTTCTGTAGCTGAAAATCACAAAGAGTGGTTAACTGAAGAGCAATTTAAAGAACTTGAAATGAAATATAATCCACCTATAGTACAAAAGATGCAGGAAATTGCCAAAGAGATTGGTGGTCACGGAGGAATGGATTTTCTGATGGATTGGAGATTGATAGACTGTTTAAGAAACGGTCTTCCGGTAGATATGGATGTATATGATGCCGCTTCATGGAGTGTGATAGGTCCTTTAAGCGAATGGTCGGTAGCAAATCGCTCAGCACCAATAGATATACCTGACTTCACAAATGGGTCATGGAAAACAAACCAACCTCATGATATCTCTTTAATAAACGGAGGTACAACGGGTGTAATCGCATAATGAAATAATAATTCCCTAATGAATAAAAAAGTCTTTTATATCTCTATGGGCATTTTGGCCGTGATGTATTTTGTATTCGGCCTTGTATCATGGGTAAACGCAATTCTTATTCCCTATTTCAAGATTGCTCTGGAATTAACCCATTTCCAATCATATTTCGTAACATTTGCTTTCTATATAGCCTATTTTGTAATGGCCATCCCCTCAGGACTATTAATAAGTAAAGTAGGATATAAAAGAGGTATAATGTTTGGCTTCTTGTTTCTCTCGCTGGGGGCTCTTATTTTTGTTCCTGCAGCTCTAATTCATCAATACTCTATATTTCTTATAGGATTGTATTGTTTGGGAACAGGTCTGGCCATTCTTCAAACGGCAGCAAACCCCTATGTTACTAACATCGGACCAATTGAAAGTGCGGCACAACGAATGAGTGTGATGGGGATTTTTAACAAGTCGGCAGGTATTATTGCCCCTTTGCTTTTTGCAGCAGTAGTGTTCAAGTCGACAGATGACACTACCTTCGCGCTGCTTGAAGCTGGAACACTATCCGAAACTGAGAAGAATGTTATTCTGCAGGAACTGATAAGGAGGGTAATTATGCCCTATTCGATCCTTGCTGTTTTTTTACTATTGGTCGGTATCGGTATAAGATATTCGGTATTGCCTGATATAGAAGAGGAAGATAATGAGGTTATTGAAGAGAATGACATTTTACATCCAAGTGCAGATATAAAAAAACCTAAGAAGTCACTTTTGGATTACCCATATCTTATTTTTGGAGCTATAGCAATTTTTCTGCATGTGGGGACACAGGTAATTGCAATTGATACAATTATTAATTATGCCGGATCGATGGGTATAGGACTGCTTGATGCAAAGTTTTTTCCCTCTTACACTCTTATTTGTACAATAATCGGATATTTACTGGGTATCACGCTCATTCCAAAGTTTGTCTCTCAAAAGACTGCTTTAAAATTTTGTACTGTATTAGGACTAATCCTTTCATTAGGAGTAGTATTTGCCAATTATAATGTTTCATTGTTCGGTCATACAGCAAACATCTCAATTTGGTTTTTGGCTTCAATAGGATTCCCTAATGCTTTGATCTATGCCGGTATCTGGCCCTTATCTATACATAAACTGGGTAAATTAACCAAAACAGGCTCATCTCTTTTGATTATGGGGCTCAGCGGGAATGCCATATTACCACTAATCTATGGTGCAATTGGAGATAATCATGGACTGAGAGCTGGATACTGGGTGTTGATTCCATGCTTTATTTATTTGGTATGGTTTGCATTTCATGGACATACAATTAATTACTGGAAAAGAGAAAAAAGTATTGCTAAATGAGAAGATTAATAATAGAAAATGGGAGTGTTATTTTTCCTGATTATATCGAGGAAAATATTTCAATAATATGTGAAGGGAGTAAGATTCGAAGTATTCTCCCTTCGTCAGATGTCGTTTTTTCTGACTCTGACTACAGGATCGATGCTTCCGGAAAGTATATCTCACCTGGGTTTATTGATATTCACCTTCATGGAGGTGGAGGTCACGATTTTATGGATGGCACAGTGGATGCTTTCCTGGGTGCGGCTGAATTACACGCCCGATACGGAACTACAGCTATGGTTCCAACTACTTTGACAAGTACAACAGAAGGATTAATGAACACTTTCTCAGTGTATAGTGAAGCAGTAAATAAAAACACAAAAGGAGCTAAATTTCTGGGTCTGCATCTTGAAGGACCTTATTTTTCATACAATCAGAGGGGAGCTCAGGATCCTAAATATCTTCGTAATCCGGAACGTGAAGAATATATGCATATTCTGGAATCATCAAAAGACATCGTCCGCTGGAGTCTTGCCCCTGAATTACCGGGAGCACTTGATATGAGTCGTACCTTAGTATCAAGAAATATACTTGCAGCTGTGGCGCACAGCGACGCTGTATGTGAAGAAGTGGAAGAAGCGTTTAAAGAAGGTTTTACTCACATCACGCATTTATATTCGGGAATGTCTTCCGTAACACGCCGCAACGCCTTTAGATATGCCGGAGTTGTAGAAGCAGCCTATCTTATCGATGATATGACTGTGGAGATTATTGCTGACGGAGTACATATCCCTCGTCCATTATTGCAGTTTGTATACAAGTTTAAAGGTGTCGATAAAATTGCCTTGTGTACTGATTCTATGCGTGGTGCAGGTATGCCGGATGGCGAGTCAATTTTAGGAAGTCTCAAAGAAGGGCAACGTGTAATTATCGAGGATGGAGTAGCTAAGCTGCCCGATCGCACATCTTTCGCCGGCAGTGTGGCAACGGCCGACAGGCTGATACGTACTATGGTGAATATTGCCGGTGTGTCAATACAAGAAGCCGTGAAAATGATGACTCTTACACCTGCACGTATTATGAAGATTGACAGCCAAAAAGGATCTATAGAATCCGGAAAAGATGCTGATTTTGTGATATTCGATGAAAACATAAAAGTGTCTTACACAGTATCGGAAGGTACTGTTATATATGACGCTTTACAGAAAAAACATTAATGAATAAAAATATTAATCTAAAATGAATGACATGAAGCTTGAAAAGTTTAGTATAGGTATAGGGGACCGGTTTTTACACCAGGGAGAGGCACAACTGAGAGCCATAATGAAGATGAATAATGCAGGATATAACATATCTCCGGTATGGAATAAATCTAATCGCGAGCATATCTATGTGGGTTCTGTTCCGGCAGACACTCGCGTAGAAGCAGATGAAGCAGTAAAAGCATTGAATTTTAAGGGATCATATTTTGTCGATGCAGATCATATCAATCTGGAAACAGTTGGTAAGTATATAGATACCTCTAACTTTTTTACTCTTGATGTTGCTTCTTTCATAGGTATAGAAAGTAGTCAGGAGGAATTGGAAGATTTTATCCTGTCCTGCAGAAGATTTATGGGACAACTGCATATTCCCGGTTTAGAAAAACCATTGAATGTTACTGCAGATTTATTAAAGACGATTGCCGGCAAATTCCTTGCTGCAGCAAAACAAGCTTCTGATATTTATATGTTTCTGAAGAAAGAAAAAGGAGAGGGTAATTTTATTACAGAGGTATCAATGGATGAAGTGGAATCACCACAGACTCCTGTTGAACTGTTTTTTATCCTTAAGATGCTTGCTGAAAAGAGTATTCCTGTGCAAACAATTGCCCCCAAATTTACTGGAAGATTCAATAAGGGAGTCGACTATGTGGGTGATTTGGATCAGTTCGCCCTTGAATTTGAACAAAACCTCTTAATAATTGATTTTGCTGTAAAAGAATTCGGTTTGCCAGCAGAAATAAAACTTAGTGTTCACTCGGGAAGCGATAAATTTACTATATACCCTATAATGGCAAATTTGCTTAAAATGCACGATAAAGGCTTGCATTTAAAAACAGCAGGTACAACCTGGCTGGAAGAAGTAATCGGGTTATCTTTAGGAGGAGAAGATAGTTTAACTTTGGTGAAAGAAATTTATAAAGAGGCTTTACATAAGAAAGATATTTTATGTGCTCCGTATGCGGACGTAATTGATATTGATGATAAAAAGCTGCCTAAAGTAAGTGAGGTGGAAACATGGACAGGCCAGAAATTTGCTGATACACTTCGTCATATACCCGGGCACCCGGATTATAATCCTGATTTCCGGCAATTAATTCATGTCGCTTATAGTCTTGCGGCAACAATGGGTACTGAATATACGGATCTTTTAAAGAAATATGCTGACATAATCGGACAGTGTGTTGAGGAAAATATATATGAACGTCATCTCAAACGATTATTTGCAGTTTAATGAGAGAATTGCAGAATAAAATAAAAACAAAACACTTTATATGGTCCTGATTTTTGTTTACAGTTTTATAAGCCGATAATAAGCCGGTGAGGTTTGAGACAGGAATAAAAAAGGACTACACAGTTAAGTATAGCCCTGTATTTTAACAAAAAGCAGTGTTTGATACTGGGTTTTATTTCTCAGAAGAAATGTGTTTTTTTATCGGCTCGCATCCTTTGCAGCCGGCACAATAAGAGGTGTCTCTCTTTGTGAAAAAAAAGTTGTATATGTTTCTAAGCAGGATAAATCCTACTGCAATTCCTATTAATATTACTATGATGAGTTGAATGTCCATAACTTTTTTTTTAATCTATACAAACAAGCTGCCCAACTGAAACACAAGTAAGGCAACTAACCAAGCGAGGCCTGTAGAATAAAGAACGCTGAACAGTGCCCATTTCCATGAATGGGATTCTTCTTTTATTGCTGCAACTGTTGCTATGCAAGGGAAATATATCAGTACAAACAGCAAAAACGCTGCTACGACAAGAGGAGTGAAAACGGGACTGCCGTCTGAATTTGTTTCTGAGAGTAGTCGTGACTGAAGCGACTCCTGATTTTCACTGTCACCTGTGTATAATACTCCCAAAGTACTTATCACTATCTCTTTGGCTGCCATCCCCGAGAGGAGGCTGACAGACATTTTCCAGTCAAATCCAAGGGGACGCATTACCGGTTCTATGAATTTACCTATTCTTCCAATATATGAGTTCTCCTGATGTTCTATATTATAAGCAAGTGTTGCTTCAGCTAATAGTTGATCTCTTTGATCTGTAGTAATCCGGTTATCGGTAAACTGGTTTTCGATTATCGCTGTTTGCTGTGCAAAATTGTTGTCCTGACTTGTGTTCTGCGGGAAATATCCCAGGAACCAAATAATAATTGAAGCAACAAGTATGGGGCCTCCCATTTTTCGAAGATACTGGCTGGCTCTTTCCCACATGTGAATAACTATTGATTTGACAGTGGGCATCCGGTATGGCGGAAGTTCCATAACAAATGGGGTGTCCTCTTCTTTAAATAAAGTTTTGCGGAAGAGTAATGCCGTAAGTGCTGCAATCAGAATTCCCGTGACGTAAAGTGCCAGTAGAGCTAAACTTGCATTTTTAGGGAAGAAGATTCCAATGAAAAGTATATATACAGGCAGTCGTGCGCTGCAAGACATGAATGGTACTATCAGCATTGTAATCATTCTGCTGCTTCTGCTCTCAATTGTGCGGGTTGACATAATTGCGGGGACGTTGCACCCGAATCCCATGATAAGTGGGATAAAGGATTTGCCGTGCAGCCCAATTTTATGCATCAGTTTATCCATTATAAAAGCCGCACGTGCCATATAGCCGGAGTCTTCCATAAATGAAATAAAGAGATACAATATTACAATGTTGGGAAGGAATACAATGACACCGCCCACTCCCCCGATTATACCGTCAACAATAAGATCTTTGAGCGGACCCGGAGACATGTTGCTTCTTACGAGGTTGCCTATCGAGCCTACAATTGATTCTATCCATTCCATAGGGTAGTTACCCAGTCGGAATGTAGCCTCAAACATTATCCACAGAAAAAGGAAGAATATCGGGAAGCCCAGATACTTATTTGTTACGATAGAGTCGATCAGCTTACCTTTGTCAACCTTTTCCGGCTTTTCATCAAGAGTCTCTTTCAGTCCGCCTGCAATAAATCCATACCTTGCATTTGTAAAGGCTGATTCGGTATCTTCCCTTAAGAGCTTTTCAATATAGTTACGTTCTTTATCCCTGCGTGCAATTATCTGTTCATGCTTTGGAGAGTTGGAAATATGTCTTTCTGCCTCCTTGTCACCCTCAAGCAGTTTTATGCAAATATATCTGAGAGGCAGGCCTCTTTTCGACTGATAATTATTCTTTAATTCACGCTCCATTATACCTATCGACTTTTCCGGGACTCTGCCGTAAGGTAGTTGTATAAAAGCGTGGTTAGTCTCATTGTTAACTTTAATTACCTCTTCAAGCAACTGTGGAATTCCTTCTCCCCGTTTACCGACTGTAGGCACAATCGGGATATTTATCAGTTTTGAAAATGTGTGATAATCAAACTTTCTGCCGCTGTTTTCAAGCTCGTCATACATGTTAAGAGCTATAACCATTGGTACTTCCAGGTCCAGCAGTTCTGTTGTCAGATAAAGATTTCTTTCTAATGCTGAAGCCGACACAACATTTACAATAACATCCGGCTTTTCGTCTAAAATGTAGTTGCGTGCGTAAAGTTCTTCGGGCGAGTATGAAGAGAGCGAGTAAGTACCCGGCAGATCCACAAGTGTAAAACTGTAACCGTTATGTTTCAGGTATCCCTCTTTTGCATCGATAGTTACACCGCTGTAATTTCCCACATGCTCGTGAGCCCCGGATGCCAGGTTGAAGATTGAAGTTTTACCTGAATTCGGATTGCCCATCAGGGCAACCTTAATATTTTTCTCCTTTATTTTCTTTAGACTGCCGTTACGCGATTTAGCGCCTGCATTTAGTGTTTTTATTAATTCATGGTCGTGGTTTCTGTATCTTACACCATTGCGTGTATAGACGTTTGTTTGCAGCCCTGACACTGAGTTGTCAGATGTTAGAAAATCAACAGGTTCAGAACCCCATTTTTCGTTATGACCGTTTTCGGAGTATCCATATTCGGAATATCCGTTTTGTGTAGCCTCTACTTTAATCATGGTGATTTCTATCATTACAGCTTCGCTGCGGCGTAATGAAACCTCATACTCCATGATTCCGTATTTAATTGGATCTTTTAGTGGAGCATTGAGAATTGATTTGACCTCTTCACCGCGTACGAATCCCATCTCCAGGATTCGCTTCCTGAATGCACCGTTGCCATTTACTTTTTTAATATATGCTGTATGTCCCGTTTGTAGTTCCGACAGTCGCATCTGATACCCTCAAAATTAGTTTGCAAAGATACATCAATTTTCTCTATTATTTATAATCAGTATAAATAATGTCTGCTTATTTAGAATTTTTACACCCTGTTTTTTTATTTTTTCATTACAGTTATATTGCCTGAAAACTCTTTAGTGGTTGGATTTGTTGTTTTAATTGAGATACACTAAAAAGTTATATATATGGAGTACAGAATTGAAAAAGACACACTGGGAGAGGTGAAAGTGCCCGCTGACAAGTTATGGGGTGCCCAGACGGAGAGATCGCGTAATAATTTCAAGATAGGCAAACCTGCGTCTATGCCAATTGAGCTGATTTATGGATTTGCATACCTTAAAAAAGGAGCAGCATATGCAAACCATGAGCTGGGTGTACTGCCAGTTGAAAAGCGTGATCTGATTGCAAAAGTTTGTGATGAGATACTTGAGGGGAAGCATGACGATCAGTTTCCTTTAGTAATCTGGCAGACAGGTTCAGGCACTCAAAGCAATATGAATGTAAACGAGGTAATAGCAAATCGTGCACACCAGCTTGCAGGAAAAAGAGTAGGCGAAGGAGAAAAAACATTGCAGCCGAATGATGATGTTAATAAGTCGCAATCATCAAACGACACATTCCCCACAGGGATGCACATTGCCAGCTACAAAAAGGTGGTTGAAGTTACCCTTCCCGGATTGCGTCAGCTTCACAAGTCTTTGGAAAAGAAGTCAAAAGAGTTGGCTGATGTGGTAAAAATAGGGCGCACACACCTTATGGATGCCACGCCTCTTACACTCGGCCAGGAATTCAGCGGTTATGTTTCTCAGCTTGAGTATGGGATCAGGGCAATAGAGAATACATTGCCACACCTTGCAGAGCTCGCTCTCGGAGGTACGGCTGTAGGCACCGGGCTCAATACTCCTAAAGACTATGATGTTACGGTAGCAAAATATATAGCTGAATTCACCGGCCTGCCTTTTGTTACCGCTCCAAATAAGTTTGAAGCACTTGCAGCACACGATGCAATCGTGGAAACACATGGTGCGTTAAAACAGGTTGCTGTTTCGCTAAACAAAATTGCAAATGACGTCAGACTGCTTGCATCAGGCCCAAGAAGCGGTATCGGTGAGATTATAATACCTGCAAATGAGCCGGGGTCATCAATCATGCCCGGCAAAGTGAATCCTACACAGGCAGAAGCGCTTACTATGGTTTGCGCTCAAGTTATAGGTAATGATGCTGCAATTACTGTTGGCGGTATGCAGGGACATTTTGAGCTCAACGTGTTTAAACCCGTTATGGCAGCAAACTTCCTTCAGAGTGCACAGTTGCTGGGTGATGCTGCTATCTCTTTTGATATTCACTGTGTATCAGGTATTGAACCTAATAAACCACGCATTAAAGAATTGCTTGATAATTCGCTTATGCTAGTGACTGCACTTAATACCAAAATAGGGTATTATAAGGCAGCGGAGATTGCAAATACTGCTCACCAAAATGGCACAACGCTTAAAGAGGAGGCTGTGCGACTGGGCTATGTGACAGCAGATGAGTTTGATGAATGGGTGCGTCCGGAGGATATGATCGGACCTCTGGAATAAATAAAAGGTCAACAGTTATTATAAACGGTGTCATTTCACGATGCCGTTTTTTCTTTGTATTTTTGTATACTTATTTATCGACAGACCAAATAATTAACAATAACATAAAATTTAATTTAATAGTTTATGGCTACAAAACCATTTATTTATCAGGAACCTTTCCCTATGTCGGAAGATAAAACTGAATATTATCTGCTTACCAAGGATCATGTTTCTGTCGCAGAATTTGAAGGAAAAGAGATACTTAAGGTCTCAACCGAGGGATTAACACTTATGGCGCAAACAGCTTTTCGTGATGTGGAGTTTTTATTACGTCCCGAACATCAGGAACAGGTGGCAAAAATTTTAAATGATCCCGAATCAAGTGAGAATGATAAATTTGTGGCTTTGACATTCCTGCGTAATGCTGAGATTTCTGCAAAAGGTGTTCTCCCATTTTGTCAGGATACAGGAACAGCCATAATAACAGGTAAGAAAGGACAGAACGTATGGACTGACGGCTGTGATTCGGAAGCTCTCTCTAAAGGTGTTTACAACACTTTCGTGAATGAGAATCTTCGCTATTCTCAGAATGCAGCGCTCAACATGTATGATGAAGTTAATACCGGTACCAACCTGCCTGCACAAATAGATTTGTATGCAACTGGCGGAAATGAATACAACTTCCTATGTATTGCTAAAGGCGGAGGCTCTGCCAACAAAACGTACCTCTATCAGGAAACAAAAGCATTGCTTACTCCCGGTAAACTGGAAAATTATCTGATTGAGAAAATGAAATCGCTGGGTACAGCTGCTTGTCCCCCTTATCACCTTGCTTTTGTTATTGGTGGAACATCAGCAGAAGCAAATCTTAAAACAGTAAAGCTGGCATCTGCCAAGTATTATGATAACCTGCCAACAGAAGGAAATGAGCATGGTCAGGCTTTCAGAGATATTGAGTTGGAAAAAAGATTAAAAAAAGCCTCTGAAGAGCTGGGCTTAGGTGCACAGTTTGGAGGTAAGTATTTTGCACATGATGTACGAGTAATACGTTTGCCGCGCCACGGTGCTTCTTGTCCCGTTGGTATGGGAGTTTCCTGCTCTGCCGACCGCAATATTAAGGCTAAGATCAATAAAGATGGTATCTGGATTGAGAAACTTGAGGATAATCCGGCAAGACTGATACCTGAGGAGTATCGTGAAGTGGGTGAAGCAGGCGGAGTTAAGATTGATCTTAATCAGCCAATGGTAAAGATACTTGCAGAACTTTCAAAATATCCTGTTTCTACGAGACTGTCACTAAATGGAACTATAATAGTAGGACGTGATATTGCTCATGCGAAACTAAAAGAACGCATTGATAAAGGTGAAGGAATGCCTCAGTATATGAAAGATCACCCGATCTATTATGCCGGTCCTGCAAAAACACCCGCAGGTTATGCTTCAGGGTCTATGGGACCAACCACGGCAGGGCGAATGGACTCATATGTTGATCTTTTCCAGTCGCATGGCGGAAGCATGATAATGCTGGCAAAAGGTAATCGTAGTCAGCAGGTTACCGATGCTTGTAAAAAACATGGCGGATTTTACCTGGGTAGTATTGGTGGACCTGCAGCTATCCTTGCTAAAGAGAGCATCAAGAGTCTGGAGTGTGTTGAATACCCTGAACTGGGAATGGAAGCAATCTGGAAAATTGAAGTTGAGGATTTCCCGGCATTTATTCTTGTAGATGATAAGGGCAACGACTTCTTCCAGGTGGTTACACAGCCGAATTGCAGTTTTAGTTAATACTATTAGATATTGGTATTAGGGAACAATAAAAGAATAATTATGAAGAGAACGTATTTAATTATAATAACAATATTTGCGAGTCTTGCCGTGTCATTAGGGCAGACACGCTCTGTAGTAACACTTGAGAAGGGATGGAAATTTACCCGGGAAGACAACCCTTCATCAAAAGAGGTTGTATATGACGACAGTGATTGGCAATCGGTGCGTGTACCGCATGACTGGGCAATTTACGGTCCGTTTGACAAAAGCAACGATATTCACCGTATGGCAATTGTGCAGGATGGACAAACTTCAGCAATTGAGCATTATGGAAGGACTGGCGGACTACCGTTCACAGGAACTGGCTGGTATCGTATCAACTTCACTATTCCGGAATTTAGTAATACCAAAAGGGTTACCGTTAAGTTTGACGGTGCAATGAGTAATGCCCGTGTATTTGTAAATGGGAAAGAGGCAGGTTACTGGCCTTATGGTTACAACACCTTTTATTTTGATATCACGGATCTGTTAAATGATGACGGTAAGGGTAACACTCTTGCTGTACGTTTAGAAAATCCTGAAGAGAGCTCACGCTGGTATCCCGGTGCCGGACTGTATCGCAATGTTCACCTTATCACAACTAATAATTCGCATATTCCTGTTTGGGGTACATATATTACCACTCCCGAGGTAAATGATGAGTTTGCGAAGGTTGATGTGAAAACAAAGGTTGTTACTTCAGGTGAAGCAGATTACAAACTTGTAACAGATATTTTAGATGGTGATGCAAAACTTGTCTCATCATCTGAATCGGTGTTGACACCATACGATCAGAATGAGTTTTCTCAGACTCTTATAGTAGAAAATCCTAAACTGTGGGATATTAAGAAACCAAATCTGTACAAGGCTGTTTCTAAGCTGTATAAAAATGGTCAACTGGTTGATGAGTATAATACCACATTCGGTATAAGAACTATAGAAGTAGTTGCAGATGAGGGGGTTTATCTGAACGGGCGACTGATAAAATTCCAGGGTGTGTGTCTGCATCACGACCTCGGGCCACTCGGAGCTGCTGTAAATGATGCTGCTATTCGTCGCCAGATAAGCATTATGCAGGATATGGGAGTAAATGCAATACGTACCTCTCATAATATGCCTGCACCTGATTTCGTGAGGATTGCCGATGAAATGGGTATGATGATAATGGCTGAATCTTTCGACAGCTGGAGAATCCCAAAAGTGAGAAACGGTTACAATCTGTTTTTTGATGACTGGGCAGAGAAGGATATGGTAAACCTGGTGCATAACTTCAGAAACAGCGCCAGTGTTGTAATGTGGTGTATCGGTAATGAAGTGGAGGAACAGAGTCACCCGCAGGGAGCTAGAGTAGCCCGCTTCCTTCAGGATATAGTTCATAGGGAAGATCCAACCAGACCGATTACAAATGGAATGGACCGGCCTGATCACGTTTTTTCAAACGGTATGGCTGCAATAATGGATGTGCCCGGTTTTAATTACCGCTCATTCCGTTATCAGGAAGCTTACGATAAATTACCTCAGCAGGTGATACTGGGTTCTGAAACAACCTCAACTTTCAGTTCACGCGGGGTTTACAAATTCCCCGTTGAACGTAAACAGATGGCCATTTACGATGATCATCAGGCTTCTTCCTATGATGTAGAGCATGCTTCATGGTCTAATCTTCCTGAAGATGATTTTATTCAGCACGACGAACTCCCTTTTACAATGGGTGAGTTTATTTGGACAGGTATAGACTACCTGGGAGAACCTACACCTTATTACAGTAACTGGCCAAGCCACAGTTCTCTGTTCGGTGCAGTTGACCTTGCAGGTATTCCAAAAGACAGATTTTACCTCTATCGCAGTCACTGGAACAAAGAAGAGGAGACACTTCATATTCTGCCCCACTGGAATTGGGAAGGGCGTGAAGGAGAAGTTACACCTGTTTTTGTTTACACTAATTACCCTTCGGCAGAACTTTTCATAAATGGAAAGAGTCAGGGCATTAGGACAAAAGACCTTTCAATTGGAATTGAAGGCAGCTATACGGCTGAGGCACAAAAATCCTTTGAGCGTCAGAAGAGATATCGCCTGATGTGGATGGATACTAAATATGAGCCGGGGACAGTTAAAGTTGTTGCCTATGACGAAGCGGGTAATGCAGTTGCGGAAAAAGAAATCCGCACAGCCGGCAAGCCACACAGACTGGTGCTTGAAGCTGACAGGAATGTTATATCTGCTGATGGAAAAGACCTATCGTTCATAACAGTATCAGTTGTAGACAGAAACGGCAATCTTTGTCCCAATGTTAACGAGTTGGTTAAATTCAACGTAAAGGGAGCAGGTACATATCGTGCCGGTGCTAATGGTGACCCTGCAAGTATTGATCTGTTTCATCTTCCTCAGATGCACTTGTTTAACGGCAAACTGGTTGCAATTGTGGAGTCTTCAGAAACTCCGGGAACTATAACTCTTGAAGCTAATGCTAAAGGGTTAAGAAAAGGAAGTATAAAGATTCAGGCTAAATAAGATAAGATTTGTAACTTAGATTACAATTAGAATAATAGTAAAAAGACTGCCTCGTAATTAAATACGGCGCAGTTTTTTTTACTATATAAGTCTCTGCTCCATAGCAATCTTCACCAGGACAGCAGTATTTTTTGCCTCCAGCTTGTATAAAAGATTTTTGCGATAACCCCTCACTGTTTCGGGGCTCAGGAAAATCTTATCTGCAATCTCCGCATTTGTATAGCCTTCAGAAACCAGCTTAAGCAGCTCTCTTTCACGGTCGGTAAGCCATATAGCATTTTCCGATCTCTTTTTCATAAGCAGATCAACTTCATGACTTAGAAAAGTATCTCCATTATAAACAGTCTTAATGCCTTCAATTACCTCTCTCGATTCAGCATTCTTTACCAGATAACCTGAAGCGCCGTTGTCCAGCATTTGCTTTACCATAGCATACTCATTGTGGCTGGTAAGTGCAAGAATCTTTAAATGAGGATAATTATTTTTAAGTTCCTTGCAAAAGTCTATTCCACTAATATCGGGCAGTCCGATATCAAGCATCAAAACATCAGGTTTCCATGAGGACAGGTATTTTCTGCAGTTCTCAGCATCATGGGCAACACCCACAATTTCAATGACTTCTGTCTCGTTAATTATATCCCTTAAACCCTCAACCAACATCTTGTGGTCATCAACAATAACAACTCTAATTTTACTCATTGCTAATATTTTCATCAATCGGGTTGTTTTCAAGATCAAGCTCTATATGGATCTCTGTGCCTTTTCCAATGTTAGAAGAGATAAACATCACACCGTCATATGATTCCACTCGTTTGCGGATATTATCAAGTCCCATTCCATCTCGTTTAGCTTCTGTGTCAAAACCAAAACCGTCATCCTGAACGACAAGTGAAATTCTATCAGATTCCTGTATTATCTGCACATCTATTTTCTCTGCATTCGCATGCTTAATGGCATTATTCACCAACTCATGTACGGAGCGGTAAAGTAGGATCTCGAGCTTACTGTCGAGTCGCACCTCATTTCCGTAATAATGAAACTGAGCATTTGGAATAGCATCGCAAAAGTCTGCAAGTGAAGCCTTCAAGCCAAACCTTATCAGCGATTCGGGCATCATATGATGCGCTACTCTTCTCAATTCCTGTATGGAATCGTCAAGCATATCCACTGCCTTTCTGAATCTCTCAACACTCTCTTTCTCTAAAATTACACCTGTTTTCATTTCCGGAAGATTATATTTTACAACGGAAAGCATACTGCCCAGCCCGTCGTGCAAATCCTTAGCCAACCTGCTCCTTTCTGCAGTTTCACCATCAAGTACCGCTTGAACGGTTGCCAATTGCTTCTCCTTTTCCAACTGCATCAATTGTTGTTCTGCTAACTTATGTTTACTTAAAGTGAGTCTGTGTCTCACAATAAAAAAAGCCAAAGCAAATAGCAGTAGCGCTACAATTGCCACAGTCAGCAACCATATCAGTCTCTTTTCTTTCTCCAAAACTTCAATTCTCAACTCCTTCTTTTCAGTTTCGTACTTCACTTCAAGTTCAGACAATGCACTCTGAAATTCACTGTTTGAATATATATCAAGCTGATCGCGCAGCTTATCTAAATATTCTACTGCTTTTTCTGCATTGCCCATGTGGATATTACTTCTTGTAATATTGTACAACATGTTACTTGTCAGATTCACATCTGTAGAGTCATATTCCAAAGCCGTTTGAGCAGCATGCTCACTTAATTTATATTTATTCTGATGGTAGTAAATGTTAGAGAGGTCTACATAGGATTGCGAAATCAAAAAGGGAGCTTCCAATTCTTCTGCAATTTTTAATGCTCCCATTGCAACATTTTCTGCCTTAATATATTCCTCATTGCTGTAATAGACCTTTGCCAGTGCAAGTGTAGCATCTACCTCCTGAAACCTGTTGCCAAGCTCTCTGAAAATATCAATTGATTCTTCTGCATATTCAATTGCTTTGTTAGTGTCAATGTAAATATTTATATCGCTCAGAGAAACATAGATACTTGCAAGACTGCTTCTGTTATCGAGCTCCTTAGCAATTTTCTCCGCCTGCTCAAAATACTTGAGTGCCTGCTCAAAATTGCGTAGCTTCTGATATATCACACCCATGTTACCGCTTACCTTGCCTACTTCCGACTTGTCCCTATTTTTTTCGTGTAAAGTAAGTGACTTCATATAGAAATCAATAGCAGGAGTATAATCACTCTGTCGGTTATATAAATTTCCTAAAGCGTTATAAATACGTGCTTCGAGTGCCTCATTCCCGGTCTCTTGAGTAATTTCGAGTGCCTCATTTAAATATTCCAGTGCTATATCAAATCTGCTTTCCATATAATAGGCAACACCAAGATTGCGTTTAAATGTAGCCAGATAGATACTGTCTCCCTCTTCAGCAGATAATTTCAGACCTTTTTCGCCATAAAACTTAGACTTCTCAAAGTTGGAATTCAAATATCCCCAACTCAAATCATCATAAATCTTAAGTCTGTCATTTACTTTCATCAAATACTCGTTGTTTCCCTGAAGCAGTAACTCAATTGAATCAAGGTCCTGAGTAAATACAGAGTAATTACTCAAAACGCAGAAACACAAAAGCAACAGATACTTTACTTTCAACACCATGATTTTTAAAACAATTGTTACTCACTTCTAACGCAAATTAACAATTAATGTTTTATGCGCTTGTAATAGTAACTCTGAATATTATGCACAAAGATAGGGCATAGCCTAATCAGAAATAACCCCTTTTAGGGGGTTGTTGCAACATTCTCCCACATATACCTTTGTTGCGTTTAAAATTTTTAAAGTCACACAATTTAAACCAAAAGAAATGAAAAAATTATTATTATTGACATTACCGGGATTTTTATTTTTCCTCTTGTCATGCGAAAAAGATGAACTCACTGAACAGTTAGAAGACCAAAGCTGCAATATTGTAGAAATAACAGATAATATCACCGAACCCACAACTTGGGAAGCAGGAAATGTTTATGTTATTAACAATAGAAACATCTCAGTCAGAAGTGTCCTCACAATAGAGCCGGGAGTGGTAGTAAAACTTAAAGATGCCAGGATAGATGTAGTAAATGGTGTAATACTTGCCAAAGGTACAGCAACAAACCGCATCGTATTTACTTCACTTGCAGATGACAGGTACTGTGGTGACACAAATGGTGATGGCGTTGCAACAGAACCACGGAAAGGCGATTGGAAACAGATAAATTTTAACGGTACAAACGGCACTGTATTTCAATATGTGGATTTTCTATATGCAGGAGGTAACTCAGGAGGCTTTTATAATGCAATAAATGCGTCAGGATCTACTTCAACTCAGTTCACATTTGACAACTGCGTATTTGCACACACATTAAGTGCAACTGCCTCATTCTTTAATAATAGTGCATTCTATGGCGGCTCCACAATGATTGATCCTGAGATTAGTGTATTCACAAACAATGTATTCTATGACAATGGCAGACCGCTTATGCTAAATGCCTACTACACACTTAATACAAACAACAAGTTCTATAACCCTAAAGATCCGTCTCAAACCAATACCGAAAATGGCATTTACATCACCGCACCAAACAGCCCCAACGGAGCTGTAGTGTCGTGGAATATTACAGAAGTACCATATGTATTGGACGAATGGTTTCAAGGTTCTACGCAGACAATAAATATCGGACCCGGGGCAGTAGTCAAGTTTATGCGCGCAGGAGCAGGATTGGTGACATCTCAAAATAGAATTATAAACATTTCACCTTCCGCTATCTTAACCTCCTACAAAGACGATGAACACGGTGGAGATACAAATGGCGACGGGAACGAATCTTCTCCTGCAGTGGGCGACTGGCGCGGAGTATACAATTCTAGCCTGCAAATATTTATAGAGTCGGCAAACATAAAATATGCTGCAAACAAATAATTATATAAACTTTAAAATTCAAACTATTTAAATTACGTAAAATGAAAAAAGTACTATTTATCGCACTCTTGGCAATGTTGATAAGCTCGCCAATATCTGCACAACAATTTCAGAAAGGCTCAAGTGCAGTTAACCTTGGGGTAGGATTTGGTACCGCACTGGGCGGGCTTGGAACAGGCAGACCGGCTATCAGCGGATCATTTGAACATGGATTATGGGAAGCAGGACCGGGAGTAATAAGCCTAGGTGGTTATATCGGTAACACAGGTTATCGCTATAAAACTGAAGGTTATACTCAAAAATGGAATTATACCGTAATTGGTGCTCGTGGTGCATACCACTTACATTCATTCGAAACAGTTCCGCAACTTGATCCATATGCCGGTTTAATGCTTGGCTATAATATTGCAAGCTATTCGGTAACCGGAGGATACACAGGGCCCAACAGTTATGGAAGCGGCTTGGGCTACTCATTCTTTTTAGGAGCGCGATGGTTCTTTACAGATAATATTGCTGCTTTTGCAGAGTTGGGTTATGGTGTTTCCGTAATTAATGCAGGGGTTTCTTTTAAGTTTTAGAAAGTCATAGTTAGTTGCAATTTTCACATACTTTGTTTCAGTTCAGTTAGTTTTTTTGTTAAATATCCGGGCAATATTATTTTGTCCGGATATTTTTTGGTGCGCCATGCATGACAATTAACTCGATGGTGTAAGTCCATTATGGAGGTTTATAGTCGCCAACAATTATCTAATACAGAAATTACCTATCTTTGTATCTCCAAAAAATATAAAGAATGGCAAGAAAGAGAAAACAACTTCCCTTATTAGAAAATGTGGTTATAACTGATGTGGCAGCTGAAGGTAAAGCGATTGCCAAAGTGGATGGTATGGCTGTTTTTGTACCGTATGCAGTCCCCGGCGATGTGGTAGATATACAGTTGACACGCAAGAAAAGCAGTTTCGCTGAAGGAAAGGTTGTACGTTTCGAAAGCTATTCTGAAAATAGAGCCGAGCCTTTTTGTGAGCATTTCGGAGTATGCGGTGGCTGTAAGTGGCAGAATCTGCCTTATGAAGAACAGCTTAAATACAAGCATAAGCAGGTTGTAGATAACCTTGAGCGTATTGGTAAAATTGAACTGCCTGAAATTAGTCCTATACTTGGTGCGCCCAAATCAAATTTCTACAGAAATAAGCTGGAGTATACCTTCTCTGATAAAAGATGGCTTACGGATGAGGAGATATCGTCGGATAAGGAGTTTGCTCATAAAAATGCAGTGGGGTTTCATATTCCGGGTATGTTTGATAAGGTGCTTGATATAAACAAGTGCTGGCTGATGGATGATCTCCAGAACAATATAAGAAACAGTGTGCGTAAGTTTTGTCTTGATAATGAATACACCTTTTTTGATCTGCGTAATCAGAATGGGTTGATGCGAACACTTGTTGTAAGAAATACATCCATTGGAGAGTGGATGGTTATTGTTGTCTTTTTTGAAGACGATCAGGAGAAGAGAGAAAGATTGATGAATCATATTCAAACTGAATTTCCTCAGATTACTTCATTGCTTTATATCATTAACCAGAAAGCAAATGATACTATTACAGATCAGGAAGTAGTTACCTGGAGCGGACGCGATCATATCTTCGAAGAGATGGAGGGATTAAAGTTTAAGATTGGTCCTAAATCTTTTTACCAGACAAATAGTGAGCAAGCATATCATTTATACGAGGTTGCGCGTGAGTTTGCACAATTGAATGGCGATGAGCTGGTTTATGACCTTTATACCGGTACCGGCACAATCGCTAATTTTATCGCTCGTTATGTCAAAAAGGTAATTGGTATTGAGTATGTTGAAGATGCAATTGAGGATGCGAAGGTCAATTCTGAAATTAACGGCATTGATAACACTCTATTCTTTGCTGGCGATATGAAAGATGTTCTTACAACAGATTTCATTGAAGAGCATGGCAAGCCTGATGTAATTATTACAGACCCTCCTCGTGCGGGTATGCATGAAGATGTTATAAATGCTATACTCACAGCAGAGCCCGAAAGAATTGTATATGTAAGCTGTAATCCTGCAACGCAGTCGCGTGACCTCAGTCTGCTGGATTCCAAATATAGTGTCTCACGTGTTCAGCCTGTAGATATGTTCCCTCAGACTCATCATGTGGAGAATGTGGTGCTGTTAGAGAAAAGATAAAAAAAGGAGTAAAAGTTTTATCTTTTTACCCCTTTGAACTTTATATATTTTCAGCTTATCTTAAAGGCTCAACAGTATAACCCTGACTTCTGAGTCCTTCTATCAAACCGACTTCACCCGGAAGGTGCAGGCACCCTACGGCAATAAATGAAGATTTATCGGCCATAATTGCCGGTAGTTTTTGCAGCCATTTACCATTCCGGTCTCTGTTAATAGCATTCTTCTCTTCTTCTGTACTCGGGCAGGGGTCATTTGGTAATTCCTTCTCTGAGAGTTCATAAAGTGCATTAATATCATAAGAAAGATATGCAACCTGAAGTTCGTCCATTTGCTCTTTAAGCATTTCGGGATTCTTAACCATACACATCAGCAATTCTGCCTGACGCTCGGGAGTTTGTGAATTTAGTAGTACTTGGATCTGATCCTCAGTTGTTTCCAGTCCGACAACAGCTTTATTGCGTTTTAATGCTTCTTCCTGAAAGTGCTGATCCATGCTCATATTATTTGACAGAGACGGATAATATTGTTGATAAAGACTTAAAGAAATTAAATTAGAAAGCAGAGCCGGCTTCATGGTTCCTAATTGATTCATGCCTGCCCCTACAAGATTTTTGAGAGTACTGTCAAGCAAAGCAATATCATCGTTAGGAAGTAGTGACTCATATGTTACTCCTTCAGGCAACATCGACTCCATTACTATTTTCATCTGCATCTCAGACATATTACTCATGTCGAGTTCTCCAACAACTTGCTCTGTATTATCAAAAGCACTTTTCAGTCCGGGAACTGAATCAAGAAATGTTGTGGGTACAAGGTGATGCGTTCCAAAAAGATATGAGGGATTTTTTAATCCGTTTCCGGAAATTTTCCAAAGCAGGGAGTTGTTGTCAACTTTTGACTGACCTGTGCATGACAGCATCATTAATAATGCTGTTAAAGGCAGCAGTATTTTTTTGAACATAATATTTTTATTTGTTTTAAGCTAAATCTGCTTCAGTTGTGTCATTAAATGAGATGTCCTCTTTTCCTATTTTTAGTAAATCAAATAGTATCCAGAATATGGTAAAAGTAGGTATAACATCTGTAACAGGTAATAACTCCTCAATGAAAGTAATTAATGAGGTGTATTTGCCTTTTTTATTGCCAAACATCTTGTAGCTTATTGATGCAGCTACCGGTGCCCATATTACATCAACAAAGGGACCTATTACAGGAATTGCAGCTGATGCCATTCCTATAGCATCGAGTAAAACACATTTGGCTAATTTTTTATACTTGTTACCCATGGGTAATTTTTTTTTAAAATAAATCAGGGAAAAATATTCCCTGATTTGTATTTTTTGCTGAATGAAAGTTTGTTAAGCTCCCTGAGCACCCTGAGTAGTGTTCAGCGGAGTGTAAGTCCTTGTTGCAAGTTCTTTGTCCATCATGTAAACACCAACTCCGTTGTCTCCTATAAGTTTTAAAGCATCTACCATGCCCTGAGCTGTTTCCTCTTCTTCTACCTGTTCATTTACAAACCATTGAAGCATATTTTCTGTAGCGTAATCATTTTCACTGCGTGCAATGGCTACCAGGTCGTTGATAAGAGAAGTTACAACTTTTTCATGTTTTAATGTATCTTCAAATGCTTTTAATACTGTATCCCATGAAGTCTGTACTTCCTTAATTGGTTGTAATTCCACTTTGTTCCCTTTAGAAACCAGGTAGTTCATGAATTTAAGTGCATGATCCTGCTCTTCATGAAATTGCACTTTAAACCAGTTTGCAATGCCGGGCAATGCATTGTTTGCAAAATGAGCCGACATAGAAAGATAGAGATATGCAGACCATAATTCGGCATTAATCTGCTTGTTGATTGCTGTTTCTAATTTTTTACTAATCATACTTGTGCTATTTGTTTATTTTGTTTCATATTATGTTAAAACGTTTCGATAAGAAAAAAGTTTAATAAATATACTCACTTTTATCATCTATAAAAAACTCTGATAAACAGTATGTGAATAGAGATTTTAAATTTATTACTATCTTTGTAGTATGGCTTCGTGGAAAAAAGATTTTTTATTAATTTTCTTCAAATGAACTTGCTAAGAGAAAAAATGATGAAATATGATGCCCCGCAACGTGCGAAGGCAGCAGGAATCTACCCCTATTTCAGGGCTATTGAGAGTGATCAGGATACTGAGGTTGTCATAAACGGAAAGAAAGTCCTGATGTTTGGTTCCAACGCATATTTAGGTCTGACAAATCACCCTAAGGTAATTGAGGCAGCAGTAGCAGCAACTAAAAAGTATGGGACCGGAATGGCGGGCTCACGCTTCCTGAACGGTACTCTTGATATACATCTTGAGCTGGAAAGGAAATTGGCCAATTTTATGAATAAAGATGAAGCTGTTGTTTTCTCTACAGGTTTTTCTGTGAATGAAGGTGTGCTTGGCTGCCTTACCGGTCGTGAAGATTATATAATATGGGATGAAAGGGATCACGCTTCTATTATAGAGGGTTTACGTACATCTTTTTCTACGAAATATAAATTCAGGCATAATGATATGGGGCATCTTGAAAAGCAGCTTAAGCGCTGTGATGCCCAAAGCGTTAAGCTGATTGTGGTGGATGGTGTGTTTAGTATGGAAGGTGATTTGACTAATCTGCCTGAAATTGTGAAACTGGCTAAAAAGTATAATGCCAACATAATGGTTGATGAAGCCCATAGTTTAGGAGTCCTTGGTAAAAAGTACAGCGGTCGCGGAGTTTGTGACCACTTTGGCATACTGGATGATGTAGATCTGGTAATGGGTACTTTCAGCAAGTCGCTTGCTTCAATCGGTGGTTTTATTGCAGGAGATTATTCTGTAGTCAACTACATAAGGCACAATGCAAGAACAAACATTTTCAGCGCAAGTATTACTCCTGCTGCAACTGCTGCGGCATCCGCAGCTCTCGATATTTTGAAGTCAGAGCCTGAAAGAGTGAAAAGGTTATGGGAGTTAACATATTACGCAATTAATCAGTTTAAGGATAAAGGTTTTGAATTAGGACCAACATCTACCCCAATAATGCCGCTTTATGTAAGAGATAATGATAAGACATTCCTGATTACCAAACTTCTGTTTGAAGAGGGTATATTTGTGAATCCTGTTGTTTCTCCCGGCGTATCACCGGGTGATACTCTTATTCGTTTCTCATTGATGGCTACCCACACAAAGGAACAGATAGATTTTGCCATAGAACATATTACAAAAGTATTTAATAAATTAGATTTGTTATAGTTCATTTCATGTTATAGTCATAAGAAACAATGTTATTTAACATCAAGAAAGGGAGTCATTAGATAAAAAATACATACTTTTGTATGCAATAAAAATATAAAGGTAAAGCTTATGTCATTTATTGCAGACAAAATTGTTATGGAAGGTTTAACTTTTGACGACCTCCTTTTAGTTCCCGCCTATTCTCAGGTACTTCCCCGTGAAGTCAACCTGCAGACAAAATTCTCAAAAAATATAACTCTTAATGTTCCCATGGTTTCAGCAGCTATGGATACTGTAACCGAAACTGTTATGGCTATTGCTATAGCCAGAGAGGGCGGTATTGGAGTTATACATAAAAATATGAGCATCGAAGAGCAGGCAAAACAGGTTAAAGCTGTTAAACGAGCAGAGAATGGTATGATTCTGGATCCGATAAGTATCACTCCTGACAAAACTGTTGCAGATGCACTTGAGCTGATGTCTGAGTATAAGATTGGTGGAATTCCTGTAGTCGACTCTGAAAACATCCTGGTTGGAATTGTCACAAACCGTGATCTCCGTTTTGAAAAAGCTATGGGTAAAAAGATTTATGAGGTTATGACAAAAGATAATCTTGTAACTACAAAAATTTCTACCGACCTTGATGATGCGGCTGAGATTCTTCAAAAGCATAAAATTGAAAAACTCCCGGTTGTAGATTCCAGCTATAAGCTGGTAGGGCTGATTACATATAAAGATATCACAAAAGCTAAAGACAAGCCGTTTGCCTGTAAAGATGAGCAGGGAAGGCTTCGTGTGGCAGCAGGAATTGGTGTTACGGCCGACTCAATAGAAAGGGCAACAGCGCTTGTTGAAGCCGGTGTGGATGCCATCGTTATTGATACAGCACACGGACATTCAAGAGGTGTTGCAGACATGTTGAAGCTCGTAAAGAAAACATTCCCCGAAATAGATGTAGTTGTAGGAAATATTGCAACACCTGAAGCTGCAAAGTTTCTTGTTGAAGCCGGTGCAGATGGTATTAAAGTTGGTATCGGTCCAGGTTCAATTTGTACTACACGTATTATTGCAGGTGTGGGAGTTCCTCAGCTTTCAGCAATTTATGAAGTAGCAAAAGCTCTTAAGGGAACAGGAGTACCTTTAATTGCTGATGGTGGATTGCGCTATTCAGGTGACATTGTTAAGGCTCTTGCCGCAGGAGGATCTTCTGTAATGATGGGGTCTATGCTTGCCGGAACTGAAGAGTCTCCGGGAGAAACCATCATCTTTAACGGAAGAAAATTTAAAACATATCGTGGGATGGGTTCTCTTTCTGCAATGCAGCAGGGTTCAAAGGACAGGTACTTTCAGGATGTTGAGGATGATATTAAAAAGCTTGTGCCGGAAGGTATTGAAGCAAGGGTTCCATTCAAAGGCACCTTGCAGGAAGTTATTTACCAGATGGTAGGTGGTTTGCGTGCCGGTATGGGCTACTGCGGTGCAGAGAACATTGAGAAACTGCACGATGCTAAATTCACTAGAATCACGTCGGCAGGCTATACAGAAAGCCATCCTCATGGTGTAATGATCACACGTGAGGCACCAAATTACAGTAAGGGTACTGAATAACAGTAATCAGTTATAAATTTAAGAAAGGGGTTGAGGAGTTTACTTTTCAATCCCTTTTTGCATTGGTACAAATATAAAGTCTCCGTGTAACGACTCATCAAAAGAATCTTCACCGGTGCGCTTTATAATTGTCATTTTTTGTCCCATTCTGCCACCTACAGGCACAACCATCCATCCACCGATACGTAATTGATACATTAGCTTTTCAGGAATTTCTTCAGGAGCTGCAGTTACAAGTATTTTGTCGAAAGGGGCTTCATCGGGCAGACCTTCATAACCGTCGCCATAAAAAAGATGGGGATAGTATCCTAAAGAATTCAGAGTTTTTTTTGCTGACAGATATAGTTCTTCAAATCTTTCTATACTGTACACATCAGCACCCATTTCAAACAATATTGCTGCCTGATAACCACTGCCGGTGCCTATTTCCAGAACTTTCTCGCCGGGCTTTATGCGAAGAAGCTCCGACTGATAGGCAACTGTAAATGGTTGTGATATAGTCTGTCCCCTCTCGATTGGCAGAGGACGGTCAAGATAGGCTGCTCCTCTTATCTCCTCGTCAACAAATTCATGTCTTGGAACAGTGGCTATAGCCTTTAGAACAAGCTGGTCTGAGATTCCTTTCTGTTCAAGCTGCTTTGCCAGCTTAGCAGCTTCGGTTGTCTGCTGAAAATTCATAATTACCTCTGAATTAGAATTTCTAGTTTTCGTTTTATTTGATGAGCAGGTAATTAGTCCCCCACAACAAAGTAGAATAGTGAACAGTGTGATACGATGTCTTTCTAATATTTCCATCTTACAATCTGTTTACATTATTATTGCAAAGATAGTGTATTTCTGAACTTTAAGCCTATTTTTCACAGATTCTACAATTTTTAAAAGAAATGTCGTATATTTCGAACATCTATTAAAATGCGATTGAGTTTATGAATAAAGATATCCTGATATTAATTTTATTGATTTTTTCAATTCAAGGTTGTATGGATCAGAAAAACGATGTTGAGCAAGTAATCCGGGAAGTTCAGGAAAAATATGCACCTGATAAAAGAGTAGAAGTGTTTAATGCAGAATTATTGCACAAAGATAAAAGTGTTGTAGTTAAAGGTGAGACCACAAGCCGCGAAGCACATGAAGCACTGCTTAGTGAATTGAGAAAGATTTATCCTGAAATTGAAGACTCTGTCCGTCTGTTGCCTGATATTAGTTTAGGTGAAAAAACCGTGGGCGTTATCTATAACTCAACAGGCACTTTAAGGTCTGCTCCAAGATATAACGCAGAGCTGGTTTCACAGGCATTATTGGGTACAACCGTAAAAATTCTTGATGAGAAAAGAGGATGGCTTCGAGTACAGACACCTGACGGATATATAGGGTGGATGATGGGTTCGGTTAAGCCTATGACCCAAAAAGAACTGGATGAATATGATAATCAGCAGAAAATTATTGTTACCAGCACTTTTGCAAATTCTTACGAAAAAGATAGTGATAAGTCGTTACCCGTGTCTGACCTTGTAATCGGAAATATTCTGAATCTCAAATCTGAGACAGCAGGGTACTATGAGGTCACATATCCTGACGGGCGCATTGCTTTTATTAAATTAACTGATGCGGTGAAATTAACTGACTGGCAGGATAATATAGAACTAACGGGTGAGAGTATAGTAAGCACTGCTTATAAATTTAAGGGTATACCATATCTTTGGGGCGGCACTTCTTCAAAAGGGCTTGATTGCAGCGGTTTTACCAAGTCAGTTTACTTTATGCATGGTATTATACTTGCAAGGGATGCATCCCAACAGGTTAAACAGGGCGAATTAGTAGATTCAGAAAGAGATTTCAGCAAACTCGTTCCGGGAGATCTGATATTTTTTGGTTCCAGGGCAAACTCATCTGCCGTTGTCGAAGGAGAAAACAATCAGGAGAGAGTTGTGCATGTCGGCATTTATATAGGGAACAACCATTTTATTCATGCCTCAGATAATATACATATCAGCAGTTTAAACCCGGAAGATGCTCTTTATGATCAATTTAATGCAGACAGATATCTGCGAACTAAAAGATATATTGTTGACGGTAAGACCGTAAATGTTAATTGAGTGATGCAATAATTTATAAATGAATAGTATCAGTATGAATAAAGAACGACGCCACTTTATAAAATCCACTGCAATTGCAGCAGCTGCATTTACTGTACCATCTGTTGCATCTTACTCGAATAATATCATCTTTAGTTTCAATAAACAAAACAAATCCTCTTCTAAAATGAAACTATCTTGGACTCCTTATAATCTGCAGCTTAAACATACATTTACAATATCCGGATTTTCAAGAACAACTACTCCGGTAGTGCTCACTAAGATTGAGTATGACGGACTTGTTGGTTATGGAGAAGCCTCTCTTCCGCCTTATTTAGGTGAATCACAGGCTTCTGTAATTGACTTTCTGAAAAGAGTAGATTTGTCTGGTTTTAGTGATCCAACGCATATTGAGGAGATTGTTCATTATGTCGATTCAATAGCTATAAACAATACTGCTGCCAAAGCTTCCGTAGATATTGCTCTTCATGATCTTGCAGGTAAGATTATCAATTCTCCCTGGTATAAAATGTATGGTTTTGATAAAACAGATGTACCTGATACAACTTTTACCATAGGTATTGATACAGATGAGGTTGTAAGAGAAAAAACCCTTGAAGCAGAGGATATGTTTAATATACTTAAAGTGAAAGTCGGAGGACCGGATGACAAAAGAATGATAAGTGCCATTCGTTCTGTAACTGATCTGCCATTGTCTGTTGATGCTAATCAGGGATGGACTGACCGGCTCCAGGCTTTAGATATGATCTATTGGCTCAAAGAGCAGGACGTGGTGATGGTTGAACAACCTATGCCCAAGAATGATTTGGATAGTATAGCAAGGTTGACAGAGGTGAGTCCGCTTCCAATTTTTGCAGATGAATCTTTACAAAGACTTAGTGATATTGAGCGGTTGAAAGGTGTATTTTCAGGTATCAATATTAAACTGATGAAATGTACAGGCATGAACGAAGCCATAAAGATGCGTAACCTGGCAAAAGCTTTGGGCATGAAAGTGATGATGGGTTGTATGACAGAAACATCTTGTGCAATTTCTGCCGCTTCACAGCTCTATTCGGGGATGGATTTTGCAGATCTTGACGGAGCGCTATTAATTAGTAACGACTGTTTTGATGGTGCCACTCTCAAGAATGGCAAAATAATAGCATCAGATTTGCCGGGTATTGGTGTTACCCCAAACCGTGAACTGAGCTTCAGCCGTTAATTCATTTATTAAACAACCACCTCTTCAAATAACCGATCGAATGTTTTATCCAGATCATCTGTTTTTCCTGCATGAGTGGGGGATGTCTGAATTATTGTACTGCGAACTGCTGTAAGCCACCTGAACCTTTCCGGAATATCCATTAAGGAAATCGGCTTGTAGTTAATATTTCCCTCAGCAATATGTTTGAATGTTTCCAAGCTGCTTATCACCTCTTCATATTCCAGGTCACCACACATAAGATCGAATTTTTGAGTACAAAGGTGATATTTCAGACGAATATATTTTTCCTCTTTCGAAAAGAGTATAAGTCCGACATTGAAAAATTCCTCCCTCTCCACCTTAGGCACCAGTCGGATAACAGCATAATGATATAATTTATCCTCTCGCATCTTTAGCACTATTTAGGAATATAGCAGAATTTGACAATCTTTTTGTAAGAAAATTATAGTAGATTTCCCTCACTTCATCCGGACTTTCATTTGTGTGGTCCCATTCAACCCAGTCATCCGGAATAAGGTTAACAACCTTTCTCAGTATTTCGTCAGTTAGAATTTCATGTGCAAACTTATCAGCTTCGTCAAGCTTTGAGGCTTGCGACAAAAGTATATGATCTTTTACATAAGGGAACGGATTCAGAGCATTTGTGTCAAAATCTTTCCAGGAGTGATGAAAGTAGAAAGATGCACCATTATCAATAATCCACAGTTCCTGATGCCACCACAAGAGGTTACTGTTATTGTGAGTGCGGTCGATATTTGTAGTAAATGCATCAAACCATACAATTATTGAAGCCAGTAACGGATCAATTTCTACTTTAGGATCGTAAGCCATTGCTCCTGACAGGTAGTGGAGTCCCAGATTAAGACCTATACTGCCTTTGAGCAGATCCTGAATCTCTTCATCACCTTCAGTACGGCCGAAATCCTCGTCCAGACAGGCAAAAACCAGTTCAGGAATATTTAATCCCAGCAAAGAAGCTATTTTTCCACCTAAAAGTTCAGATATCAGCATCTTGGTGCCATGTCCGGCACCACGGAATTTCAGCACATACTTGAACCCGTCGTCTGCTTCTGCTAACGCAGGCAGCGATCCTCCTTCACGCAGAGGGAGAATATATCGCGTAACATTAACGCTGCGTAATGATATATCTTTTGGCATCTTACACACAAAGATACTATCCATAAATGATATTAGCTTTATTCATGGATGTTTATTTCAAATCACAATTATATCCTCAGATTCTATCAGTACGCAGCCTTTTGAAAACATATTATTCAGAGCTTCTTTCCCATCATTAGGACTGGCATTCACTGCAGCAATGGCATCAGTGATTACGAAGGTATGAATTCCATTCTTTACAGCATCAAGTGCACTCTCTTTTACACAATAGTCAGTTGTTAATCCACAAACATAAAGAGTTGTAATTTCATTGTCTTCAAGATACTTTGTAAATGATATGTTAGTTGCTTCAAATGCTGAGTAGCCGTCATCTTTGTTATCTATCCCTTTTTTTAGTTTCAGATCTATCTTTTCACTTTTAAGGTCAGGATGAAATTCTGCACCTTTTGTGCCGGCTACACAATGTACCGGCCATTTCTTAAAATGTACAGATTCCTCGGGATGCCAGTCTTGTGACGAAATTACAAAATCAAACTTCTCAATCAGTTTATTAATTACAGGTACAACTTTATCTCCATCTTTTACTCCAAGTGCACCTCCCGGACAAAAGTCATTTTGAACATCAACAATTAGTAGAGCTGTTTTCATACTATATTCCCCTTTACTTTTTTAATTATAACAAAAGAACTGAGAAGCTGTTCAAAGAGTGATTAAGGAAAAAAATCACTAATTATAGTGATTGTTTCTTCATCCTAATTAATATTACTTTGCAAATTATCTTTGGTTAAAATAAGGTTTATATTAGAGTACTGTACTTTTGACCCCAATTTATATAAATTAAAGTTCAAATATGAAGAAGTCAATTTTATTACTGTCTGTTGTTTGTTGCGCCTTTGTTACCGCCTTAGGAGCCAGTTATGAAAAAGAAAATCCACAGGATACTTTAAGAGTATATTTTTTAGATGAAGTTGTGGTAAGCAGTTCCGTGAAGGAAACAAATAATCTGAAAAATATGCCTACAGCTGTATCGGTAATATCTCCAAAACAGCTGCAGAACACGCAGATAGAGTCGTTACCAGATCTTAGCAGTTATATACCTAACTTCTTTATTCCTACATACGGGTCTAAAGTTTCCACACCGATATATATTCGCGGTATAGGAGCGCGACTCGGATCACAAACTGTTAGTTTATATGTTGATAACGTCCCCAGTTTCAATCCCTCTGCATTCGATTTTGAGTTTCAGGATATTCAGCGAGTGGAGGTCCTGCGTGGAGCACAAGGTACACTCTACGGAAGAAATGCAATTGGAGGGATTGTGAATCTATACACTCTGTCACCCTTAACCTATCAGGGAACCCGTTTAACAATGAGTGGCGGCAATTATGGTCAGTTATCTGTTATGGGTTCAAACTACAGCAAGCTTTCAGATAATTTCGGACTCTCTGCTGCTGCTTATTATAAACGTGATGACGGATATTTTATGAATAGTTACACAAACGAGAAAGTGGACAATTCAGAAAATGCAGGAGGCAAAATCAAGTTAGAATGGCAAGTGTCGCCTGATTTTAAAGCTTTATTATTTGGCAATTATGATTATGTAAGTGGCGGCGCATTCCCATATATGCATGAAGATTCCACTAAATCAAATTTTAATGAACCTTCATCTTACGATCGTTACCTTTTTACAAACGGATTATCCCTTGACTGGAGGAGGAGTGGTTACAGCGTTCACTCAACCACAGGGTTTCAGTATCTGAAAGATGATATGAAAATGGACCAGGACTACACTTCCAACTCTGTTTTTTCAATAAATCAGAAGCAGAAACAGCATTCAATAAGTCAGGAGTTTACTGTTAAGTCGGGCTTAAACAAAAAATATAATTGGGTATGGGGTGCATTTGGTTTTTATGACAAGAAAGAAATTGATACACCAGTAGCCATTAAAGAAGATGGAATGGTTGCTATGCAGGGGCATCTTGACGTGGCTATGCAAAGAATGGGGGCTCCGTTAAGAATTGTTTACGCCAATAACAGGATAGATCTACCCGGGGTATATACAAAACCATCACGCGGAGCAGCTTTTTTTCACCAGTCAACAATTAACGATCTGTTTGATATTAAGGGCTTTTCAGCTACTGCAGGGTTAAGATTCGACTATGAGCATACAGGTATTGATTTTTCAACTGAGAGTGATGGAGGAGATGTAATCCTGAAGTTTCAGATCCCTAACAGACCTATGCCGGATATACCTGTTGAAGGAGATACTTTGATCGAGGGTTCTTTTAGAAGAGATTTTGGTCAGTTCCTTCCAAAGTTTGCTCTTAAATATGAATTCTCGCCTACTTCAATGATCTATTTATCCGCATCAAAAGGGTATAAAACAGGTGGGTATAACGAACAGGTCTTTTCTGAAGTGCTGCAAGGTGCACTTGCCGAATCTATCATGAAAAACTCTATGAGCGGAATGCCTCCGGGAATGTTTCCGGGCGGTGGTGCTCCGGGCGGTGTAACTGAAACGCCCACACTTGAGGAAATGTTGTCATATGACCCTGAAACAAGTTGGACATATGAACTGGGCGGGCGCTATGAAATGTTTAACAGAAAACTATCGTTAAGCTATGCTCTTTTCTATTCCAGAGTTAATGATATCCAGATTATTAAATTAACGAGACAGGGAACATCAGGGAGAACTGTTGAGAATGCAGGTAAATCAGAAAGTAAGGGATTTGAATTAAGTGTGAAGTATAGCCCCATTAGGAACCTGTCATTTTACGGTGATTATGGATTTGCTGATGCTCGATTCAAAGATTATGAAGCTTCAGAGGAGGTAAACTACTCCGGAAATTATATTCCTTTTGCTCCACGTCACACTTTAAGTCTTGGAACCGGATATGTTCATAATTTTGGAACTGGATCTTTTATTGACAGATTTATTGCTAATATTCAGTATACAGGTGTAGGAAAAATATACTGGACTGAATCTAATGAAGATGTAAATGGTGAAGAACTTTATCAGCCATTCTACGGTTTGGTGAACGCAACATTTGCAGTTGAAAAAGGAACTTTCGGACTGGAGTTATGGGGAAAGAATTTATTAGGGAAGGACTTTAATTCATTCCTGTTTGAAGCTACTGATATGACTACTGGTAATACTAATTCCTTTGTACAGCGTGGGTATCCTACTCGTGTTGGTGCAACCTTGAGGTATACTATTGACAGATAATCACAGTTTAATTGTTCCGGACAGTATCAGACCAATAATTACTACTGATCCGATAAGTAATAATGTTATAACAGCCCATTCCCAGTGTTTGGGCTGTTGCTTTTGTTCCCTTTTAGATCTTATAAACAGTAATGATCCAATAGCATAAAACAGAACGGAGAGGAGCAGGTATTTAATTCCCACTGCAAATATCACGTAAAGAGAATAGATAGTCCCAAGCAGAGCAACAACCAGATGATGTATTGATTCATTTTTCCTGTTAATGATAGCAATCTTCACAGCATAAAGAGAAGAGAGCAAATAGGGAATAAGTACAAGGGTTGTGGCAATTGTAATAGCAGCGAGATAGGTCTCGTTTAGCTGAGGTGATAGTATTGAAAAAAGGAATATTTGTGTAAATCCTTGTGTGAGCAGCAAAGCATTTACGGGTGTACCTTTTCTGTTTACTTTCTTAAAAATACGAGGCATGACATTATCAAGTGCGGCAGCGTAGATCGTTTCAATAGATAGCATTATCCAGGAAAGGCTTGCTCCCAAAACTGAAACCATAATTCCCAGTTTAACTATTATTCCACCTGCCGCACCTACTGCTGTTTGTTCAAGAACAAGTGCCAAAGGTGTCTCTGATGCTGAAAGAAGGTTTGCAGGCACTGAAGACATAGCTATAATGGTGATAAGCATGTAAACAGCAAGTACTATAAGCAGGGAAATAATTATCGTCAGCCTTACGGTCTTCTGACTTTTTGCTCTTCCCGATAAAACTGAAGCTGCTTCCATACCCACAAAACACCATAAGATTATTGCCATAGCGCCCTTCAATTGTTGTGTTGTGGTAGTTGGTTCTCCTGTTGAAGCAAGTCTGCTATGCCAATTATCAACAATAAAAAGATCGCTGTTTATCAATGAAAGTCCTAGTATAATTATAAGAAGAATAGGTATCAGCTTTGCAGTAGTTACAATAAAATTGAGTATTGCTCCTTCTCTGATACCCGCTATCAGGATAAGGTAGAAAAACCAAAGAAGTGCTGAGCCAATTAAAAAAGCATGTAAAGGGGAGAGTGCATGAATACCAAGCAGATCGTTTAGAGTCTTGAAAAAAAGTGCCAGATAGCTTACGTTGCCAAGCCAGCCTACCGACCAGTAGCCCCAGGCGGAATTGAATCCCATAAAATCACCAAAACCATCGCGTGCATAGGCATAAATGCCACTTTTCAGTTCAGGTTTGCGCGAAGCGAGATATACAAAGACAAGTGCAAGCATAAGAGCTCCGAAGCCTCCGATCAGCCAGGCAATTATTGTTGCCTGTGGATTAGCAGAGGTGATGAGGTCTTTTGGTGAATTGAAGATACCTGAGCCTATCATAGACCCAAGGGCTATGAATACCAGCAACCACAAACCTAACTTCTTATCCTTCTTTTGCAACTTAATCCGGGAGGTTAATTAAAAATAAAGATTAACAATACGACTATTATAAGGGATGGCAGCATATTCATGATTCTGAGCTTTTTGATTCCCAGAATATTTATACCCAGTCCGATGAGTAGTATGCCGCCTACATTGGTAATACCCAAGATGATATCGTCAGTAAAAAGTATTGCTGCATATCTCGCCAGAAGTGTTAACGCAGCCTGAAATATAAATAAGGGAACAGAAGAAAAGACTACACCTATTCCAAATGCGGATGCCAAAAGAATAGCTGAGAAAAAGTCCATAAGTGATTTCGTGTAAAGAAGATCGGGTGATCCTCCTGTGCCTTCCTGAATTGTTCCAAGGATAGTCATAGAACCCACACAAAACAGCAGAAAAGATGTTATAAGTCCTTCTGAAAACTTTTCACTGCCCACTTTGAAATGATTTTTAAGCTTTTCGCTCATTCGTTCAGCACCTTTCTCTAAGTCCCACCATTCACCTAACAGAGAGCCTATCGCAAGACTGCTGACTACTATAAGAATCTTTTCCATACTCACAGCCATTGATGCTCCTATAGCCAGAGTAAAAAGTCCGATTGCCTGAAAATAGATAGTTGTAACACGTTCGGGCATCTTCTTATTAAGTAACATGCCTAACAAACCACCAACCAGTACTGCAACTGTATTTACAATAGTTCCAATCATTTTATTAAGATAGATTGGCAAAATTACAATTTAAAACCGAAATACAATATTTAACGCCAAAACACTTTGCCAAGACACCAGAATTATCCATACTTTAGTCTTACCTGGCTATTACCTGACTCTTACCTTCTCCTTATAAAGGCCTTTTAAACCTCGTAAATAAAAGAGCAAGGTAAAAACGAAATCACACTAAAGTTTCGCCTTTTCAATACCTATTTTATGTGTATCTTTGCTATTCCAAAAATTTAAAATAAAATAATATATGTACAACTGGTTTGAATGTAAATTGAGATATGATAAAATGCTGGAAACCGGCATGCAGAAGACAGTAACAGAACCTTATCTGGTTGATGCTTTATCGTTTACAGAGGCGGAGGCAAGAATTATTGAGGAGATCAGACCCTACATTTCAGGAGAGTTTAATGTCTCGGATATTAAACGAGTAAAATATTCAGATTCATTTTTTAATGAAACCGGTGACAGATATTATAAAGCAAAACTATATTTTATCTCTTTGGATGAAAAAAGCGGTTCTGAGAAAAAGACTGCGGTAAACATGCTCGTGCAGGCATCTGAACTTAAAGAGGCAGTTGAGATTATTGAGGTTGAAATGAAAAAAACTATGATAGATTATACAATAGCATCTGTTGTTGAGACTGCAATAATGGATGTTTTTCCATATTCAGGTGATAAGGTTATTAATAAGGAAGAATGAGTATAAGATTAAAAATAGAAGAATTAAGAGAAATAGTCCCATCGGAGGTTAAGATTGCAGCAGTTTCCAAATTTCACTCTAATGATGAAATTATGGAAGCTTATAATGCAGGTCAGCGGATATTTGGCGAAAGTCGTGTTCAGGAAGTCGTGCAAAAACAACAAGAACTTCCTAAAGATATTGAGTGGCATTTCATTGGAAATCTACAGCGTAATAAAGTTAAACAGATAGCTCCTTTTGTTTCATTAATTCATAGTATGGACAGCGAAAGACTGATGCGTGAGATTGAAAAACAGGGCAGTGCCAATAACAGGGCTATACCCTGTCTTCTTCAGATTCACATTGCTGATGAGGACACTAAATCAGGTTTCTCCCTTGAAGAATGCCGCCGTTTTTTATCTGAAGGAAAATGGAGAGAATGCAGTCATGTGAAGATTTCCGGACTTATGGGTATGGCCACTTTTACAGAAGATGAGGATAAGGTGAGAAAAGAATTTGATCAGCTGAAGTTGCTTTTTGACGAATTCAAAGATGCTTATTTCAAAAAAGACCCTGATTTTAAGGAAATCTCAATGGGGATGACCGGCGACTATCAGCTCGCAATTGAAGCAGGCAGTACAATAGTACGCATTGGTACTCTTATATTTGGGGATCGCTGATTGGTGGTGATATTATTTTTAAATATATCTTATCGATTTTATCAATAAAATTCCCTATTTTTGTTTATTAAGAAATTTTGAAAAACATTTTGCATATCTTATGAATACAAGTTTACATACAACATTTGCCGGCTTACAACTAAAAAATCCAATAATTGCTGCAAGCAGTGGTTTAACAAATTCAATTAAAAAGATTATAGAGTTAGAGAATGCAGGCGTTGGAGCTATTGTTCTGAAATCACTTTTCGAAGAACAGATCGAGAATCATTCCGAAAAACTCTCCCAGATAGCTGACTATCCGGAGGCGGCTGATTACATCAACACTTATGTTGAGATGAATCATATGGATAAATATCTGGAGCTGATCAGGTCTGCAAAATCACATTGCAAGGTGCCAATTATCGCAAGTATAAATTGTTATAAAATGGCAAAATGGACCGAATTTGCAAAGTCTATTCAAGATGCCGGTGCCGACGGACTGGAGCTAAACCTGTTTGTACTCAATGCCGGTGAGTTTGGCGATTCGTATCTTGAGGATACTTATGTAAACATAGTAAGAGAATTAAAAAAAGTAATTAATATACCGGTAGTGATAAAGATGGCGAAGAATATCAGTAATCTGCCGGGACTTGTTTCAAAGTTAAAAGCTTTGAAAGCTGATGGTGTTGTTCTGTTTAATCGTTTTTATCAGCTTGATATCGATATAAATACAATGGAATTAACAGCGGGTCCTGTTTTTAGTAACCCTTCTGATTTCAGTGATACTTTGAGATGGACAGCTATTGTATCAGGGCGTGTGCCTGATTTTGATATTGCATGTTCTTACGGTGTTCACACCTGGGAAGATGTAATCAAAGGGATATTGGCAGGTGCCGGTGCAATCCAGCTTTGCAGCACTTTATACGAAAATGGCTTAGGAACTGTCGACAATATACTTACATGCGTTGAAGAGTGGATGAATCAGAACAATTATTCTAGTATAGAAGAATTCAGGGGTAAGCTGAACTATTCAAACATAAAGAGTCCCTACTTGTACGAAAGGGTACAGTTTATGAAGTATTTCTCAAATTACAAGTAACAGGCAAAATATCACAAAATGCTTTTTTCATATGAATATACAACAGTTAGAATATATTATTGCAGTAGATAATTACCGCCACTTTTCAAAGGCTGCAGAAGCCTCATTTGTTACTCAGCCTACCTTGAGTATGATGATTCAAAAGCTTGAAGAGGAACTGGGAGTAAAGATATTCGACCGTTCACAGTTGCCTGTGCAACCTACAGAAATAGGGGAACGGATTATCGATCAAGCTCGAATAGCCATAGCACAGGTTAACCATATCAAAGAGATAATTCTCGAAGAAAAAGGTATAGTAAAAGGGGTATTCCGACTTGGGATTATTCCAACTGTTTCTCCTTATCTTTTGCCCAAGCTAATGCAGGTGCATCGGGATAATAAATATGATATACGTATTATTATATCTGAACTTACAACAGATCAAATCTTAAAGGGTTTATCAAATGATTCACTAGATGGTGGTATATTGGCAACTCCGTTGAAGGAACCGACAATAGAAGAATACCCTATCTATTACGAGCAGTTTTTTGCTTATGTCTCGCCGCTTGAAAGATCCTTATATGCAAAAAATGCTTTGGATGAAGATGATCTGAACTCGACAAAGTTATGGCTGCTTGATGAAGTTCACTGTTTCAGGACACAGATACTTCACTTATGCAATCTGAAAAAAAGACGCGGTCCAAATCAATCCATATTTTCTTACGAAGCGGGGAGTATTGATACTCTTATTAATATTGTAGATGAAAATGAGGGACTTACTGTAATTCCTGAAATGGCAATTGCTAACCTTAGTGAAAAGCAGAAAAAGAATGTAAGACCATTTAAAAATGCTACACCAGTACGCGAAATAAGCCTTATAACACGTAAAGAATTTATTCGTGAAAGACTAATCAATATTATTGTTGATGAAGTAAAGGAGGCTGTGCCAAAATCACTTCAGGATGAGGCTATGAAGAAATATGTTGTTCCATTATAAAATAAAAAACGGGCAAACTCTAAATAAAGTTGCCCGTTTTTAGTAGAAATATCTGTAATAGTTATTACAATATTATTTTAGTACCAACAAAAAATGTTCTCGGCATTCCTGGGCCGTAGATGTAGTTGTTTGCCCGACCGGCACCGGTATCAAAATCTTTCTGAAAAGAGTTGAAGATGTTTTGAATGCCTGCGTTTATCTCTAACTGTGTGTCATAATAGATGTCTATTAAATAGGCTATTTTGGTGTTTAGTTCAAAGAACGAAGGAGATTCTTTCGTGATATTTTCAGGAGAGAACCTGTCAACTCCCTCTACTCCGAAACCGGCATCATGTGGTACAAGCATACTGCCTGTGAAGTTGCCAGATAGAGATGCTGAAAATTCTCCACTGTTGCGTATCGGCTCACGTGTATTCTATTTATAGTACCCCCTATCGCATTAGCTCCGAACAGAGCTGATCCGCCTCCCCGTACCACTTCAATCCACTCAATCATATTTGCAAGTATTTGTTCAAGTCCATAAACTCCTGCAAGTGCTCCAATCATATGGCGTTAGTAGTTAAGTATCTGCAAATATGATTGAGAGGTTCACCAAATTTGAACGGATGTGAGTGAACATACCTTATGTTGTTTATATAATGTGAATGGGTAAAAAGTGTAATGCTGAATACGTACATCGTAAACAGCAGTGGAAAAAACAATTTCAGCCTATTCAATCTTTTTTTAGCATAAGCTGACAAATATTTATTATTTATATTTCCTGTAAGCAGAGTTTAGTGTATATTAACAAATGCATATCAGTTACCAGATTTATATTTTTATATTACCTTTGTGACTGGAAAACCGACTTTTATGGATCCTGAAGTAATTATAAGAAAGTACTATAAAGAAGGAACTAAACTCTATGATATCTATATGTCTCATTGTACCGATGTGACAAATAAAGCCCTTGATGTTGTAAATAAGCATCCGGAGCTGGCTGTAGATGTGAAATTCATAGAGGAGGCCGGTATGCTGCATGATATAGGAATTTTTAAGACTAATGCCCCGCGGATAGCATGTGAGGGAGACATGCCATATATATGTCATGGATATCTGGGACGGGATTTACTGACCAATGAGGGTTACTCTAAGCATGGACTGGTGTGCGAAAGGCATACAGGCACGGGATTGAGTCTGGAAACAATTTTAAACAGGGATTTACCAATTCCAAAGAGAGATATGCGACCACAAAGCCTTGAGGAGAAGATAATTTGTTTTGCTGATAAGTTTTTCTCCAAGTCTCAGCTTGGAAAAGAAAAGCCTTTGAAGAAGGTCCGGCAAAGCCTAAGCAGACATGGTTGGCATCAGGTGGAAATATTTGACGAATGGTGTGAATTGTTCCTCTAAAATTTATGGCAAACTATTTGCTGTATATTAATCACAGTTATAGTAAACAAAACTAAATTATATATGAAACGTGGTATAGATCAGCATAGTAATGCTAGTGACAGTAAAAAGGATATTAAGGACAATTTGACAGTAGATACAGATAATTCAGTTCAGACAGAAGAAAAAGATGACACTCTTAATAACGAGGGCAATGATGAATTTTCTATGCTTAAGAAAGAACACGAGGAGCTTCAGACTAAACATGAAGAGCTTAACGATAGCTTTCTGAGACTGAATGCAGAATTTGATAACTTCAGAAAACGTACTTTAAAAGAAAAAGCTGAAATCATTAAAAGTGGCGGAGAGAGAGTGCTCCTAAGCATCATATCATTGGTTGATGATTTCGAGCGTGCACTTGTTTCATTGCATGAGTCTGAAGATAAGGACGCTCTTCTTGAAGGCATGGACCTTATATACTCAAAGTTCATCAGTTTTCTTAAACAAAATGGTGTTGAAGAAATTGAGGCAGTAGGTTTGCCTTTTGATGCAGATACTTTTGAAGCTGTCACAACAATTCCTTCACAAGATGAATCACAGAAAGGGATTGTACTTGACTGTATTCAAAAGGGTTATAAATTAAACGATAAAATTATTCGTTTTCCAAAAGTAGTTGTAGGAGAATAATATGGCCGGCAAAAGAGATTATTACGAAATACTTGAAGTTTCTAAGAATGCAACAGCTGAAGAAATAAAAAAAGCCTACAGAAAAAAGGCTATTCAATATCACCCTGATAAGAATCCGGGAGATAAAGCATCTGAAGAAAAATTTAAGGAAGCCGCAGAAGCCTATGAGGTTCTCAGCGATGAAAACAAGCGTGCCAGATACGACCAGTTTGGGCATGCCGGAGTAGGCAGTGCAGCATCAGGCGGATTTGGCGGCGGAATGTCAATGGATGATATTTTCTCTCAGTTTGGAGATATATTTGGAGGACACTTTGGCGGTTTCGGAGGATTTGGCGGATTTGGCAGTTCTCAACGCGGAAGAAGAATGAACAGAGGTTCTGATCTTCGTGTGAAAGTTAAGCTGACATTAAAAGAAATTCTTAACGGTGTTGAGAAAAAAATTAAAGTCAAGAAATATGTATCCTGCTCACATTGTGACGGGAATGGTTCTGAAAACGGCAATTCTGTTTCTACCTGTTCTACATGTAATGGCTCAGGTGTTGTAACCCGTGTTGCTAACACAATTCTCGGACAGATGCAAACTTCATCTACTTGTCCCACTTGTAACGGTGATGGTAAAACAATTACAAAAAAATGTTCTCATTGCAATGGTGAAGGAATTTTACGGGAAGAGGAGGTTATAACAATCAAGATACCCGCAGGCGTTGGAGAAGGCATGCAGCTTTCGATGTCCGGTAAAGGTAATGCAGCACGCAGAGGAGGAGTAAACGGAGATCTTCTGATTGTAATAGAAGAGGAGGAAGACCCAAATCTTATACGTGATGAGAACGATGTAATATACAACCTGTTTTTAAGCTTCCCAACTGCTGTTCTTGGCGGTACCGTAGAAGTGCCGACAATTGATGGTATGGCTAAAGTTAAAATAGATCCGGGAACACAGCCGGGTAAAGTCCTTCGACTCCGCAATAAGGGTTTACCAAGTGTAAATGGCTATGGAAAAGGAGACCAGCTGATTCATGTGAATGTTTATGTTCCGGAAAATCTGACAGCGAAGGAGCGTAAGCAGATGGAGGAGATGGAAAAGTCAGAAAATTTTGCACCGTCAACGACTGCACGTAAAAGTGTATTCAATAAATTTAAAAAGATGTTCGATTAACTAATAATCAGGGAATTTGTATATAAAGTAGTGGCAAGGCCTCATGAGGTTCTTGCCACTACTTTTTATATTTAAACAAAGTAAACAATATGTAAAACTTTTACACTCTTATATATGTTCAGAATTAAACTTGTTTCAACATTTAAATCCGGCAAATATGAGTAATTACAGTATTGACTCTCTGGAAAAATACTTTAAGGTGTACAGAAAATCAATAAGTAAACCTAAAAAGTTCTGGGGAAAAATTGCAGAAAATAATTTCACCTGGTATCAAAAATGGGATAAAGTATTGGAGTTTGATATGCAAAAAGCAGAGTTTACATGGTTTAAAAACGCTAAGCTTAATATCACAAAAAACTGTATTGACCGACATTTGGCTAATAAAGGTGAAAAGAAGGCTATAATATTTGAACCTAATAATCCTGATGAACAATCCAGATATTACACATACAGTGAGCTTTATGCTGAGGTCTCCAGAATGTCTAATGTGCTGCGTGATCAGGGTGTAAAAAAGGGTGACAGGGTGTGTATATACTTGCCGATGATTCCTGAACTTGTGTTTACTGTTTTAGCATGTGCACGGATAGGGGCAATCCACTCGGTTGTCTTCGCAGGTTTTTCAGCAAATGCTCTTTCAACGAGAATTAACGACTGTAACTGTAAGATTATTATAACAGCCGACGGAGGTTATAGAGGCAGTAAAACGGTTGAACTTAAGAAGATTGTTGATGATGCGCTAAAGAAATCCCCTTTTGTAGAAAAAGTGCTTTTGGTTAAAAGAACTAACCAGGGAATTGATTTTAAAGAGGGACGCGATATTTGGCTTCAGCCGCTCCTTGATGAGGCAGACACAACCAGTAAAGCTGAGGTGATGGATGCAGAAGATCCTCTTTTTATACTTTATACATCCGGTTCAACAGGAAAACCAAAGGGTATGGTCCATTCTACTGCAGGATACATGGTGTATGTTGCATATACGTTTAAAAACGTTTTCAATTACAAAGACGAAGATATTTATTGGTGTACTGCAGATATTGGATGGATTACCGGTCATTCATATTCTATTTACGGACCATTATTGAATGGAGCCACAACAGTCATATTCGAAGGAATTCCATCATACCCTGATCATAGCAGATTCTGGAATGTGATACAAAAGCATGGAGTTAACCAGTTTTATACTGCACCGACAGCTATTCGCTCGTTAGCAAAAGAAAGGATTGAGTTTGTTCAGAATTTTCGAATGGATTCACTTAAAGTGATAGGATCAGTTGGTGAGCCTATAAATGAGGAAGCCTGGCACTGGTATAATGATCATGTGGGCAATAAACGATGCCCGTTAGTTGATACTTGGTGGCAGACAGAAACAGGAGGAATAGTTATCTCTGCGATTCCTTTTGTTACACCAACCAAACCTACCTACGCTTCTCTGCCGTTACCCGGCATAAGGCCTGTTTTGATGGATGAGCTACGGAACGAAATTGAAGGAAACCAAAAACTGGGTAATCTATGTATTGATTATCCATGGCCAGGGATAGCAAGAACTATATGGGGTGACCATCAGCGTTATATTGACACCTATTTTTCTAAATTCCCGGGGAAATATTTTTCTGGAGACGGTGCTTTGCGCGACGAAGTGGGATATTACAGAATAACCGGAAGAGTAGATGATGTGATAATAGTCTCAGGTCATAACCTTGGCACTGCACCAATAGAAGACGCGATTAATGAGCATCAGACAGTTGCAGAAAGTGCCGTAGTAGGTTATCCGCATGATATAAAAGGGAATGCTTTGTACGGATTTGTGGTACTGAAAGAAGTCGGTTTATGGCGTGACAGAAATAATCTCACTAAAGAGATAAATCAACTTATTTCTGACCAGATTGGTGGAATTGCCAAGCTGGATAAGATTCAATTTGTCAGTGGATTGCCTAAAACAAGATCCGGTAAAATAATGCGTCGAATATTGAGGAAAATTGCCGAGGGAGAGAAGAGTGATTTTGGCGATATCACAACTTTAGTAAATCCAGAGATAGTAGAAGAAATCAGTAGAGAAGTTTTGTGAATTTTTCATTTAATCCTTGAATATACAGTTTGTTTTACTATATTTACTGATTAAATACGCAGACTATATTAAAATAATAAATAAATAGATACGCATTTATGAAAACTAAATTCTCTTTACTAATTCTATTGCATTTATTTGCTGTTACTTTTTTAGTTCAGGCCGTTGATACTATACAGGTAAAACAGACAAAAACTCCTGTACTTATTGAAAGGACAGACAATGTACTCTTTTATCTTAGGATTAATGCTGAGAATTCAAAAGAGTTAAATCAGATTAATCTTCGTTTTTCTGATGAGGTAAACCTTGATGAAATTGCTGCAGTAAAGCTTTATTACAGCGGTACGGAAGCCCCGCAAAGAAGTGGTCAGCTTCATTTTGCTCCCGTTGGACAGTATATATCCAGCCACTCACCGGGAAAAACTTTATCAGCTAATCCTTCCTACTCTATAAAGGTTGTAGAGCAACGGTCTCCCGGCAATGAAGTTGTTTTATCTCCCAATTATAAACTATTTCCCGGAATAAACTATTTTTGGGTGAGTTTACAGATGAAACCCAACAGTTCGCTTCTTTCTAAGATTGATGTGGAAATGACTTCTGCTCAACTGGATGGCAAAGATGCACCCTTATCAATGTATTCAGAGAAAGCTACTCATAGACTTGGAATTGGAGTAAGACATGCGGGTGATGATGGTTCTGCTTCATTTAGAATCCCTGGATTGGATACATCAAATGAAGGTACTCTTTTAGCAGTATATGATGTTCGTTATAACAGCAGTGTCGACCTGCAGGAGTATGTTGATGTTGGACTTAGCAGAAGTACCGATAAAGGACAGACTTGGGAAAAAATGCGATTGCCTTTGAGCTTCGGTGAGTATGACGGTATGCCAAAAGCACAGAATGGTGTAGGAGACCCTGCAATTCTGGTTGACAAAAAAACTGGCACAATTTGGGTTATCGCAGCTTGGACACACGGAATGGGAAATGGAAGAGCATGGACTAACTCAATGTCGGGAAATGATAAAGAAACTACTGCTCAGCTGGTTTTAAGTAAAAGTACAGATGATGGTAAAACATGGTCAGATCCTATTAATATTACTGAACAGGTAAAGGATCCATCATGGAATTTCCTCCTTCAGGGACCCGGTAAAGGTATTACCATGGAAGATGGAACGCTGGTGTTTGCAATTCAGTTTATAGATTCAGAGAGAATGCCTCACGCAGGTATATTGTATAGTAAAGATCAAGGTGAAACATGGACAATACACAAACCTGCCAGATCCAATACAACAGAAGCGCAGGTGGTTGAAGTTGAACCGGGTGTATTAATGTTGAATATGAGAGATAACAGAGGGGGAAGCAGGGCTGTATCTGTGACTTCTGATCTGGGTAAAACATGGCAGGAGCATCCTTCGTCACGCAGTGTACTTCAGGAACCTGTTTGCATGGCAAGTCTGATTAGCGTGAAGGCTGAAGATAATATAATAGGCAAGGATATACTCCTCTTCTCAAATCCCAATACCACTCAGGGTAGAAATAACATAACCATCAAAGCAAGTCTGGATGGCGGACTTACATTTCCAGCCGAGTATAATGTATTGCTGGATGAAGATTATGGCTGGGGTTATTCATGCTTAACTATGATTGATGAGGAGACAGTTGGAATCCTTTATGAAAGTAGTGTAGCACACATGACCTTTCAGGCAGTCAAACTGACAGACCTCATCAAATAGTTAAGTCATTAGACATTATTTAGAGCTTGTTGCATCGTTCAAAAAAACCGATTGCTTCAAGCTCTTTCTTTATTACAGCTTCTTCCTCATCTGTAACATTTTGGAAAGGTGTGCGATTGATACCTAAATCAATCCCTAAGAATTTCATTATACGTTTTCCAGCAACAATATTGCCTCTGTAGCGTGCAATAACATTTATAACTTCCTGTGCAAAGTTCTGGTGATCTAATGCACCTTCAATATTTCCGTTATTGTAATCTTCAATAACACCAACAAGAGATTTTCCGATATAACTGCCGGTTCCGCTTATTCCTCCCTGAGCACCACCCATAATCAATGCTGAAAGTATTGTTTCGTCCTGTCCGTGTAACATGTCAAACTTACCGTTTTCATACAACATGCACTGGTTATATTCATACAGGCTTTCATAGGTGTATTTAATGCCGGCCAGATTTGGTATTCTTCCATCAGCAGCTTTAAGAAATGGAAGCATAGGAAGGAAAACTCCGTTTAGTGCAGGAATATGATAGAAATAAAATGGAATATCAGGAGCTCCGCAAGCTGTTTCTTCGCAATACTTTACTAATTCTTCTACACGTCCGGCTTTAGGAAAAGGTGAAGCCATGGCACCAGTGCCGAAAGCTCCTATTTCCTGTGCATGTTGTGCAAGCTTAAAGCTGTCTTTTATGCAGGTTGAGCCTACGTGAACAATAACTTTAAATCCTTTTGGTGCAACAGATATCCATTTTTCAGCAAGTTTCATGCGCTCTTCCACCGTCAGCATATAGCCTTCACCCGATGAGCCATTTATAAAAACACCGATAAGTCCGTTTTTCTGCAACATTGATGCATAGTCATTTATAGGACTTAAATCAACTTCGCCTTGTTTGTCAAAAGGTGTGAATGGCGCTACTATCAGACCTTTAATTTTTTCAAATTTCATAATTAATATTCTTTATTCAGTTGTTTTTAATTTTAAATATCCTGATGTTATTTTTATTTATCTTGTGAATATGTGAGTTCCGATTTCGGTTTAACAAAAGCAAGCATTAGTACCACTGCAACTAATACTACTATTGACAGTTTACTGAAGTCTGCCCCGAGATTACCTGCATCTGTTGAGCTGCCAAGCATTAGGGTTACTATATAACCTGCAAATACTCCCATCATATTCATTATTCCGTAGGCCGTTGCCCTGTACTTCTGAGGTATAATCTGACATAGTATAGGCATATTGTTAGTATCAAACATTCCATATCCAATTCCAAATAATACTGCAGCCCCAATCAATCCGGCATAACTGTGACCGTATCCCAATAATATCAAAGATGGAATAGTTAGTACTAATCCAATGACACTGGTATATATTCTTCCTCTGATGTTTTTCTGCACCCACTTATCAGAGAGTGGTCCTCCAATAAGTACTCCTATAAATGACGCGATTGCAATCGATATTGTAGCCATTGGTCCCGCTTTTGCCATTTCAACACCTAAGTTTTCAGAGAAAAGAGTAGGGAGCCAGTTTTTTGTTGCCCATCCCGGAAAGCTGGGAGCCATAAAATAAATCAACATAATCCAGAAAGAGAGAGTACCTAAAATTACTCCTAAAGAACGAAAGACAGACTCTTTTTTTATTGGTGCTGCCTGAGGATCGACATTTAGTTTCGCGGTTTTTGTACCGGCATGCCCTTCTTTGTCATGCAGGAAAAAAATCAATATTATTGAGTATAATATACCTATTATTCCAAACCAGTGAAATACAGTTTGCCAGGAGTAGTTTGCTGCTATAGTCGCTCCAAAACCACCTAAGGCCTGACCTGTGTATAGACCCGACATATGAATACCTATTGCCAGGGATCTGGTTTTAGAACTGTGAAAATCAGCAATCATTGCGAGACCGGTAGGTAAATACAACGCCTCACTGACACCCATAAGTGCTCTTAACCAATATACCTGATTATAGGTCTGTGCATAACCCATTCCCCAGGTTACAGCCGACCATACGAAAAGACTGCCGATTATAAGCCATTTACGATTTACACGGTCTGCAATTATTCCAGCTATCGGACTCATTAATCCGTATATAAGCAGGAATATTCCCATTATTCTTCCAAAGTTCTCCGCTATTGCCAGCTCTTGAATATCAATCTGCATAGAAGATTGCATAGTAGAAAGCATCTGTCTGTCGAGATAATTAAGAAGTGCTACAAACCAAAGCAAACCAACCACTATCCAGGGATAATATTTACTGTTTTTCATCTGTCTTGTTTTTATTCTTTTATTTTACTTTGTATTAATTTGTCTTATTGCCAATTTACACCTTTAAGGGATTAGAAGTTAATCTGTTGTTATATCTCCTTTAAAAGTTAGGGAAGACCGTAAACCCGGCTTTAATTCACCTTGTACAGCATAAAAACTTCTTCCCTCATATACCAGGGTTGCCCCTGCACGTGCAGCATCAGGGGTGTTGTCTATAATTGACCATTCACCGGTAAGAGTATCATATACTCTGCATTCAGAGTTGAATTTATAATATTCTACAGGTTGAGTCATATAATGTTTTGAGAAATTCAGATTTTGTTCCTTCTTTTCTTCTGGAGTAAGTTCTGAATTAGTATTAATGTTGTATTGTGAAGTTATGGCGTCAAGAAATATATCATAGTTAACCCCTCCAAGGCATATGATATATCTGTTATCGATACAAAATGCAACTGCACCTCCAAGTGAAAATGGCTTTCCTGTTTCAGGATCAATCTGTTCTCCTGCAACTGACCACTCTTTAGCATCAACATCATATCTTAATATCTCAGTTGCCATAGCCGGCTTTTGATTATCATCACCCCCAAAAAATCCTCCTAAAAGATAAACGTATGTTTTGTCTTCTGTTTCTATTGATGCTAACACAGGCTGTACACGCGGAATTCCGGGATATTGTGGCAATTCGACCCATTCGCTCCCTGCTTTTGTATCTATACAATAAATAGAATTGGAAGGTTTGCCGTTTAGATTGCCTCCTGCAACAAAAACTATATCACCGCTTGAACAGCCTGAGAAATTGTCCATAGGAAATGGTAAATCAACAAACGGTTTGAGTGAAATTTCATTGTTGGATGTGAGTGAAACGCGGTAACATGATTTTAATGATTCTTTTTCATTATTGCCTCCTATCCAAAGTGCTCCGTCAGAAACAGGTACAGAGACCCCATAAGCAGAGGGGGTGGGGAGTCGGCCAATAACTGTCCACTCTTCAGTTGCATCATTATATAACATTATCTCATCATAAAATGCTTTTGAACCTCCTTCGAATCCAAGTTTCCCGGGGAAGTTAGCTCCTCCTGCAACGATAAGTTTTTCGTCAATCAGTGCGGCATAAGCAGCAGAAACCCCTTTGTTGAGATCTCCTGTCAAGCCCTCTGTTGATAATTTATTCCAGTTTATTTTCATTGTATAATTTTTTGATGTTTCATCTGTGGTATGTTTACAAGAAAACATTGTAATTACCGTAAATGTAATTATAAGTAGTCGTGATATGAAAGAAATAACTGAATTCATTTTCAAATTATTATTCTTTTATTTTTGATGGATTGTATATTAATCCCGGGACAGCCTCCTCTCCGTCGGGTGTAACAAAAACAAATGTAAACATCCATTTCTGCAGTCGCACTTCGGGTGTACTGAATTTGCCAACCGGCAGTTTTAATAATACTTTATTCCATCCTTTATTAAGCTCTACTGATATCGGTTCACGTGCAACATAATTTTCATTCTTAAGAGTAATCTCGTTTGTCTTTTTAGTGTGAATGTTCTCCCATTCAGGAGCCGGCAGTTCTTCATCATTTATCCATATACGGCTGCCACGATAGTCCCACTTGCCCTGTGGCGCAGCTAAATCTGCTTCAGATCTGCTATAATCCTGAGTAGACGCCCATAAACCTGCTTTTTGTGATTTGGGTGACCATACCCACGTATAAGCATAAGCAGTATGATTTTCCTGAGGGCTATCATAAAAAGCAGGGACTATATCACCCCATACATGTCTTAAATATATACCTGCACCGATTGCAGGTCTGAAATTATAGACCTTATCATCAAATGTATAACTTTCACTTATATTTTCCTCCGGAGGAAACGACATATCGAGATCTCCTTCGTTTGGAAACGGGTCTGTAATATGCCATTTTATGTTGGTCTGTTTTACATATGGAAATGGCTCGTTCGTAAAATTATACTTTTTATGCCAAATCATTCGCTCTTCAAAATCAGCAAATTCCTTGAAAACAGGATCATCTACTTCTGTCGGCAGAATTACACCATTTTTGTCAAAATATTCAGAGCCGCCGCCTCTCCATGTACGTTCTGCAAATGCCATCATGTTTGGATAGAAGTAGTTCTGAAGCATGATGTCCTGTTCCGTTGGCAAATAACGGTCATTCCAAATTGCGAGGATTGATCCTGCAATATCATCGCTCCCTTGTATTTCATTATATATTCTGCTGTTATAGAGTGCAACGATATCTCCAAAAGCGTCGTAGTGGTTGATATAATGAAAGCGTGAATCTATTGCAGGAATTCCCGGTTGTGCTTTGCCTCTGTAACTCCATAGATGAGTAGCATCAATCTCCCCCGGCTCATAATGCCAGCCTGGATTCCATGAAATTACCTTCTTCCCGAAACCTCTGATATGTTCTACCATTTCAGGAACAAAATAAGGATTGGTGAACTGTACTTCGTCAGTGCCTATATGTATATATTCAACTTCAGGAAATACTTCAGTGCAAATTTCCTGCATAAGCTCCTTAAGGATTTTCATTCCTTCGGGTGATTGCATATCCACGCCCATTGCTCGTACAAATGCATCGCTGTGACCCGGCATATCAATCTCAGGAATAAGCATCATATTGTGCTTACGAGCCCATTCTGCAATTTCATGAGCATCTTCAATAGTATAATATTTATCGTGCAGACGGGTAAAGCTGCTACTGTCGTTAAGTTGAGGGGATACCCTGCTTTCCAGTCGCCATCCCTGGTTTTCAGTCAGATGCCAGTGAAATACATTTATCTTGTACTGAGACAAGAGAGATATCTGTTTTTTAAGCTCTTCTACTGAGATAAAACTTCTGCCCACATCATGCATAAAACCGCGTACACGAAATGCAGGCCAGTCGGTAATCTCTACCGCCGGTATTGATTGATCAGAGTTTTTTGCCTGTAATACCAGTTGGTTTAAAGTTTGTTTTGCCCAATAGATGCCTTTATCTCCTGTGGCTTCAATCACAACAGAATCAGGGGTGACAATCAGCCTGTAAGCCTCTTCCTGATTAATTGCAGCTTCAGGAACAGAATTTACATTCTTTATCGAAATGATATTAGAATCAATCTTACCGTTTTTAAGCTGATGCTTTTGTGACCAGTTGACCACTACGTTTTGAGGCAAAGGAAGTAATTTCAGAGTCTCATCACTTTCTCTTTTTGCACAAGACAGTAGTACTGATGCTGATAATATTACTAATAATAAATTGCCTGTAAATTTCATAATTATTTTATTTTTTAAAGCTCTTCAGCTTTTACCCATTCAATTAAATAACCTTTGTCGTTCTTTTCCTTGCCGCTCAGGAGATGGAGGTATGAAATTCCATGTTGCGATTTATTTGAAAGCGGTAATGTCACTCTTTTACGTTTATCTACATAAACAACGGCAGCAGGTTTTTTCATATTCAGGTCCCACTCAATCTCTATTAGGTGAGGTTTAGAGTCTCTTATTTTTAAATTCTTACTATCTAAAGTTAGACTGAAAGGAGCAAAATGAACAGCAGTTGTATCAGTCGGATTAAACCACCTGTCGTTGAGTAAAAGCTCACCCTGACTGTTTAAGTCGTTAAATATGATAGATAAAGATAGTTTTCCCTTATGAAAAGCAGGGAAATTCCACACTGCACCTCTCACAGAAGTAAGCAGTGAATCGTCTTCGATATATTTTACAAGCAACTTCCCCTCTTCTAAACTGCAACCTGCTGTGCGATTGTATCCGCAATGCCCCACAATACCTTTGTAGTAGCTAAATACACTCCATTGATCCAGTCCATCAGAAAAATCGCAATAGCGCTCTTTTTCATACAGCCAGTCTGCGTTGAAGCGCAGCATTACCCTATGAAGGGGATGTTGACCCAGTGAAACTAAAACTTCTCCTGAGTCAAGTTCTATAAACTGACTTTGGTGTACACTCTTATCTATACCCGGTATAGTTCCGAAATCCTCTGCATCACGTCTCGGGTCAAGGTACAATTCACGGAACCCTTGCCAACTGTTACCTTCATCTGAAGAAATGGCAGCATGTATAGCATTTCTGTTAGTGAAAACATCATCCCATACTCCCGTTGTGTTATTTACTTCGGGCAGAGGAGTTGTATTCGACCAAAGAATAAGTATTCTACCATCTTTTAACCTGCCAATAGTGGGCATTGTAATTGTACCGTAGAAAGGAGATGGAGTAGCATCACTCCATGTTTCACCACCATCATTTGAAAATGACTGGTAGTGATGATCCTGGGAAGTACGAATCAGCATCCATAGCTTTCCGTCTTTCAGCTCTATAACAGTTGGTTCTGCAGCACCGTGATTCCATCGGATTCCGTTGTGAAATCCCCCTCCCTCATGATCCGGTGTTTTGACAAGAGATGATCTTTTCCACGTTCGCCCATCGTCATCAGAAATAAATATGAAACAAGCTCTGGGCAGCCCCCTTTGTAGGCCATAATGACCGGCAACAACTACACGCTTGCCGTCTCTTATAAAAACCGGTGGCTTTAACATAATGCCCATGGAGTCGGACACTTTAATAAGCTCTCTGCCTCCATTTAGTCCCCCGTTAGTACGAATAGCATAAGTGCCCATACCCGGCGCAGAGATAAGTCTTAAATATTCGCTGCTTAAAGGGCTGCTAGTATCTGCAAACGGAATGTTGTCGGGGATGTTTACTTTTGTCCAAGTAAGCCCCTTATCTTTGCTTGAAAGATAAAATGACACTTTGTCAGCCTGTTCACCATAATTGTAGTGCCTGATCTCGCCTGTTTCAAGTAGAGACAGGCCAATATATGCATCACTGGGAGGAATACCTGCAACCTTTGGTTCCCAAATCAGTGTGTCATTCTGTGTCGATTCTGCAAACAGAAATAAAAACAGTCCGCTCAGGAAAAAAACAGATATTACTCCTCTGCTGTAAATCATAATGATTGTATTAATATTCTGTTGAAAATGTTGATGCCGGCAGGCCTTCAATATTTACAAGATTGCCGTCTGAATAAGAACTCCACCCATATCTTACATATCTGGGAGTATTCACTTTTTCTGATCTTACTTTAATAACATTTCCTTCAATTTCTGCAGTGGCAGGATAAAACAGTCCCGGAAATTCAGCCACCTCAAAGGATCTGAGTGGTTCACCATCAGATGTTTTTAGACCTTCAGCATACTCAAATGAGAGCCAAACCGTTTCATTTTCAACATAAAAATCATGAAACATGGGTCCTGAGGGTGTAATTTCGTTTAGTCCGTATGTCTTATTAAGTGCCCAGCGAGCAAGTCTTTCTCCCACCTGTTTCTTTTCACGAGGGTGAACATCTGTGCTGTCACCAAGATCAGATGAGACTGCCATACCGCAATTTGGGATTTCGTACATGAGTCTGCGCTGACTATCTCTGAAATGTCCCCAAGTTTCTCTGCCTACAGCCATGCTGGAGAGTTGCACATAGTAAAAGGGCAGATCTTCATTCCAGGAAGATCTCCAGCTCTCAACAAGAGTAGGGAAGATTGTTTCATGCAGTTCAACATTCTGTTCATTTGATTCTCCCTGATACCATATTACACCTGTGATATTTAATTTTGTAATATCCTGAATTCCCGCTTCGTAAAGATAAGAGGGATGATAAGGGTGACGTTGCAAAGGGTTTTCAGACAACTCACTGTTTTGTCCAGCCCTTTCTCTGCACCAGGGATTTATATAATCATTATTTTTCCAGTTACGAAACATACCAACAAGTCGCGGATGGTGCTCCAGTGTATAACGATCAATCCATGCTTCAGCAGGAGAACCGCCCACAGCGTTAAGTATAAGTCCTACAGGCACACCTGTTTCCTCTTGCACAGATTTGCCGAAATGATAAGCAACAGCCGAGAAGTCTTTCGCAGTTTCAGGTGTTGTTCTTTGCCATTCTGTTTCAGTAAAATATTTCAGTTCATTTATTTTGTCCAGCGTCTCAGTGTCCCATGCAACGTTATTAGTGTAAGCAACCGGTTTCATATTAAAAAGTCTTATTTCAGGCAGATTCGCATTCTTGATATCTTCTGAAGCCGTAGCAGCCTGATTAAGCCTGAATTCCATATTTGATTGACCGGAGCAGAGCCAGATATCCCCGATAAGTATATCATTCATGGTAATAATTTTATCACCACTTGAGAACGTTACGTTATATGGTCCTCCTGCTTGCATAGAAGGGAACTCAATCTCCCACTCGTCATAACTATTTACTGCAGCTGATATTTTACTGTTATTGAAATCTATTTCAACTGTTTCATTTGTGTTTGCACTACCCCAGAATTTAATAGGTTTATTTCGTTGTAAAACCATTCCGCTTGTAAAGATAGAAGCCGGTTTTAGTCCGCCGAAATCTCCTGTTATGGCACCATATACTGTTTCTGCAATTATTTTTGCACCATCCCCCGTTGGGTGCAGGTTATCAGGGAAGAGATCAGGTCGTTTATGAAGCGGAGTATGCAAATCAATTAATTCCACATCACCTACTCTCGCAATTACTTCAATTGCATCCTGAACTTGCCAGTACCAGTCTCTCGTACTCGACTCAAAACGGGAGTGACCTGTAAATATTGGAGTCATCCTGGAGATCATTACTTCAGCATCAGGATTTATATGTTTAAATGTATCAATCAGGTTTAGATAATCTCTTACGAATTCGTCACGGTATCTAGCCCATGCCCTTGGATCAGTATCGTTTAATCCCAGATGAATTATAACAATGTCTGCTTTAAAATCGATAGCATCTTTAAATTCAGGCAAATTCCAGTATGGTCTGTATCCATTTTTAAGTAAAGTAGCTCCACTATGTCCAAAGTTTCTAACCTCATATTCATTGCCAAGCATAACTTGCAATTGTGCAGGGTATCTTTCATCAGGATTCTCAATTCCCATGCCATATGTGACAGAGTTACCTACGCAGGCAACTTTGACCGGCTGACTAAAAATCGAGGATATTACTAATAGAATAAAGGTAACAGTTAGAACTGTTTTGTTCAGAGTGTTATTCATAAATATATGGTTTTATTATTTCAGTCCATTTTATGTAGCCCTCACCCATAAGGTGCAACCCATCATTTGTATACATGGGATCAAGGTTATTTGTGCCCGGAGTAACAAAATGGCTGTAAAGATCGACAAATTCCACACCTTTTTTATTAGCAAGGCATTTCAGTTTATCATTTAACGGTTTAATAATATCTTTGTGCTGAGTGTGTCCTTTAAACATTCCAAACGACTCATTTACCGGAAGAATACTTTGGATGTAAATAGAAGTATTGGGCGATTCCGTCTGAATTCGTTCAATTATTTGACCAGTCTTATGTACTATACTCTCAGGCATAACTCCCCGTCCAAGGTCATTTATCCCTATCAAAAGAAATATTTTTGCAGGCTCACCTGCAACAATCGAATTAAGTCTGTCAAGTACACCTGTACAAACATCTCCGCTAATCCCCCTGTTTTTAATTCTTTTGTCATTCAGCAGTTCTACCCATTCACCGCCATTGGTTATACTATTTCCAAGGAAGATAATGTCTTCATTAGTGGTTGGAAGTTTTTCAAACAACGAGACTCTTTGATAATAGAATGTAGAGTGATTACCACTTTGAGCAAAAAGTGAAGTTGCAAATGCTAACACTAATAAGAGAATATTAAATTTTTTGTACAAATAGTCCATAAGGCAATTTTTAAATAATTTTTAAAATTCGAAGATAACAATCCTTTGTGTTTCTACTTTCTTAATGATATTACTCAGAATGTGTTTTTAAGTGTTTCTTGATTTTTATTCCTTAAATCATTTATCTGATGCCTGCAAACTGAACAAAAGCATTAATATCTATTAAATAATTTTAATCTTTTGAAAATAGTATGTGATTACCGCATCAGGCACATATATGTTCCTTTCCTAATACTTCTTTGGCTTTACTATTGATCCTCTCTAATGTTTGCCAACATTGAAACAGACCTCTCGGTACATGAAAACATCCCTTCCATTTGCCACCTTTGAGGTCAAGTAAAACATTTCCCTCTCTACTAAGATAGCCCCACCATTCGGGGAATTCAGGATCTTTAAAATGTTTCCAGGTATAGTCATGCAACTTCTCAAACCATCTTAAACAATCCTCAGATCCTGTTAACTCAAAACCTTTAAGGAGTGATATTAATGCTTCAATATGAACCCACCAGAGCTTTTGATCCCACTCCAGTTGTTGTGGCGGAAAACCTTTACGATCCATAAAATAAAAAATGCCGCCATGTTTTTTATCCCAACCATAGTCCATCAATTTTAATGTAGTCTCTACAGCCTTTTCAATTAAATCATTCCTTTTAAGACGTATTCCAAGATCCATTATAAACCACATAGATTCGAGTCCATGTCCCGGGTTGACTAATCTGCCCTCAAATGTGTCAGATAAAGTTCCATCCTCATTCAAATTTTCAACAATGATTCCACCTAGTTCTGGACGTAAAAAAACATCCATTACTTCATAGATGCACTCATTCATAATTTTTTCAACTGTATCTTTATCTAGCAGATGTTCGATCTCAAGTGTAAGATTGCAAAGGATCATAGGTAGTGAAAATGATTTTAAATTTCTCGTACCGGGATATGCTTTATTCCATTTTCCTTTTGGATTGTCTCGTTTTGAGATAATTTTGTCAAATGTTTTCCTGGCGATCTCAGCATATTCTTTGTTACCTGTGGCCAGGCTTAGTTGACCAAATGCCATGGCAGCAAAAGTGTATGAAAAAATATTGTATGGTTCTACAAGTGGCTTACCTTCGCGAGTGAGTGAAAAATACCAATTGTAATCTCCATCATGAGCATTTTTTTTTAAGAATTCAGCACCCTGAGTGGCACAGTCAAGCCATTCTTTATTTTTCTCTACTTTATTGTAAAGCATAGAGAATAGCCAAACCTCTCTACACTGCAGCCAAACAAATTTATCGGTGTCAAAAACATCACCTTTTCTGTCAAGACATGTGTAATAACCCCCAAATTCTTCATCCTGAGATTTAGATAACCAGAAAGGCACAACGTTTTCCAAAAGCTCAGACTTGTACTGTATTCTTAATTTACTGTAATCTAACATATTTTTAAAATATTTTCTTAATAAGGGTTTAATAAATACATGCATTATATAATAAAATAACTACACAAATGGCAAAATAATAATTAAATGTTTAGCTATGTAGCAAAATAAACACAATAAAATTAAGAATGCAAATACATGTTTAAATAGTTTTTGTAGATTAGTGAATATTAACAAGGATGGTTGATATTTTAGGATCGAATACTTTTTTAGTTTTGTCAACTAAAAATCATTCTGTTGTTTAATTTTCTTATTTAGCTCTTAATTCGCACATCTAAAAGAATCATTTTGCTTGTGATTTTTAGCACAAATACTGAAGTATGCTTAAATCATAGGATAATTGAAATACTTTTTATTTGAATTATGTGATAGCTTAATAGCTGAAACATCACTAAAAAAATATTTATTAAAGTCAGGACTTAGAAAGAAATTTTTCCGCAAGCATTAATGACTCATGTTTCCCAACATCAATCATCTGACTGTCTTTGACAGAATAGTATACTATTTTCTCATAGTCGCATACTGACAGGTAAAAATCAATAATTGAAAACCTGTCTGTAAAGTTGTCCATATGACTAAAAATGGAAGGGTCAATTATATGGATTCCTGAAAAAGCGAGTTGACTGTATTGTGAGGAGTCAAAATCGGGAACAGGCGATTTCACCTCTCCTGTTTTTTTGTTAATCCACCCTTTAAGTTGTTTTTCTGAGTCAAAACAGAGGTATCTGGATGTCTTTCTGTCACTGCAAACAACTGTTGCAATTGCATTATTGCTGACATGAGAGGTATAGAGTTCATTCAGATCAATATTTGAGAGAATGTCAACATTATGAACCAGAAAAGGTCTGTTGTCATCGAAGAAGTGAGATGCTTTTTTTATACCACCCCCGGTATCCAGTAATTTTTCACGCTCATCTGAGAATTCAATTCGAATGTCAAAGTAGTTTTTTGACTCCACGAAATCAATTATCTGTTCTCCGAAGTGATGAATATTTATAATAATCTCGTCAAATCCGGCGAGTTTGAGTTTCTCTATAGTATGTTGCAGTAATGGTTTTCCTCCCACAGAAACCAAAGCTTTAGGCATTGAATCGGTTAAAGGCTTTAGGCGAGAACCAAGTCCTGCTGCAAAAATCATTGCTTTCATGAGATGTTTATTTCGGGCTACTTAAATTCCTGTTCTAAATTCTGTTCACGATGCACAAGTGATACTTTAACTCCGAATTTCTTATTAATATGTTCAGCTACATGCTGTGCAGCATATACAGAACGGTGCTGTCCCCCGGTACAACCGAAAGAGATCATCAGGTTAGTAAAGTTCCTTTCCATATAGCGCTTTACATGCCTGTCAACTAAAGGATATATATTATCCAGAAAATCCACCATTTCGCCATCATCCTCCAAGAATTTAATCACAGGTTCATCCAGTCCCGTAACATTATTATATCTTTCAAACTTCCCTGGGTTATTTATTGCACGGCAATCAAATACGTACCCGCCACCGTTGCCTGAGATGTCGTTGGGGATGCCTTTTTTGTATGCAAAACTGTAAACCCTGACCTCCAGCTCTCGTTTTCTGGTGTCGGCAAATTGCTGCAGATCAACCATCTCCCGGAGTATTGCTTCAAGATATGGATATTCACTGAATCCATCCTTAAGTAGTTCACGCAGATTGTTCAGTGCGAAAGGAATGCTTTGTATAAAATGAGGCTTCTTCTCAAAATACCCTCTGAAACCGTATGCACCAAGCACCTGAAGTGTTCTGAAAAGTACAAATTGACGAAGGCGGTTTTTAAATTCAGCCTCATCAACTTGTTTATATTTACTTAGTGACCCAATATATGTTTTAATCAGCTCTTCCCTTAGTTCAGACGGGAAATTTGCTTTCGCTTGCCAGAGGAAAGAAGCAACGTCGTAGTATATCGGACCTTTTCTGCCACCCTGAAAATCAATAAAGTAAGGGGTGTTGTTAACAAGCATCACGTTGCGGGACTGAAAATCGCGATACATGAAAGTGTCCGATTTATCTTCTAAAAGTGTATAAGCAAGTTTTTCAAAATCATTTTCAAGCAGATCTTCTCTGAAATCCATTCCTGTTGTCTTCAGAAAATTGTACTTAAAGTAGTTCAGATCCCACATTACCGAACGATTATTGAATTCAGAAAGAGGATAACATACACTGAAATCAAGCTCTTGTGCTCCTTTTACCTGGAAATCTGCCAAAGCAGAGATCGTTTTATGGAGAAGCTCTTTCTCCTGGTGACCAAAAACTCCTGTCAACCTGCCTCCCTTGATTAAGTCAAATAGAATTGTGTCTCCTAAATCCTGTTGAAGATAAAACATCCCATCGTCCGAGACCGCCAATACTTCAGGTACATTTAGGCCTTTATCCCTGAAATGTCGGGCTAAACATATGAATGCATGATTTTCCTCTACCGACTCACCGTGAACACCAATTAATGAGATATTGTCGCTTTGAAGTCTGTAGTATTTACGGTTGGAGCCTGAAGTAGGCAAAGCTTCAAGAGTGGGTTTTGTTTTACCTGTAAGTTCAGAAAACAATTTTATAAGTTGTTGCATTAATAATTAATTTAAGAATTAATTTAATAATCAGCGTAGTTTACTCTAACTCATCTGTCCATATTTTTACGACTGCATCACTTGGCATTCGCCAAGCACCACGCGGGGAAAGATTGACTGTTCCCACTTTAGGACCGTCGGGCATACATGAACGTTTGAATTGTTGTGAAAAGAATCTTTTGTAATATATCTTCAGCCATTTAAGGATCTCTTCTGATGAATATTTTTCAGCAAAAGCCTGATTCGCCATAAATAATATACGTTTTGGGCTGTCACCATAGCGAATCATACGATGAAGGAAAAAATCGTGAAGTTCATAAGGGCCCACAAAATGTTCTGTTTTCTGGGCAATCTTACCTTCATTATCAGCGGGAAGAAGTTCTGGACTGAAAGGTGTATCCAGAATATCATGTACTATTTTACCGGGAGTATCTTCAAGCTGAGAGTCCGCAATCCAACGTACCAGAGAAGCAACCAAAGTTTTCGGAACTCCGCTGTTTACAGCGTACATCGACATATGATCGCCATTGTAGGTTGCCCATCCTAATGCAAGTTCAGACATATTTCCGGTTCCAATAACAAGTCCCCCTACCTTATTCGCATAATCCATTAATATCTGAGTACGTTCCCTTGCCTGACTGTTTTCGTACGTAACATCATGTTTGGAAGGGTCGTGGCCTATATCATTAAAATGCTGATTAACCGCATCCACTATCGATATCTCTTTAACGGTTACACCGGCTGATTCCATGAGTGACACAGCATTTGAGTATGTCCTGTTTGTTGTTCCGAGTCCGGGCATAGTTATTCCATGAATATTTTCACGTGGATAGCCCAGCAAATCGAAAGTCTTAACAACTACCAGGAGTGCCAGTGTAGAATCAAGTCCGCCCGAAACTCCTATTACAACTTTATCTACTCCTGTATGCAATAATCTCTTGGCAAGCCCGTGTGTTTGTATATTAAAAAGATCCGAGTAACTTTCATTCTCAACTTTTTTTCCAGGAATAAATGGATGAGGATTAAAATTACGATACATCCTTTTTGGGTATACAGGATCGGGGAAACAATCAATTTCAGTTACATTTCCTGATGAAGAGGAAATAATATTTGTATTAACAAGTTTATCGTGCCTGATGGCAGTGATGTCAATATCAGCAATAATAATTTCACTGTCAAGTGAAAAGCGTTTTGACTCTGCAAGCAAAGTGCCGTTCTCAGCAACTATACATGCACCTGAAAATACCAGATCAGTTGTTGATTCACCAACTCCTGCAGAAGCGTATACGTACGCTGAGCTACACCTTGCAGATTGCTGCAATACCAGAGATTTGCGGTATCTGTATTTGCCAACCAGTTCATTACTTGCCGAAAGATTGAAAATAATATCTGCATCCTGCATGCCTGGTTCAGAAGAGGGTGGCAGAGGTGTCCATAAATCTTCACATATCTCAATTCCAAAATTTCCATAAGGAGTGGTAAATACCATTCCCTCTGATGAAATTGGTATGCTTTCGTTGTTTATCTCGACAGAATATTCATCTGCTACGGTTCCCGGAGTGAACCATCTCTTCTCCTGAAATTCATTGCTGTTGGCCAGATAAGTTTTAGGAACGATACCGACAATGCCATCACTTGAAAGAACAGCTGCCACGTTGAACAGGCTATTCTTAATCTTAAGTGGCAATCCAACTATAACAATGATTTTCTTTTTATTATCTTTTATAAACTCGGATAGGTTGATCAGAGATGAGAGTGCCTTCATTTGAAGTGTTTCCTGAAAAAAGAGATCACCGCAACTGTAGGAGGTAATGCTGAGTTCGGGGAAGCAGAGTATCTGTACATCCTCATTGATTGCCTGCTCTATTACAGATTTTATTTCACTTGTGTTGAAGTCGCAGTCTGCAACTCTTAGTTTAGGCGCTGAAGCAGCAACCCGAATAAAACCAAGATCATTAATGTTCATTACTGTAGTCTTATTTATTTTCAACCTTTTCCTGAGATATCACCTCCATCTTATAATTCCATCTATTGAAATATAGATTTTCCTTTTTAGTTTCAACTTCACCCCGTTGAAAATCTACAGTCTCACTCCTTGGGAATTGTTTTGCAGGATAGAATTTGCCTGAAAAATCGTTGTTGATGTACAACCTGTATGAATCGATACCTGACATAAAGAAACTTCTGCCTGTGCTATTATTTAGTGGCTCACCTCTGCCAAAAGAAACATCTACCGGTATCCAGCCAACGCCTTCAAAATAGACTTCAACCCAATCATGCAGATTAACTTCGCCGGGGTGAGTCATCCAACCGCTCTGCCATCGAGCGGGTATTCCTTTGTAACGCAGCATATTTATCAAAAGAAGTGCTACCTGCCCACAATCGCCTTTTTTATTTTCAAGAACATATTCCGGAATATCAGGTATTGTTGAATACTCAAGAGCACTTGCCCAGGGGAAATTTTCTGTAATATAATTATATATAGACTTTAAAGATTCTATCTCAGTTTTGTCATAACGGGTTATACTGTCGGTCAGACTCCTGATATTATCTGAAAAATGTGTGTGTGGAGGTTTTTCTGAAGTGTATTTTTTATAAAGATCTGACTTTTTATCATATGGTTTAGGGGTGAGTTGGTTCAAATCATACCATTCGCCACGAGATGTGAAAGTAAACTCTGCAGAAAAACTAACCGGCTCTCCTTCCTTAGCAGTCTGTTGCATATAAATAGAAGTGTGATCTGTTTTATCATCTGATAATATATAGTCGTTTTGTGAAACACTGATAAGTTCAACGTTTGTTTGGCGACCCACATCTTTTCTCGGAAATGGCAGCCATGCTTTCACGAGTTCCCCCTCTTTTACTTCTCCCTCCGGCACCGTAATTGTATATCTCAAGTGGGTTGTTATTTCCGGTAAGTTATATTTGCCGATTATTTCAGTTTGTGATAACTCATCAAGATGATTGTCTAAAGTATGTTTTGCACCTGACTCTGCACTTTTCACCGGTCTGTTTATCAGTTTACGTGCTTCTGCATCAATTCTGAAAATATTTGGTGCAGCATTGCGGAAATATCTTTTCTGTCCGTCAATTATTCTGAATTCAAGAGTACCGGTTTCCTCCCATTGGTTCAGTTGTTCTTCAGTTGGAGTGAAATTCTGATTATCTTGAATCCATTTTAAAATATCTTCTCTGCTTCTGTTGAAATCAAGTGAAACTCTTCTTTGCAACTCCTCTGAACTGAGTGTGCACTGGCATAGCTTATCAGTGAATAAAATGCCGTTGAGATGGTCATATTCATGCTGAAAAATAACCGAAGTGAAGTTATCTTTTCTGCTGTACCCTTCCAGGCGCTCTTTTATAAGTAAGCCTGCTTCGTTAAAATATTCGACTTCAATCCATGGATATCGTATAGAATTTCCGCTTATTTCAGGGATTGAAAGGCAACCGTCGCGCTCAAAGCAGACTGTTTCATCGGGATGATTTACTATTTTTGGGTTTATTGCAATCTGCACCGGATGTTCAGGATGATCAATTCTTGTGAACAGGAAAATATTCTTTAGAACACCAACCTGAGGTGCAGCAATACCTACACCGCCTGAATTATATAAAGTGGTTTGAAGTCGTTTTATGATCAACTTTAAACTTTCATTCCCAGTAATAGAGTCTTCATCTATATCCTCTGATTGCATTCTTAGAATCAGAGAATCAACCTTGTCTGTTGTCTGAAGAATCCTTAAAGGAGTGCTCTCATCGCCACTGTGTATAATTTCCAATTCTCTTTCCGTGAATGATTGAGAAAATATCAAAGTAAATTGAGTAGAAAATAATATTATGCAAAACAGAGCTTTGAGATTCATAACTACATTGCTGATTTATATAGATGTAACAAAGATATAAAAATTTCTTATTCTGAGATTAGTCTTTAAATTCTCATCGTACGTGACAGTTGAATTATTTCAGGTAGCTTCTGAAGAAGTTCTGTCATAGAGTGTAAAAGAAGTGAAGCGCCTGCTTCAATAAGTTTTTCATCACTTAGTAATCCTGTGTTAACAGCGATAGTGAAAATTCCTGCAGCTGAAGCGGATTCTATGCCAAGAGGAGCATTCTCAATTACTATTGCCTGATTGGGACTTAACATTCCTCCTTTTTCCAGACCCATAAGATATGGCTCTGCGTCAGGCTTTCCCTTTATTACATCATAAGCGGTCACCATTGTTTCAGGTGTGAAGACATCAGGAAAATGAGTGTCAAGCCTATCGAGTAAAGAAGGTTGACCTGATCCGGTGACCAGTATTGGTTTCAATCCCTGTTTTTTAACAAAGCTCAGGACCTCTTTTGCACCAGGTAAAGTTGCATTGTCATTAATCTGTTGAAACAGTTCTGTTTTACGTGCATAGATGTTGTCTTTTTCTTCTTTTGTTGCACTTCTTTTGAATTCTCTTTCAGTTATTAAGTTTATTGTAGATTTTCCAACTCGCCCTTCATGAAGATAAAACTCAACGGGTTTAGTTGACTTATATCCAAACTCCTCCATTGTTTCTTGCCATGATTTTGCATGTGCAGGCATAGAGTCATAAAGAACCCCATCCATATCAAATAGTACCGCCTGTAAATCAAAATTTGTATAATTATGTTTTCTGAGATAATTTTCAAACTGTTGACGCATGTTCATAAATAATTTAGAAGTATAATATAAATTGCAAAGTTACAATTTATATTATACTTCTAAAGTTTGGTTTTTACAAGAGAGAATCTTGAAATAAGCTGACTATCTACAGTTTCGATTTAATCGATTTAGTAGCCTCTTCATATCCCGGCTTTTCCAGGAGTGCGAACATATTTCTTTTATAAGCTTCTACACCCGGTTGGTTAAATGGATTTACTCCAAGCAGGTAGCCACTTATTCCGCAAGCCTTTTCAAAGAAATAAATAAGTTGTCCCACAAATCTTTCGTTTAGTTCCGGTATTTCGATTAAAATGTTCGGTACACCACCATCCACATGAGCAAGACGGGTTCCCAATTCGGCCATTTTATTTACCTCGTCTACTCTTTTACCCTCCAGATAGTTTAATCCGTCAAGGTTTACATCATCATGAGGTACAATGACTTTTTTGTTAGGCTCTTTTATTGATATAACTGTTTCAAAAATAGTACGTTCACCTTCCTGAATCCATTGACCCATAGAGTGCAAATCTGCTGTGAAATCAACTGCAGCAGGAAATATTCCCATCTGTTCCTTTCCTTCGCTTTCACCAAAGAGTTGTTTCCACCACTCAGCCAGAAAATGCAGTTTGGGATGATAATTCACAAGAATTTCAATTTTCTTGCCTCTTTTGTAAAGTTCATTACGGATTACGGCATAAATAGCAGGTAAATTGTAGTCAAAAGAAACTGATGTATCTGTTGCCTTTTCTATTTCTGCTGCACCTGCAACAAGTTTTCTTATATTTATTCCTGCTACAGCAATCGGAAGAAGACCTACCGGTGTAAGTACAGAATAACGGCCTCCAATATTATCTGGTATAACAAAAGTTTTATAACCTTCACTATCGGCTAAAGTGCGCAGTGCTCCTTTAGCAGCATCAGTTATTGCAACTATAAGTTTTTTTGATTCTTCGCTTCCAACTTTTTTCTCAAGTAAATTTTTCAGCAGTCTGAAAGCAATAGCCGGCTCTGTAGTTGTACCCGACTTGGAAATATTTATTATGCCAAACTCCTTATCGTTCAAATATTCAATCATTTCTGACAGGTAGTCCTCACTGATATTATTTCCTGCGTACAAAATCACAGGATTCTTACGTTTGTTTTCATGCTGCAACCAGTCGAATGAGTTGGATAATGCATCTATAACAGCGCGGGCACCAAGATAACTACCGCCAATACCAACGACAACAACAACATCACAATTAGTACGTAAAACTGTTGCTGCATCTTCAATATCACGAAGTTCTGCTTCGCCGATTGATGAGGGCAAATTAACCCAGCCAAGGAAATCACTCCCGTCACGGGATCCGTCATATAAAGCATTGTTTGCTGATGTAGCAAGCTCAGACTTTCTTAGAATTTCTTCTTCTGAAACAATTCCGGTGAGATGCTTAATATTTATTTGAATGCTATCCATATTTTATATGTTTATTTGTTTTAGAATACTTCGCAAAAGAAAATAATTAAAAGTAGTCAATAAGATTTTTTATAGCAACCTTTGGCTCAAGTCGCTCATATAGAATTTTGTAAACTGTTTCAGCGATAGGAGTATTTACCTTAAACCGATTGTTCATTTCATGTATGCATTTGGCACCGTAATAACCCTCAGCTATCATTTCCATTTCCAGTTGTGCGGTTTTAACAGAATATCCTTTTCCAATCATAGTTCCAAGAGTTCTGTTTCTGCTGAATTGCGAATAGCTTGTAACAAGCATATCTCCAAGATAGTGCTGATCTGTAATATTACGTTCGATAGGAACAACTGAGTCGAGAAACAGAGACATTTCCTTCGCGCAGTTACTCATAAGTACAGCTTGGAAATTGTCACCGTAGAGCAACCCCTGGCAAATACCTGAAGCTATTGCATAGATGTTTTTGAGCACTGCTGCCAGTTCAATTCCCACAACATCATTTGATGTGCGTGTTTTAAGAATTCTAGAGGATATCGATTCAGCAAGAAGAGAGGCTTTCTCAGTATCACTACTCGCGGCAGTCAGAAATGAAAGCCTTTCCAGTGCTACCTCTTCTGCGTGACAAGGGCCTGAAAGCACCCCAATATTTTCAGTGGGTATTTTAAAGTTATCAGCCAGGTACTCGCTCATCACCATATTGTCATTTGGGATGATTCCTTTTAAAGCTGATACCATAAACTTACCTCTGAAAGTACTGTTCCATATACGTCTGAAATATTGTTTTACATAAGGTGACGGGATAGCTATAATAACTGTATCTGAGTCTTTTATAGCTCTTTCAATGTTTGAGTAGAAAGTTATCTGTGCCAGATTAAACTTAACATTAGTCAGATAGCCGGGGTTATGCCCCAGCTTATAAAAACCTTCAATCTGTTCATCACGACGGATAAACCAGTTTATATGTTTTTGTTTCATCAGCACCATTTTGGCTAGTGCTGTTCCCCAAGTTCCGCCTCCCAGGATACAGATTTTACCTATTGAATCCATTTTAGTTATATTTCAGCATGTTGGGTTACTCCTCTCCGGAAGCGTTGTCTACCCATTTTTTAACCTCTTCCGTTGAAGGATTTTTAAGTTCAAGCTTCATTTTTTTATTCAAGCCACATATTTCCTGATGAAGTTTGTTTGGATTTACGTCAATAAGACTGTTGATTTGAGTGTAACCGACTTTTTGTACAAGTTGAACCCACTCTTCAGGAATGCCTAACTTCATAAAGTCAGACACTGTATCTCTTTTGACTCTTTTTTCGGGACGCATAAGCGGGAAAAGGAGTACTTCCTGAATGGATACCTGTCCTGTCAGCAACATGGCAAGCCTGTCCATACCTATTCCCATTCCTGATGTAGGAGGCATTCCATATTCAAGAGCCCTAAGAAAATCCTGATCAATAAACATTGCCTCATCATCACCTTTCTCAGAGAGTTTTAGTTGTTCTTCAAATCGATTTCTCTGATCTATCGGGTCATTCAGTTCGGTATATGCATTTGCAAGTTCTTTTCCGTTCACCATCAATTCAAATCGTTCTGTCAATTCCGGATTATCACGGTGGCGTTTGCACAGTGGAGACATCTCTATCGGGTAATCTATAATAAATGTTGGCTGAATATATTTTCCTTCAGCCTTTTCTCCAAAAATCTCATCAATAAGTTTTCCTTTACCCATAGTTTCATCCTGCTCAACACCGAGCTTATCACAAACACTGCGTAACTGGTCTTCATCCATACCACTGATGTCAATACCGGTGTGGTCCTTTATAGCGTCGATCATAGTAACCCTTTTGTAGGGTGCTTTAAAATCGATCTCATTCTCACCTACTTTTACTTTAGTCGTACCCAGAACTTGAAGTGCAACATGTTCAAGCATCTGTTCAGTGAACTCCATCATCCACTTATAATCTTTATACGACACATATATCTCCATTACTGTGAACTCAGGGTTATGAGTACGGTCCATACCCTCATTCCTGAAGTTCCTGGAAAATTCGTAAACCCCTTCAAAACCGCCTACAATAAGTCGTTTCAGATACAGCTCATTAGCAATTCGTAAATATAAATCAATATCAAGAGCATTAAGGTGTGTAATAAAAGGACGCGCTGCAGCTCCTCCGGGAATGCTTTGTAGAACAGGAGTATCGACCTCCAGATAACCCCTTCTGTTGAAAAACTCACGCATTGCATCAAATATTTTTGTGCGCTTGATGAAAATGTCTTTCACTTCATCATTTACAAGAAGGTCAACATATCTTTGACGATAACGCAATTCAGGATCTGTGAATTTATCAAAAGCCACTCCATCTTTCATTTTTACAACAGGAAGTGGTCTCAATGACTTAGATAATACCTTCAGAGATTCTGCGTGAACGGAAATCTCTCCGGTTTTAGTGCGGAAAACAAAACCTTCAATGCCTATGAAGTCGCCAATGTCAAGAAGCTTTTTAAAAACGGTGTTGTATAGGTCTTTATTTTCACCGGGACATATATCATCACGAGTAATATAAACTTGTATTCTCCCTTTTGAGTCCATTAGTTCAACAAAAGAGGCTTTACCCATAATTCGGCGACTCATTATCCTGCCTGCAATTCTAACATTGCGGCGATCAGAATCATCTTTAAATTCATTTTTTATATCGGTGGAGTAGGCGTTTACATCATAACCTGATGCGGGATATGGTTCTATACCCAACTCTCTCAATTCTACCAGACTCTGTCTGCGGAAAATCTCCTGTTCACTAAGTTCTAAATTGTGCATAACTAAATATAAATCATACAAAAGTACTAAATAATTTAGTAAAATATGCTTTTTATAAACCTTACAAATTAAAAGAGTTAATATAAAAATACTTTTCATTGAAATTTGTGATATATCATGCTTCTTAATGATTTGTAAGATAGTATTATATGGGATGTTTAAGATTTAACTGTTTAGGAGGAAGAAAATTAAGGAAATAATTCTTTAATTCGATGTAAAATGCTACATTTGAGCTGTTATACTTAATTCAAATGATCTTGTCTAATAATTAGAGAACATGAAGTTGCAAACGATATGCGACATAGTTAACGGTAATATTCTTAATGAATTTCAGGATTCATCGGATTACACTAAAGCCTTTGCTTCAGATTTAATGAGCGATGTGTTGAGATTTTCAATGGAAAACACTGTTTTAATTACAGGTCTCTCCACAATTCAAACAATAAGAACAGCTGAAATAACTAACTTGTCTTGCCTGATAATAGCAAGAGATAAGAAAGTATCATGTGATATGATTAACCTGGCAGCCCATAGCCGGATTTCGATTATATCCACTCAGGCATCTGTATTCGAAATATCAGGATTATTATACGAGAAAGGTTTAAAACCGGTGTACTAATGAAAATGCAGTATTTTATTCAGGGTGGGGACTTCAGTGCGGGTGGCCGTGCCAGTACTGAAGTTAAAAGTATTATTAAGCAGTTTAATATTTCGCCTGAAAAAATAAGACGTATAGCAATAGCTCTTTACGAAGCAGAGATGAATGTTGTGGCTCATGCTTTTAAAGGAAAGATGGATGTGGATCTGAGGCCTGATCATATTCGCGTGGTGTTTATAGACGAAGGGCCGGGCATTGAGGATATTGATAAGGCGATGGAGGAGGGTTTTTCCACTGCCTCTGATGAAGTGCGTCAAATGGGCTTCGGTGCGGGAATGGGCTTACCTAACATCAAAAGAAACTGCGACGAAATGTTGTTATCCTCTGTTCCCGGTAAGGGAACAAGACTTGAGATTAAAGTTTTATTTTAAAGCTATGAAAGACAGGAACTATACACACTCGATTCAGATCGATATAAATAAATGTATCGGCTGTTCACACTGTATGCATGTATGTTCTACACAGGCAATAAGAATTGTTGAAGGTCACGCTTTAATTCAGCCTGAAAGATGCATTGATTGCGGAGAGTGTTACAGAGTCTGCCCTCAGCGAGCCATCTATGCAAGGGATGACGGACTGAGGTCTGTTGAGAAAACAGGCTGGAAAATAGCTCTTGTACCTTCAGTATTTATTGGTCAGTTTTCATCAGAATACTCTGCATCACAGGTTCTGAATGCGGTTAAACAATTGGGATTTGACGAGGTTTTTGAGGTTGAGCATGCAGTTGATTTCATAAAAGAAGTTTACGAAAATTTAGCGACAGAAGATCTGCCCCGTCCTCTGATCAGTTCTTACTGTCCTGCAGTAGTGCGGTTAATTCAGGTAAAATACCCTTCTCTGACACACAATATAATAAGACTAAAAGCACCTCACGACTTAGCGGCCATATATCTTAGGAAGTCTAAAAACAGTATTCACAACTATCGCTCAAATATTCACATCTACTATATTACCCCTTGTGCAGCAAAAATTGTGGCAGCCATTTCACCTGTTGGTGAAGATAAATCAGCAATTGACGGTACGATCAACATGACAGAAGTATTTAACCGTACATCTGCAATATTGATTGGCGAGAAGAATACTGGAATGCACAAAACAATTGCTGATATGAGTCCTGATTCTGTTAACTGGTCGCTGTCAGGTACAGAAAAGAAATATTTCTCCGGCAGAAGCCTTGCTATCGACGGAACAGACAACGTAATTCAGTTTCTTGAAAAATTGGAATCGGGACACATTAAAGATATCGACTTTCTTGAAATGAGAGCATGCGATCAAGGGTGCGCAGGAGGTATTTTATGTCCGGGGAATAGGTTCCTTACTGTGGAAAGACTGGAGCAGAGACAGAAAAGACTGGAAAAGCTGAAATCCCAAAACTGTGGTAAAGTTGTCAACCCGTTAATGGATTACAGTGAGGTCCTGCATGACTATTCGGGAGTAGACCCTGTTTACCCTCGTGACGGTTTGCTGCTTGATGATGATATGGAAAAGGCATTAATTAAACTGCAGCGTATAAACCGCCTGGAGTCATACTTACCCGGATTTGACTGCGGGGCTTGTGGTGCTCCCGGCTGCAGAAATCTTGCTGAGGATATTGTAAAAGGAAGAGCAACAATTTCACACTGTGTATTTGTACAGCGGATCATGGAGAAGAATTATAAACTGAGTCCTGATCAGGCTTTTATTGTAATTGAGAAGATCTGGGGCAAGGGAAGATTAAATAAACTATAACAGTTAAGATGGAAAAGAATCTGAAGTTTTTTATAAAAGAATTAGGTTTAGAATGCAAAGCTGGTGAAGAGTTGCTCAACAGGGTCCCGAAAGGAGCCTATGTTTCTGATTTACTAAGCGATGTTATCGGAAAAGCTCAGGAGGATATGATATGGATAACAACGCAGGCACATCGAAATATTATAGCTGTAGCCAGTTTGAAAGAGTTGAGTGCAATAATAGTTGTTAATGACAGAAAAGTTGATGATGATGTGCTTGAAAGTGCAGACTCAGAAGGGGTTGTAGTGCTTTCTACTAAAGAGGCGGCATTTGAAACAGCCGGCAAACTATATTGCATTCTATATGACATAGATACATAATAATTGTTAAAGTAGTACAATTGTAATGAGCTTTTTCAATGCAGATCTGCATATTCATACATGTCTTTCTCCCTGCGGAGATGAGGACATGAGTCCGCGAAACATTATTCGCATCGCGAAAGAGAGAGATATGCAGATAATTGCAATTACAGATCACAACACTACCCGTAATGTGAGAGTGTGTATGGAGCTTGGTATGCGAAAAGGAGTTTTTGTAATTCCGGGTTGTGAAGTAAATACTGTCGAAGAGGTACATTGTCTCTGTTATTTTCCCGACCTGCAAGTACTGGATAAGTTTCAGCAATTTCTGGACAGCCGAATAGCAGACCTAATAAATGATCCTGAAAAATTTGGCTATCAGGTAGCAGTAGACGAGAGTGATGTGATAATATACGAAGAAGAGCGATCTTTATTTACCGGAATTATGGATGGAATAGATGCTCTTGCAGAAGAGGTGCATAAGTTGGGGGGTATATTTGTACCTGCACATATAGACAGGCCTGTTAACAGTCTTTTAAGTCAACTTGGATTCATACCGCCGGACTTGAAGTATGATGCTCTGGAGGTTTCAAAACGTACTCTACTGAGTGATTTTGAAAAAATGCATCCTGAACTAGCCGGAGAATTTTTTCTGCGAAATTCTGACGCACATTATACCGATGATATTGCTAAAGCTTATAACAGGTTTGAAATGGAAGATGCAAACTGGGAGTGCTTCAAATTACTGTTCAGCAAGTAATGATATATTTTATTATATAAGATAAAATGGTTGAAATGGCAATGCATATGATGGATGTTGCGCAAAACTCGATAAGGGCTGATGCTAAAAATATATATATCAACTTCTTCGAGGATTGTGATAATAACATATTGCTGTTCAGTGTTGAAGATGACGGCAAAGGTATGAGTGATGAGGAATTGAGTCGTCTTGAAGATCCTTTTTTTACAACTAGAACAACACGAAAAGTAGGACTAGGGATTCCTTTCCTGAAGATGACATGCGAGCAGAGTGGCGGATCTTTTACTGTTAAGTCTGAAGATGGAGTTGGTACTACAGTTGAAGCAACTTTCCGGACAGATAATCCCGATTGTTTGCCCGTTGGTGATATTGCCGGTTATCTTACAATGTTGCTTGTAGCAAATCCTGATATCAGGATAAGGTTCTCTTACAAGATTAACAATGAGGAATTCACGCTTGATAACGCTGAACTAAGAGAACAGGAGATCGAGCTGCAACAGCCGGGAATGGCCGGTGTAATAAAGGCTTTCATAAAAGATAATCTTGAAGAACTTTACTCTAATCGCAAAGTGAAAAGTTTTTTATGTTGAATTTAAAAAAAAGACTATGGCTGATAATTGGTAACAAATCGTTTAACCTTTAAAAATTAAATATATGAGAGAAATAAAAACATTAGCTGACCTTAAGAAAAAACAGGAGGAGATGAGAAGCAGAATAAAATTACGGGACAATGCAGAAAATCCCGAATCTCTTGTTCAGGTAAAGGTTGCCATGGCAACTTGTGGTATCGCTTCAGGTGCTAAAGAGGTGATGGAATACTTTGTTGATGAACTTGATAAAAGATCAATCCGTGCAATTGTTACACAGACCGGCTGTATGGGGTATTGCTATGCGGAACCTACCGTAGAAATTACTCTGCCGGGACAAGACCCTATTGTGTTTGGTTATGTTACCGTCAAAAAAGCAGGGGATATAATCGAACATTATATTAAAGAAGGGGAACTGGTGGATGGCATCATTCCTCAGAATTATAATACCATTAAATCTTAATATGACTGTATATGAGCAAGTATAAAATGCATATTTTAGTCTGCGCCGGAACCGGATGCAGTTCTTCTGAAAGTAATCTGGTCTGTGAAATACTGATTGATGAAGTTGAGAGAAAAGGACTGGGCGGTGATGTGCAGATTATTCGTACTGGCTGTTTTGGTTTTTGTGAAAAGGGGCCAATAGTGAAAGTTTTGCCTGATAATACCTTTTACACAAATGTGAAACCGGCAGATGCTAAAGAGATTGTTGATGAGCATATAATTAAAGGCCGTAAAGTCTATCGTTTGCTTTATACAGATCCTGAGTCAGGAGAGCATTTACCTGACTCAAAGCACATGGGGTTTTACCAGAAGCAAATACGTGTAGCACTTCGGAATTGTGGTACAATCGACCCTGAGAATATTGATGAAGCTATTGCAAGAGATGCTTATCAGGCATTGGGTAAGGTAATCACTGAAATGGGACCTGATGTGGCCATTAACGAAATAAAGTCTTCAGGTTTAAGAGGTCGAGGAGGTGCAGGATTCCCGACCGGCCTCAAATGGGAGATTGCCCGTAAAAACGATGCTGATCAAAAGTATGTAGTCTGCAACGCTGATGAAGGTGACCCGGGTGCATTTATGGATCGTTCCATTCTTGAGGGTGATCCCCATTCTATTATTGAAGCGATGGCTATTTGCGGATACTGTATAGGAGCCAGTAAAGGATTGGTCTATATCCGTGCTGAGTATCCTCTAGCGGTAAAACGACTGAAAATTGCTATTGCTCAGGCACATGAATATGGTTTACTTGGTGATAATATATTTGGTACAGATTTCAGTTTTGATATCTCTTTAAAATATGGTGCCGGAGCTTTTGTATGCGGTGAAGAGACAGCACTCATTCATTCCATGGAAGGAAAGAGAGGCGAGCCTACCAACAAACCGCCTTTTCCTGCTCAAAGCGGTTATCTCGGGAAACCTACCAATGTTAATAACGTGGAGACTTTCGCCAATATTCCGGTCATAATTCTTAAAGGAGCAGAGTGGTTCTCTTCAATTGGAACTGAAAAGTCGAAAGGCACCAAAGTATTTGCACTCGCAGGAAAAATTAATAATGTAGGTTTGATTGAGATCCCAATGGGTATTACTCTCCGTGAGATAATTTATGAAATCGGAGGTGGTATCAAAAATGGAAAGAAATTCAAGGCAGTACAAACTGGAGGACCTTCAGGAGGTTGCCTGACAGAGAAGCATCTTGATATTCCAATTGATTATGAAAGTCTGACAGCTTCAGGCTCTATGATGGGATCCGGAGGAATGATCGTACTCGATGAAGATGATTGTATGGTGTCAGTGGCTAAGTTTTATCTGGAGTTTATAGTTGACGAGTCATGCGGTAAATGCGCTCCTTGTCGTATAGGCAACAAGCGTATGCACGAGACTCTCAAAAGAATAACGGACGGTAAAGGCACACAGGAAGATTTGGATAAGCTTAAAAACCTCAGCTATGTTATTAAGGATACATCTTTATGCGGACTCGGACAGACTTCGCCCAATCCGGTTCTCTCTACCATGGAACATTTCATGGATGAGTATAATGAACATGTAATCGATAAAAAATGCCGGGCAGGGCAGTGCAGCAATCTGCTCTACTACGTAATCTCAGAAGAGGAGTGTATCGGTTGTATGGCTTGTTTGAGAGCTTGTCCTACACACGCTATAAGTGGTGAGAAGAAAGAGGCACATGTTATTAATCAGGAGATATGTATAAAATGCGGGGCGTGTATGGAAAAATGCAAATTCGACGCCATCACGCTGAGGAGCGACTACCCGAGGGTGTCTGTTCCAATAGTATGATAAATTTAACTGTTTCTAAAAATGAAAAATATGATTGAGCTTACAATAGATAAGAAAAAGGTACAGGTTGAAAAGGGCACCACAATTCTAAAAGCAGCCCGTAAAGCCGGAGTGGAAATACCAACACTTTGTCATTTCGAGTTGTGTGATATGGGAATTGAAAATAAGCCGGGAGGATGCAGGATATGTGTAGTTGAGGTGGAAGGACGCAGAAACCTGGCTCCCTCATGCATCACTGAAGTTCAGGAGGGTATGGTTATTAATACTCATAATATCAGGGTGCTGAATGCAAGGACTACTGTGCTTAAACTGATAATTTCCGACCATCCTTTTGATTGCCTGGTATGTGCAAGGTCAGGACAATGTGAATTACAGAGTCTTGCCACACAGTTTAACATCCGTAGTCTCCCGTATGAGGGTGAACAATCAAGGTACAGAAAAGATACTTCGCCTTCTATTATAAGAGACATTGATAAATGCATTATGTGCCGCAGATGCGAAATGATGTGTAATGAAGTGCAGACTGTTGGTGCACTTTCAGCTGTAAACCGTGGGTTTATGTCAGTAGTAGCACCTGCTTTCGAAATGAATCTTGAAGATTCTCCATGCACCTATTGCGGTCAGTGTCTTTCAGTTTGCCCCACAGGTGCGCTCACAGAAGTGGATCATACAAATGATATTATACGTGCTTTAAGTGATTCATCCAAAACTGTTATCGTACAGACTGCCCCTGCAGTTCGTGCTGCTCTGGGTGAAGAGTTCGGTCTGCAGCCGGGAACATTAGTGACCGGTAAAATGGTATCGGCTTTAAAAGAGCTCGGATTTGATTATGTTTTTGACACTGATTTTAGTGCAGATCTCACTATAATGGAGGAGGGAACTGAACTTTTGCAGCGACTGAAAGCTTATTTAGCCGGAGATACAGAAGTGCGTCTGCCGATTCTTACTTCCTGCTGCCCCGGATGGGTAAACTTTTTTGAGCATAATTTCCCCGATCTGATTGATGTACCTTCAACAGCAAAATCACCTCAGCAAATGTTTGGAGCAATTGCCAAAACGTACTTTGCAGATAAGATAGGAGTAAACAGAAAAGATCTTATCGTGGTGTCTATCATGCCGTGTATAGCTAAGAAGTATGAATGTCAGCGGGATGAGTTTAAGGTGGACGGTAATCAGGATGTAGACTATTCAATTTCTACCCGTGAACTGGCTGCATTTATAAAAGAGGCTAATATTGATTTTCTGAATCTTCCTGATGCAGATTTTGATGACCCGCTGGGTGAGTCAACCGGTGCAGGTGTAATATTTGGTAATACAGGAGGTGTAATTGAGGCTGCCTGCAGAACTGCCTATGAAATTTATACAGGTAAAAAGCTCGAAAATGTGGTGTTTGATAATTTGCGGGGAATGGAAGGTATACGCTCTGCGAAGGTTGATTTTGACGGAATTGAGCTTAATATAGGTATTGCACACGGATTGGGTAACGCCCGCAAACTTTTGGATGAGGTAAGGGCAGGTACTTCAAAATATCATGCAATAGAGATAATGGCCTGTCCCGGTGGCTGTATTGGTGGCGGCGGACAGCCTTATCATCACGGAAACAGTGAGATACTCAGTAAACGGGCAGCTGCAATTTACACAGAGGATGAGCGTAAGACAATTCGCAAATCGCATGAAAACCCGTCAATCATAAAGCTGTATAAAGAGTTTCTGGGTGAACCCGGAAGTCACAAGGCGCACAGTCTGCTACATACGGAATATTTTCCAAAAAGTAATGAGGTTACACTTCATTTGAACGGTGAAATATAAACTATAAAAGCTGTCAATAATATGAGTCAGAATATAAAAGTAAATCCGGAAGTTTACAGTTTCATGGAGAAAAAGACCGGAACAGATAATGTGGAGGTTAAAGTGAATCTCTCCAAGGAGAAGGTCGACAAGATAAACGAAATCTGTAATATGTTTGATAATGAGCCTCGTGAGCTTATAAATGTATTACATGAGGCACAGCATGAGTTTGGCTATCTGCCGGCAGAAGTGCAGGATGTGATTGCCCACAACCTCCATATCTCTGTGGCACAGGTGTACGGAGTAGTCACTTTCTATTCATACTTCTCGATGATTCCCAAAGGAGAGCACCCGATTTCAATATGTACAGGTACAGCCTGTTATGTTCGTGGTGCAGAAAAAGTGCTGGAGGAATTTAAAAAAGAGCTGAATATTAAAGTAGGTGAAACCACCTCTGATGGTAAGTTTTCAATCAATTGTCTACGTTGTGTAGGGGCTTGCGGACTCTCCCCTGTAGTTCTTGTCGGAGAAAGGGTCTTTGGCAGGGTATCACCTGATGGTGTTAAGGCAATATTAGACGAATACAGGAAATAAGTAACGTAATAAACCAGGTGGTATTATTTATAGTTTTTTGAATAATGTTTCGAATTCCCCTGTTTAAAATAGCCTATTTTATGCCTTATTGTTTCTAAGCTTTTTTCAAGAGAATCAAGCTCATCTTCATCATTTAAAGCATTTAAGGGCTTGTTTTCATAAAGCAGATATTCTTTTCTGTAATTACAGGGTGTTATGTTGGGCATTATCACATTTGCTCCAACAGCAACAGCCTTTTCCCGTCCTTTATGTTCTAAGGTCTGCATTGCTGTTGTAGCGGCTATATTAATATCAGGCATTAAAATCCGTAAGAGAGATATCATCTTCAATGCCAGAGTGAATCGTACTGAAGCTGGCTCTAATAGTTCCCTGTATTTATACAAAGGGGTTTGATGATGCTCAATATAAGGACCCATACCACACATATCTATATTAATATCCCTCATAAAAACAAGATCATCAGCCAGCATGTCAATTGTCTGGAAAGGCAGGCCAATCATTACTCCTGTTCCCACCTGGTAACCCGTTTTACGTAACAATTCCAGAGCCTTTACACGTTTGGTAAAGCTATGTGATTCACCCTGAGGATGAAGTTTTTTGTAAAGCTCTTCCGAAGAGGTTTCAATACGTAACAGGTATCGGTCAGCCCCGCTTTCAAACCACCTGCGATAAGTATCCCCGCTCTGCTCACCACAGGAAAGTGTGATACCAATACCGTTGTTGGTGATTTTTTTAGATTCTCTTAAAATCTTGTCAATTTTATCAGTAAAAGTCTTTGAGCTTGTTTCGCCAGACTGTATCGCAACAGATCCGTAACCCTTTTTGAAAGCCAGTTTAACTAAATCTATTACCTCCTCATGTTTCAGATTGTAACGGTTGACGCTATTATTCGATCGCCTGATTCCACAATAATAACAATCCTTTTCACAAACGTTTGACAGTTCAATCAATCCGCGCAAAAAAACTTCATTACCAACATTCTGAAGTTTGATTTTGTATGAATAATCAAATAAAGCCTGCTCTTTTTCTCCTGTAGAGGATAGAAGTTCTGCTATATCACCCCTCGATAAAGGGTAGTCTTGGATTGTTTTTATCATATTCGTAAAACTTTCTGAAGACTCTTACAACTCTTTCAAACACACCGTTTACATAGGCCAGTGCCATACCATAGTTGGTTACGGGTATTCCCTTTTTTATAAAAGGATACAGCCTGTTTAACAACTGTTTACGAGTTACCATGCATCCGCCGCACTGCACAACTAGTGAGAAATCGCTTATATTATCCGGCAATGCAGTTAATCCTGAAACAACTCTGAAATTCAACTTTTTTCCTGTAAACTCCTGAAGCATCTTTGGGATTTTTACTCTTCCGATATCGTCACAACTTGTCTGATGTGTGCAGCTCTCCAGTATTAAAACTTCATCGCCGTCTTCAAGGTTCGAGATACAGGGTGTACCTCTCAGGTATGCTGCAAAATCACCTTTAAGACGGGCAAAGAGAATACTGAAACTGGTAAGAGGTATTGTTTCAGGCAGTTTCGCGGTTACTGTGTTAAAAATCTGACTGTCCGTAATTGCCAGAGCAGGAGTGATACCGGTTTCCAGGAAGTTATCCAGTTCATCTTCTCTCACAACCACCACTATACAGTGATTATCAATTGCATCACGGATAGTTTGATTCTGAGGATAAATCAGTCTGCCTTCAGGAGCCTCACTGTCTATTGCAACAATAATAAGTACAACATCTTTTGGACTTACAAGATTACCAATCAGAGTGTTGTTCTGATAAACAGTTTTCGGTAAAATTCTCTTCAGTGAGTCAATAAGAATTTCTCTATCTTTAGGTTTGTAGGTGCTTATATCTATTATCTCAGCGTTAGAATGCCATTTGATAGCGTTCTTGGTGATAGCCGCTATCTTACTGATATCATTTTTATTATGAACTATAAGATAGGGTACATCATGTGCTTTAAACTGATCAATCAGACGAACTTCATAATCACCGAATTGATTTCCTGCAATAAGCAAAACAGCGCAATCAACTCTCAGAATCACCTCGAGTGATTTTTTAATCTTCAGGTGACCAATTTCGCCTAAATCATCTATACCTGCGGTGTCGATAATAGTAGCCGGCCCAATCCCAAGTATTTCAACTGCCTTTTTCACAGGGTCGGTGGTCGTCCCTTTTCTGCTCGAAACAATTGAAATATCCTGATCGGTTAGCATATTGATTAATGAACTCTTGCCTGTATTCGTACGGCCGAAGATTCCTATATGTAGATTATTTACGCTCATAACTAAAAATATAGATCTCTTTCTCCCTGTTCTATCCTTTCAATTTTTTTCTTAAGCTCCTTCTGAATCTTCACGCTCAACTCTTTAAGGTTCTTTTCTATCACCTTCATGCCCTTTTCTTTGGTTTGCTCAGGTGCATAATCATACAGGTATTCGGCAAGTGTTAATATTGCATTAGGAGTACAGAATCTTTTTATAAAACCGGGAACAGAAAACTCCATAAAATGTTCACCCGTTCGTCCCAAACGGTAGCATGCAGTACAGAACGAAGGTATCATATCCTGATCAAGAAGCTCGTCAATTATATCATTTAAAGGGCGGTCGTCGTTGATGCGGAACTGACTCCTGTCGATATTTTCATTTTTTTCTTTAAATGAATAGCTTCCCAGCTCTATTTTAGTGCCTCCGTCAATTTGTGAAACGCCGTATTGGATCACTTCGTCACGAAGCGCAGCAGGTTCACGGGCAGTCAGTATCATACCGGTATAAGGAACTGCCAGCCGGAGTATCGCAACCATACGTAAAAAATCTTCATCTGAAACAAAATAACTGCTACCCATATGTAAATTCGACGCATCTTTTATCCTTGGGAAGGAGATAGTATGAGGTCCCACGTTATAACAAGTCTCCAGATGGTTAGTGTGCCTGACAAGTCCCATAACTTCAAAGCGCCAGTCGTACAGTCCGATTAAAGCACCTATACCTACATCATCAATACCCGCTTTCTGTGCACGGTCGAGTGCCGTCAGCCTCCAGTTGTAATCTGCTTTCCTGCCACTGAGGTGATATTTTTTATACGCTTCGGGATGATATGTTTCCTGAAACACCTGGTAAGTGCCTATTCCGGCTTCTTTTACAGTTTTGTACCCCTCAATATCAAGAGGTGCTGCATTTATATTTACCCGTCGGATTTCACCATTACCCTTTTTTACTTTATATGTCGTTCTTACTGAATCAGCTATAAACTCAGGAGTATATTCGGCATGTTCTCCAAAAACAAGAATCAGTCTCTTTTGACCTTCATCTTCAAGGGCTTCGACCTCTTTAACTAGCTCATCAAGTGAAAGTGTTTTCCTTACCTGAGCTTTATTGGATGCCCTGAATCCGCAATAAACACAATTATTTGAGCATTTATTGCCTACATAAAGAGGAGCAAAGAGTACAATGCGGTTACCGTAAACATTTCGTTTTAATAATCTGGCGCCCTCCTTTATCAGCTCAATAGAAGTTGTATCTGTAGCATTAATTAATATTGCTGTCTCTTCAAGATTTAATCTTTTTTTTGAAAGTGATTTTTCTACTATTTCTTTAACCTTATCAGGGGTAGGGATAGAGTTATTAAGGTAATCCCATATTTCATCCGGATCAATAAACGGTTGCATTGGTAAATCAGGTATACGGTATTTCTCAGGAGTAAATTGCATAATATGTTTATTACAGGTTATCACAAAGATAGCATTTTTCAAATGATTCTAAACATTACTTTTAATGTAAATTTGGTAGTAAATAGGGCATACATTTAACAAAGATAGCTTATACATAGCTTATCTGTACATAAGCTATGTATAAGTAATCTATAAGTGATCTTTGGACGGTACATTGTGAATTCTGATTAAAGAACTTATTTTGGAGTAGTTTAACATACAACAAAAACTTTCTGTTTTTAGCATGCGTTTTGAAAATTATGTACCTTTGCAACTTGTAGTCATTTTGTTGGTTAAACAGATGATTCAAAGCTAAAATGAAAGAAAAAGCTAGCATTTCATGACAGAATTAAACCTGAGAGGCTTGGGAGTAGCCCTGATCACTCCTTTTACCAATGATGGTTCGATTGATTACGAAGCCTTATCACGTCTGATTGATTATCAGCTGGATAATGGTACAAACTATATTGTTGCCCTTGGCACAACTGCCGAGACTCCCACTCTTTCCAAAGAAGAGAAGAAAGAGGTGTCAAGATTCATAGTTGATAAGGTTGACGGCAGAGTACCTGTTGTTTTGGGTGTTGGAGGAAATAATACTTCTGCATTGGTGGAAGAACTCAAAACAACTGATTTTAAGGGTATAAGTGCAATTCTTTCAGTGACACCTTACTACAACAAGCCCACTCAGGAGGGTCTTTACCAGCATTATAAAGCTCTTTCTGAGGCTTCGCCTCTGCCTCTTGTTTTATATAATGTTCCGGGACGAACAGGTGTGAATATGGCTTCAGAAACAACTCTGAGAATAGCAAAAGACTGCAGTAATGTGATTGCAATAAAAGAGGCATCGGGGAAACTGGATCAGATAGAAGAAATAATAAAAGGAGCACCTGAAGGTTTTTCAGTCATTTCGGGTGATGATGCAGTAACATCTGCCGTAATTGATCTTGGCGGTATCGGAGTTATATCAGTCTTTGGCAATGCTTTTCCTAAAGAGATGGCGTGGCTGGTTGACAGTGCTCTAAAAGGTGACTCACTGAATGCAAGAAATAAAATGGAAGAAGATTTCAGTGAGCTATTTCACCTTATTTTCATAGAAGGCAATCCCGCTGGCGTAAAATCCATCCTTAGTCAGAAAGGTATTATTGAAAACAGTCTCAGGCTCCCACTGGTACCGGTTAGCGAAAAGACTTCTTTAAAGATAAAACAGGCTTTGGAAAAAGCTAAATACCTATGATTTTACTTTTACCCTTAAATGTCAGGTGTGTATGCCGGTGATGGTTTTAAACAGCTGACTGTTATTGAAATAATTTTAGTACTTTTGCATAACAGAATAACAGAATTCAATTACTTTACTCATGGAACGAGCATTTAAATCATTAAACAACATAACATGATTAATGCGAGTTACATATGATACCTTTTTGAGTAAATAAATTTAATCATATGAAACGATTATTATTTCCAATTACAGTTTTTTTTATAATGACTACAATAGGTTGTACAGAACAGGGAAGTACCCGTTCAGCTCAAAGTATAGATGTTTCTGATATGGATACTACTGCCAACCCTGGCGAGAGTTTTTATCAATATGCCACAGGCGGCTGGCAGAAAGCAAATCCCATACCTGATGAGTATGCACGATATGGTTCTTTTGATAAGCTTCGTGAAGAGAATCAGCATCAGATTCAGGAACTTATTCAGGAACTGGGAACCAAAGAATATGTTGAGGGCACAAATGCCCAGAAAGTGGGAGATATGTATTCAACCGGTATGGATAGTGTTAAATTAAATGCTGACGGTGCAGCGCCAATTATACCGCTATTGCAGAATATTGCCTCTGCAGAAAGTAAAGATGATATAATAAGAACTGCGGCTCAGCTTACAAAGCTGGTGTCAAATCCATTCTTTGGCTTTTCGGTCGGACCGGATGATAAAAACAGCAGTATGAATATTGCACATATATATCAGTCCGGTATCGGGATGGGTGACAGGGATTATTACCTTATGCAGGATGAACGCTCGCAAACTCTTCGCGAGGCTTATATCAAGCTAATGGAAACGCAATTCCAGAATGCAGGTTACAGTGAGGAAGATGCAAAAAGTGCTGCTGCTAATGTAATGAAGATCGAAACTGAACTTGCCGAAGCACATGTGACAAAAGAGATGCGTCGTCTGCCTGAACTGAATTACCACAAGATGCTGGTTTCCGAACTGGACACTAAGGTTGCTCCTTTCGCATGGAATATTTATTTTGAAGAGGTTGGTGCAGGTGAAATCGACAGTCTTAATGTTTCGCAGATTGAACCGGTTAAAGCTGCTGTTGCTATTATCGACAGAGAGCCGGTTAATGTTTTGAAGGATTATCTTAGCTGGAAGGTTATCAATTCAGCCGCCAGTTACTTAAGTGATGATTTTGTCAATGCCAACTTTGAGTTTTATGGCAAGGCAATGAGCGGAAGTAAAGAACTTCGCCCACGCTGGAGAAGGTCTATTGATGCAGTAAACAGCGCCATGGGAGAGGCTGTAGGACAGTTGTATGTAGAAAAATATTTCCCTGCAGAAGCCAAAGAGAGGATGCTGGCTCTTGTAGATAATTTGAAGCTGGCTCTCAGTGATCGTATTGATCAGCTTGAATGGATGAGCAGCGAGACAAAAGAAAAAGCGCAGGAAAAGCTTGGAACATTTATTGTAAAAATAGGCTATCCTGACAAATGGAAAGATTACTCATCTCTCGAAATTAAAAAAGATTCATACTGGCAGAACATCATGCGTGCATCTGCATTTGCCTGGGAAGAAATGATTGTAGAACTGGGAAAACCTGTTGATCGCACAAAATGGTATATGTCACCGCAGACAGTAAATGCCTACTATAGTCCTTCTTCGAACGAAATATGCTTTCCCGCAGGAATCCTGCAGCCTCCGTTTTTCTTTATGGATGGAGATGATGCAATAAATTACGGCGGTATAGGTGTTGTTATCGGACATGAAATGACTCATGGTTTTGATGACCAGGGAAGGAAGTTTGATAAGGATGGAAATCTTGCAGACTGGTGGACAGCTGATGACGCTGCCAGATTTGATGAAAGGTCTAAAGTACTGGTTGATTTTTTTGATAATATTTTAGTAATTGATACTGTTCGTGCTAACGGAACATTTACTTTAGGTGAAAATATTGCCGATCACGGGGGACTTCAGGTTTCTTATCATGCTTTTCAGAAAACTGAGCAGGCAAAAGCGGGTGAAAAAATCGACGGTTTCACTCCTGAACAACGTTTCTTTTTAAGTTATGCCGGACTTTGGGCAGGCAATGTTCGTGATGCTGAGATACTCAGACTTACTCAAATTGATCCTCATTCTCTCGGAAAATGGAGGGTTGACGGTGCATTGCCTCATATTGATGCATGGTATGAAGCATTCGGTATTGATTCGGAAGATCCGATGTATATCCCTGCAGATGAGCGCGCTTCTATTTGGTAGAATTTTAAAAAAACATTATTTACTTATTAATTAAATCAGATTTCAAAATATGTTTTCAGGAATAGTTGAAGAGGCTGCAACAGTTGTTGCATTGAAAAAAGATAAATCTAACCTTCATATATCACTCAAGTGTTCTTTTACTGATGAGTTAAAAGTTGATCAGAGTATTTCCCATAACGGGGTTTGTCTGACTGTTGTGTCAATCGAGGACGATGTATATACTGTAACAGCTATAAAAGAGACACTGGATATTTCCAATCTCGGATTACTTGAAGTTGGCAGTAAAGTAAATCTGGAACGAAGCATGCCAATGAATGGCAGACTCGATGGTCATATCGTGCAGGGGCATGTTGATCAAACTGCTGTATGTAAAAATGTTACAGAAGCAGATGGCAGCTGGTACTTCACTTTTGAATATGAATATGATGAAGAGATGGCCAGGAAAGGTTATATGACCGTAGACAAGGGTTCTGTAACAATAAACGGTGTAAGTCTGACTGTTGTTGAACCGACTGAAAACAGTTTCAAGGTGGCAATCATTCCTTACACTTACGAATTCACCAACTTTCATCAAATTAAGGAGGGAAGTGTAGTGAACCTTGAATTTGATATAATTGGAAAGTATATCAGCCGCCTGATAGCTTTAAATTAAATCTGCTGAATAGAGATCATTGAATAATTGGAAATATGAATAATGTTGATTTTCTTAAATTTGTTTCCTCACGCCAGAGTGTCCGTGCTTATGACACAGGACGTCCGGTAGAAAAGGAGAAAATTGATCGCATAATAGAAGCGGCACGTTTGGCCCCTTCAGCCTGTAATGCTCAGCCATGGCATGTTATTGTTGTTGATGATCCTGAACTGAAGAACAGAGTGGCCGATGCCACATCTGCACGTGCTTTGGGGATGAATCATTTTACCAAGCAGGCTCCTGTACATCTGGTGCTGGTGGAGGAAAAAGTAAACCTCTCTTCGGGAATAGGAGGATGGGTAAAACAAAAAGATTATGCACAGATGGATCTGGGGGTTATTGCAGCACATATAATTCTTGCAGCACATGCCGAAGGGTTAGGCTCATGTATTCTTGGATGGTTCAACGAATCATCAATGCGTGAGATTCTCTCAATCCCAGACTCAAAAAGAGTCTGGCTGGATATAACAATTGGTTATAGCGCACAGCCCCTGAGAGAAAAAAAGAGAAAGCAGATTGGCGAAATTGTATCATACAACAGTTACAAAAATAGCTGAATTTACATATAGAAAAGATTAGACGCCAGGATGTAAAAAGTTTATAATCATTAAACTTTAATCTTTTTAACAGGATGTTATTGTGCTTTTGTTGGTGGCATCGCAAAAATATGTCATCTTTGTAAGCTTAAATATTTTTATGAAACTTAGAGGCCGAGGCCGGTTGATATACCTAAACAAATGAATATTAAGAAAAAACGTTTCTTTTTGTTGATCGCTTTTCTTACGATTACCACAGTGATTTTCGCCCAACAGGTAGGTTCCAATTCTCCGTACGGAAGATATGGTTTTGGTGTTTTGTCAAACCCTTCTCTGGGTGCTTCAGAAGCCATGGGTGGTATAAGTTACGGCTTACGCAGAAGTCAGCAGGTTAATCCCGGTAATCCGGCTTCTTACTCAGAACTTGACTCATTAACTTTTGTTTTCGATTTAGGTGTGTCAGCTCATATGTCAAGAATGAGTGACGGTATAAACAGTCGTGATTTTTATAATGGAAATTTGGATTATATAGCACTTCAATTCCCGCTGCTTCGTAATATGGGTGCCAGTGTCGGACTCCTGCCTTACTCTAAAGTCGGGTATAATTTTGGAAACCGGCGCTCTTTGTCGGATATCCAGTACTTAGAAACATACAGGGGTACAGGCGGTTTAAGTCAGATTTATTTAGGTGCTGCCTGGGAACCAATTAAGAATATATCAATCGGAGCTAATATCTCATATCTTTTCGGCAACTTTTCTCATAGCAGAGTCAGCACTCCTGTTACAAGCAACGCACTGATTACTGAGGGTTTAAATAGTTTTACAATAAGGGAGCTGAAGTATGATTTCGGACTTCAATACACTTATCCTATTGACAGAACACGCTCCCTGACTTTTGGGGCAGTCTATTCTCCACAAATCAACACTAAAGCTGATGTTAAATCATCAGTATTTAATTTTACCTCTGATCCGTATCAAAGTCCCGGCTTGGACCCGGTTCAGGTCATAAGCAGCGATACCTTACGGGGAGAGAGTTTCCAATTACCTAATACTTTTGGTGCAGGACTTTCTTACCAGACTGATAAGTTTTTGGTTGGCGTTGACGGTACTTACCAATTGTGGAAAAATTCAGCATATTCAGGTCAACTCGACGATCTCACTGATGATAACAGATATAACGACCTTTATCGTATAAATGCAGGTGTTGAGTATGTTATAGACCCTTATAGTCAGAACTTTTTCAACCGCATACGTTTCAGGGGAGGTCTTTCATATTCCAATTCATATATTAATGTAAGTGTAAGTAATCCTGAAAGTGGTCAGAATCTCGGGATGGGCAGCTTTAATGAATATGGTATAAATTTAGGGATAGGTTTACCTTTCCATGATTTAAGAACAGGTCATCTGTCTCTGTTGAATATAGGTTTAGGATATACCAGGCAAAACCCCGACAACCAATTTATGATTGGTCAGGATATGTTTAAGATTTCGGTAAATATGAATGTAAACGAACTCTGGTTTTTCAAAAGACAATTTAATTAATACTAAATCGTTTGATATCAGAATATTTTTTTTACTTTGGGTAATTATTTGCACTAAATTTGACTGATAAATAATATAAATGGAAAAAGTTGAAAAAGAATTAGATTAAACTATTCTTTTAACATTTTGTCCAAGTTGCAACAGAAAGAAAAAACAACTATAAAAAGCAACCAATATGAGAAAATTATTATTAACTGGTTTTCTGGCTATAGCAGCTATAGCCGGTGTAAACGCTCAGAAGGCGGGATACGACCCGGTGAATGCGCCTTTCGGACATGGAGAGGACAGCGTAGCCTGTCGTGTTAATTTAAGTTTGATGCAAACAGCAGCTAAAGCAGAAGCATACGAATCTGCTTTGACGCCATGGGCTTCTGTTTATGAGAACTGCCCGGCTGCAAGTAAAAACACATTTATTTACGGTCCCAGAATCTTCAAAGCTCTGTACGAGAAAGAAACAGATGCTGCAAAGAAAAAAGAGTATCTTGATAAGATAATGGAGATATATGATAACAGAATAATCTATTTTGGTAATGACGATCCAAAAGAGACTATTATTGCATACAAGACATACGATTATATGGAGTTGATGGGCAACCAGGCCGACCAGAAGCTGATATATGATTGGTTAGGTGAGGCTGTGCATGGCTTGAAAGATAAAATGTATCCGCTGGATGCATACTCTTATTTCATGGTATCTTCTTTGAGCCTCTATCTTAACGACAACTCATTAAAAGATCAGTATATTTCAGACTACTTCAATGTTATGAGCTATACTGATGATGCTATCGCAAACGCAAAAGCTGCAAACGACGAGGCTAATGCTGATTATTTAGGAGTTGTTCAGGAGGGTATTCAAACCGGATTTGTAAACAGTGGAGCAGGCGATTGTAATACTCTTACAGAATATTACGCAGATAAAGTAGAGCCTAACAAAAATAATAAAGAGTTTCTCAGTGAAGTTATAAATGCACTTAGTTCAGTAGGTTGTACAGAATCTGATTTCTATTTCACTGTTGCTGAATATCTGCATAGGTTAGAGCCTTCAGCTAATGCTGCTTTAGGTTTGGCAAACAAGAGCCTGAGAGATAAAGACTACGAAACTGCTGTTAAATATTACGCAGAAGCAGCAAGCCTTGAAAAGGATAAGGTCAGAGCATCTGAATACATGCTGCAGCTTGCAAGTATTTTCTCTAATCAGCGCAATTTTGCAAGAGCAAGACAATCAGCTTATGATGCGCTGGAATACAACCCAAATAATGGAGATGCATATATATTAATAGCTCAATTATACGCAAGCTCTGCAAATAATATTTTCCCTGAAGCTGAAAAAGCCGGTTTGGTATACTGCGCAGCAGTTGATAAACTTCAAAGAGCAAGATCAGTTGACCCAAGTGTAGCAAGTAAAGCAAACAGTCTTATTAATAGCTACTCTGCAAGGTTCCTGGATACTGAAACTGCTTTTATGATGGGTTATAAACCTGGTGAAACAGTATTTATACCGGGTTGGATTGGTGAAAATACTACTGTAAGACTTAGATAAAACATCAATACACATATATAGTGTTGAAACTGCAACACAACATATTAAAATTATGGCGCATGACAACCACCTTATCGGTGGTTGTTATGTTGCTTTATCTGGTATCCTGTAACGAAAACAGTGATAAGCTTGTCGACTTTGAATACGATCCCGAAGTAATACCTACAATGATTACAGATTCAGCCTATCAACTACTTTCAGATTCGGGTGTAACAAGATATAAGATCTCTTATGATGTTTGGATGGTGTTTGATAAGGCTAAAGAGCCATACCAGTATTTTCCTGAAGGTCTTTTTTTAGAGCGATTCACACCTGATTACAGTACAGAGGCAACAGTAAAAGCCGATACTGCATGGTACTTTGATGACAAAAGACTATGGAAACTAAAGAGTAATGTTCACGTAGAGAACTTGCAGGGTGAGGAGTTTAGAAGCGAAGAACTTTATTGGGATATGGAGAATGGAAGGGTTTATTCTGACACCTATATCGAAATTAAAAGAAAAGATTCTCAGATAAAAGGTTACGGTTTCGAGTCGAATGAGCAAATGACTGATTACAGAATATTCAGACCTCACGACGGGAGACTGCCTTTTGTTGACAGGCCGGTAGTGCCGTCAGACTCACTTAATGAGGACACACCTGATTCTATCTCTAATTCTATAATAGAAGGTGAACAGGAAGCAGTGATCTTAATGGAGTAAACATATGACAAGCACGTTAGAAATAGGATTGTGGATTACTTTTCTTCTCTTGTCGGTCTTTTTTTCAGGCATGGATATGGCATTTGTTGCATCCGACAAATTGCAGTTTGCAGTCTCCAAGAAAAGCAAGGGTCTTTATAATTTTATGCTTAACAGTATTTATGCCCGCCCCCGCATGTTTTTGGCAACATTAATGATTGGGAAAGTTATTGCACTTGTACTTTTACTGTATTTTACTATCCTTATAGTATTTAATAATCCCGGTATTTATTTAAATCAGGAGTGGATTGGTGCTATTCTGGTAATAATATTTTCCACATTAATTATTCTAATATTTGATGAACTAATCCCAAGGACACTGTTTAAAAAAAATCCCAATTCATGGGTGAAAGCTTTTGCAATACCGGCTTTTATATTCTATGTTTTATTTTATCCGGTTGCATCTGTTTTTATTATAATATCTGAAGGAATTCTGAGATTATTCGGAATTAAATCTCCTCAGCCAAACGATCAGACATTCAGCAGAGTTGATCTTGATACGTTCGTTAAAAAAAGCATAGATGATCTGTCAAGAGTAAACGAAATGGATTCAGAAGTGAAGATTTTTCGTAATGCTCTTGATTTCTCATCAGTGAAATTAAGGGACTGTATGGTGCCAAGAGCTGATATTGTAGCTGTAAGTATTGAAACAGATGTTGATACTCTTAAAGAGAGATTCATTGAAACAGGTATTTCCAGAATTCTGGTGTATAAGGAAGACATCGACGACATAGCCGGCTATATACATATGTGGGAGATTTTCTCGCATCCCGAGGACTGGACCGATAATATCACATCAATTTCATTCGTTCCTGAGAGTATGCAGGCAAGTAAGCTCATGAGCGACCTGATGTTGCAACGCAAAAGTATTGCGGTTGTAGTTGATGAATTTGGCGGGACGTCCGGCATTGTAACCATGGAAGATCTGGTAGAGGAGATTTTTGGTGAGATTGAGGATGAGTATGATGTTAAATCCAAATTCGTAAAAGAGGAGACAAAAGGTCAGTACGTACTTTCGGGGCGCGTAGAGATTGATCATCTTAATGAAATTTATAACCTTGAAATACCGGAATCAGATGAGTATTCAACAGTTGCAGGGTTTCTTCTTCACCATACACAACGATTCCCTAAAACGTACGAAACGGTTGTGATAGGTGACTATACATTCAAAATACTTAAGGTTACAGATCGCAAAATTGAAGTTGTACGACTGATAACTGACAATAGCAAAGAGGTTGAAACATCAGACTAATATTTAATATGCACTTTTTTAGAATAAAATAATATACTTATCTGCTTTATTTTTACTAACTTCGTGCCCTAATTTGAACAAACATATATTTTAACGTTTAATTGAAACAGACTAATAGTTATTTAGATGGCAACTTTACAAAACATCAGAAATAAAGGACCACTGCTGGTCATTGTCATAGGTGTAGCTCTGCTAGCCTTTGTATTAGGAGACCTTTTTAGTTCGGGATCATTGCTTGTTGGGAAAGCGAGAGACAGAGCTTTTGTTGTAAACGGAGAAGTTATTACAACTCAAGATTATTCCAGTAAAATCACCGAATTTGAGGAGTTCCAGAAAATGATCAGCGGACAATCTTCGCTTGATGAAAACATTTCATTACAAATCCGTGAAGCAGTTTATCAACAAATGGTTCGCGACAGATTGCTTGAAGATCAGGCAGGTGATCTCGGACTTGTGGTAACTAAGGAGGAGATAAATGATCTTGTTCACGGACAATCAATTTCGCCTATTTTACAACAACTGCCTTTTTTTCTTGATCCTCAGACCGGTGTATTCAGCCGTACAGCATTAGTACAGTTTTTAAATGTGATTAATACTCCAAGCCCTAATCCACAGGAACAGGTATTAGTGGATCAGTACAAATCTTTGTGGTTGTTTATCGAGAACATGGTAAAGACTCAGCGTCTTGAGGAAAAGTATATCTCACTGCTTACTAATTCAGTAATCGTTAATGATATTGAGGCAAAGAAGACTTTCGACCTATCGCAGCAGAATGCAGATGTCGAATATGTTATGAAGAGTTATTTTACCGTTCCGGACTCTGCTGTAACAGTAACTGATAAAGAAATCAAAGACTTTTACAATAAAAATAAAAAGTCCTTCAAACTTGAAGCTCCTATAGTGAAGATTTCATATTTCACTAAAGAGATTGTTCCAAGTGATGAGGATTTTGCTGCAATAGAGGAGCAGTCACAGATTGCTTATACACAATTGCAGTCTGCAACAAATCCTGCAACTGTAGTAGCAGATTATTCCGATACACCATATCGCGACGTTTTTTTGGGTGAAAACCTGCTTACCCCTTCTCAGCTTGATTTCGCAAGAACTGCAAATGTATCTGACATTTATGGCCCTGTACGTGAAGGCGATTCATTCCAGCTCTATAAGCTGATAAATAAAACTGTTTCTCCTGATTCAGTATATCTGAGTATGATGGCTGTGCCTAATTCTACAATGGTAGGACAGGATTCAGTAATTACACAGTTTGTTGACAGTATTTATAATGCAATCAACAACGGAGAACCGTTTGCTGCTGTTGCTAATAGTCTTAATCCTCAATCTAACGGAGGTGATGTTGGCTGGGCAAGAGAGATTGATCTTCTGCCTTTCGGAAAGGAAATGGTAGTGGCTGCATTCAGCGCACCTGTGGGTCAGCCGGTAAAAATATCTTTACCCGGACAGCAGGTAATATTCCAGGTTGAGCAAAAAACAAGTCCTGTCAACAAGTTTAAACTTGCAGTAGTAAACATGCCTGTTGTGCCAAGTGAGAAGACTTCAAATAATATTGACAACGAATTAAATCAGTTCGTTTCAGCGCCTAATGTAGGTAAGGACTTTAATCAGCTTGCATCAGAAGCAGGTTATATGGTTATTCCTAATATGTCATTCTCTGCAAATGATTTCTCTTTGGGACAAATTCCAAGTTCACGTCAGGTAATTACCTGGGCTGCTAACCAGAAGGAGATAGGTGCAGTTAGAAAATTCGACCTTACAAATCTGAGGATTGTAGCCCGTGTGGATGAAATAATACCTTCAGGTACCACACCGCTGTCAGAGGTTTCAGACATAATTCGTACACAGTTTGTAAATCAGAAGAAGGCAGAAAAAATAATAGCAGATCTGGAGCAGCAAAGCCTGACTTCATTGGAAGCTTATGTAGAAGCAATGAATTCCAGAGTGGATTCAGTTCGTTTTGTTAACTTCACAACTCAGAATGTTGTAGGTCTGGGATTTGAACCTGTTGTTAATGCAGTCTCTTCATTTGCACCGCTTAATACTGTTGTCGGACCAATGGAAGGAAATATGGGTGTGTTTGTGGCAAAAGTTGCAAACCGTTCAGAAGGAAGTGCAGAATATAATGATAAAGAACAAAAAGAATCAATGTTAAACAACAACGCATACAGATTGCAGATGCAGGCTGTAGAGACTCTTAAGAATGAGTTGGGTGTTGAAGATAACAGATATAGGTTCTTCTGATATATATATAAATATATTAACAAAGGACTTAACAGTCCGGCAAGTAAATAATAAGGGCCGTTCCATTTGGAGCGGCCCTTATATATAAATATATCAGGAAAGGAATTAGAAACTGATCTCTCCTGTTTGTTCCAGTTGCAATGTTTTGCTTGGTTGATCACATACCTCGGTAGGACCAAAATACTGTATAGGTCCCGGATATACGTAGTCAGTATGTATTGCCCATTCGTCGCGGTTCTCTTTGAAATATAAGAAAGGAGCACCATCCAGCTTAACCAAAGCTTTTTGAATTACAGGTTTCATTTCACCGTGACGACGTTCCAGGTTAAGCATCATTGTGATAGGTACACCACCGGCAATCCATTCTGCTGCAGGTGCTGTAGTATTTCTCACAGACGACATATAACCTGTTTTACCTGATGCTACAAGCATTGAAGCTGTGTAGCCAAGTGAATAGCAGTAGTCGGCGTCATAGTTGGAAGGAGCGGCACAACGACCCTCATAACCGAAGAAATGAGTAATACTTGCAAATTTGCCACTATATTTACCCTCCTTAGCCCATTGACTAAGCTTTTTGCCAACCATTTCAGTAAGCAGTTTTTCAGTTTCAATCAGAGAAACCTGTACGTTACCGTGCGGGTCACGGTCGAGTGTTAACTGACGTGCAACTGACTCCGGCAGGCTCGCATATATCTCTGAGTTTTCAGGAGACAATTTGCTGATGATGTACTCGCGCTTACCTGAGCGGCGTACAAGATCAAACTCTTCCTGGTTATGAGCAAGGAAATCGTTTAATTCGCTAATTAGGTTCTTCATTGCCGGTATGAATTCAATTAAACCTTCAGGAATAATTACAGTACCGTAATTTAAACCCTTATCAGCACGTTTTGCAATAATACCGGCGATATATTCAATGATATCATCAAGGGATAAACCTTTTTCTTCAACCTCTTCTGATATTATACAAACATTTGGGTGTGTCTGAAGAGCACATTCCAATGCTATGTGTGATGCTGAGCGACCCATAACCTTGATGAAGTGCCAGTATTTGCGTGCAGAGTTACAGTCACGCTGAATATTACCGATCAATTCAGAATAAACTTTACAAGCAGTGTCAAATCCGAAAGATGTTTCAATCTGATCATTTTTAAGGTCACCGTCAATTGTTTTCGGACATCCCAAAACCTGCACATCCGCATCAATTGATTTGTAGTATTCTGCCAACACGCATGCGTTTGTATTAGAGTCATCTCCTCCGATAATAACAAGTGCTTTTATATCAAGTTTCTTGAGGATAATAAGTCCTTTGTCAAACTGTTCTTTAGTTTCAAGTTTAGTACGTCCTGAACCGATAATATCAAAACCTCCCGTATTTCTGTATTCATCAATTATTTCACCGGTAAGTTCTTTATACTGATGGTCAATTAATCCGGCAGGTCCAAGAATGAAACCATATAATTTACTGTCTTTATGCAAGCGTTTGATACCGTCAAAAATTCCGGCAATAACATTATGTCCACCCGGAGCTTGTCCTCCCGACAATATAACTCCTACATTTATAGGTTCAGGAGTTCCTGTTTCTCCGTCAGCCTGTTCAAAAGTTACAATTGGCAGACCATATGTGTTTGGGAATAATTCCTTTATCTCTGCATGGTCAGCCACAGACTCTGTAGCAGCACCTTCTGCTATTTTCACGTTGCCTTTAAGTCCTTCGGGCATTTTAGGGACATAATCAGTCCTTGCAATTTGTAAAGCGCTTTTAGTCATGAAATTTGAAATTTATTAATTCTCTTGTTAATACTTATCTCTTGTTAATTGCTTAATTGATAAGTTTATTTGGGTTGCCAAATATACTATTTTTTCGTCAAATTATCATTGAAATTATCTAACTATCATTGAATTTATATCTATTATTTGTTTTTAATGAACAATTTAGCCTTCTTTACTATTTATATATAAAAAGATTTATTTACCAATGAATACCGGAAATGATTTCGATTCAATGGAGATCGAAGCAATAGAGGATTTGTATAAAAAATACAAGGAATCACCCGAAAGTGTTGATGAAAGTTTTCGTTATTACTTTCAAGGCTTTGATTTAGCCATAACCCGCTTCCCATTAAAGCCTTATGAGAAAAATGGCAGTGCAGAGCATTCTCCCAAAGAGTTGAATGTAATGAGGCTGATAACTGCTTATCGGAGAAGAGGGCACCTATTTACAAAAACCAATCCCGTAAGAACACGAAGGAGTTATAGCCCTACTCTTGCAATAGAAAATTTCGATCTGACAGAGAAAGATCTTGATTTAGTATTTGAAGCGGGGAATGAGGTCGGACTCGGCAGAACCACTCTTCGTGAAATAATAAAGCTCCTTGAAGAGACTTATTGCGCTTCAATTGGAGTGGAATATCGTTATATGACCAATCCTGACAAAGTGAAATGGCTTCAGGAGAAAATGGAAAACTCCAGAAACAGTGAAGAGCTGTCAAGAGAGAAGAAATTGCATATACTCGATTTATTAGTTGAAGCTTCCGGATTTGAAGACTACATGCATAAAAAGTTTGTAGGTCAGAAGCGTTTCTCGCTTGAAGGCTCAGAATCAATTATCCCGGCTCTGGATGCAATAATTTCAAGGGGCGGGGAGTACAATGTAAATGATATAGTTATAGGGATGGCGCATCGCGGAAGGCTTAACGTGCTCACTAATATAATGAAGAAGCCTTACTCCCAGGTGTTCCGTGAATTCAACGCGCAAAATTATGAAGAGGAGATAAAATATGGTGATGTTAAATACCATCTGGGTTATAGCAGTACTATAGATTATGAAGGCCGCACCATTTCTGTAAACCTTGCTCCAAATCCGTCACATCTCGAAGCGGTGGGACCTGTTGTACAAGGTATAGCGCGCGCTAAACTGGAGAATGATCATAACCTTAATTATGATGAAGTACTACCTATCTTGGTTCACGGAGATGCAGCTATTGCCGGACAGGGTGTAGTATATGAAACCATTCAGTTCTCAAAACTTGGCGGTTATAGTACCGGAGGCACAATTCATGTAGTAATTAATAACCAGGTAGGATTCACAACTAACTATCTGCAGGCAAGATCCAGTACATATTGTACTGACATAGCCAAAGTAACTCAGTCTCCCGTATTTCATGTTAATGGAGATGACCCCGAAGCAATGGTATTCGTAGCTAAATTAGCTCTCGAATTTCGTCAGGAGTTCAATACAGATGTTTTTATAGATCTTCTTTCTTATAGGAAATACGGTCATAATGAGGGAGATGAGCCACGCTTCACTCAGCCTGAACTTTACGATATTATTGCAAAGCATAAAAATCCCCGTGATATATATGCCGATAAACTCATAGCAGAGAATGTGGTTGATGCCAGGGATTTTGATAAAATGGTAGCCGACTTCCATAGCGTACTTGATAAATCTTATGAGGTCTCGCTGAAGTCAGACAAATTAAACTTTCAACCCTTTTTGTCCGATAAAAACAGTCATTTAAGATTACCTGCAACAGAAGACTTTGAAAATACAACAGAAACAAAGGTATCCCGTGAACTCTTCTTGGAGGTGGCAAAGCGTATTACAACATTACCTGATGACAGACAGTTTTTCAATAAAACCACAAGACTCTTTTCCCAGCGTGCAGCAATGATAAAGGAGGATTCTTACGATTGGGCAATGGGTGAACTCATGGCATATGCCACGCTTGCCAAGGAGATGGTTCCGGTACGTTTAAGCGGCCAGGATTCAGAGCGGGGAACATTCTCTCACCGCCACGCAGAAATAGTTACCGAAGATGACGGCACTGATAAATATTTCCCACTTAAAAACCTGGGAGGAGAGCAGGCGCCTGTAAGAGTTTATAACTCAATGCTGAGCGAATACGGAATACTGGGATTCGAGTATGGATACTCACTTGCTTTTCCTGACGGCCTGACAATCTGGGAAGCTCAGTTCGGCGATTTTTATAATGTCGGCCAGGTTATAGTTGATCAGTACATATCCTCAGCGCAGGAGAAATGGGGTTTAAAATCAGGACTCATAATGTTTCTGCCTCACGGTTACGAAGGGCAGGGGGCAGAGCATTCAAGCGGGAGAATTGAGCGCTTCCTGGGGCTATGTGGCAATAACAACATGCAGGTGGTAAATTGCACTACACCCGCTAATTTCTTTCATGTCATCCGCCGGCAAATGCATCGTGATTTCAGAATACCGCTAATAATATTTACACCCAAAAGCTTGCTGAGGCACCCTGAATGTACATCAACGTTATCAGATTTCACCGAAGGCAGATTTCAGGAAGTGATTGAAGATAAAGAGATTCAGTCCAAGTCGCACATAAAGAGACTGCTCCTCTGCACCGGTAAAATTTACTACGAATTAAAAGAAGCCCGTAAAGAAAAGAATGCTAAAAATGTGTCAATAGTACGACTTGAGCAACTTTATCCATTTCCCGAAAAGCAGATCAGTGATCTTATCAAAAGTTACCCCAAAAATACCGAACTTATCTGGGTTCAGGAGGAGCCGTTAAATATGGGAGCATCTCTATATGTAAAACAGAAGATGGAAGATTATAATATCAGAGTAATAAGTCGCCCTGCAAGTGGTGTTACGGCAGAAGGGCTAACTGCACTGCACAAAGTTAACCAGGCTGTAATCATCAACCATGCTTTTGAATAAATTCCATATTATACTATCGAGAGTGAAAAAATAATCATGAGAAATATCTAATCTCAATAAAAAGAAAACCAAGTAATGGCAATTATAGAAGTTAAAATACCGAGTCCGGGTGAATCAATAACACACGTAGAGCTTTTCAACTGGCTTGTTGAAGATGGAACCGTAGTAAAGAAAGATACCGAAATAGCAGAGCTGGAGTCAGACAAAGCAACACTGATGCTTGTAGCCTATGATTCCGGGAAGGTATCACTTAAAGCGAAGGAGGGAGATATGCTCGAAGTGGGATCAGTTGCCTGCACAATAGACACCTCAGTACAACCCACAGAAGAAGCATCTGACTCTTCGAAAACAGAGGAGATAAAAGAGTCTCCCGATGTAGTGAAATCTGTTGGAGCTGTCGAAGCATCCAAAGCAGTGAAAACTACTGAGCCTAATGCATCAGCAAAACCGGCTGAAACCGCTGAATCTTCAACATCTGATGCAAAAGTGAGTGATAAGCAAGATCAGACAGATTTGGATAATGTTAAAGTGACTCCTTTGGCTCAGAAGGTAATGGATAAATATGATTTGTCCGTGGAGGATGTAATAAATGGTTTAAGACGCTTAAAGCGCGAAGATGTAGAAGCAGCGTTAAGTGCACAAGATCTTCCGGATGGAATAGTTCAGTCTCAAACATCCGGATTTAAGAGACATGCAAGTAGAGAGCTCAAATCCGAAAGACTCAGTTCACTACGGAGAAAACTAAGCGAACGTCTGGTCTCAGTCAAGAATGAAACTGCAATGCTGACTACCTTCAACGAGGTGGATATGAAGCCTATAATGGATATTCGGAAGAGAAATCAAGCACAGTTTACAGAAAAACATGGGATAAAACTCGGCATCATGTCGTTTTTTATGAAAGCCTCATCTGTAGCACTCCTCGAATTTCCTAACGTAAACAGCATGATCGACGGAGAAAATCTTGTGACTTATGATTTCACGGATATATCTGTTGCCGTAAGTGCTCCTAAAGGCCTGATGGTGCCTGTAGTCCGTAATGTAGAAAGTCTTGGTCTGGCAGAGATTGAAAAAGCTATCGCCGATCTGGCAGGAAAAGCCCGTATCGGCAAACTGTCAATCCCCGAAATGACAGGCGGGACCTTTACTATAACCAACGGAGGTGTCTTCGGATCCATGATGTCAACACCTTTAATTAATCCGCCGCAGTCGGCCATTCTTGGTATGCACAACATAATTGAACGCCCTGTGGCAATTGACGGGCAGGTAGTTATCAGACCAATGATGTATGTGGCATTGTCTTACGACCATCGGGTAATTGACGGCAAAGACTCCGTAAGCTTTTTATTAAGGATAAAACAGCTTCTTGAAAACCCGACAGATCTATTGTTTGGTGGCAGCAGCGGAGAGAAAGCCTTACTCGAATTATAATTCGATTTAGTTAAATAAATATATGTTGCATCTTGTGGGGGAGAAGTGCTTAATTCACTTTTTCCCCACAATTTTAAATTTAGCGAACTTAAGCAGTAGTTGTTTTCTGCCTGCGGACTCAAATTCAACTATTGCACGACGGTCATTCCCACTCATCTCGATAGAGGTCACTTCACCCTGACCAAATCTTTCGTGCTCAATAATATCCCCCTCTTCAAGTTCCCTTGCCTCTTTAGATAACGGCATAGAAGGAGCTGCACTCTGAACAGAAACAAGTCGCTTACCTGAAGAAGCTGTTCCAATAGGATTAGAAGACTCCGTCCTGCCCGTATAACTGCTTTTGCCTGTCTTGGTCTCTCTTTGAAGTCGTTGTTCACGCATAGTACCCCAAAAGTCAACAGCTGTATCCGTTGTTGAGGCATTCAATGCCGTGCTCGTATCCATATGCACATAAGCTGGGTCTATTTCTCGAAGAAACCTGCTTTCCGATGCCGAATTTGTCTGACCGTTTTTAAACCTGCTCCTGGCATATGTTACAGTGCAAGTTTTCTTCGCACGGGTAATAGCTACATAAAACAGACGCCGCTCCTCTTCCAGTCCCCTCACTTCCGATTTTGCCATAGATGACGGGAAAAGATCCTCCTCCATACCCACAACAAATACATGATTAAACTCAAGTCCCTTAGCCGAGTGAACAGTCATCAAGGTCACCTTTTCAGCCTCCTCATCCTTGTCCGTATCCTGATCAGTAAGCAGTGAAACCTCCGACAGAAAATCCACCAGACTGACCTCTTCTTCACCCTGCTCCTGTCGTGTTGAAACAAACTCATCAATTGCATTAAGCAGCTCCTGAATATTCTGTGAGCGGCTCATTCCTTCAGGTGTAAGATCCTGATATGCTTCGTGAGATATACCTGTTTTCTTTAACACCTCCTGAGCCAGTTCAAATGCATTGAGCGACTCATTCATATCAATAAACTCGCTTATAAGGTCATAAAAACCTTTAAGTTTCTTCTCAGTGCCTGAATTTATGTTCAGATTATATTCAACCGGTGCTGAAAGCACTTTCCACAGGCTTATCTGGTGAAGAGCCGCTGCAGAAGATAGTTTGCCCACTGTCACATCACCGATTCCACGTGCCGGATAATTTATAATCCTGCGGAATGCCTCCTCATCAGAAGGATTCACGATCAGTCTGAAGTACGCAATAACATCCTTTATCTCTTTACGCTGATAAAACGACTTCCCGCCATAAATCCTGTAAGGAATGTTTTTCTTTCTGAGTGAATCCTCAAATATTCTAGATTGTGCATTTGTGCGGTAGAGAATAGCAAAATCACTGTATGCAGAATGACTTTCCATTCTCATTCTGGCAATTTTATTTGCAACAACAAGCCCCTCTTCAAAATCCGAAAAAGTGCTTATAATCTCCATTTTCTCGCCAGCCTCATTTTCAGAGAATACATCTTTTGCAATCTGCTCCGTATTCTTTTTTATCAGACTGTTGGCAGCATTCACAATATTTTGTGTAGATCGGTAATTCTGCTCAAGTTTAAAAACTTTCGTTTCCGGAAAATTAGACCTGAAATTAAGAATATTGTCAATATTTGCCCCCCGGAATGAATAAATACTCTGGGCATCATCACCTACAACACACACACGGTGGTGTACATCAGCCAACTGTTTTACAATAAGATGCTGAGCAAAATTAGTATCCTGATACTCATCCACAAGGATATACTGAAACTGATTTCTGTATTTCTCAAGAATTTCTTTATGATCACGAAACAAAATATTAGTGTACATCAGCAGATCATCAAAATCCATGCTGTTACCTGCACGCAGACGGTTTTGATACCTCTTATAAATCTCAAAAATCTGAGGCTGTCTTGCCCTGTTGTCATACTGAATGATCTCTGCATTAGATGCATACATTGCAGGAGTAATCAAACTGTTTTTTGCTCTTGATATCTGTCCCTGAACATTTCCCGGTCTGTATTGCTTATCGTCAAGATTCAAATCTTTAATAATAAGCTTAACCAGATTACGTGAATCGGATGAGTCAAATATTGTGAAGTTAGATTGAAAACCGATAGATTCAGCTTCGTTACGAAGTATACGTGCAAAAATTGAGTGGAAAGTACCCATCCACAATCTTCTTGCCCTCTTTTCCCCAACCAGTTCAGCAATACGCGATTTCATTTCACGCGCAGCTTTATTAGTAAATGTAAGTGCGAGAATATAGTATGGAGGTAAACCCTGTTCCAGCAGATAGGCAATCTTGTAACTAAGTACACGTGTTTTCCCTGATCCTGCTCCTGCTATTACAAGAGACGGGCCGTCGCAAAACTCCACTGCAGCACGCTGTGCCTCGTTCAGTTCATTTATCAAGAAACTCATAATGCAGATATTTCCTTTGTAGTATTCATTAGGCTTGAATCTCTTACTCTCCTGTTAATACTGTGATTTAGTTTATAAGGACGATTGAACGCTTCCTGTGAGACTTTAAAATACTCCGACAACTTTCTGATTGTATCTTTTGAAAGTCCTTTCTGATAATTTAAAATCTTTGAAACAGTGCCTTTTGATAACTCTAAAATTTGTGCTAAATCTTTAGCTCTCAAGCCATGCTCTTTCATTAAAGATTTCAATAATACGATTGGATCCGCATCATTCATCAGTGAATGATCTGTATCCCACTTTTCTATTAAAAGTGTCAGAAGATCAATTTCATCATTTGATTTGTTATGTATGATCAGTTCTTCTAATAAGTCACAATACGCTTCATATTGCTCTCTAGTTTTTATAATAGTATATTTCAAATTCCCCATAATCTTATAATTTATTTTTTATACAAATCTACGTCATACTGATTACCAGCTTTACATAGCTTCGTATATTCAGCATGTGTACCTATCCACTTAATAAAAAGATGAACATTAGACTCACCATAGTAGTACTTGCATATCAACCGATATTTTTTCCCTCCAATATTAAATATTACTCTGTCAGATCCTCTGCCTAATAAGTCGGCACTATTGAAAGTTACTATCATATCATTAGGGATATTCCAATCCGCTCTTTTAATAATTGACAGCCAGTTTTCAAAATATATTTTACTCCTGGCGTTTTTTAAAACGTAGTCTTCAATAGTTTTTATTTTAATTAATCGTACTTTCATTATTTAAACAACAAAAGTATATAATTAGTTTCACAAAATGAAACTAATCACTAATAAAAAAACCGCTCTCTTTCGAAAGCGGTCTTCAAATCATTTAAAAACTATTTAACGGAAAGTGTATCGCAAACTTAATGCAAATCCACTGTACCAGTAATCATTATAATCATTTGTGAAATTAAATGAAGGCTTCCAGTCGAGTGACACATTAAAAGGAGCCCTCGGGAAAACATATTCCAGACCTGCTATCAGGTCAGCACCAAGTAAAAATGCGTTATTATAATGATCTTTGTTTTTGTGAATACCACCAATATGAGCTCCTAAACCCAAATACCAGTCGAGATTGGGAGCGTTGGGAACAGGCTGCTGGTATTCATATAACCCTGTAAGCTGAAACCATCGCGGTGAAGCCGAAAGTATGAACTCACCTGCACTTGCAGGTGCGAAAAAGTGTTTTAGAGTCAAACCGCTGTCATATCCCAGACGTACACCAAAAGCAGTGTTGTATTGTTGCGCGCTAAGTGTAGTTGTGAATGCTGCAATAAGCAGTCCCGCAAAAAATAATTTTTTAAGTTTCATAAGTCAATTTTTTTGTTAAAATAAATAGTTCAAGTTTTGGTTTGTTCAATGTTGAAACAAACTACTTCACATTTTGTTTGTAGCTGTTTAATGAAAATTAAAATTACCAGTTGTTTAGAGCTTATTTACCTTTAACAATTTTCTTGATTTCGTTAAGCTTGTTAAGTGCGTTAATAGGGGTTAAATTATTGATATCCAGGTTGATTATCTCGTCACGAACCTGACTCAATATCGGGTCATCCAGCTGAAAGAAGCTCAACTGATACCCCTCCTGTTTTTCCACAAAATCATTAATTGGCTTCTTTATATCCCCTTTGCGGTTTGAATTTTCCATTTGAGATAAAATTGTATCAGCCCTTTTTGTTATGCTTTGAGGCATTCCCGCCATCCTGGCTACATGAATCCCAAAACTGTGTTCACTACCTCCCGGCTTCAGTTTGCGAAGAAATATCACCTTATTGTCGATCTCTTTTACCGATACATTAAAATTGTGAATACGCTTAAAAGATTTCTCCATCTCATTAAGCTCATGATAATGAGTGGCAAAAAGCGTCTTAGCCCTTGCTTTTGGGTTCTCGTGAATATACTCTACAATTGCCCAGGCAATAGATATACCGTCGTAAGTACTTGTGCCCCTTCCAAGTTCATCAAACAGCACAAGACTTCTGTCAGATAAGTTATTCATTATGTTCGCAGCCTCGTTCATTTCCACCATGAAAGTGGACTCACCAAGTGAAATGTTGTCTGAGGCACCCACTCGGGTAAATATTTTATCAACCAGACCAATCTTTGCAGATTCCGCCGGAACAAATGATCCTATCTGAGCCATCAGTGTAATCAGAGCAGTTTGACGCAGCAGTGCCGATTTTCCTGACATGTTAGGTCCGGTAATTATCAGAATCTGCTGATTGTCATTATCAAGATACACATCGTTGGATACATACGGCTCATCTGCAGGCAGCTGTCTTTCAATTACAGGGTGTCGCCCCTCCTTAATGTCTATTACATACGATTCGTTAATTTCCGGGCGAATATAGTTGTACCGCTCAGCCACATTTGCAAATGAAAGTAGACAGTCGGCCCGTGCAATTATATTTGCATTATTCTGAATAACAGGAATATATTCAATAAGACTTTCAACCAATTCAACATATATCTTATTCTCCAGAACCATAATCTTCTCTTCCGCCCCAAGAATCTTTTCCTCATACACCTTCAGCTCTTCAGTGATATATCTCTCGGCACTCACCAAAGTCTGTTTTCTGGTCCATTCTGCCGGCACCTTACTTTTATGCGTATTCCGCACTTCAATATAATAACCGAAAACGTTATTAAATGCGATTTTAAGAGAGGGGATGCCGGTCTTTTCACTTTCTCGATGCTGAATCTGAAGTAGGTAATCCTTACCCGAAAATGCTATATTGCGAAGGTCATCCAGTTCCCCGTTTACCCCTTTTCTTATAAAACCCCCTTTATTAATTAATGCCGGAGGATCAGGAACAATCTCCTTATCAATCTTATCTCTCAATATCGGACAAGGATTTAAAAGTTCGCCCATCTCCTTCAGACTTTTGTTGCCAGACTCCGCAAAAGCATGCTGAATTGGATCAATGGCATTGAGGGCAACTTTCAGCTGAACCACCTCCCTAGGAGAGATTCTTCCTACTGCAGCCTTAGAGATAATTCTTTCCAGGTCTCCTATCAGCGACAACTGCTGAGTGAGCAGCTTTTTCAATTCCGGGTCGCGGAAAAAGTACTCAACCACGTTCAACCGCTCTCTTATAGGTGCAACCTCTTTGAGGGGGAAAACAACCCATCGCCTCATTAGCCGCGAACCCATAGGAGAAATAGTTTTGTCAAGAACACCCAGCAGACTTTTGCCTCCTTCGTTCATGGGCGACAGCAGTTCCAGATTTCTGACGGTGAATTTGTCAAGTCGCACAAACCGCTCCTCCTCAATTCTTGTCAGCGATGTAATATGCTCAATATTAGGATGCTGAGTGATATCCATATAGTGCAGGATAGCCCCCGAAGCAATAATGCCCTGTTCAAGCTGTTCAACTCCGAAACCCTTAAGGGTTGCAGATTTAAAATGAGACAGCAACCTGTCGCGGGCTGCATTTTCTGTAAAGATCCAGTCATCCAGCACCGAAATCATCCAGCCGGAGCCTAACATCTCCTCAAACTTCTTCTTTTTTGAATGTTCGATCAGGATCTCTTTTGGAGAGAAATTTGACAACAGTTTATCAATATTATCCCTGGTACCCTCAGTGGTAAGAAATTCACCTGTTGAGATATCCAGAAACGAGATACCTATTATATTATTAGAAAAGTGAATTGCACAGAGAAAATTATTCTCCTTGTGATTAAGTACCGTATCATTAATTGAAACACCGGGGGTAACAAGTTCTGTTATCCCCCGTTTGACAAGTTTCTTAGTAGTTTTAGGATCCTCCAGCTGGTCGCATATTGCCACTCTCTTGCCTGCTCTCACCAGTTTAGGCAGATAAGTATCAAGTGCATGATGCGGGAATCCTGCCAGCTCTACAAACTGAGCAGCCCCGTTTGCCCTTCTGGTCAGTGTTATACCCAATATTTCAGATGCAATAATCGCATCATCCGAAAAAGTCTCATAGAAATCACCAACTCTGAACAGCAGTATCGCGTCAGGATGCTGACTCTTGATATCAACAAACTGCTTCATCATTGGTGTTTCTGCTATTTTTTTTGCCACAAGCTACAATTCATATTTTAATAGCAGGCTTAATTGCCGCTATCTCAAATCAAAAATACAAAAAAAACAGTACTCTCAAAAAGTATATAATTCATCTGCTTTAATTGTGTCTCGCTAAAAGTCTCCTCAGTTCCTTAACTCCTTCAGATGCCCCCGTCTTAATATGATGAATGTCATGTCTTCCGGTAGAAACATCTTTAGGATCAATAAGATAAACAGGAACATTTCTTTTCACGTCATTAAGAAGCCCTGCGGCAGGATATACATTCATTGATGTACCGATAATTACGAAAATATCAGCCTTGCGCACTATGGCTTCCGCAACCGGAATCATTGGAACCATCTCTCCAAACCATACTATGTGAGGGCGCAACTGATAACCCATTTCGCATTTGTCGCCCAAATTAATATCACAGTTTTCCGGATCAATATCATACACAAGCGATTCGTAGGCAGTAGAACGTGATTTCATCAGTTCGCCATGCAGGTGAATAACAGAGGTACTGCCTGCCTGTTCGTGCAGATTGTCGATATTCTGAGTAATAATACTAACTTCAAAATCCTTTTCCATTTCCGCCAAGCCGTAGTGACCTGCATTTGGTTTCGTGGCAAGAAGTTCGCGCCGCCTCACATTATAAAAGTTAAGCACCAGTTCAGGATTAGCATTGAAGCCCTCCGGCGTTGCCACCTTCTCCACCGGATATTTATCCCATAAACCGCCTGAGTCTCTGAAAGTTGAAATACCACTTTCTGCACTCATACCTGCACCTGTTAATACTACAAGTTTTTTCATTATTACAGCCTCTTTTTCCCTCAAATATAGCTTTTTATACTTAAAAACATAACATTTTATTTGATAAACACGCTCTTTTCATAATTTATGTCGTACTTTTGCATGATAATTCGAAAAGTAAATATATTAATGGACAAATTAAGTTATGCGTTAGGTATGAGTATGGCCTCAAACCTAATGAATTCAGGCCTCAGACAAATCGATGTTGATTCTTTTGTAAAAGCCTTCAAAGAGATCATGGACAACAAAACTCCTTCAATGTCTCCCCAGGAAGCAAATCAGATATTACAGGATTATTTCAGTAAACAACAGGACGATATGTTAAATAAAAATCTGGAAGCAGGTAAAGCCTTCCTCGAAGAGAACAAAAAGAAAGAAAGTGTAGTTGCACTCCCCAGCGGACTGCAGTACGAAATACTTAACGAAGGTGACGGTGCAATACCAAAAGCCACAGATAAGGTCAAATGTCACTACCATGGCACACTTCTTGACGGTACAGTATTTGACAGCTCTGTTCAGAGAGGTCAACCCGCAGTATTTGGTGTTAACCAGGTTATTAAAGGATGGGTTGAAGCACTTCAGCTGATGTCGGTAGGTTCAAAATGGAGATTATTTATCCCCTCAAATCTTGCCTACGGAGAGCAGGGTGCAGGCGGTGCAATAGAACCTAATTCAACTCTTATTTTTGATGTAGAGCTGTTAGGTATCGAATAATTCGAAAGAATACATATAATAATATAAAGTAAAATGAAGAAAACAATTTTAGGCACTTTCAGTGCATTAGCAGTTTTGGCTGTTATGATGGTATCCTGTGGCGGAGCCTCTACACCCAAAACCTCATTAAAAAATTCTGTGGACAGCGTATCCTACGCTTATGGTGTGACTATGGCCGATCAGGGATTGGCACAATTCCTCGAGCAGGCAGGTGTTATTTACAGCACAACCGGTATCGAGTATGATTACCAGATGAGAATCGCATCAGCTGATTCAACTCAAAAAGCTGCATTACAGGCAGAGATGGCATCAAAGATCGACTCTGTTAACAAGCTAAACGGACCCCGTTTAAATGAATTCATCAAAGGTATGAAGGAAGCAATTAATCTTAACAGTGAATCGCCTTATGCACACGGATTAAGCATTGGTGTACAATTCTCACAGCAACTGCTTCCACAATTCAATTCAATGCTCTATGGTGAAGATTCTGATCAAAAAGCAAATAACGATCAATTGCTGGCCGGTCTGATTTCAACATTAAAGAATCAGGAACTTGCTATCAACAAGATGGAATCAAGCAGTTTGGTTCAGGCTGAAATGGAGAAAGCTCAGCAAGCTCAGATGGAACGTCAGGAAGAAGAACTTAAAGAGCAGTATCAGGAAGAGATTGCAAGCGGAGATGCTTATATGTCAGAAAATGCTGCAAGAGAAGGTGTTGTTACACTTCCCAGCGGTTTGCAATATGAAATTCTTACAGAAGGAAAAGGTGCAATACCTACCGACACCGACAGAGTGAAAGTTCACTATCACGGTACATTAGTCGACGGTACTGTTTTTGACAGCAGCGTTGAAAGAGGTGAGCCCGCTACTTTCGGTGTTACTCAGGTTATCCCGGGCTGGACAGAAGCATTGCAACTCATGCCTGTTGGTTCAAAATGGAGACTATATGTTCCTTACGATTTAGCTTACGGTTCTGCAGACAGAGGCAGCATCAAGCCATTCTCTAACCTTATCTTCGATGTTGAATTGATAGGTATTGAATAAAGAAAAAATGAAATAGCTTACTTGAATAAGCATCAAAAAGAGCAGCCCTTTGGGGTTGCTTTTTTTTTTGGGTGTATGCAGTCTGTTTAAATAAAATTAAGACCAAAATCAGTGCTCAAGTTTATATATTTAATGTTAAATCTTAGTTGTATTCTTTAATAGAATTGGAAAATGAATAATAAAACCCTTTAAAACAGAGAAATTATAATAATAATTGAAATAAATGCTTGAAAATGTTGTTATTTGAATAAATGTTATATATTTGCAAAAATAATGTATATTAATTTATAAGTTAAAAAAAATATATGACCCGGTAAAGATGTCTCCTCTTCTTACGCACAAATTTCTTACAAGAAATTCCAATATATATATCCCTATTAATTTGTATTAAATTTTAAAAGCAGAGTTTATGAAAAAAAAGCTTATTATGTTTTTTGCCCTGCTCTTCACCGGGTTTGGGCTACTTATGGCTCAGACACAGGTTCGAGGAAATGTTGTGGATGAAGCAGGTGAACCTGTAATAGGTGCCACTATATTAATAAAAGGTACGTATCAGGGAACAGTCACCGATATAGACGGTAATTTTTTGCTGATGGCGCCAACAGGAGGTACGCTGGTAGTTTCTTATGTAGGTTACATTACAGAAGAGGTGCCGGTAAGTCCTGAAATCACAGTTACCTTGACAAGTGATACAGAGCAATTAGACGAGATTGTGGTTGTGGGTTATGGTACACAAAGAAAAAGAGACGTTACCAGCTCAATTTCTCAAATCAGAGGGGATGATTTAGCTTCAAAGGCCTCTCCCAGTTTTATGCAGCAGATGGCAGGAAGAGCTTCGGGGGTTCAGGTAATATCACCTTCAGGTGACGTAACCCAGGCTCCAAGAGTGATAATCAGAGGTGTTGGCACTATTTCTTCATCAAATGCACCTCTTTATGTAATTAATGGCGTGCCTGTGACATCAGGTAACGTGGGTTATTCATATTCTAATAATAATGCCCTTGCCGATATTAACCCATCGGATATCGAATCTTTCGAAATTTTAAAGGATGGTGCTGCAACTGCCATTTATGGTTCACGTGCAGCTAACGGGGTTGTGTTGATTACAACAAAACAGGGCAAGCAGGGAGCGGCAAAAATATCTTATGACTCATGGATGGGATGGTCAAGTGCAGCTAAACTATACGATCTTCTTAACGCTCAGGAGTTTGTAATGATTGCAAATGAGAAGTATACAAATGCAGGGGGAAATCCACAGGCCAATATGGATGATAAAGGTACTGATACAAACTGGTATGACCATGTTTTCAGAACAGGATTCCAGCATAGTCACACTGTGTCAATCTCCGGTGCATCTCCACAGACTCAGTATTTTATGTCTGCCGGTTACACAGATCAAAAAGGACTTTCTATTAACAATAGCTATAATAGATATACCTTTTACGCAAGGGCAGAGCATAAATTCCTGAAAGATTATTTAACTGCCGGCTTTTCACTGAATGCTTCCAACCAGGTTAATACAGGTCCGGTTAAAGGTACAAATTCTATCAGCGATAATATGTATGCCAGTTCAAGGATGTTGCCAAACGTTGCAGTTTATAATCCTGATGATCCTACCGGATTCAATATAGATGCAACAGACCGCAAGTCCCTCGCTAAAGGTCCTAACCTGCGTACTATCGAAAATACTATTCCTAATATAGTATGGGTATTGAAAAACAATAAGCAAACAAATACCTCATACAGGTTGCTCCCAACTGCAAATATTGATATCAAACCGGTCAGCTGGTTAACATACAGAATGCTGGTAGGTGCAGATGTTAATTTGATTGATGACAGTTATGTTTGGAAACCTGAGTCAGGTGATGGTTTTGGTTATAAAGGACTTGTCAACAGATCTTCAATTAAGAGACAGCGCTGGAATTTTCAGAACATCCTTAGCTTCAACAAGTCATTCGGGTCTCATAATCTTGATGCTACAGCAGTTGCTGAGTGGACAAATTATACATATAACAGATTCACTGCAGGAGCACGTGATTTTTCTGATCCGTTCTTTGTAGATGAAATTATTTCTGATACTTATGTAACCCAAAGTTCCGGCGGTAGCGTAACAACAAACGGTCTGGCATCATATATATTCCGTGCAAACTACAATTACAACAGCATATTCTATCTGGGTGGTTCAGTACGACGTGATGGTATTTCCAATCTGCATAAAGATAATCGTTGGGGTACATTCTATGGTGGATCTGCTGCTTTCAGAATTTCAGCAATGGATTTTTGGAGTGAAAGTCCGATAAATAATGTAGTAAGTGATTTACGTATAAGAGGAAGTTTTGCAGAAGTTGGTAACGACAGACTTTCAGGAGACTTCATGTTTCAGGATATTTTTGCAGGTCAGAAGTATGGAGATCAGCCGGGTATAGCATATTATCAGGCAGGTAACCCCGCACTGCAATGGGAAAAGCAGAAGATACTGGACTTTGGATTTGATGCTGCTTTTCTACAAAACAGGTTTAATCTTGTTTTTGCATATTGGCAAAAGGATAATAGTGACATCGTGTTAGATGTTCCAACACCACCGTCATTAGGAATCCCATGGAATGTAATTGCACAAAACTATGGTGAGATAGAAAACAGTGGTATTGAGATAGAAGTAGGAGGTAATATAATTCAGAAAAATGATCTGACTTGGAAAACATCTTTCAACTTTTCAACTCAGAAAAGCAAAGTTGTAACTTTAGTTAATGATATTCCTTATGAGCATTATATATTACGTGAAGGTGAATCTGTCAATGCTTTATGGGGTTACAGGTATGCAGGTGTTAATATGAGTAACGGCAATCCCATGTATTATAAAAAGGATGGTTCAATCGTTCAGGGAAATATTACTAATTCGGTTTATTACGTCTATGATCCCAGTAACCCTAAAGATTTAAGTGAACGATCCAATCTGGTAGAAGAAGATAAATTCATACTGGGCAACTCTTTGCCTACATGGTTTGGCGGATGGGATAATACGTTAACAATTAAAAATTTTGATTTCAATATTTTCTTCCGCTTCTCCGGAGGTAATAAGATTGCTAATGTAACTCGCAGAGATCTGCTCGATCAAGGTTTTACTAACAGCAGTACCGAAATCTTAGGCAGGTGGCAGAGCGAAGAAAATCCGGGTAATGGTGATGTCCCCAAACTATGGTATGGAAAGGGTGCATTTATTTCCAGATCAGGTGAAGGTTCATCGCGTTGGATCGAAAATGGAGATTTTCTGAAGCTTCAGAATCTTTCAGTTGGATATAACATGCCTCAGGAAATATGCAAGCAGCTATGGGTAGAAAGAGTCAGAATTTATGTTCAGGGACAAAATCTGGCAACTTTCACTGATTATAGTGGATTAGATCCTGAGGGTTATACTGTTGTTCCGGGTGTTGACTGGAATGGTAATCCACAGCAAAGGACAGTATTGTTTGGTTTGAATATCGGCTTTTAATAAAATGTTTAACGAAAATACAGATGTAATATGAAAAATATATTATCTATTTTATTTTGTCTGACATTGCTGTTCAGTTGTACTGAGCAGGCAATAGATCTTGATCAGAAAGATGCTATACCCTATGATGTGGCGTTTGCGACAGCTGATCGTTGCGAGTTGGCAATAGTTGGTTGTTATGACGCAGCGCAAAGTGGCTATTACCCCGGCAATAATCAAAGAAGAGGTTATCCGTTTGGTGCTGCTACCGTACAACAGGGAGATATGAAGGGTGAACTTATGATAAATGTACAGCAGTTTTTTGCAGTTACCTATAATGGTGATTACTCTGTATCATCACCAAACGGTCAGGCACATTGGGAATGTACTTATCAAATGATCAACAAAATCAATATTGTTATTGAAGGCCTTAGAACCGCAGCTGAAAACGGAGTTTTAACACAAGAAAAGGCAGCTGACGGAGAAGCAGAAGTGCGTTTCCTGAGAGCCCTGGGTTTACATGAGTTACTGGTCTATTTTGCACTTCCTTATGCTGCAACTGCCGATGCCTCTCATTACGGAGTTCCTATAAGTACTGTGCCAATAAATACTATTGATAAGGTGGAAGAAGCTAAAGAAGCAGGAAGAGCCACTGTGGCTGCAACTTATAGTCAGATACTTGATGATCTTGAATTTGCAGAACAGAATCTTGCAGCTACAAGATCTGGAGGGTTGAAGATTTCACGTGCAACTAGAGGTGCTGCCATAGCACTCAAGGCACGTGTATATCAGCATATGGGTAATTGGACTAATGTAATTGCCGAATCCGGTAAAATTGTAAGCGCTACAGCTCCTTTCACAAGTCCTGTCGGCGGATATGCTTTAACAGAAGATCCTGAAGGACCATTTGCAAATAACAGAAGCAATAGTGAGTCAATTTTCTCTATAGAAAATAGTGCGCTCGATAACGCTACTAACAATGGATCACTTTCTCAATTTTATTTTACCGTTCGCAGTTTAGTTGCAGTAAGTCCAATTATAATTAACGCCGACTATTGGCTTGAGAGTGATTTAAGGCGCGAACAGCTTTTGAGAAGATCTCAATATGGAAGCATAAATGCTTTTTGGTCCTGGAAGTATCGCGCAGGTACTGTAATGAACGACTGGACACCAATACTTCGCTATGCAGAAGTCTTGCTTAATTATGCCGAAGCCGAAGCACGGCAAAATGGAGTTACTCAAAAGGCTGTTGATCTGCTTAATGCGGTCCGTAACAGAGCTGTTACAGATACAGAATTACAATTCAGCTTGTCCTCTTTTGCTAATGTAGATGAGCTTATGGACGCCATACTGAAAGAGCGTGAAATTGAATTTCTGGCAGAAGGAAGACGCTGGCCTGATATTCATCGTTTAACATACGACAGTAAGTATGCAATCAAAAGTAAAGACGGTAAAGCGGGTGTTCCTGAAAAAGCAACATGGGGAAGTATGAAAACAGAATCATACAATCCGGCTTCGGGAGTCGTTGATCCGGCGATAATTAAAACAGCTGGTTATAACTTCGAAGACAGAAAATACATTTTCCCGATCCCACTGTCTGAGATATCCTCCAATCCAAAAATTGCAGGACAACAAAATGCCGGCTGGAATTAAACTTCATTATTATTTAATCGGTGAGACTGTCTTTAGGGGCAGTCTCATTTTTTATAAATAAGACCATTCATTTGAAAAAAACAAATATATATAATTACTATTTAACATAGACCGTCTCGATTTGACATTAAAAACGTCATTTATTTAGCTAAATAGTTGCATAATGATTTTATAAAACTTACTTTTGCATCTTCTCGATTTTTTGAGAGATTGATTAGGTTATTCAATTGTTAAAATAATGAAGTTTTTATGTTATTTTTCTTAGTCAAAAAGAGAGAGTGTTTACAACAAAAGTAACTAAATGGAGCTTTTTTGCAACTATTTCTCCTTTTATCTAAAAATAAAGTGACAAAAAACTCTTAGTTAAAAAAAATAATATATATTTGTGATATGAAGTAAATCTGTGTAAATGTTAAAGTGTGAATTGAATTGATAATTAATTTTGAGTCAAAAGCCATATAACCGATTATTCTAACAATGTCATGCCACATTTCTACAGTATTAAATTGTAAGAGAAAATAAATAATAATGAAAGTGTTTAATTAAAAAGTAGAGTTTATGAAAAGAAAACTAACTATGTTTTTGGCCCTGTTCTTTATAGGAATTGGGATTGTTTCGGCTCAGACACAGGTACGGGGTACCGTAGTTGATGTTTCAGGTGAGCCACTGATCGGGGTTACAATACAGGTAAAGGGTACTACACAAGGAACCATTACTGACTATGACGGCAATTTTTCTCTGTCTGCTCCCGCAGGTGGAACATTAGTTGTGTCATATGTTGGTTTTGAGACGCAAGAAGTTCCTGTGAGTGCTAATGTTAATATTGTACTGCACACAGACACAGAATTGCTTGATGAGGTAATTGTTGTTGCGTATGGTACTTCAACAAGAGGAACATTTACAGGTTCTGCCGGAGTGGTTGATTCGGAAAAGCTTGAGATGCGTCAGATCTCTAACGTGTCAAATGCTCTTTCTGGAAATGTTGCCGGTGTTCAGATTTTGAGCAACGACGGACAGCCAGGTTCTTCTGCTACAGTTCGTATTAGAGGTGTTGGATCAATTAATGCAGGTATGGATCCTCTGTATGTAGTAGATGGTATACCTTTTGACGGTGATCTATCATCTCTTAATCCTTCTGATATTGCATCTATGACAGTTTTGAAAGATGCTGCTTCAACTGCACTTTATGGTGCTCGCGGAGCAAATGGTATCATTATGATTACAACAAAACAAGGTAAAGGGGGCTCTACAGTAAGTTTTGAGGCAAGATATGGTGTTAACTCACGTTCAATCAGAAATTACGATGTTCTTACAAGTCCTAAAAACTACATAGAGAAATCATATCAGGCTATTTATAATGCAGGTGTTTATTCACTGGGTTATGATCCGGTAAGAGCAAACAGATATGCAAATACAACTTTGACAAAGAACAGTGAAGGTGGATCAGGATATACAATTTACACAGTTCCACAGGGAGAACTTCTTGTTGGTACAAACGGTATGTTAAATCCAAATGCAACTTTAGGCTATAATGATGGAGAGTTTTATTATACTCCAGACAGCTGGGCTGATGAAACATTTAGCAATAACCCTCGTCAGGAATATAACTTATCAATTTCAGGTGGTAACGACCGTGGAAGTCACTATATCTCATTCGGATATCTTAACGACCAGGGTATAGTTTCAAACTCAGGTTTTGAAAGATTCTCAACTCGTTTTAATGGAGACTATAAAGTTAAGGATTGGCTTAAAGTTGGATCTAATATGAACTACAACTTTTCAGACAGTCGTTTTTCAGATGAAAATACATCTACCAGCTCTTCAGGTAACGCATTCTTTATTGCTAACTATGTAGCGCCAATATATCCTATATATGTAAGAAACGGATCTGATGAGCAGATCTCTCTTCTTAACGGTAAAACAATGTTTGATTACGGTGACGGACAGAGTACTAACTTCAGCAGAAGTTTTATGTCTATTGCCAACCCGGCAGGAGACTTGATGTTTAATGATACTAACTATGCAATGGATATTTTCAACGGTAGCTGGTATGCAGAACTTACTCCTCTTGAAGGACTGACATTAACAGCAAGATACGGATTAAACGTGAATAACCGTAAATACAGCGATTTGGGTAATGCATACATGGGACAAAGTTCTTCGTATGGTGGTACCGCTTATCAGCAGTTGGACAGATTTTATGGATTCAACCAGCAATACCTTGCTCACTATAACTATGCATTAGATGAGATTAACAACTTTGATGTAACTGTCGGTTATGATGAATATTCATACAGTAACCAGATGATGTACGCATCAGGTCAGAATCTATACAACCCGGAAAGTTACTATGTAAGTAATGCAATTGATAACTTAAGAGGTGGCGGTACTTTGGATGAGTATTCAACACGTGGTATCATTGCCCGTTTGAATTATTCTCATGATAATAAATATTTTGGTAATATTGCTTACAGAAGAGATGCTTCTTCACGATTCCATCCTGATAACAGATGGGGTAACTTCTGGTCAGCCAGTGGTGCCTGGATGATGAGTGATGAAGGATTCATGGAAGGAATCGACTGGTTAAACATGCTTAAACTAAAAGCTTCTTTCGGACAGCAGGGTAACGATAATATCGGTAACTACTACGCATGGTTAGACCAGTTCAGAATGACAGGTGCTGATGGAGTATTTGCTGATGGTGCTCTTATATATAAAGGTAATGCAGATCTTTCATGGGAGACTTCAACATCTTATAACCTCGGGTTCGACTATGCAATGTTTAACAATTCATTGACAGGTAGTTTAGAGTATTTCGGAAGGAAGTCAGGTGATATGCTTTATAATAAGCCTACTGCCGGTAGTTTGGGTTACACTTCAATACCTATGAATATTGGGTCAATGACAAACTCAGGTATAGAGTTAGACCTTAACTGGAATGCGGTTAATACTCGGGATATAAACTGGGATATTTATTTTAATGCTACATCAATTAAAAACAAAATTAATGAACTGCATCCTGACCTGGAAGGTAAGATGATTGACGGAACCCGTATTTACGAAGAAGGTGAATCAATGTATCGTATGTATCTGGTTGAATATGGTGGTGTTGATGCTGAAACAGGTTTAGCTCAATATTGGGCAACTGATGCAGAAACAGAAGAAAGATATCTGACTGACGACTTTGCAGTAGCACAGAACCATAGAATTGCAACAAATGACCTTCTGCCAAAAGTGTATGGTGGTTTTGGTACTTCAGTAACTGCTTATGGATTTGATGCAGGTATTCAGTTTGCATATCAGCTTGGCGGAAAAATATTCGATAGCGGATATCAGAGATTAATGCATAGTGGTAATTCATCTAATGCAGGTTTTAACTGGCATAAAGATATTTACAATGCATGGACTCCCGAAAACACAAATACTGATGTGCCAAGGTTAGGTGCAAATGACAGATATGCAAGTTCAACTTCAACTCGTTTCTTAACAAGCTCAGATTATTTAAGTTTGAACAGTGTCACTTTAGGTTATACAATTCCTGTTCAAAAACTTGCATCTGTTGATATCAGCAGATTGAGGATTTATGTAGTAGCAGAAAATGTTGGAGTTTTAACCAGCAGAAAAGGATTAGATCCAAGACAGAGCTATATTTCGGCAACAACTGCAAGATATACTCCTATACGTTCGGTATCCGGTGGTGTTAGTTTAACATTTTAATTGAAAAATATAGATGATTATGAAAATAAAATATTTAATTATAACAATAACATCATTAGCTCTTCTGTTTACAGGATGTAATGATTTAGACACATTGCCACAGGGAAATGATGTTACTTCAAAGCAAAAAGGAGAAACATACGAGCTGAACCCTGAAAGAGCTGAAGCGGGAGTAAATGCCATTTTTGCTCAATTCAACCAGTATATGCCAAACGAAACAGCACTTGGTGCAAGCAGACATAACGACTTTGGCTACCCTTCAGTAATGTTATTTACAGATGCAAACGGATATGATGTTGTATCTGATGACAATGGATATAACTGGACAGGTAATAGTTTGGACTATTCTGACCGAGTATATACTTCTAACGAGTCTCAGATCGTCTGGAACAATTTGTACTCTATGATTTTTGCAGCAAATAGTGTAGTAGGAGCTAATGATCGTGCATCAGAGGATCCAACAAGCAATTTTTATCTTGGTCAAGGATTAGCTGCAAGGGCTTTTTCATATTTCAATTTAGTTCAATTATATCAATTCAATTACGTTGGTAACCAGAGTCAGCCTGCTGTACCTATTGTAACTGATGAAAACTCGGTTGAATTAGCTGAATTAGGTGGCGCTCCTCGTTCTACTGTTCAAGAGGTTTATGATTTGATAATTAGCGACTTGGATGATGCAATAGGGTATTTAGATGTAGCAGAAAAAGCTAAAGTTGTTCGTAAAGATAAAAGATACATAAATCTCGCTGTAGCATACGGTTTACGTGCGAGAGTTCACCTAACGATGCAAAAGTGGTCTGAAGCAGCAGCTGATGCTACAGCTGCAATTAATGCAGCCACAGTAGAAAAGATCTTACCTGGAGGTTTAACTGATGTAAATAAACCTTCATTTATGGAAATAACAGAAAAAAATTGGATGTGGGGCATAATTATATCAGAAACAGATAGGGTTGTAACTTCTGGTATTGTAAACTGGATTTCCCACATGGGTTCATTAAATTATGGATACGCTAATTTTTCTGGTGGGAAACAAATAAATAAAGCACTTTATGAAACCATATCAGATTCTGATATTCGTAAAGGATGGTGGATTGATGAGTTTAAAGAATCTAAAAACCTTACAAGTGACCAACAGGCTACAGTTGATAGTTATGGTTATAACTCATATACCCAAGTTAAATTTGCACCTAATAATAATGAGCTAAAAACTTCAACAAACGCTAATGATATTCCATTAATGAGGATTGAAGAAATGTATTTGATAAAAGCAGAAGCAGAGGCTATGAGTGGTGGAGGTAATTCAACACTTGTTGATTTTGTTAAATCTTACAGAGATCCAAGTTATTCCTTTTCTTCTACAAATCCTGAAGAAGTTCAAGAAGAGGTATTTCGTCAAAGAAGAATTGAACTTTGGGGTGAAGGTCTCAACTGGTATGATATTATGAGACTAAACAAGCCTGTCGATCGCCGTGGTGGAGGATTCCCTAATGCTACAATGGTATTTAATATTGCTGCAAAAGATCCTATATTATTGTGGAGAATCCCACAGAAAGAAATAATTGCTAACCCCTCTTTGAACGAGGAGGATAACAATCCATCTGCACCAACACCCTTACCAGTAGCTGATAATTAATGTCGAACTTTTAATTTAAGTATATAATGAAAATAAATAAAATTATAAAAGCTCTTTCATTGTTACTAGTGGTTGCTTTTGCCGCATGTAGTGACTTTGAAGATACAGTGATTGACAGTCCGGAAAGACCTGCTGGAAACCTGGGAGTGTTTTTTCCTGCTAATCCGTCACTTTTCGAACTAGAGCCAACAGATGAGCCAAAGATTACTCTTAAAATTGCAAGAGAGATTTCAGCCGGTGCTGTTCAGGTTCCAGTTAAAGTTGAAATCAATGATGAAAATATATTTAATGTACCACAATCAGTAAGTTTTGCAGACGGTCAGAAAGAAGTTGAGTTTAATGTTACTTTCCCGGAAGCAAAAGAAGGTGTTGCGTATGATTTGAAGCTTGTCGTAGAAGGAGATACTTATGTTAATCCTTACGGATCACCTCTGAACTACGTATCAACAACAGTTTCTCGTATTAAATGGAGTCCTGTTCCAAGACCTTTGGTGTACATTGATGGAACATTTGCAACGCTCTTTGGTGTACAGTTTTATCCTATGTATGTAGAAGCTGACAGCGTCAAATTGGACGAATCAACTCGATATAGATTTAAGAATGCTTATCGTGTACCAACATCTGATGATCCGGATGAAGATGGCATATTTGATGGATACCCTTATAATTCTCCTGGAGACTTCGATGATTCACAGGACTGGCTTACTACAATAGAAATTTACGAAAACGGGAAAGTTTTTATGGGATCAAGTGAAATTGGTGTTGATTGGGGTTACGGGATGATTTCGATTGGGAACTTGTTAGGTAATACATCACAAACCGATGAGAGTGCATATCCATTAGGTAAATTTGAAAATAATGTCATTACTTTCGGAGCAAATTCTCTCTATTTCAGTATGGCTGGTTATAGCAATGGAGGTAAATATGCTGCTTCAAATCCTACAACAATTTATCTGTCAAAAGAGGCATATATTGCTGCTAACTTGAAAATAGAAGATTTTAATGATGTGGAATATGAGCTTGTTGAGGGTGAGTTAGGAACATTTGAATCAGCTGCTTATAGTGACATTTGGTCAAGGACCTTGTCTCAGGCAATAGATCTTGATGTAGATAATGAAGATAGCGATTATAAGAGTCTTTTCTATATCTCTGATCTCTATGCCGAAGATTATGGATTAGCTTTCTATAATTATGATGGTGTGATCAGGATTCCAGAAAATCAGCCAACTGGAATTGAGTTCTTAGGGAATGAAGTATTTGTATCTCAAAGTCCGAAACATAGTTCTTCCGTCTACGAAAACTTTAAAGGAACTAGTGTATACACATTTGGTTTAATTTTCCATTATAAAGATGGTACTATAGTTGGCGATTTCGCAGAAACATACTACTATTCAGAGGAAGCATTAACATATGTCAAAGATGACTTTTTAGGTAATTTCTCATTAATTGGAGCAACTGAGCCATTGGATGTTGTAATTGATGAAAATACTGATAATAACTTTGTGATTACCGGTATTAAGTATGCAGATGCAGTTAAAGCAACATTCGATTCGACGGAAGTAAGCTTAACTATAGTACCTCAAGCTCTTGCAGATACTGAAACAGCGGACGGAGTTTATGAAGCAGTGTTATATACTGTAATACCTGCCGGAGCAAGTGGTAGCGCACCACTTAAATTCGAATTTAATTTAAGGGGAGACTTGGTCGTGAGCGAATCTAGTATAGCAAGTGGTTTTAGAATCAGAGGTTTTAATGTTGAAGACGAAGATGACCAGTTATGGTTACATAGTAATCTAAAACCTATCTTTATAGTTCAAGAAAGTGAAGATGCTTTATCAAGCAGTATCGAATCTTACGCGCTTCGTACAACTATAGTAGATAAATTTACTGGCTCAGGACCAAACTTCTTTAAACAAGGGAAAAAGTCTGTTAATGCAAAGACCCTTAAAAATGAGGTCTCAGCAAAAAATGTATATTAATTTTTTGAGATTAATGACTAGACTTAAATAACCTTTATAGTTTAAAACTAATTGTTTTTATCCATAAGTTTGAAGGTAGACTTTCAAACTTATGGATTTTTTTATGTTGCGTACTATGATATTATCCTGTACACGCATTTCATATGGTGTCGGCATCTTACGTGAATAATAAGAGTCGCTTGTAACGAGATACTGGCATCTGGATTTTATGTCTAAATGCTTAACTTTCATAATTGTAAAAAAACCAACTCTGCAATAAATAAGGCCTGTAAAGGTCCTTGTGACATCTGATATGACTTAAGGGTCCTATTCGGGGAATCTGATGATGTATGACTTGAAAAAAAGAGAATGTTTCTTGAGTTTTTATTATTATTAGGCTCTAAATTATACTACGATAATAAACCAGTCAGTTTCATATAAACAATCCAAAATCAAAAATCTATTGTTCTTTTACGTTCTTATGTATACTCTTTGATTGTTAGGTTATGGACTTTTTTTTAATGGCAAATTTCTATTCATTCTTTGATATATTTATCGTTATATCCAAGTATATTTTTCCCATCGTTTCCGCTTATTTCTTTTCCATAAGTTATTTCTCTTTTTTCTAATACATTCTACAGCTTCTTAAAATATCCTTTATATATTTTCAAAAGTGTTTTAAAGTGTTAAATATGTACTAGTTAGAATAAAAAACTCATGAAGTCTTTAAATAACATAATGATATCATAAGGTCTAAAAAAAAGCATATGTTTAAATATTGGTTTGTTAAGTAAAAAAAAGACAGAAAAGTAGCGTTTATAAAATAATTAATATATATTTGCGACATAAAACAAATCGATATTAATGTTAAACGACGCAAAATAACGCAATCAATAAGAATTTAATGAAAGTCTCTAATTAAAAAGAAGAGTTTATGAAGAAAAAACTAATTGTGTTTTTAACCCTGTTCTTCATGGGAATAGGTGCAATTGTGGCTCAGACTCTGGTACGCGGTACGGTGGTTGATGAAACCGGTGAGCCTGTTATAGGAGCTACAATTCAAGTAAGAGGAACAACTCAGGGTACAGTTACCGACATAGATGGTAACTTCTCATTGTCTGCTCCGACAAGTGGTGTGCTGATTATATCTTATGTTGGTTATGTTACACAGGAAGTTCCAGTAAGTTCCAATGTTAGGGTAGTATTGCTTCCAGACACTGAAATACTGGAAGAGTTGGTTGTGACTGCAATGGGTATCAGTCGAGAAAAAAAGGCTTTGGGATATGCCGTTCAGGATTTACAGGCAGATCAATTAGTTCAAGCTGCGAGTAACAATTTAACATCAGCACTGCAAGGTAAAGTATCAGGTATTGAGGTTACACCTTCTTCTGGTATGCCAGGTGCATCAGCTAAATTAACTATTCGTGGATCTAGATCATTTACAGGTGATAATACGCCATTGTATGTAATAGATGGAATGCCAGTTGCATCAACATCTGAAATTAGTACTGGTAATTCTGTTACAGGTTCTGACTTTGCTACACGTTCTGTAGATATTGATCCAAATGATATTGAGAGCGTTAATATTTTAAAAGGTCAGGCTGCTTCAGCACTTTATGGAATGCGTGCTTCAAATGGTGTAGTTGTAATCACTACTAAAAGTGGCAAAGGCGCAAGATCTGGTCGACCTGAGATTACTTATAATACCAGCTTGTCGTTTGACATGTTATCTGCAACTCCTAATCTACAAACTGAATATGCACAGGGTACAGGAGGTAAATATGGGTGGAATTCCTCAATGTCTTGGGGGCCAAAAATTTCTGAATTACCTAACGATCCAACGTATGGTGGAAATACTGATAATAATTATACTAAAAAAGATGGTATGAAACCGGATATGTATTATGTAAGGCAGCGTGCTGATGCAGGATTAGATCCTTGGGTTTTACCTGGTGTATATGATAATGTAGGAGATTTTTTTGAAACTGGTCATGTATGGAATAATTCATTAAATGTAGCTCAAAGTTTAGAAAAAGGATTTTATTCTTTTTCTTTGGGTAACTTAACATCAAAAGGAATAGTTCCTTCTACAGGTATGGACAGATATAACGCTAAGTTTTCTGCAGAAATAAAATTGAATGAAAATTGGAAGACTGGAGTTAATGGAAATTTTATAGTTTCAGAATTATCAAAACAAACAGGTGCGAATAATGGTATAGTAGCAACAGTTTTCCCAGCTCCGCCAAGTTATGACTTAGCAGGTATCCCTAACCATATTAAAAATGATCCATACAGACAAAATACATACAGAGGAACAGCTGGATTTGACGGTGCTTATTGGGGTGTTGAACATAACAAATTTCAAGAAGCAACCCATCGTTTTTTCGGGAATTCATTTGTTCAGTACAGTACAAATTTGAATAGTACTGATAAAACTTTAGATCTGAAATATCAGATAGGCGATGATTCATATACAACCAATTATGATGATGTTTGGGGTTATGGTCACTCTAATGGAAGGGGTGAAGCAGATCATTATTCTGTTACAGTAAATCAGTTCAACTCTCTTTTTACAGCTAATTTTAGATGGGATATAAACGAAGATTTGGTTTTCGATGCATTGGCTGGTAATGAAGTGATTCATACAACAAGAAAATTTACAGAAGCATATGGTCGTGATTTTAATTTTTCTGGCTGGAATCATATTGATAATGCATCCGTTTACCAAGCAACAGATACATATAGAAGGACAAGAACTGTAGGTACATTTGCTAATGTCGGATTATCTTACAGGAATTACTTATTCCTGAATGGTACAGGCCGTAATGATGTAGTTTCTACTATGCCACGTGGTAATAGATCATTCTTTTATCCATCGGTATCTTTAGGTTTCATTTTTACAGAGTTGGAAGGATTAAAAAATGATATTCTTACATTTGGTAAATTGCGTACATCTTACGCTGAGGTTGGTCAGGCAGGTACATATTATGATTCTTACTTTTTGACACCTACATATGGCGGAGGATTTTCAAGCGGAACTCCAATATCTTATCCAATTGGGCCTGTAGTGGCATATACTCTTAACTCAACAGTATATGATCCAAATTTAAAACCTCAGAATACAAAATCTTACGAATTTGGTACTGATTTGACATTTTTAAATGGGCTGTTGACACTGAATTATACCTTTTCAAGACAAAACGTAAAGGATCAGATTTTTGAAGTTCCATTAGCTGGATCAACTGGATCTGGCTCTTTAGTAACAAATGGTGGTTCAATACATACTAATGCGCATGAATTAACATTAGGGATGAATCCTGTTAATTCTAAAAATGTTAGCTGGGACTTTGCTTTTAACTTCTCCAAAATTGATAACTATGTGGACGAACTGGCTCCGGGAGTAAATAATATTTTCTTAGGTGGTTTTGTTGAACCTCAGGTAAGAGCAGGTATTGGATATAAATTTCCGGTAATTTATGGAGTCAGTTATTTGAGAAATGACGCAGGTCAAATTATAGTAAATGAAAGAGGATTCCCGGAAGCTGGGCCTCTGGATGTTATTGGTACAGTTTCTCCTGACTTCCAACTTGGTTTTAATACAACTCTTGAATTGTATAAATTTCGCTTGTCAGCCGTTCTTGATTGGAGACATGGCGGAAGTATGTATGCTGGTACTGCAACTATGTTGGATTACTATGGTGTAAGCCAATATTCAGCAGATCTGAGAAATGTGGGTAAGTTTATGTTTATTGAAGATGCTGTAAAGGTAACTGCTACTGATGCTGATGGTAATCCTACCTCTTTTGCTCCTAATGATATTGAAATTGATTCTAAAGATGCGTTTGCGTATTTAAATGCAATGAATAATATTTCTGAGTCTTTCGTTTTAGATAACTCATACGTTAAGTTAAGAGAGATTGCATTAAGCTATCCGATTTTAGACAAAGGAAATGTAAGATTATCAGCAAACGTATTTGCACGAAATCTTATTTTATGGTCTGCTATCAAAGGTTTTGATCCCGAAGCATCTCAAGGGAACAATAATATGTCAGGTGCGTTTGAGCGCTTTTCATTGCCAAGTACATCTAGTTATGGGATAGGTTTAATGTGAAATTTTAATTTAAGATAGAATATGAAAAATATATTTAATATGAAAAAAGTATTGTTTGGTATTACCATATTGACTTTGAGCTTTTTCGGATGTTCAGAAGATACTATGGATGATATCAATGAGGATATAAATCATACAAAAGATGTGCCGGCTAAATTTATTTTAGCAGATGTAATCACATCAACTGCTTTTTATAATGTTGGTGGTGATTTAAGTACTTATACTTCAGCTTATATTGAACATGAGGTGGGGACACATAATCAGCTGTTTAGAGCAGAACATAGAGAAGGTGAACCTTCTGTTTCATCAACATTCAATAATGTATGGTTCAATCTTTATAATTCATTGAAGAATGCCAGAATGGTTGTCGAAAAAACATCCTCTGGCGGACCGCAGGAGGGTAACAATGTTACTAAAGGTATGGGTGAAGTAATGGTGGCGATTAATTCTGCTATATTAACTGATATGTATGGTGATACTCCATGGTCTGAAGCAGCTGCTCCTACTAAGCTTCCTGAAAATTTAAATCCGAAAATTGATAAACAAGAAGATATTTATAATAATATTCTTTCTACTTTAGATCAGGCTATTTCGGATCTTCAAGGCACTGATGGGCACGCTTCTGGAGCTGCAGGAAATTATGACTTGCTTTATAATGGTGATAAATCTAACTGGATTAAATTGGCTTATGGCTTGAAAGCTCGTTATACAATGCGGTTACTTAAACGTTCAACTGATTTAACAGGAGATTTACAGAAAGTAATTGATTTTGCTGATAAGTCATTTTCATCTGCTGATGAAGAAGCAGCTTTCAATATTTATGACGCTTCTAATTATAATCCTTTATTTGACTTTCAATGGAGTAGAGATGGCTTGGCAGCAAGTGAAAGCCTGTCTGAAAAATTAATTGCACGTAATGATCCACGTTTGCGAAGAGTTTTTGTTGATGCTGATTGGACGCAAATGACAGGAGCAGACGATGAGAATTTCTTTATGGCACCGAATGGAAAAAATGAAGAAAGACAATATTATTACAATACTTCAATTTTTGTATATTCGCAAATAGCTTCTACTCAATTCCTCAGTTATCATGAGGTTTTATTTCTAAAGGCTGAAGCTCTAGTTCGTTTAAATAGAATTGCAGAGGCTATACCTGTATTAAGAAATGCAGTTGTTGCAGCTATTGCTAATACTGAAAAAAGCGTATCAGCTGCAATGAATGCTCCTACAGTTAATGGTTATGGAGGTCTTAGTGAAACGACAGATGCAATTACACCTGAGGAGGCGGATTTATACTTCACTACAGAAGTTTTGCCATTGTTTACAATAAATCCGCTTAAAGAAACCATGATACAAAAATATCTTGCATTTTTCGGTGCATCCGGTGAATCTCAAGAGGCTTATAATGATTACAGAAGGATGAAAGCTTTAGGGGAGAATTTTATTGAGTTAAAGAATCCTAATAATTCAAAGAATTTATTTCCACTCCGAACGCCGTACGGCGCTGATGATGTAACAACAAATCCATCAGTAGAACAAGCTTATGGAGATGGTCAATATGTTTATACCGAAAATGTTTGGTGGGCTGGCGGAGCAAGGTAAATTATAGCAATGGATTATTTGTTTTATATTTAATCCTTGATTCAAGGATAAGTAAAATTCCCTTTTTATAAAAAAAAGGGAATTTTTTATTGTGGCTGCACATAGTAATTATTTTGGATTATTCGTTGTCAGTTTACATTTTGTCTGTCAAGTTTCATAGACGATTTAGTGGAGAAGGCAATTATTCCGGTTAGTATTATTGTTAATCCTGATATTATAAATGAGTTTTTTAGGCCTATATTGTCAGCTATGAAACCGATTCCTATAAGTCCGAGCATGGCGGGGATAAGTGCTATTGCGTAGAACGTGGAGAATACTCTTCCGAGTGCGGCAGGTTCTATCTTTGTTTGTACAAGCCCTGTGAATGCTGAGTTGTAAACAGCTCCTGCTATGCCGCTAAGACCGGTGAAGACTGCAAACCATATAAAGCCGTTTGGCGAAAGCATTCCTGAGGCCATGAAGGCTGCTCCAAGTAATATGTAGGACCAGTTGATAAGTCCGACACGGTTGACTTTATACACTTTTGCTCCCATGACTGCACCGCCGGCTAATGCTCCCACACTCCAAATGGCTTCTATTATTCCTGCCTGAAATTCTGTTCCGTTGAAATAATCGATTGTCATCAGCGGGAAAAGTACGCTTATTGGTACAATGAAGAATAATATTATTATTGAGTAGAGAAATACCAGGCTCAGGCCTTTGTTTCTTAAAACTACCATTGCTCCTTCTTTCATCTCTTTAAAGATGTGTCGTTCGCTGTTTTCGCTTTTCTCCGGATCGGGTATATGTACAAAAAAGAGAGAGGTGACTGCAATTAATGCTCCTGCTACATCGAAAATGAGTACATATTCGATATCCCATATCGTTATCATCATTGCACCGAGTGCAGGTCCGGCTATCTGACTTACGGAGGATATTATCTGATTTATTCCTGCTATGCGGGTTAATTGGTCGGTTGGTGCGAGCAATGGCACTGATGCTTGCATGGCGGGTGAATGGAATGAGGAGCCTATTGATCGTAATGCAAGTAGTGCAAATATATGCCACAGGTCTGCTATATCAAACCAGAAGAGGAGCGCAAGTATAAATGTGCATAATGCTATGAATGTGTCTGCAAGCATCATGATGCGCTTTCGGTTCCAGCGGTCGATAAGTGCTCCGGTAAACGGACCGATAAGTATTTGAGGGAGCATCCCGGCAATTGCTGCATAAGCAAGTATTTCGGCGGATCCTGTCTGAAGACTTAGCCATATTATAATTGCAAAGTTGACGAGACTGCTGGTTAAGATAGAGAAAAACTGACCGCCCCAGATTATAGCAAATGTTCTCTTCCAGTTATTATTCATAAAGGTTGGGCATACTTATTTACGGCAAATATTTTGCAGACTAAGCTATAACGGTATTACCGTATAAACTGTTTACTGTTTGAAAATAATTATGGTGATTATTGATAAGTGTTTAGTAATTAAAACCGAAGGTCCATAGTGGTATACTGTTAAAATATAATTATTATCGCTGAATAAAAAGTGCATTATTAGCAAAAAGTGCACTTTGTTCAATTATTTGAAGAACAGACTTGCAAGAAGAGTGAAAGCAAGACCGCATAATGCTATGATTGATTCCATAACTGTCCAGCTTTGCAGGGTCTGCTTCTCATTCATCCCCAGGTATTTGCCCACAAGCCAGAAGCCGCTGTCGTTGACATGAGATAAAAGTGTTGCGCCCGAAGCTATCGCTAATACTACAAGTGCTCTATGAGGTTCACTTAAACCGAATTCCGAGATGATAGGGGCTATCAGACTTGCGGCGGTGATCATGGCAACTGTTGCTGAGCCTTGTGTAACTCTTACTGCTGCAGAGATCATCCAGGCAAGCATAATGGGCGGCAGTGGTGAATATACCATTGATTCTGCCATCTTATGTCCTATTCCACTGTCAATCAGTACTTGCTTAAGTACTCCTCCCGCACCGGTTATGAGAATAATTATACCTGCGGGTCCTAACGCTTTGGTACTGAGGTCGAGTACTTTCTGCTTGTCCATGCCTCATTTAAGACAGAGAAAGTATGTTGCAATAAGGGTTGCAATGATTAGTGCAGAAAAAGGGTGACCGATGAATTCCACGATCTCTGTCCATATTGATTGTCTGATAAATTCTTTGGAAACTGCGACTGTGGTAAATGTATTAAGCAGAATCAGAGTGAGTGGTATGGAGATTATTATGACTATTGAGCGGAATGAGGGGTAGTTTTTAGAATCGAATTCTTGCTGAGGCTCATCCAGTCCAAAAGGTGGTTCAAGGTGTATCTTTTTGGAAATGTATTTGCCAAATACCGGACCTGCAATTATTGCAGTGGGGAGTCCCAGTATAAATCCGAGTAGTATTACCCAGCCGAGCTGTGCATCTATTATATCAGCAACGGCCACAGGACCAGGAGTGGGGGGAATAAAACTGTGTGTTACTGCTAACCCGGCAAGAAGAGGGATGGCATAATATAGTAACGATCGCTTTGTATCTCGTGAAAGTGCATATACAATGGGTACAAGAATAATAAAACCTACATCAAAGAAGACGGGTATGCCTACCAGGAAGCCTGTAAATACCATTGCCCACGGTGCGCGGTCTTTACCGAATTTCTTAATCAGATAGTGTGCCAGTGATTCTGCTCCGCCTGAGCTTTCGAGCATTTGTCCGAATATTGCGCCAAGTCCTACTACGGTTGCCACAAACCCCAGTGTGCTTGCCATCCCTTCCTGAATGGAGCCTGTAATGGCACTTAGGGGCATCCCGGTGAGAATACCTACATAGATAGCAATGATTAAAAGTGAAATGAAGGCGCTGACTTTGAGTTTTAGCACCATGAACAGCAGTAGTATTACTGCAGAAACAATAATTAATGCGATGGACAGAGTTGTCATAGCTTTACCCGTTTTTATTAAATAAAAAAAGAGGCCACCTCGATCGAGAAGGCCTCTTTTGTATTGGTTAACGTGATATCAGCATTAAGGTAAAAAAGATTGTTTTAGGTTATCGATACAAAGATAGGGCACTATTTTGAATGGGCAAAATAAAAAAACATATTATAAAACATAGTTTTAGAATAGGTTTTTGGGGTTTGCTTTTGTAAAATAGTGTTAACCGTCTGAGTTGTTGCATCTTGTCTGTTTGTGATAAAAGAGGATAAAAAAAGAGGATAAAATTTTATTCTACCCTCTTCTTCATTTTTCCATGAGAATTATTTTCTGATACCTAATTCTTTAATAATTGCGCGATATCTTTCGATATCCTTATCAATCAGGTAATCCAGTAAACGACGACGTTTACCTACTAATACTCTCAATGCTCTTTCAGTGTTATAATCTTTTTTGTTTGACTTAAGATGTTGAGTCAAATGCGAAATACGGTATGAAAACAATGCTATCTGCGCTTCTGGTGAGCCAGTATCAGTGTTAGACTTCCCGTGCTTTGCAAAGATTTCCTGCTTTTTAGTAGAATCTAAATACATGTTTGTTTGTAATAAAACGTTATAAAAACTTAGGGTTGCAAAGATACCTCTAATTTTTTTATTTACAAACAGTTTACTCCTTTTTTCAATTACGGCGGCGTAATTTATCACTCAGTCTTTCAATCGCATCGTTTATCTCCTGATCAGGTTCAATGACATTATATTCGCCCCAGAAGCCGGGATCGAGGAAGTATTCAACTCTTTCGGCAATTACGTCTGTTGAGCGTATTCGTTCGTTACGCGGAAATTTAATAACGTTGTCACTGTATCTGTCGGTTACGGCAATCTCTGAGCCGATGGTGTAGTTGGTGGCAAACAGGCCAAAGAAACGGTTGGTCCACCTTACTCTGAATTCTACCTCGGTGCTGCTGTAATTGAAATACCATTTACCGTTATCTTCGATATAATCAACTGTGTAGTGTGCTTTCTCTACCTCAACACGCATCTTTGATGGTTTTCGTCTGATAAATATGTTTGAGGCATCCTTACGGTCTTCCACATTCATATTAAAATCCATGCGTGCAAATGCAAGTGATTCATAATCCAGAAATATTGTTCCTCTGAACAGGATTTCTTCAATGTTGTTTAGAGGCTGGAAGGTTATTTTGTAGTGTGGCTTATTGTTGATATTGATTAGTCCCTCAATGTGGAATGCATAATCAGAACCGTCTGTTCCAAATACAATCTCAGGGTTTTTTGCTATATCAAGTAAAAGTGCGTCACTTATACCACCCTGAAATTTCATGAGAACAGTATCACGGGGAGAAATATCAGTTGCCTTGCGCCCGATATATATTCGGGCCTGGTCGTTGCTGTACGACCTGTAGGAGGCTTTGTAAACATCAAGCACAGCTTCGACAAGTGAGATGTATCTGGAGCCTTTTTTTACTGATTCGCGGTAGAATGCAACCATCATATTGGGGTCAGAGGAATAGTTTTCAGGGATTTTGCGTAAAGCATCCTGTACCAAATGGGTGCCATCACCTGAAATTACCTGAAGTTCGCCTAGCTGAATGGGTGAGGGGATTAATGTTATGTGGTTGTTGGGGCTGTCTATCAGCGTTACAACTGGTATCTCCCTGTTTGAGTATCCCAGATGACGAATTATCAGCTGAGAGTTACGGGAGGCTGCCGGTACTCTGATTGAGAAATAACCATCTTGGTTGGTTACAGTGGATACATTCACACTTTGCACAGAAACACTTGCATTAACTAACGGCTGATTGGTGTCACCTCCTAAAACTCTTCCTCTCAGTAAATAGGTTTGATTTTGCTGTAGCTCGGTATTTCCCGAATAGAGACCGGTAAAGGGGAACAGGCTAAGGATCAGAAAATAAGTGATTAAGTTTTTCATTTTGATTTGTCTCTTTTTATAAATGTGATTTATATTAAAAAGAACTATGGCTTTGTAGTGTAACTAATTTACATTCAATAAACAAAGTAAAGTAATTGTTGCAAATATACAAATTTATATGAGATAATTAACTGTGAGTAATATATTATTGCGGTAACACCGATAATTGATTAAATTTGTGCGATTAAATCTGAAATTGACAATGGTATACAGATACGATTTTCTGGTGATTGGCTCAGGCATTGCGGGCATGAGCTATGCTCTGAAGGTGGCTAAACATGGTAAGGTTGCAATTATTGCAAAAAATCAGCTTGAGGATGCAAATACATATTATGCTCAGGGAGGTATTGCATCGGTTACAAATCCCTGGGATAATTTTGAGAAGCATATTGCAGATACTTTGGATGCAGGTGGCGGTCTTTGTGATCCGCTGGTTGTGGAAAAAGTTGTAAAGGAAGCTCCTGCACAGATTAAGGAGCTGATTAACTGGGGTGTGAAGTTTGATAAGGATGATAAAGGAAACTTCGATCTCCACCGTGAAGGCGGGCATTCTGAGTTTAGAATTCTTCATCATAAGGATAATACGGGTGCCGAGATTCAGGTCAGCCTGATTGATACAATCCGCAAGCATCCGAATATTGATGTGTTTGACAGTCATTTTGCCATAGAAGTTCTCACTCAGCATCATCTGGGACAGATTGTTACCCGTCATACTCCGGGTATTGAGTGTTATGGTGCATATATACTTAATCAGGAAACTAACGAGATTGATACTTTTTTGTCGAAGGTTACAATGATGGCAACCGGGGGTATAGGTTCCGTATATCAGACTACTACTAATCCCGATGTGGCTACGGGCGACGGTATTGCTATGGTTGCCCGTGCAAAGGGTGAAGTGAAAGGGATGGAGTTTGTGCAGTTTCACCCTACTGCTCTTTATCATCCCGGAGCACGTCCTTCGTTTCTTATTACTGAAGCTATGCGTGGTTACGGGGGTGTTCTCAAAACTCTCAGTGGGAAGGAATTTATGCACAAGTATGACGAAAGGGGCTCGCTTGCTCCGCGTGATATTGTTGCACGTGCTATTGATACAGAAATGAAGGAGCGTGGATATGATCATGTGTTTCTGGATGTGACGTTTAAAGATCCGGAGGAGACAAAAAAACATTTTCCTACTATTTATGAGAAGTGTCTCTCTTTTGGCATAGATATTACAAAAGATATGATACCTGTTGCTCCCACTGCTCATTATCTTTGTGGCGGCATAAGCGTTAATCTTGACGGTGAAACAAGTATCGATCGTTTGTATGCTAACGGTGAATGTGCCTGTACGGGACTGCACGGGGCAAACCGTCTGGCTTCAAATTCTCTCATCGAGGCAGTGGTTTATGCTGATGCTGCTGCTAAACATTCTATCCCGATGATAAAGGATTACTCATTTCAGGAGGAAATTCCGCCCTGGAACGCTGAGGGTACCACTTCTCCCGAAGAGATGGTGCTGATTACTCAGAGTTACAAAGAGGTAGGACAGATAATGTCGTCTTACGTGGGTATTGTACGTTCTGATCTCAGACTTCATCGTGCAATGGACAGACTTAATATTCTTTTCCGCGAAACTGAGGACCTGTTTCAAAGGTCTGTTGTATCACGCGATATATGTGAACTGAGGAATATAATAAAGGTAGGTTACCTTGTTATAAAGCATGCAATGGCCCGTAAAGAGAGCAGGGGGCTGCATTTTACCGTGGACTATCCTGATCGTGATCCAAACTCGGTTTTGTGAAACGGGCATTAGTTCCATACCGATACTTTTGAAAATAAATGATTTTAATCGTATGAAATCAATTAATATAAACGGAACCTTAATTGATCTTTCAACTCCTCTTGTGATGGGGATCCTGAATGTAACACCTGACTCTTTTTTTCAGGGCAGCAGGAAACAGTCGGAGAGTGATATAGCAGATAGGTGCAGACAGATTATTGATGAGGGCGGATCAATAATTGACGTGGGTGCTCAGTCAACTACGCCGTCATCTGAGTTTCTTACGGCTGCCGAAGAGGCTGAGAGATTGATGCCTGCACTTAAACTTATCAGGAGTGAATTTCCGGATGTAATAATTTCAGTCGATACTTTCTATGCTGATGTTGCGAAGCAGGCAGTGGAGGAGTTTGGTGCCAATATTATTAACGATGTGTCGGGTGGTCAGATTGATGACCGGATGTTTCCTGTTATGGCGGAGTTAAATGTCCCGTATATCTTGATGCATATGAGGGGTGTTCCTCAAACTATGCAGAGTATGACTGATTATGATGATTTTATTCAGGATATTTTGTATTATTTCTCTGAGAGGAAATCGAAGCTTAATCTTTTAGGCGTGAATGATGTGATTATTGATCCGGGATTCGGATTTAGTAAGACTCTCTCTCAAAACTATGAACTAATGGCATATCTCAAATATTTTCATATCTTTGAGGAGCCGATTCTGGTAGGTATATCCCGCAAATCGATGATTTATAAGCTGCTGGGATCAACACCTGAAAATAGCCTGAACGGCACAACTGTGCTGAATAGCGTTGCATTGCTATCGGGAGCTGATATACTTCGTGTTCACGATGTTAAAGAAGCTGTGGAGTGTGTTAAGATAATAGGTAAGGTGACTGAGTTCGATAAATAAAAAATATGTTTGCTCATTTTGGAATAAAGGATTTTATTGATGTTGTTCTTGTAGCTTTACTGCTGTTTTATCTTTTCAGATTGGTAAAGATTTCAGGACTCAGACCGCTGTTTATAGGAATACTGGTTTTCATGGTAATCTGGATTCTGGTATCCCGCGTGTTTAATATGGTGCTACTTGGTTCAATTCTTGACCAGTTTGTGAGTGTCGGTTTATTCCTGCTGGTAATTCTTTTTCAGGATGAAATCAGGCGGTTCTTAATGTCGCTCGGTTCAAAGAAAAGATGGAATTATATCACCAAACTTATTTTCCCAAGTGACAGAGAGAAAAAGGATCAGTCGCATTTAACTGCCTTGGTGCTTGCTTGTATGAATATGTCCAAAACAAATACGGGGGCACTTATTGCGGTGCAGGGTGACATTCATATGGGGTTGTATGAACAGACCGGTGAGATTGTGAATGCTGATATATCTTCGAGACTGATTGAGAATATATTCTTTAAGAACAGCCCTCTTCACGATGGTGCCATGATTATCGTGGGAAAGAAAATTAAGGCTGCAGGCTGTATTTTGCCTATATCTCAGAACCCTAATATTCCTAATCACCTGGGACTAAGGCACAGGGCCGGATTAGGAATTTCACAGGAAACGGATGCCAAGGTGATAATAGTATCTGAAGAGAGGGGCAGAATATCGTTTGCTTCTCAGGGGCGCCTAAAACTGAATATATCACCTGAAGATTTACAGCGACTTTTAATTGCTGAGGACTAAAGATAACCAGATGATTTTAACTGAACTGTCTATAATTAATTACAAAAATATTACTCAGGCTGAGCTTAGCCTTTCTCCAAAAATAAACTGTTTTATAGGTAACAACGGGATGGGAAAAACAAACCTGCTTGATGCCGTTTATTATTTGTCATTTTGCAAAAGTTATACTAACCCTGTTGATTCTCAGATAATAAAACATGATGCTGACTTTTGCATGCTGCAGGGGAAATATGTTTTCGAGGATTCTTCGAGTGAGGAAATTTACAGTGGTATCCGCAGACGTCAGAAGAAGCAGTTTAAAAGGAATAAGAAGGAGTATGAGCGTTTGTCGGATCATATCGGACTGATTCCCCTGGTTATGATATCTCCTGCCGACAGTGAGCTTATAACAGGTGTAAGCGAAGGGCGGAGGAGGTTTATGGATATTGCAATATCGCAGTTTGATAAGGAGTACTTGCGTGCATTAGTTACTTATAACAAGGCTTTGCAGCAAAGAAATGCTCTTCTTAAGTTTGATGAGGAGCTGATTGACAATACCCTGCTTGAGCTTTGGGAGGAGCAGATGACTGAAAACGGGATATTTATACATAAGAGGCGAGCCGAGTTTATTCAGAAGCTTACTCCTATTTTCAATTATTTTTATACACGAATTAGCCGATCCGCTGAAACAGTATCATTTGATTATATCTCTCAGTTAAATGAGGGTGACTTCAGGAGTAAAATAAGGGGAAACCGTCAGCGTGATATTGCAGTTGGCCACACAACAACAGGAATTCACCGCGATGAACTAGAGATGTTACTTGACGGATTCCCGATCAAGAAAGTAGGGTCCCAGGGACAGAATAAAACATTTTTTGTGTCGCTTAAACTGGCGCAGTTTAAATATCTTCTTGATACAGGTGATACTACCCCCATACTTGTGCTTGATGATATTTTCGACAGACTGGATTCAAACAGGGTGGAGGAGATTGTGAAACTTGTTTCTGAGCCTGAGTTTGGGCAGATCTTTTTATCGGATACTAACAGGGAGTCGCTTGACCGTATTCTTGAAAGACTTAATAATGACTCGCACCTCTATTCAGTTATTGATGGTGAGATAAATCTGATTTAATTATCAGAAGAATTGAATATTAGTTTTTATGGAGAAAAAAAATAGTCAGCCTTTTTCCAAGGCTTTGTCTGACTTCTTTGATGTAAACAGGGGACTGAAGATGAAGCTGGCAGAGTATCGTGCCGTAAATGGATGGCATGAGGTTCTTGGAGAGGGTGTCTCGAAATATACCAGGAATGTTTATTTCAAAAGGAATATTTTGTATGTGCAGCTGTCGTCATCAGTTTTACGTGCTGAACTACTTATGAATAAAGATGGACTGATTAAGAAAATAAATGAATATGCTGAAGCACCCGTGGTAAAGGATATTGTGCTGCGTTAGAAGAATGCAGATATGCCAACAAAAAATCCGTCAGGGTGGGGTGAGTTGTGTCGCTGAGCAAGATCGTAATTAAGGGTTATGTGTGTGTACCCGAGCCGCAAACCTGCGCCTACAATAAGTGAGGGTACAAATCCATTTGATGTAATTATTTCTCCTGTAGATTTATAGGTTAATTTCGACCAGATGTAGTTTAATTCCGGCTGAGCAAATATTGTAATAAAACGTACGGGATATGTATAACCAAAAAGGTTTACGCCAAGCAGGTTGTCTTTGCTTTCATAACTTGAGAGTTCTGCCCTTGAGTAATAATATTTTATGCCTGTGCCTGCCATAAAATACTTATTAAACTGATAGCCTATTTGCGGACCCAGTCCAAGGTGCGTGTAGTTGCGGCTCAATGAAAGTCCCAGGTTTGCGCCAAATCGTAGTTTGCTTCTGTCAAATACCGGCTGAGAATCCTTGTGCTTGTTTGTTATAATTGTTTTTTCACGTAGTGGATGTACATTACGTGAGTCGTCAGCACTAACCTTGATTGTGTCATAACTAAATCCCTGTGCATATGCAAAAACCGGTGTAAGTAAAAGCAGATATAGGAACCACTTTTTCATTTTATCATATTTTGGTTCACAGGGAATTAATTAAAACAAAGAATATCCTGTAATCAGTTATCTTGTTTCAGTAATTACTCTGTAGGTGGAGTTTCTGCAGGAGCTTGCTGCGAAGGAAAAGGTGTTACAGGTGTAACATCCGGAGCAGTTGAAGGACTAAGCGGTGCAGGCTGCTGAACTTCTACCTGTGACTGAGGCAGAGTAGAGCTTGAAGCTGTGTATTTAGCTGTCAGGATACTCAGCAAAATCATAACAGCGGCTAAAGTCCATGTGAATTTCTCTAAAAAATCTGTTGTCTTCCTTACTCCCATAATCTGGTTGGATGAGGAAAAGCCGCTTGCTAAACCACCACCCTTTGATTTTTGAACTAATACGGCAAAAATCATCAGTATCGAAGCTAGCAATATCAGAATGGTGATAAAAATATACATAATAACTATTTATTTGTTTTTTCGTTTATAATTAAATACTCCAGGAAACGAATTTGGTCCGCAAAGTAACTACTTTTTTTCGGAAAAGTCAAACTTAATCGCTTAATAATTGTAAGTGCCTGTTCATATTTCTTTTGCTTGATATAAATCTTGGCTAGTGTTTCAGTAAGAAATTCGTTACCTTCATCAATATTTTCACTTGCATCAGTAACTTTTTTCTTTTTATTGCTGCTGTTTTCATCAAAAGGACGCATTTGTATTGTATTCGACTCATTTTTATTGATGAAGGCATCAATAATGTCCTGATGTTGAAAAGGTTCATGAGCTGATTCTGTGTCGGACTCTTCTCCTAATGATTCAAGATAGCCGAAGTAATCTGTTGTTGCATAATTCAAATCTGAGGTATCAACGGGAGATTCGTCAACATCTTCCTTTCCGAACGAGTTGAAGTATGAATCCAGTAAAGCTTCTGTTCTGTCCATATTTTCCGGCAGTTTTCTATCCGGAGTATTGAGCAGCTTTTCATAATCATCGGGGTAGATCATATAAAACAGCTTTCTTCTGTCGGCACACAAAATAGCTGTTTTGGACAATTCTTCTCCGTATTGTTCTTTGTCGGTTAGGTGCAGTTTTTTTGTGTAAAGTAGTCTTGCAGACTGAAAGTATGGATATTCATCCACAACACTCTTCAATTGATCAATTGAGATGTTTTCGATGGATTCGCCCCCTATCAGCCGGTACAGATTTTCTTTTTCCATATAATTTACCAGTTTGCCATGGTAGCATTGAATATCTGATCCACAATTTCATCAATCAGTTCATTAATCAGTTGATCCTGAACAGTATCGAAGACTGTGTTGCTCGAGAATGTACGGTTTGCAGATATTGTCTCCTCTATAGGAGGATCATTGGTTTTATTATTTCTGAAACGCATTCTGACAGTCATCGTTAATCTTGTTTCAGAAGCAAATGCATCCTCCTGAACTGCCAGAGGGGTAAGCTGATATCCTACAATTTCACCTTCAATTTCCATATCGCCGTTCTGGTCAACCAGCTGCAGCCGTGTATTGCGTGTAAACATATCTGCCATTGATTCGTTGAATCTTTGCTCAAGCGGAGGATACACAAGCGGTGCCTGATTTACAAAATGTCCGATGGCCAGTGTTTTAGTAAGATCATAATCAATTGAAGCCGTTCTGAAAGAGTATGATATACGGCAGGAGCTTACAATACAAATTAGCAATATCAGGGAAATATATTTTATACCTTTCATCAGTAGTGATTTTATTATAAATCGTATTCTTTAATCTTTCTGTAAAGAGTACGTTCAGAAATACCCAGGTCCTTGGCTGCAAGTTTTCTTTTCCCGTTGTGACGTTCCAGAGCTTCAGCAATCATATCTTTTTCCACTTCACTTATCGAGAGAGTGCTCTCTTCGTACTCAGTAGCCTCCTGTATTTCATTTCTGTCTGTTTCGCTGATAGAAATGTTTTCTGTGTAAGGCTCAAATTTGACAGGCACAGGCACTCTTGTCCTGTCACTTGGGATAATTGCAGAGCTGTGTTGTCCTGTCTCTTCTACAATACTGTTTACAACCTGCTTGAGATCTGATATGTCTTTCTTCATGTCAAACAGTACCTGATAAAGTATCTCACGCTCGTTGGCAAATGATTTGTGCTCATTTTCCTGAATCTTTGACAGAGATACGGGAAGCATTCCCACCTCGTTATAAGGCAGATATTTTTGAAGTAAATCAGCAGTAATAACACGTTCCTTCTCGATTATAGAGATCTGCTCCGTGATATTTTTTAATTGACGCACATTACCCGGCCACCTGTAGTTCTTAAGCTTTTCTGTAGCATCTTCTGTCAAATTTATAGGGGGCATCATATATTTTTCAGCGCAATCTCCTGCAAACTTTCTGAATAATAGCGGTATGTCGTCTTTACGGTCACGAAGCGGCGGTATTCGTATCGGGACAGTGTTAAGTCTGAAATAAAGATCTTCACGAAACTTGCCCTTTTCAACAGCATTAACAAGATTAAGATTGGTTGCTGCAACTACACGAACATCACTTTTTTCTACTTTCGAAGATCCTACTTTTATAAATTCACCGCTTTCTAGAACCCTAAGCAGGCGTGCCTGTGTTGACATGGGCAATTCGCCAACCTCATCCAGAAAAAGGGTGCCGCCGTCAGCTACTTCAAAATAGCCCTTACGTGTACCTGTCGCACCTGTAAAAGAGCCCTTCTCATGGCCAAACAGTTCAGAGTCAATTGTACCTTCAGGTATGGAACCGCAGTTAATGGCGAAATAAGGGCCATGTTTACGTTTGCTGAACTGGTGAACAATCTGCGGGAAGTTCTCTTTGCCGACTCCGCTCTCACCTGTGATAAGCACAGAGAGGTCGGTGGGTGCCACCTGTAATGCTATATCAATTGCACGGTCCAGTTCAGGGGACGTACCAATAATCTCGAATCGTTGCTTGATCTGCTGTATTGATTGTTTCGCCATAAGTGCGTGAATATTTTTATTTTTTTCCTAACGAATAGGTCTTTTCTTTAAGAAATTTACCAAGTTCAACTGTATCATCATTAAGCTGTTTTATCGCATCCGGCATGATAGGATCACCTAAAGTAATTACAATCTCTTTGCCTTTTTTATTATACAGTTCGTGGCAAAGCCTCAGATTACGGAATTTCCAGCCAAACATTCTTGATAGGTAAAATGACATACTGTTCCGACCGGAGATGTGAACCGGGATTACCGGCACTTCTGATTTATGGATGATCTTGAGTACGGCCGGTTGCCAGTCACGATCTTCTATTACAAATCTCCCTTTCTTAAAGTAAAGGTTTGAAACTGCTCCTGAAGGAAAAAATCCCATGGGATAGTTATTCTGAATCTGAGCAATACTCTCTCTGATTCCGGCAAAAGTCACTTTGTTCTTCTCCTCATTTTTTAGAGGATTTACGGTAATAAAATTCTCTGACATTGTATCGATAAGTCCAAGTATATGATTAACCATCAACCTGTAATTATCTACCCGGCTTGCAAAAGTCTCAATCACTGCTATACCGTCGATGTGACCGTAAGGATGATTTGACACCGTGATAAAAGGTTTATCCTTAAAGTTATCCAGAACTTCGATATTACGTAATATACGATTTATTCCCAGCTTATCCAAAACATCTTTACAGAATTCATGTCCGTTCAGATGCTTGGATCTGTTGTAAATTTCGTTAGGAACATGCAATGCAGAAATCTTTATACCAAAATCAATGAGGCTGTCACCATATTTTCCTCTGAATACGGGATGTAAACCTCGAATATCTTCTCTGCTGATTAATGCGTCTTTCATTAGCCTGTTAAATCAGTTTAATTCAAGAAAGTTCCCTTATCAGGCTGATAATCTGTTCTCCAATATTTTTCGCCTCTTCCTCAGAGCCGGCTTCTGAATAAATTCGTATAATCGGTTCTGTGTTAGATTTTCTCAGATGCACCCATTTATCAGGGAAATCAATTTTCACGCCATCGATGTCGGTCACTTTTTCATTAATAAACTTCTCTTTTACTTTTTCCAGAATATTATCAACATTTATCTCTTTTGTTAGCTCTACTTTCTGCTTTGACATAAAGTAAGAGGGGTATTTTTTTCTCAACTCGGATGGTTTCAGTCCTGACTTTGCAAGTTGTGTCAGAAACAGGGCTATGCCAACCAGGGCGTCGCGACCGTAGTGAGAAGCAGGATAAATTATACCGCCGTTTCCTTCACCGCCGATTACAGCATCTACCTCCTTCATTTTCGCCACTACATTCACCTCTCCTACAGCTGCAGCGTAGTATTTTCCTCCTCTTTCAACTGACACATCTCTGAGTGCCCGTGATGAGCTTAGGTTTGAAACAGCATTGCCGGGAGTATTCTGTAAAACATAATCGGAAACAGCAACCAAAGTGTATTCTTCTCCGAAAGGTTCTCCATTTTCGCAAAATATAGCTAATCTGTCCACATCGGGATCAACAGCAAAACCTACGTCAGCTTTAGAGGTGCGTGTAAGTGAGGCCAGTTCTGTCAGATTCTCAGGAAGCGGCTCAGGATTATGAGAGAAATTGCCGTGTGGTGCACAGTGCAGTTTAAAGATCTCTTTTACGCCAAGAGCGTATAGTAGTTCAGGAATTGCAACTCCGCCTACTGAGTTTACGCTGTCAAGTGCGACTCGAAAATTTGCATTTTTTATTGCTTTGGTATCTACAAGTTCGAGTGATAATATACTTTGTATATGCTCGTGAAGGTATTGTTTTTGAGATATTTTACCCAGATTATCTACACCTGCAAAAGAGAAGTCTCCTTTGTCGGCATATGTCAGTATTTTCTCTCCATCTTCAGCACTAAGGAATTCACCTGAACTATTCAACAGTTTTAAAGCGTTCCATTGTTTAGGGTTGTGGCTGGCAGTTATTATTATGCCACCGGATGCCTTTTCTTTGATTACGGCAATCTCGGTAGTGGGAGTTGTAGCCATCCCGATATCGGTTACATCGCAACCCATGGCGATTAATGTTCCTGTTATCACCCGGTGCACCATTTCTCCGGAGATACGGGCGTCACGGCCAACAACTATTACCGGCTTATCGGCTTGGGTGGATTCCTTAATAAATGAAGCATAGGCGGCAGTGAACTTCACAATGTCAAGAGGTGTCATATTGTCTCCCGGATATCCTCCAATTGTACCTCTGATGCCGGATATCGATTTTATTAATGTCATAGGGGGTTATTTATTTATTCTACCTTATATGATTTTCGAATCTATACGTTACATAATCGTAATATGTGGGTTGATATTGTTGTCTGTCATTTGCAGAACCCATGTTAAATGGAACTATTAATTTTACTACGCCGTTATGGCCAACTCTGGTTAGCGGTACAGCCAGCCCTGGAATAGTGTAGTAGTTTTTTGTGGTGGTATTGACAGGACCGTAAAATTCCATCTCAAAAGGCATAGTACTGGTTAAATTAGAGAATTTAACGGAATCATCAACCATGAAATATACTCCGCTGAAACGTGCGTAAACTTTTTCTGCTATCTGAAGATTTTTTGTAGTGTCTCCATAGTCAACAATATTATAATAGACACCTGTTTCGGGGTCTTCGTAAAAATCATTTTGATTGAAAATGCCGTTTTTAGGAAAGCTTTCAAGTATCGATAAATCATTCTTCTTAAGAAAAAGATCTATTGCTTTAGATTCATCTTTAAGATAGTCTGCATAGGTCTTCCGATCCTTACAGGATGAAGTAATTAACAGCAGTGTGGATAATAGTATAAAAATGGTCTGAAATCTTTTCATGTTTATTTTTTGTATAAATAATTGTGTCTGCAAAAATACATAAACTTAACAATATCTATTATTTAAAATGGGTTAATCCTCTTTAACTGCTGCTATTAATCTTTCTTTATATTTCTCCAACCCTTTGGAGTAAATTTTCAGCGCCTCTTCCAGGCTACCCTGAAACTCTCCTCCCGAAGCGTTTACGTGACCGCCTCCATTAAAGAACTCTGAGGCAAACTCATTGCAGCGAAACGATTTCTGTGATCGGAATGACAGCTTGACCATTCCCTCTTCTTCTCTTATAAATGTTGAGAATATTATTCCTTTTATGCTGAGAGGATGATTTACAAACCCTTCTGTGTCACCTTTACTGAAACGGAATTGTGACTGATCTTCATTTGACAGATACAGCAGCGCGGAATGTTTGTCATGATAAACCTCCATTCTTTGTGAAAGGGTGAAGCCTAACAGCCTGAATCTCTCTTCTGAGTAGTTGTTAAACACATTTGAATAAATTGCATCTTTGTCAATATCTTTGCGTATCAGCAGGCTTATAATTTCATAAATCTCAGGATCCGCTGAATTATATGTGAAACCTCCCGTGTCGGTCATCATACCACAGTAGATCGATTCGGCTTCTGCCTTTGTTATTTCATTATATCTTCCTGCCTGATAAAAGAACCTGAAAATAAGTTCACTTGTTGATGATATCTGAGGTTTAGATACAATAATATCAAAGTCTTCACCGGGTGACGGGTGATGATCAATCATTATTTTTGTAGCTTTTGATTCTTCAATTGAAGTGCACATGCTTCCTGCTCTTTTCAGAATATTGTAGTCGAGAGAGAATATTAAATCAGCATTCATAAGGATCTGGTGACCTGCTGAGGGATTGTACTCAAATATTTCGATGTCATTTGCCCCGGCCATCCATTTGAGAAAATAAGGAAATGAATTGGGAACAATAATCATCACATTTTTGCCTCTGTTTTTAATGAAATGGTACATTGCGAGTGATGACCCTATAGCATCACCGTCGGGAGATATGTGTGTGGTAATCACTATCTTTCCGGAGTTGTCTATCTGGTCGATTATTTGTTCCACTATTTGTGGTTCAATTACTTCGCTTATTTCGGGTAAATTATACATTTTATTGTTTTAAATCTTTGATTTTAATCAACAAAAGTACAAAAATTTCAGTGAAAATGAGCCATTGTTGCTTACATCGTGAAACTTAACGCCTGAATTGATGCATTTGTTGTGTATACTGCTATTTTGTAATAAGGGTGTATGTGGTTGTCAGTAGAAGCACTAAAACAGTTGAAAGAGCCACTATTAAAGGTTTAGACTTATGGTTAAAGAGCCAATAGCCTGAACTGAAGGTGATGATTATAAGCAGAATAAGCTGAAAGAATGTGATGTTTATATTTGAGAATTGTGCAAAAGGCAGTGTTTCAGCTATGTGAACTATACGAAATGTTATTTCTATAACTGTTTTAACGATCCACTGGAAAATGGTGTTTAGGAAATCAATAATCCACAACTTTAAAGGGGAGAGAGCACTAAGTATAATTAACGGGACAACTGAATAGATGATCAGTACGGCAAGCGGTACAACCATCAGGTTAGTAATAAAAAAATAGGTGGGGAATGTGCCGAAATAGAAAAGTACAAGCGCGAAAACTCCCAGTTGGGCTGATAAAGAGATGGCGGACAAATTATAAATGTATCGGGCAAACTTATTTGCAGGATTGTATAAAGCTTTGAATTTTGGCATGAAAAACAGAATTGCAAACACGGCTCCGAAACTCATCTGGAAACTAACATCGAATAGATAGAAAGGTCGATAAATAAGTATAAAAAATGCAGCAGCTGACAGAGTGTTGAGGGTAAATCCTCTTCGGTAAAACATATTAGCTAGACAGTTTATAGAGAGCATTATGGCGGCTCGTACAACTGATGCCGACATGCCTGCAACAAATACATATGCCCAAAGTGCTAGGATGATCAGCAGCTGTCTGAAAATATTAGATATCCCTTGTTTGCCCGGGAAATAGAAAAGCAGATTTATGACAATATATATTATGCCGACATGTAATCCGCTGACAGCAAGTACATGAGCTGTGCCTGACACACGAAAGGCTTCCTGCAGACTTTCAGTGAGATCTTCTTTATATCCGAGTGTTAATGCTGAAATGAAAGCGTACGCTTCATCATTGAGTTCAAACTTCTTATAATAATTAAGTGCTTTAATCCTGAATCTTTGTGATGCCGCTATTATTGATGATGATTGTCTGCCGGTCTTTTCCCATGCCTCAGAGGGTACATATGCCGATCCTGAGTATCCTTTTATTTTCATATAGCGCGGATAATCAAAATTATCAGGGTTGTCAAAGTTTTTAAATGGTTGCATTCTTGCCATAAATACTATCTCGTCACCGGGCTCAAGATGCAATGCTTTATCGGATTGCTGTATATATAAAATTACATTCTTCTCCTCCAAGTCATTGATTTTCACGTTACATGCAATTGTTTTTGGTTTAACTTTTGGAATATCTGTAATAGTACCTATATAATAATGTGTACTTTCAGAAAAATTGAAGAGGGCGTCTTGTTCCTGTTTATGAAACTGCAATTGCGTAAGTGAGAGTATAAATAAAAAGGCACCGGCACCAAACATCCATCTTAAGCGGAATGATTGCTCATTACGAAGGAAAAGTGATATTAAGATGAGGAGGAGTCCGGAAATCCCTGCGATTTGTTTACTGATATAAGAGAATTCGGGAAAACATGAGCAGATAATAATACCTGTTATCACCGGAAGTAATAATCGCAAAAAAGGTGTTTTCCCTATTTCTGTAGACATCTGATTAAAGGTTAATGAAAGGGAGCTCTGTTCTTAAAACAGATAACTCCTTAAACTAAATAATACAGATTCTAAAGTGCTTTTAGTTGACGGATAGTCTCCTCAGGGTTTTCAGACGAGAACACGAAACTGCCTGCTACAAGTGCATCTGCACCCGCATCTACAAGTCTCCGGCCTGTCTCAAGGTTGACTCCGCCGTCTACTTCAATAAGTGCAGTGGCGTTTTGTCTGAGAATCATTTCTTTAAGCTGTGAGACTTTTTTAAGTGAGTTTTCAATAAATTTCTGACCTCCGAAACCGGGGTTAACTGACATGAGGAGAACCATGTCGAGATCTTTAATGATATCTTCGAGTAAAGAAACAGGTGTATGCGGGTTGAGTGTAACTGCAGGCTTCATCCCGTTGTCCCTTATTTGCTGCACAACCCTGTGCAGATGGGTGCAGGCTTCAAAATGAACATTCATGTATGTGGCGCCGGTGGCTGCAACCTCTTTAACGAACTTTTCAGGCTGTACAATCATCAGGTGTGTGTCAAGGGGCTTATTTGACACTTTTTTCAGAAGGTTGGTGACTGCAAACCCAAAAGAGATATTGGGCACAAACACTCCATCCATTATATCAAGGTGTATCCAGTCTGCTTCGCTGCGGTTAAGCATTTCAATGTCCCTTTCGATATTCAGAAAATCAGCCGCCAAAAGTGACGGGGCAACAATTGTGCTCATAATTAACAAATTTATTTATTCAAAAGTAGTCGAAAAATATTAAAAATCCAACTGCTTTTAAAGGCATCATTGTAAATCTAAGGGAGAGTTGACCGGTCTGCTTTAATCCAACAGCTTAAACAGATTGATCTTTCAGTTTAAGCATAGCAGTCTTTCCGGGAAAAGGAGCTTGTTTTCTATATAAACACTTGCCGCAAATTGTCTGATAATGACCGATGTGAGTTTTGTCGGCCCGGGTTTACCGGCTATATAACCGTTTTTGTCATCAGGAATATCTGGAATTAGTAAACTCATTGCGCTTCTGTTTGTTTAATCAAAACGTATCATGTTATTCAATATTGTAATGAGTTAAATAAAACATGCAAATTATTCCTTATGTGAGTAATTTACATATCTTTGCAACGGAAAATTAATTTAAAAAAAGGATTAGAAATGAAGAAACTGATTTATCTATTAATGACGGCAGGCATTTTGCTCATGTCATGTCAGAATAAAAATTACACTATCAAAGGTACTGTAGCTGATGCTGCATACGAAGGTACTAATGTCTACATGCAGCAAATGACAGACGATGCCATGGTTGTCACTGACACTGCAAAAGTTGAAAATGGCGGGTTCACGTTCTCCGGAGTAGCTGATACTACCTATCTTCGATTTGTTACTCTTGAAGAAAACATAAACTATGAGCAGGAGATCAGAGTACCTGTTCTTGTTGAACCGGGAAAAATTGAACTGGTCTTTGATTCGGTTATTACAGTTAAAGGCTCCCCGGTTAATAACGCATACAACGATATGAGAGTTGAACAACAGGTACTGGTGGGGAATATCCGTAAAGTGGTTGAACGATTCAATTCAGCCAGATCTGAAGGAACAATGACCAGTGAACTTGAGGCTGAAATTAATCAGGAATATGACAATATCAGTAAACAGCTGACAGATCTGAATTATAATTTTGTGAAGAACAATATTGGTAATCAGCTGGGCCAGTATGTATTTATTACCTCTTCGTCGATGTTTGAACCTGTACAGCAAAAGGAGATTCTATATCTTGCCGATGAAACATTTAAATCACAGGAAAGCGTGAAGCGAATTGCAGAACGTTTGGAAAGTCTGGATAATGTGGCTGTTGGTAAAAAGTTTGCCGATTTCACTTTAAAAGATCCCCAAGGAAATGATGTTTCTTTGTCAGATTATGCAGGACAAGGTAAGTATGTTCTTGTAGATTTCTGGGCTGCATGGTGCGGACCTTGTCGCCAGGAGATGCCAAACGTTGTAGCTGCATACGATAAATATAAATCCAAAGGCTTTGAAGTAGTCGGCGTATCTTTTGATCAGGATTATGAAACATGGACAAAAGGAATTAAAGATCTGAATATGACATGGCCTCAGATGTCGGATCTGCAATACTGGGACAGTCCGGTTATCGATCTTTATGCTATCATCGGAATTCCTCATACAATACTTCTCGATAAAGAGGGTGTAATTATTGAAAAAGATCTCAGAGGAGATGCTCTTGATGCAAAGCTGGCTGAATTGATGCCTTGAGACAGTTATATTAACTGAACATATAAAACTTAAACAGAGAGCGGGTCTTAATGATCCGCTTTTTTTATGTCCTGTATCAATCATGAATTGTATATACGTTGAAGGTACATCGGCCGTATCAACATCGTATCAACACCGTAGCATCCTCATATCAACACCGTAAAATCACGAGGTAGATATATCCCGTTTACATTCAATGTCCATTTGATTGCATGTTAAAATCCTCCAAAGTTGAATAAATTCTCGCTATGAGTGCATTAAATAGTTTTCAATATAAAATTTATACCTATTTTTGTATAAAAGTGATTAAATATGAAACCATCTGAAAGAATCCTCATTTTGCTTTTGGGTGTCTTTCTGACCTTTTTTTACACCACGTCACTGTCTGCGCAAAGCAGGAGTTTTACTGTAGTGATAGACCCCGGTCATGGGGGGAGAGATCCCGGTGCAGTAGGGTCAACATCCAAAGAGAAAGATATAGTATTGTCAGTAGGGCTGAAATTAGGGAAGCTTATCAAAAACAATCACCCTGATGTAACTGTTTTATACACCCGTGATAAAGATGTTTTTGTCCCTCTTAATCAAAGAGCTTCAATTGCCAATAAGGCGCATGCAGATCTCTTTATTTCGATACACTGTAATGCACTGGACCGCAGGCGAACCTCACCTCAGGGTGTGGAAACGTTTGTTCTGGGTTTACACAGGAGCAACGACAACCTGGATGTGGCAAAGGCAGAGAACGCCGTAATTATGTACGAGGATGACTACTCTGTTAAATACGAAGGGTTTAACCCTAATGAGCCGGAGTCGTATATAATTTTTGAATTCATGGCAAATGAATTTCTTGATCAAAGTGTTCAGCTTGCTTCGTTGGTGCAAAACCAGTTAGTATCAAATTCCAAGAGGGTGAACAGGAATGTCCGGCAGGCAGGGTTCCTGGTGTTGCGTGAAGTTGCGATGCCCAGCATTTTGGTTGAGTTGGGGTATATAAGTAATAAACAGGAAGAGAATTATTTAAAAAGCAGCAGCGGACAAACATCATTGGCCAACTCTATTTATAACGGATTCAGGGAGTATAAGAGAGAACACGACAAAAAGAGCTTTGTTTTCTCTAACAAGAGTCCGGGGTCTTCTGTAATCAGGTCTGCAGATACAGCTCCGTCATCTGGAGGGAAAGAGTACAGAATCCAGATTTTTGCATCTGCCCACAAGCTGGAAAATGGTGCTCCGGAATTTAAAGGTCTTGGTCCTGTAGATTTTTATACCGACGGCGGTTCATATAAATATACGTACGGAAAGACTGATAATGCGAGTGATTTAAAAAGTGAACTCAGAGAAGTAAAGAAAAAATTTAAGGACGCGTTTATAGTTGAGTTTGAAAATGGCAAACGTGTTAAATAAACAGTTATTAAGGGATGAGAAGTAACCTGAGCAGGAATGCGTTAATCGGACTGGCCTTTATTGCCAGCTTGTTTATGATATATTTCGGGATAAATTTCCTGAAAGGAGCAAATGTCTTTAAGAAGCAGAATCAATATTATGCAATTTTCGGGGATGTTTCAAAATTGCTGATATCTTCACCTGTTTATGTTAAAGGTTATCAGGTGGGACTAATCAATAATATTAGAATGACCGACTCAGATCCGATTCAGTTTTTGGTTGGTATTAATCTGGAGGAAGATATTAGAATTCCACAAGGCAGCTACCTCGAATATGGAATAGATATGTTTGGAGCGTCCACGGTTAACCTGGTTTTAGTCTCTTCCGACCAATACCTGCAGCAGGGTGATACTCTTTCGGGTGACAAGGAGCTGGGATTAATGGACGGGGTGGCAGGAGTTATGCCGAGGGCTGACTCTATACTTATGAGAATTGATTCTATTGTGTATTCATTAAACAGACTGATTTCTCACCCTGTGGTTGAAAGTTCGATTGTTGGGATCGGGTCTACTGTTGATCAGCTGAATAATTCGAGTAAAAGTCTTAACAGGATAGTTAATTCACTAGAAAAAGATCTTCCTGAGATTAGCAATAACCTTGCTGCTGTTTCAGGAGACTTGAAAACAGTAAGCGACGAGCTTTCTCAATTAGATATTAAAAATACATACGTTACAATAGACGAGACAATAAATAATTTAAAAATGTTAACTGATAAATTCAATAGTAACAATAATTCATTGGGACTTTTGATGAATGATACCCGGATGCATGATAGTTTAAATGTTACACTGGACAATGCAACAAAGCTTCTTGAAGACATAAGAGAGAATCCTGACCGATATTTGACTATTAGATTGAAGTTATTTTAAATTTTCCGTAAATAGAATCATTCTAAATAAAGGGTTTTTTGATAAATGGATTGGAACTCCCTGTTTCCCCGAGTTTAAGTAACATATATGTAACATATTTGTAAATTTTATATACTCAAAGGATATTTTTATATCTGCTTGTTAATCAGCCCTATTTAGTTTTGCGAAAGCATGTAAAGCGCATAATATGAGGATATTGGGTGTATTTGGTTGATAAATAGCATGTTTTTGCCTGATTTAAATTTCAATAAAAAGTTTCATTTTTTTATCTCGTTTTTTTTTCCAAAATTTGTAAGTCAATAGCCAAAGCAGAAAATCAATTTTTTGAACTTATAGAACTAAATGAATAGTAATTGCACTGATTTATGGAACAGTTGTCTTAATGTTATTCGGGATAACATACCCGAACCTGCATTTAATACATGGTTTGCGCCAATTGTTCCTCTGAATTACGAGAGTCAGGTGCTTACAATACAGGTTCCAAGTCAGTTCTTCTACGAGTACCTGGAGGATAAGTATCTTGATCTTATACAGCAGACTCTTTATCGTGAAATTGGTGAGGGCACTATTCTTAATTACAGGATTCTGGTTGAAACAGAAAGCAATACTGCAGTTGAAATGCGGGGAGAGAGTAAGAATTTCGCCGCAATGGATAACAACCCTAATAAAAAAGTAAGTGTAAAGGTTCCAAGTCCTTTCGACAGAGTGGAAACACCGGAGTTTGATTCTCAGATAAACTCAAAATATACATTCAATAATTTCTTTGAAGGAAACAGCAACAAATTAGCAAGAACGGCAGCTGATGCAGTTGCTATGAATCCAGCCAAAACAGCTTTCAATCCTTTCTTCCTGCACGGTCATTCAGGTGTTGGTAAAACTCACCTTTGCCACGCAATCGGATCAAAGATTCTTGAACTATATCCTGACAAGAAGGTGCTTTATATATCAGCTCATCTGTTTAAAGTTCAGTATACTGACGCAAGGAGATTTAATACTATCAATGATTTTATTAATTTCTATCAGGGTATAGATGTACTCATAATAGATGATATCCAGGAACTTTCAGGATTGGAGAAAACTCAGAATACATTCTTCCACATATTTAATCATCTTCATCAGAACAACAAGCAGCTGATTATGACTTCAGACTGCGCTCCTATGGATATGCAGGGTGTGGAGGAACGATTGCTTACTCGTTTCCGCTGGGGTTTAACTGCAATGCTTGAGCGTCCTGATAAAGAATTGCGCAAGAAAATTCTGCAAAATAAGGTCTTGTCTGACGGTCTTTCTATCCCTGAAGATGTAATCGATTACATTGCTGAAAATGTAACTGAGAATGTTCGCGACCTTGAAGGTATTGTTGTTTCACTTATGGCTCACTCAATTATTAACAGTCGTGAAATAGATATGAATCTTGCACGCAGGGTAGTTGAGCAAAGCATTAAGTTTGAGAAAAAACGTATTACTGTACAGAAGATACAGGAAACAGTATCTGATTATTACAGCATAAAAAAAGAACTTATTCAGTCTGCATCCCGCAAACGTGAAATCGTGCAGGCACGCCAGGTGACAATGTTTTTCATTAAAAAGCATACCGAATTATCTCTTTCACAAATAGGTGTGCAGGTTGGAAACCGTAGTCACGCAACTGTGCTTCATGCTTGCAATACAGTGAAGAACTACTATGATATAGATAAAAGCTTCCGTTCGGATATTGAAGAAATCGAGAGGTTACTTAATTCATAATCAGATCTGAACCTTTACCTGTTTTCCAAAACAATCACATTTTTCCCGATTCTCTATTGTCTAAGTAAAGTAAATAGCTATATTTGCCAGACGCAAGTATATCATATAAGAAATGAAGTATTTTTTTAGCAGCAATTTAATTCTGATTTTGCTGTTTATAAGTTTTTCTCTACACGCACAAGTTCCTAAAGGATATTATTCATCAGCAGAAGGTAAAAGTGGGGCAGAACTTAAAACAGCACTGTTTAATACTATAAGGAACCCCGAAGTTGTTACATATTCAGAATTATGGAAAGCATTTGAGGTAACTGACTCCCGTAAGAATAATATAGTGTGGGATATATATTCCGGTAATTCTGTCGGAACTGCTGATTATTACTATACTTTCTCAACAGGCCGATGCGGATCATACAAAAAAGAGGGCGATTGCTACAATAGGGAACATATTCTGCCGAGAAGCTGGTTTAAAGGGTCCAGACTGCTTGAGTCAGACCTGTATCACGTATATCCTACTGACGGATATGTGAATAACCGTCGAGGAAATCTTCCTTTTGGCGAGGTTGGTATTACTATTTGGGAATCAACCAACGGTTCTAAGGTCGGGCAAAATACATTCGGTAAATATACTAAAACAGTTTTTGAGCCTATAGATGAGTATAAAGGTGATATTGCCCGTACTTACTTCTATATGGTCACAGCTTATGAAGATATTGTACCTCTATGGAGTTCTGAACAGTTGGACGAAACCAGTTACCCCGCTTTCAGTGAGTGGTCATTAGATCTTCTTCTTAAATGGCACCGCGAAGACCCTGTGAGCCTGAAAGAGGTACGCCGAAACGAAGAGGTCGGTAAAATACAGGGTAACAGAAATCCATATATTGATTATCCTGAACTTGTGGAGCATGTCTGGGGTGTGAATAGTTCTGTTGCTTTCGAATCAGAAAAGCTTATTGACAGTTTTATGCTTATTGAATGCAGCCCCTTCGAACGCTGGCTTGATCAGCAACGATGGGTAGGAAGCCTTAAACAGTATTTAATCAGGGAAAAGTGATGAGGAGAGTTTATCTTACACTTTTGTTATTCTCAATCCTCCTTTTTTCATTTTATGAATCCGTTAAGGCGGATACTCTTAGAATTGCATTGATAACTGACCTTCATTACCTGTCGCCTGAACTTTCAGTTGAAGGTGATGCGCTGAATGCTTATGAAGAACTGACGGGCAGAAATATAAAAGATCTACATGAGGTATTTGATAAGGTACTTGACGATATAATCTGTGAAGGTGTTGACATACTGCTTGTTGCCGGCGATATAACAAATCATGGAGAGAAGTTAAGTCACAAAGGATTTATTGAAAGGATATCGCCACTTACTGAAACGGGTACCCGGGTTTTTGTTGTTCCCGGTAATCATGATATTAATATTCCAGATTCCAAGGCTTATACCGGTGTTGGGGCAGTTACTACTGAAAATGTTTCAAAAGATGATTTTGTGAAGCTTTACAAAACGTTTGGATATAGCGGAGCCATCAAGAGAGATGAGGTCTCTTTGAGCTATTTGGCTGAATTAAATGAGAATACATGGCTTCTTGCAATCGATACTAATCGCTATGACGAGTATGACAAAGGTTATCTGTCAGGAGGGAGAATAAAACAGCAGACTATGGTATGGATACTGGATATTCTGAAAGAGGCTGATAGTAAAGGTGTACGAGTATTAGGGATGATGCACCACGGTTTGCTTGAACATATGTTGTATCAGAGCACATTTTTTCCTGATTACCTTATAGAGGATTGGCAGGAAAATGCAGATCTGCTTGCAGAAGCGGGACTTGAAGTGGTTTTTACGGGTCATTTTCACTCCAATGATATAACATCATATACGACAACTTCGGGAAAAACAATTTATGATGTGGAGACTGCAAGTCTTGCTCAATATCCTTTTGCGTACAGAATTATGAAGTTAAGTGACAATGATTTGTCAGTTGACACAAGGTTTGTAACTGAAATTGCAGGCAATCCGGATTTAGAAGAGGAGTACCTAAATAAGCTTGAAACAATCACGCGTAGAGTTGCAGACAGCAGACTGAAAAATCTTGGTTTGCCTTTATCGGATGATATGAAGGAATTTCTTGCTGATTTTATTGTTAAACTTAATATAGCGCATGTTAAGGGAGATGAAGAGCTTAGTCCGGAGCTGATGACTACGATTAAATCTTTTGCAAAATATTTAGATAATGAATTTAAAGAGGAAGATTATTCTCTTGATTTTCCTCCTGCTGATAATAAGCTTGTTATAAAATTCAGCTCTCCAGTTGATAATTAAGTGCTACTAATATAATGAAGAACAATATTGAGCATCTAAAATTGCATATGAAATCAGGATGTATTGAGGCGGGTTGTGATGAGGCGGGTCGCGGTTGTTTAGCGGGACCGGTTTTTGCAGCCGCAGTTATACTTCCTGATGATTTTGATTGCATAGAGCTTATTGATTCAAAACAACTATCTGAAAAGAAGAGGAGAGAACTGCGACTGGTAATCGAAGAAAATGCATTATCTTATTCTGTTGCGTCTTGTTCGCCTGAAGAGATAGATCAGCAGAATATACTCTGGGCGTCGGTGGCTGCGATGCACAAAGCGCTAAGCGGACTCGAAATTACTCCTGAGCATATAATTGTTGACGGCAACCGTTTCAAGTCTTTTAATGAAATACCATACAGTTGCGTTGTAAAGGGTGATGCCAAATATCAATCTGTTGCGGCTGCTTCAATTCTTGCAAAAACTTACAGGGATGAATATATGAAGAATCTGCATCTCCGTTTCCCTGAATACAACTGGGATTGCAACAAGGGATATCCTACTCCGGCACATAAAAAAGCTATTCGGGAAAATGGAATCACAGTTCATCATCGCAAGAGTTTTAATTTGTTTGAGCGACAACTCGAAATCGATTTTTGATATTCTGTTTTACGAAAACCATTAGTACTGAATATCAGGATCGCTGATTATTCAATCCTGATAAATCTTCTGAGATTACGGTCGTAGTTGTATATTTCCCCCTTGTCAATATGATAATACCAACCCATTACAATCAGTCTGCCCTCTTTTACTCTATTCTTTATGTAGCTGTACTTTAAAATGTGATTCATCTGTTCCACTACATTTAACTGTTCAGTGAAAAGACTGCGTTCATCTATACTGATCTTGTTTTTTGCCATCTTCTCCTCCACAATTTTTTTAACAGGGTGGGCCAGCTCCATCCATTTCCTGGTGTGAGGAAGGTTCTTGAGCTCTTTATCCTGATATAGTGCTGCACAGCCACCGCAATTGGAGTGTCCGCATATAACAATGTTGCTCACATTCATTTGGTTAACGGCAAATTCAATTGCAGATGTAGTTGCCAGATATGTGTCGGAATGTCTTTTATAATGAGGAACCAGGTTGGCTATATTTCTTACAACAAACAGCTCTCCGGGAAAGGTTTGTGTTATCAGACTCGGAACTACCCTTGAATCGGAGCAGCCGATAAAAAGTGTATGCGGATTTTGCTTTTGTCCCAGTTTTTCAAAAAACTGCTGACGGGGTATAAATTCGTTTGCTTTAAACTCTTTAATACCTTCAAATAGTCGCTTATAGTATAGTGAATCTGTCTTTTCCTTCTCTTGTAACTCCATGCGTTAAATATTTTTACTGTAACTTTTCCAAGTAATAACATTTTTAGCGCATTTTCGTTTACTCTTTCAAACTTAACTGTATTCTTTTCCGCTCAGGATCAACTGATAAAACTTTCACGTTTACATGTTGATGAAGAGATACCACCTCGTTTGGGTTTGAAATAAAACGGTTTGCCATTTCGGAAATATGAACCAGACCGTTTTCTTTGATACCAACATCTACAAAGCATCCGAAGTTGGTGATGTTAGTCACGATACCGGGCAAAATCATTCCCACTTTAAGATCGTTGATTGTACGGATATTTGGGTCAAATTCAAGTACCTGAACTTTAGAGCGCGGATCTCTTCCCGGCTTCTCAAGCTCCTGCAGAATGTCAGTTAATGTTTCTTCACCTACAGTGTCTGTTTTATATTTGTTTATTTCAATGCTGTCAATCAGAGGTTTGTTATTGATTAATTCCTTAACGGTAGAGTTCAGGTCCTTTGCCATTTTTTCAACAATCGGGTAGCTCTCAGGGTGAACTGCAGAGTTATCCAGTGGATTTTTAGCTTCAGGAATGCGAAGGAAACCGGCCGATTGCTCAAAAGCTTTTGGTCCCAGGCGCGGCACTTTCTTCAACTCTTTACGTGTCTGAAATGGGCCATTTTCATTTCTGTAATCAATGATATTCTGTGCCAGAGAATCACCCAATCCCGATACATATGTAAGCAGATGTTTACTTGCAGTGTTTAGATTGACACCAACAAGGTTCACGCAGCTCTCAACGGTTTGGTCAAGCGACCGTTTAAGTTTGTTTTGATCCACATCATGCTGATATTGACCTACACCTATGGATTTCGGATCAATTTTCACAAGCTCAGCAAGGGGATCACTTAATCTCCTGCCAATTGATACAGCCCCCCTGACAGTAACGTCATAATCAGGAAACTCCTCCCTCGCTATCTTTGATGCTGAGTAAACCGAAGCACCGTTTTCACTGACTACAAACACTTTCACCTCTTTTTCGTAACGGAGGTTTGTGATGAATCTTTCGGTCTCGCGGCTAGCCGTTCCATTCCCGATTGCAATTGCATCAATCTTGTATGTTGACACCAGCTTCACAACTTTATTGCCGGCTTTTAAAAACTCATTTTGCGGCGGATGAGGATATATAGTCTCGTTATGCAGTAGTTTTCCCTGCTCATCCAGACAAACAATTTTGCATCCTGTGCGGTATCCGGGGTCTATTCCCAGGATTCTTTGTTGCCCAAGAGGTGGAGCCAAAAGTAATTGTCGGAGATTTTCCGCAAAAACAGCAATGGCAGACTCATCTGCTTTTTCTTTTGATAAAGAGGCAAACTCAGTCTCTATTGAAGGTTTTAGTAGTCTTTTATATGCATCAGTTACAGCATCTTCAACATGATCTGCTGCTTCAGTGTCATTTTTTGCGTAATGGGGAACCAGCTTGTCCAGGCATTTGTCTTCATCAGCTGAAATAGATACTCTGAGAAATCCTTCTGATTCACCACGACGAATAGCAAGTATGCGGTGAGAAGGACATTTTGCAAGTGTTGCAGTGAAATCGAAATAGTCGGCATACTTCTCACCCTCTTCCTCTTTACCATTTATTACCTTAGAAGTGATTACCGCTTCACGTGAGAATATATTCCTTACAATTTGTCGCGCCTTTGCATCCTCATTAACCCACTCTGCAATTATATCGCGTGCACCCTGAAGAGCATCTTCCACATTAGTTACTTCTTCATTAATATATTCTGATGCTTTAGATGTAACTGAGGCGGATTGTTGACTCATCAGCCACTTAGCCAATCCCTCCAGCCCTCTTTTTCGGGCTTTTTCAGCTCGTGTCTGTCGCTTAGGTTTAAAAGGAAGATAAATATCCTCAAGCTCTGTACTATCCCAACTTTCCGAAATCTGCCTTTCAAGCTCCGGAGTCATTTTTTCCTGTTCATTAATAGATTTTATAATGAAATCCTTGCGTTTTTCAAGTTCCAGAAGCTTTTCGTTAATATCCTTGATGTTAGCAATCTGTACTTCATCAAGACCGCCCGTAGCCTCTTTTCTATACCGGCTGATAAAGGGTATTGTGGCTCCTTCGGTCAGAAGTTTAACCGTACTCTCTACGTTTTTTACTGATATGTTTAGCGATTTCGCAATAAGTGAAATAATTACAGACATGGGTAATTGGTTTATGTGGACTACAAAAGTACAAGAAAATTATGTATTTTTGTTCAACTGCTTATCAGGATTGGTGTGGTTGGTAAATTATATATATAAAGAATGGCAAAACTTAAGTCGGTTTACTTTTGCAGTAGTTGCGGATATGAATCACCAAAGTGGATGGGGAAATGTCCGGCTTGCGGCGAATGGTCAACATTTGTAGAAGAGCTGGTTCGCAAGAATACAGTTACAGCACAGGAAGATACTCGTTCATTCAGTGATTTCAAGAGCAAACCTCTGCCTCTGAAAGATATTAATGCAGAAGAAGAGCAAAGGATTGATATGATGGATGAGGAGCTGAATCGTGTTCTGGGAGGGGGACTTGTGCCTGCATCTGTTGTTTTGATAGGAGGTGAACCGGGTATTGGTAAGTCAACACTTGTTTTGCAGACAATATTAAAGCTCAAAGGTGTTCGTTCGCTATATGTGTCGGGTGAAGAGAGTGCACGCCAGCTGAAGCTAAGGGCTGACAGGTTGTCTATAGAGAACGATGATTGCCTGTTGCTTTGTGAAACAAACATCGATGACATCTTTAAGCATGTTAAGGAAGTTGCCCCTCAGCTGTTGATTGTAGATTCAATACAGACCATTTTCACCGAATCTCTCGAATCATCTCCCGGCAGTATTTCTCAGGTACGCGAATGTGCATCTTTATTGCTGAAGTACGCAAAACAAAGTGGTACACCGGTTATGCTGGTAGGACATATCACAAAAGACGGGAGCATTGCAGGTCCTAAAATTCTTGAGCATATTGTTGATGCTGTGCTTCAGTTTGAGGGCGATCAGCATTATATGTACCGTATCCTGCGGGGAATAAAAAACAGATTCGGAAGCACAGCAGAATTAGGAATATATGAAATGAACCACAGCGGTTTGCGCGAAGTGAGCAACCCTTCGGAACTACTACTGACACGTAACAATGATGAGTTAAGCGGCGTCGCTATTTCAGCCGCTATTGAAGGGATACGCCCATTCCTCATTGAGACACAGTCGCTGGTAAGCACAGCAGCCTACGGAACGCCGCAGCGTTCAACTACAGGATTTGATGCAAGAAGACTGAACATGTTGCTTGCAGTTCTGGAGAAGAGAGCAGGTTTTAAGCTGGCACAAAAAGATGTATTCCTGAATATTGCGGGGGGACTCAGAGTTAACGATCCCGGAATGGACCTGGCTGTAATAAGTGCTGTACTGTCTTCAAGTCTGGATATCTCTGTTGATAATGATACATGTCTTTGCGGAGAAGTGGGTCTTTCCGGCGAAATACGACCGGTCAACAGGATAGAACAGCGTGTGGTGGAGGCAGATAAGCTTGGCTTTTCCCGCATACTGATTCCGCATGGCAATCTTAAAGGCTTTAATAAAAAGCTCTCAATTGAAATCAAAGAGGTAAGGAAAGTAAGCGATGCTTTCAGGATGCTTTTTTCATAATTATCCCCGAACCTTTTTGTAACTAAGAAAAATATCTTATATTTGCATCCTCAAATGAGAAACGGTACCTTGGCCGAGTGGTTAGGCGTCGGTCTGCAAAACCGGTTACGGCGGTTCAAATCCGCCAGGTACCTCAAGAATTATCCTTTTTAAATGCCTCTGATATATTGGCAAAGTTTTCTTTCCATGATTCCGAGACTGTATCAAAAAACTTTCCGGCATTCTCTTTAATCACGTCCCATTTAGAATCCGCAATACTTTCATACTCCTCCAGTTTAGAGGATAGATTGTCTCTGATTCCCTTTAAGTTATCAAGTTGTTCACGATATTCTTCTTTTGCATCTTCAGCAATCTCGTCGGCTTTCTTCTCCAGTTTGTCAATATATTCCGCCAACTCATCAATTACTTTTTGTGTTTTCTGTTTAAAATCTTCTTTTTTCATACGATTATTCTATTTGATTCTTAAATGTAACTTATATATGTTTATGCTCGTTTCATAAATTGGACTTAATTGTTTAACTTATATATAAAACATTTATAAGTATGATTGGTTCACAATATCATTATTATTAAAACAGCGTAAAATCCGCAATTTAGAGTATCATTTTGACAGCGAAATCAGTGAAAATATGTATCTTTGCAACTTATTTTTGAAAATTAATTATGCTGAACATTGTAATTTTTGGTGCTCCGGGATCAGGAAAAGGCACCCAGAGCAAAAAGCTTGCTGAGAAATATGGTTTCGAACATATTTCAACAGGTGATATATTGAGAGCAGAGATAGAAGCTAATACTGAGTTTGGGCAAAAAGCAGACTCATATATTTCTAAAGGTCATCTTATTCCTGATGAGGTTATGATCGGGAAACTTGATGAACTGATGAAGAAAAAAAACGGTATAAAAGGTTTTATTTTTGATGGCTTCCCCAGAACACTGGCTCAAGGTAAGGCTCTCGACGAGATGTTGGACAAATATGACGAGAAAGTATCTTTAGTCCTAAGTCTCGAGGTTGAAGAGGAAGAGCTTGTGGACCGTATCCTTAAAAGAGGCGAAATATCAGGCCGTTCAGACGATAACCGGGAGACTATTGAGTCAAGATTAAAAGTTTATCACGAACAGACAGAACCATTAAAAAGTTTCTATGTCGAGCAGTTTAAACTTGTAAGAATTCCCGGACAGGGGAGTATTGATGAAATATTCGATTCAATTTCTACTGTTATTGACAGAATAATTGCTTAAATTGACCGGATAATTAATTATAAATTAAAATGGCGGAAACAAATTTTGTAGATTACGTTAAGATATTTTGCCGCTCAGGAAAGGGCGGACGCGGATCTGCTCATTTCCGCCGGGAGAAATATGTACCTAAAGGGGGTCCAGACGGAGGAGACGGAGGAGAAGGCGGAAGTATAATATTGCGCGGAAACCGCAACTTCTGGACTTTGTTACATCTGCGTTATCAGCGACATATCTTTGCAGGACACGGAGAACCCGGAACAGGTGCCCAGAGGTCAGGTAAAAAAGGAGAATCAAAGATAATAGATGTTCCCTGTGGCACTGTAGCATATGATGCTCAAACAGGTGAATTTCTGTGTGATATAACTGATGACGGGCAGGAAGTAGTACTCCTTAAAGGAGGTCGCGGTGGTTTAGGAAATCAGCATTTTAAAACATCAACCAATCAGGCACCACGTTACGCCCAGCCGGGAGAACCATTTGAAGAACGTTGGATAATCCTTGAGCTTAAACTTCTAGCTGATGTCGGATTAGTAGGTTTCCCTAATGCAGGAAAATCCACACTTCTGTCAGTTGTCTCAGCAGCCAAACCTAAGATAGCAAACTACCCATTTACGACTCTTGAGCCCAACCTTGGCATAGTAGATTACCGCGAAGGTAAGTCTTTCGTAATGGCAGATATCCCCGGAATTATCGAAGGAGCAAGTGAAGGCAGAGGTCTCGGTCTCCGCTTCCTTCGCCATATTGAGAGAAATTCACTGCTGCTTTTTGTAATCCCTGCCGACAGCAATGATATAAAAGATGAGTACTTCATACTGTTGAATGAGCTTAAGAAGTATAATCCTGAACTGTTGGACAAAAGTCATGTTCTTGCCATATCCAAGTCAGACATGCTTGATGAAGAGCTGAAGGATGCAATAGCTGCGGAACTGCCCGACTTGCCACATATATTCATCTCTTCTGTAACAGGTTACGGTATTCAGACTCTGAAAGATATACTTTGGAGAGAGCTTAATTCAGACAATTTTATTCCAAAAGCTGCATCGCGTGAAGATCTTGTCCACCGCAAACTTGATGTGTCTCAATTGCAATTTGATCCTGAAGAGGATATTCAGGATGATGATGTTGAAGATATTGATGATATTGATGTAGATGATGAATCAGACTATGATGAATATGATTATTAGATATGAAGAAACATCCTCAGTATACAAATATACTTCTGTTTGATCTCCTTGATAAGGAGAAAGATATAGTACATTTCTCAACCACCAGAGTTGGTGGCGTAAGTAATGGCACCTATTCTTCATTCAACATGGGAAATTTCTCTGATGATAACCCTCTGCATATCTATGAAAACAGAAATATCCTCGCGAGGATGTTTTATATGGATATCAGTAAATTTATTATTCCTCATCAGACACACGGAACAAGAGTCCTGAAGATTGATGAAGAGTTTATGAGTCTGGACTCCCCTTCAGCACTTGAAATGATGTATGGTGTGGATGCAACCGTTTCAAATCTGAAAGGAATATTTTTGTGTGCTACTACAGCCGATTGCGTCCCGATTATTATTTACGACAATGTTAAAGAGGCAATTGCGGCAATCCATGCAGGCTGGAAAGGCACATCAGGTAGAATAGTCCAAAACACAATATTGGAGATGCAGAAACAGTATGAATCTGATCCAGCAGATCTGATTGCCTGTATTGGTCCGGCAATCGACGTAAAACATTACGAAGTTGGAGATGAGGTAGTAGATCTGTTTTCAAAAAACGACTTTGATGTTTCAGATCCTGAGTTGTGTTTCAGAAATAAAACAACATCCAAATGTCATCTTAATCTAAAAGAGATAAACAGGAGAGAGCTTATCAGGCTGGGCTTAAAAGAATATAATATAGAAATGACTGATCTTTGTACTTACAGTATGCAGGAGCTTTTCTTTTCTGCACGTCGTCAAACTGTTCACTCCGGCAGAATGCTCACCGGAATCATGATGAAAGATAATTAAAAGCAAGCGAAGAACAAGCATAGAAAAAGGGAATGAATTTATAATATTCATTCCCCTTTTATTAGTGTATAAATAGACTACATTTAATACCGGAAGATTGCTTTCAATTAATAACGTGCGCTAACAACGTCCCAATCTATAATTTTCCACAATTCCTTCAGGTGGTCTGCACGGCGATTTTGATAATCAAGATAATAGGAGTGTTCCCATACATCAAAACCTAAAATCGGAGTCAACCCTTTTGTGATCGGGTTACCGGCGTTGCTCTCCTTTTCTATGGAAAGTTTACCGCTTGCGTCCTTTGCCAGCCATACCCATCCTGAACCGAATACGGAAACTCCGGCAGCATTAAATTCTTCCTTGAATTTATCAAACGAGCCATATTGCTCATTAATGGCATCGGCTAATTTACCTTTTGGTTCACCGCCTCCATCTTTTTTAAATGAAGTGAAGTAAAGATTATGATTCAGAATCTGACCTGCATTGTTAAAAACAGCTCCATCGCTTTCCTTAACAACTGTTTCAAGATCTGAGTTTTCAAACTTAGTTTCTACAACAAGTTTGTTTAAATTGTCTACATAGGCCTGATGGTGTTTGCCATAGTGGAGTTCCACTGTTTGTTTACTTATAACCGGCTCTAAAGCATCGGTTGCATAGGGTAATGCTACTTTTTCAAATTTCATATTTATTTCGTTTTTAGAATTATTATTTTCGCTGTTCTTAGCGTTCGAGCTGTTGCAACTAATCATAGTTAATGCAAATATGCCCGCAAATAGATAGTATTGAACTGTTTTCATATTATTCTGTTCGTTTATACTTTAATATATAACGATTAACGATTTGTATTGTTCGATTAACATATGACGCCAATACTTTACTTTTACAGATTCAAGATAAATTAAAAAGCCTGAGCATTGAAACTCAGGCTTTTACGCATATATATAATTAAACTATTAATTTTCTCTATCGTTAGTCATCTTTATTTATAGATTAGCCTGAATCACTGCTTTCCTTTTTCATTACTATTATTATCCGATTCTTTGTGAACATCAGCGGCCGGAATGTCGCTTTCAGACTTTTTCTTACTTGTGTTGCCCACCTGCTCTTCTTCCGGTTGGAGCTGATCATTTTCGCCTTCTGTCTTAGGCTCTGTGTGAATAAAGATGTTTTCTCCAGAACCCACAGGTTTTAAAGGAGCAATTTGCTCATCTTCTTCAGCTTTATTATTTTCCAAAATCTCTTCAGAGCGAGAAACCCAAGGTCTTTTACCGAAAATATGCTCTAGGTCATTTGCATAAATAATCTCTTTTTCCAGCAGAATCTTAGCCAGCTGATTATGACCTTTACCCTTTTCAGTCAGAATTTGTTTTGCCCTGTCATATTGCTGAGCAATCATTGCCTTTACCTCTGAGTCGATCAGTTTTGCCGTTTCATCACTGTAAGGTTTGGAGAATTGATACTCCTGGCCTGAAGAGTCGTAGTAACTTATATTAGGCAGCTTCTCGCTCATACCCATATAGGTAATCATTGCATACGCCTGTTTAGTCACTCTTTCCAGGTCATTCATAGCACCTGAAGATATCTGACCTATAAAGATCTCTTCCGCAGCACGTCCCCCCAATAAGGCACACATCTCATCAAGCATCTGCTCTTTAGTAGTAATCTGTCTTTCTTCAGGCAGATACCAGGCTGCACCAAGCGCTTTACCTCTGGGAACTATGGTTACTTTCACCAAAGGATTCGCATGCTCAAGAAACCAGCTTAATGTTGCATGTCCCGCTTCGTGTATGGCAATAGATTTTTTCTCATCCTGAGTAATAATCTTATTTTTCTTCTCCAGTCCGCCCACTATTCGGTCCACCGCATTCATAAAGTCATCTCTCTGCACAAATTTCTTTTTCTTTCGTGCTGCTATCAGAGCCGCCTCGTTGCAGACATTTGCTATATCTGCTCCTGAGAATCCCGGTGTCTGACGTGAAAGGAACTCAACATCTATTGACTCATCTATTTTAATCGGACGAAGGTGAACCTTGAATATTTCTTTACGGTCGTTAAGGTCAGGCAGTTCCACATAAATTTGTCTGTCAAACCTGCCCGCACGAAGCAAAGCTTTATCAAGTACATCTGCACGGTTTGTAGCAGCAAGAATAATTACTCCGCTGTTTGATCCGAAACCATCCATCTCTGTAAGAAGCTGGTTGAGAGTGTTCTCCCGCTCATCGTTAGATCCGAAATTGGTATTCTTGCCTCTCGCCCTACCGACAGCATCTATCTCGTCAATAAACACTATACAGGGAGCTTTTTCTTTAGCCTGTCTGAACAGGTCCCTTACTCTTGATGCACCCACACCGACAAACATCTCTACGAAGTCAGATCCTGATATCGAGAAGAAGGGCACATTCGCTTCTCCGGCAACAGCCTTTGCGAGCAATGTTTTTCCTGTTCCCGGAGGACCCACAAGAAGTGCACCTTTAGGTATTTTTCCCCCAAGGTTTGTATATTGATTAGGACTCTTCAGGAACTCTACAATTTCCTGTACCTCCTCTTTTGCTTCAGAGAGACCGGCAACATCCTTAAATGTAACCTTTTGACTTGAGTCACGGTCGAACAGCTGTGCTTTGGACTTACCCACATTGAAAACACCGCCGCTGCCGCCGCCACCGCCTCCCTGCATTCTTCTCATCATCCATACCCAGAATGCAATCAGTAATATAAACGGGAGGAACGTGAGCAAAACACCCCAAACTTCGGAGGTTGTGTCAAAACGCACCTGAATATCATAGTTCTTTTCTGTTTTTACAGTATCTATATATTCAGAAATAGCATCCGGAGAGGGACCTTTGACTAATATCACAGGAGTTCTGCCTGATCTGGCAGATTCACCGAAAACATATTCAACCGACTCATCCCTGACTATAGCTTCAGCGGATTCCTTGTTGTTGTAGATAACGACGCTCTTTATGCGGTTATCACTGACATAATCCTGAAATTCAGACCATGTGACCTCTTTGACAGTATTATCCTGCCCGAAGAACCACATACCCATAAGTATTGCCAAAACAATTGCATATACCCAGTAAGGGTTGAAAGGCCGTTTTGGATTATTACCGCCACCAAGCTTAGGACGCATAGTAGGCTGTTTATTTTTTTGATTATCTTGATTCGTACTGCTCATTTATTTGATACCTCTATTTGTTGTGTATTGAGAGTTCTTGTGTTATAAGTAACAATTTCTTAGGAAATAAGTTTTTTAATCTAAATTCGGAATGTGTTCAGAATGTGCATCTCCCCATAGTAAGTCTATATTATAATAGGTTCGGAGTTCAGGAAGAAAAATATGTACTATCACATCGCCGTAATCCATTCCTATCCATTCGGATTGTTGCTTTCCCTGTACCCGGATAGGGTTTTCCTGTGTATTCTCTTTCACAACTTTTTCTACGGATTCTGCAAGTGCCGATACCTGTGTGGGTGAATTGCCTTCACATATGACAAAATAATCGCATACAGCTCCGGTAATACCTTTCAGATTAATAGTATTTATGTTTTTCCCTTTTTTCTCTTGAATTCCTTCAATAATATTCTTTAATAGTAAGCTTTTTTCTGCCATTCTTTGGTTTAAGTGAGTTAGTAATACAAATATAGGTTGTTTTTTCTGAAATCGATGTAAAAAAGATCACAACCTTTTTATTTCTAATATGTATATCAAAAATGATGCCAAAGAAAAAACAGAGGGAGCAATAATTGCTCCCCCAGATATAAATTAAATGATAAATTTTTAATTAGAGTGTCTGCAGCTTCAGATTTCTCCAAAGCACTTTGATTCCGCCTCCGTCATGAATCTGTAAAGCAATTCGTCCCTGAGCAGCACCAATCTTTTCGTCAGTCAGGTCAACCATCTCTTCACCGTTAAGATATGTTTTAACGTTGTCACCCTGAACAAGTATACTCAAAGTGTTCCAGTCACCCTCTTTAAGGATCTCTTCCTTTTCGTCCTCGATCTGTACTAGCCATCCGCGACCGTAAGATTCGTAAATACCGCCTGTGTCGTGACCTTTAGGAGCCACTTCCACCTGCCAGCCGTTTACAATAGCACCGGGTTCAACAAAAGAACGGATAAATACACCTGAATTGCCGTCAGCTTCCTGTTTGAATTCAACAGTCAGGTCAAAATCATCATAGTACTCACGAGTTGCTAGATAACCATACTGTTTATCAGGACCGCTCTCGCAAACCAGCAAACCGTCTTCCACATACCATTTCTCGGTACCATACACTTCCCATCCTGTCAGATCCGTACCGTTGAAAAGGGTAACCTCTTTAGTCTTTCTCGGCAACTCTTTGATTTTAACGTTGCGGAACCAGGCAGCTGAACCGTGGTCCTGCAGACAGATAACACCCTTTCTTGCCAAACCGTATTCAGGAGCATTTTCCCACTTCCCGCTGTTTTTACGTTCAAACCAATCTTCTGTCCATGCTTCAAACTCAACAACCTTTTCGCCGTTCAGCCAATGCTCAACATGACCGTTGTCGAAAACAATCTTAGAAGTATTCCACTCACCTGCAGGTTTAAGATTGGTCTTAGCCGGATCAGTGGTATACATAGCATAATCAGCAGCAGTTTTCTGCCAATCCTCAAGCGGGTCAGGGAATCCAGCGTCGTCAATCAGCTGATATTCAGGTCCTGTCACATAAGGAACTGCAAATTTAGGATGCTCCACAACGTGGTAAAGCACTCCGCTGTTGCCGCCGTCAGCAATTTTCCAGTCCCAAACCAGTTCAAAGTTTTCATAAATCTTTTCGGTTACAATATAACCATGTTCATCAGCTCCTTCTCCTTTGGCCTGAATCATACCATCTTCTGCAAACCATGGTGCAGTAAGAGAATCGCCGTTATAATCACGCCAGCCGTTGAGTGTTTCGCCATCAAAAAGCAACTCCCAGCCATCATTAATCTCCTGTTGAGAAAGGGTGTTATGACCACCTTCGCTCGTGCAGGCTGTAGTAAATGCCATAATCGCCATTGCAATAAATAAGTAAAATTTAGATTTCATCATTCACCTGTTTTTATATTATTAAACTTGTTTGATATCCATAATTTATACACAAAGATATTGAATTATTGATTCTTGTTGTTACTTTTACATACAAATCGATAAACTAAAAGGCCTGAAGGGGCGTTAATTTAACACTAAAACTATAACATTCTAAATATTTTGGAACGAATTGATATTACAGGGAAGAAAATTATTGGCGGATCGTTCGTAGGAACGATAGGTTTTTTTGACGGTGTTCATATGGGGCACAGACATTTGATAAAACAGGTCAGAGAAGAGGCAAAACGACTTAATTTGCCATCTGCCGTAATCACATTCCCTGTTCATCCCAGGAAAATTCTTCAGCAGGATTATCAGCCGGCATTACTTTGCGGGTTTGAAGAAAAAATAGAACAACTAGAAACAACAGGTATAGATTACACTATTATACTTCCATTCACAACAGATATTTCCAAAATGTCTGCACAGGAGTTTATGCAGCAGGTATTGAAACATGATATCGGAGTACATACACTTATTGTGGGATACGACCATCGTTTCGGTCACAACCGCGAAGATGGGTTCCCCGAGTATGAGAAATACGGAAAAGAGTTGGGTATAAATGTTATCAAGGCAAAAGAGCTGCAGGTTAACGGGGAGAATGTCAGCTCAACTAAAATACGCAGACTCCTGAAAAACGGCGAAATTGAGAAATCAAATTATCTGCTTTCTTATAATTACACACTGTCGGGAAAGATCGTAGAAGGTTACCGCGTAGGGCGCACTATCGGATTCCCCACTGCAAACATCAGATCATGGGAGCGATATAAAGTGATTCCCAAACTGGGTGTATATGCCGTATTGGTCCATATCCGCAATGTTGTATATGAAGGCATGCTCTATATCGGTACACGTCCCACTTTGCATAATGACCCTGAAATCAGTGTAGAAGTGAATATCTTCGACTTCGAAGCAGACCTTTATGAGCAGTCGCTCACAGTTGAATTTATCGACTTCATCCGTGAAGACAAAAAATTTGAAACAATGGTACAGCTGGTAGATCAGATACATCACGACAAAAGTTTGGTTCTCCGGCGACTAAAAAACAAATAACCATATGGCTAAAAAATTTCTTTTAAACAACGATGTGAGTATTCCGTCAATCGGACTCGGTACTTACAAAATCGGTTTAACCGATGATGATTCTTACCGTGCTGTCAGAACGGCACTCGATAATGGCTACAGGCATATAGATACGGCAACACTCTACCAAAACGAAAAGCCCGTTGGCAAGGCAATCCGCGAAAGTGGCATCCCGCGCGAAGATATTTTTGTAACTACAAAATTGTGGGGAACAGATATTCTTAACAACAACATTAAAAAAGCTTTTGAAGGCAGTCTTAAAAATCTGGGACTGGATTATTTAGATTTGTATCTTGTACACTGGCCGGTGAAAGGTAAAATATCTTCCACCTGGAAAGAGATGGAAGATATCTATATTGACGGCAAAACAAGAGCAATCGGATTAAGCAATCATCTTATTCATCATGTCGAAGAGGTGCTGAAGGACGCAACTGTTATACCCGCAGTTAATCAGATCGAGCTTCACCCCTATCTCATACAGCAGGATGTTGTCAGCTTCTGCATAGAAAAAGGCATACTGCCCGAAGCCTGGAGCCCTCTGGGCAGCAGCAAAATGCCACTTCTGCAGGATGAAGTACTTATCTGGATTGCCGGGAAATATGGCAAGTCGACAGCCCAGGTAGTATTAAGATGGAACATTCAGAAGGGAAGAGTAGCGATACCAAAATCGGCAAGTCATGAAAGGCAGGCCGAAAACATACAGGTTTTCGATTTTGAACTGACCGATGATGAGGTAAAACAGATCGATAACCTTGATAAAGGACATAGAACGGGGGCTCATCCGGATTATATTGAGTTTTAAAACTGATATTAGATAGGATTAATTAAGGTGACTATTTTTTTGTACTTTTGTGCTTTAAAATCAGAGCAAAATAATGAAATCCAGAAAAGATTACGAAATAATGGCACCGGCAGGCTCTTATGAGTCGCTTATGGCAGCCATACAGGGTGGGGCAGATTCAATATATTTTGGTATTGAGGGGTTGAATATGCGATCCAAATCATCCAATAATTTTACAATAGACGATCTTCATAACATCGCTAAAATTTGTCACGAGAATAATCTGAAGAGTTATCTGACAGTAAATACAATTATTTATAACAACGATATGGCGCTTATGCGCAAGATTGTTGATGCGGCAAAGGATGCCTATCTCTCTGCAATTATTGCAGCGGACGTAGCTGTGCTCATGTATGCCCGTTCGATTGGTGTTGAAGTGCACCTGTCAACACAGCTTAATATCACAAATACTGAGTCCCTGAAGTTTTATGCGCAGTATGCTGATGTGGTAGTACTTGCAAGGGAACTGAACCTGGATCAGGTTGCCGCGATACACAAAGATATTGTGGAACAGCAGATAAAAGGTCCAAAGGGTGAACTGATCCAGATTGAGATGTTTGCCCACGGCGCACTTTGTATGGCCGTTTCGGGTAAATGTTACCTTAGTCTCCACGAAAAAGATCTCTCGGCAAACAGGGGTCAGTGTAATCAGATCTGTCGCAGATCATACATCGTTAAAGATAAAACAAGCGATATAGAGCTGGAGATTGACAACGAGTATATTATGTCGCCAAAGGACCTGAAAACAATCCACTTCATGAATAAGATGCTGGATGCAGGGGTGAGGGTGTTTAAGATTGAAGGACGGGCAAGGGGTCCTGAATATGTGCGTATCGTGACAACTTGCTACAGAGAGGCTATCGAGTCATATTGCAACGATACATTCACTCAGGAGAAGATTGATGTTTGGAACGAAAAACTATCCACAGTATTTAACCGTGGTTTCTGGGACGGGTATTATCTGGGTCAGCGTCTGGGTGAATGGACACACCGCTACGGTTCGGGTGCAACCAAGAGGAAAGTATATGTTGGCAAGGCTGTGAAGCATTTTGGTAATCTTGGTGTGACTGAGTTCCTGATAGAGACGCAGTCTGTGAAAACGGGGGATGATTTGCTTATTACGGGACCAACTACAGGTGCTGTTTTTGTTACGGCTGAAGATATACGTGTTGATCTCGAAGCTACTGATGAGGCTGTTAAGGGTGATCACTTCTCTATTAAGACAAACGAGAAAATACGTCCTAATGATCAGCTTTATAAGATGGTTGAGGCTAATCGAAAAGGAGTTGCACACGAGAGATAAAATATTTCTTTAAGTATATTAAAATATTTCTACTGAGTTCATTATCCTATCAGCAGCCTTCTTTGCAACATCATCGTTAGGACTGGTGGAAATAATAAGCTGGTAATAAATATTTTCATTTAATAATCCAATACTGGTAAAGGCAACTTCCTGTCCCTGAATTTTGAATGAGCCTTTTTGAATAAATCCCGGGATTGAATTGCGTTCATATGCTTGCTCGTCGTATATAAAATCGCTAACTGAGGGTTGATTTTTTAATCCACTGATTGTGCCATTTGCCGCACCCTGCAAATTTAAAGCTGTCTCAGGTTTGTAGTTGGTGATATTGAGAAATATTTTAATTGAATTATCATCTGAGCTTTCATACATTTCAATCTCTTCAACCAACTCTTTTAGCTGACTCAATTCTTCCGGAGATTGTTTTAATCTTACCAGTTCAAAAGGGGTTTCTATCTTTAAGGTATAATTGCCATATTCTTTTTTAATCCACTCTTGATTAAGGATGTTTTCGCTGGTCTTTTTATTATTTCTAATTGAACTAATTGCTACATCTGCCAGCCATCCACCCAATGCAGCACTAATTGCAGTTATAACAACTATAAGAATCTTTTCCTTAATTGATCGTGATTTTAAACTGTTTTTCTTTTTCTTGGGCACTTCTGGCGGAAGCTGGTTTTCTCCTATGCCTATTATCTGCTTATATTCTTCAAAACTGTTTCCCGGATGGTTTTTTTTCCATTCAGTGAAATTATTATTCATCCTCTTTCCGCAAAATGTGCAAAGCACCATGTACTCAGATTTTATTTCATTTAAATTCCCACAATTGGTGCATTTCAGAAATGTTTTCATAGGATTGTTATTTATTTTGTTTCATGAGTGTAATAATTTGTATGTTTTTCAATGATTGAATTTATCGGTAAGTAATAATTCAATATAAATTCAAAAAGAAAAACTCAATAAATTAATACAAAATTATGAAAATAAATCTATCTTTGTTTAATACAATCACCAACAATAATCAATATGTTCAATCGGTCTGTTTTCATGAAAGTTACTGCACTGTTAGTATCTGTGACTGTTTTGTTTGCAAGCTGTTCAAGTTCAACACTGATCCAGTCTAATCCGAGTGGTGCAAAAGTTTATATGAACGAGGAGTATATGGGTGTGACGCCACTTTCATATTCTGACACTAAGATTGTTGGAAGTACAACCTCAATGCGTATCGAGAAAGAGGGATTTGAGCCTCTGTATACATACCTTACAAGAAATGAGGAGGTGGATGTGGGTGCAATAATCGGCGGTATATTTGTTTGGGTGCCTTTTCTGTGGACTATGAAGTACAAGCCGGTTCATAATTATGAACTCAGGCCTTTACAGGCATACGACTCAGATCTTGACTCAATGACAAAAACCACCCAAAATGCTGACTCATCATTGAGCAGTGATGACTATTATGTTTCAGGTGTATTAAGAGATTAAGAGGGTTTTTTACTGATCCTTTGAATCTTCTTCCTTAAACCAGCGGGAATACATCAGATAGTTGCTGGCGATTTTCTGGTTCATCTCTTTCGACTGCTTAGGATCAACCTTTTTTACAAATTTTGCAGGTACCCCGGCGTATATACTGCCGGGTTCTACTTGTGTGCCACTCAGAACAACTGCTCCGGCAGCAATAATTGCTCCTTCTCCTATTACTGCATGATCCAGCACTATTGCTCCCATTCCTATAAGAGCTCCGGCTTTTACTTCAGCTCCGTGTATTACAACATTGTGACCAATTGACACATCATCGCCAATAATTGATACTGATTTCTGATAAAGAGTATGTATTACAGTGCCATCCTGCACATTTACGCGGTTGCCGATCCGTATTGAGTTAACATCACCTCTGAGCACGGCATTGAACCATATACTGCAATCACGGCCTATTTCAACATCTCCTATAATAGTAGCATTGTCTGCAAGATAAGTGTTTTCTCCAATTTTGGGGGTGAAGCCGCGAACTGATTTTACGAGAGCCATATTTTTAAAAATGAAGAAGTCGGGGGTGTTTAAATTAAACAAATACCCCGACTTCTGATTATATATTATTTTAGTTAAATAGGTTTGGTTTTATTCTTAAGCCAGGCTTTTTCTTCTTTGCTGAGATGTTTTTTCAACTTTTTATAAACCATTTTGTGGTAATCGTTGAGCCATTTTGTCTCACTTTTTGTTAGAAGTTTCTTTGAAATCGGCTTAGTGTCGATAGGGCAAAGAGTGATAGTCTCGAAGTTATAAAAAGTGCCAAACTCTTCAGACTTCTGATATTCCTGTGTTACTATCAGATTTTCTATACGTATACCATACTGATTTGCACGATAAACACCCGGTTCGTTAGAGGTAACCATTCCCGGTTTAAGGAGTGTGGGGTTTTCTTCGAGACGTATATTTTGCGGACCTTCATGAACATTGAGGAAGTGACCGATTCCGTGACCTGTTCCGTGCCAATAGGTAAGACAGTTATCCCAAAGCGCTTTGCGGGCAAGCACATCAAGTTGCGAGCCCCTTGTTCCTTCCGGGTAGATTGCTGTGGCTAAAGCAATGTGTCCTTTAAGTACGTTTGTGTAATCAGCTTTCATCTGCTTGGTGAGCTTACCTGCTGCAACTGTGCGTGTTATGTCTGTTGTGCCGTCTTTGTACTGTCCGCCGGAGTCAATAAGCAGTAACCCTTCCGGTTTTATTGTCAGACAAGTTTCTGGGATCGCATGATAATGAACAATAGCTCCGTTACCTGCATAACCGGCAATTGTTCCGAAACTTTCTCCTACAAACAATTCCTGCTGTGAGCGATATTCAAGTAGTTTTTCTTCAACCATTACCTCTGTAACCTCGCCCGTAGGTATAGCTTTTTCAAGCCACATATAGAATTTTACAAGAGCAATTCCGTCCTTGATCATTGCATTACGGAAGCCACTCAGCTCGGTTTGATTCTTAATGCTTTTCATCAGGTCAACCGGAGAGGGGACATCTATTATTTTGCACGAATCAGGAAATGTCTGAAGCAATTTCCAGTTAATCTTATTTCCGGTAATACAAACAGAACTGTTTTCAGGAAGATTTGCAACATATTCAAATATATCGTTGTATCCGCTTATTTTTATTCCCTGTTCTTTGTATTCAGCTGCTGCCTCTTCGCTTATTTTATCAGGATCGATAAATAATACTGTTTCATTTTCTGAAACGTAAGCATAAGCAACTGCCACAGGATTATATTCAACATCATTACCTCTCATGTTGAAAGTCCATGCAACAGCATCAAGAGTAACAATGATTATACCGTCAGCCTCCAGTTTCTTAAGTTCTGCGTTTATACGGTCAATTTTACTTTTGACCGTTTCACCGGCCACTTCAACAGGTAGAGTAAAGATCTGGTTTTTTGGAATTTCAGGTCTGTCGGTTCGGATAGCAGAAAAAGGATCGAATTCAGTATTCAGATTTATATCTTTAGCCTCCAGTTTATCTTTTAAAGATTTAGCATCTGACGAGGCATAAACCAGGCCGTCTATACCTACTGTGCCTCCGCTACCCACCTGTTCTATTATCCAGGCAGTCATATCAGGAGTGTCAGGCTGTCCCATTTTAAACAGATCAAACCCGGTGTCTTTGAGTTCATCAGCAGCCTGAATGAAGTAGCGGGAATCAGTCCAAACTCCTGCCTTGTCTTTAGTGACAACGGCAGTTCCCGCCGACCCACTAAAGCCGCTTATCCACTTCCTGGATTCCCAGTACTTGGGAGGATATTCACTAAGGTGAGCGTCTGTACTCGGGATTATAAATGCATCAAGATTTTTCTCACCCATAAACTGACGCAATGCTTCGAGTCTTTCGGGGATTTCGTTTGTTTTCATATAAACTTTGATTTAACTCTTAAAACAACAAATATACTAAAATGTTCTTATATTTGGATTTGAAAAAAGCGGGATAATAAAAGCGGAATGCATACTTCGCGATAAAATAATTAAGAATGAAGACTAAAATTAAACTCTCCGGCATGAAATTCCACTCTCACCACGGGGTGTTAACGCAGGAGACAATAATAGGAGCTGCCTTTGAGGTGAATGTGCTTATTGAGGCGGATTTAACAAATGCGTTTGTTTCTGATAATGTTGAGGATACAATAAATTATGCAGATGTTTATGATCTGATAAAGACTGAAATGAGTGTGCCCTCTAAGTTGCTGGAACATATTGCAGGACGTATCTACAAAAAACTTCTCAATAAATATCCTGAAATAATATCGCTGGAGGTGAGTGTTGCTAAATTGAATCCGCCTGTAGACGGTGAGATGGATAAGTCTGAGATAGTGATTAGTAATTAATCTGTAACTGCGAACTTTTTCATATCTTTGTACAAAATTTCGAGTAATGGAAGATGGTTTCGAAAATATAACACCTTCTGATGATTCTGATGAGGTTCAGACCTTAACAGGTCTTGATGCTCCGGATAACGGACGTTTGATGCTGCGCACAGAAAATCTGGTAAAGAAATATGGCAAAAGAACTGTGGTCAGTCATGTTTCAATTAACGTGAAGCAGGGCGAGATTGTTGGTCTGCTCGGTCCAAACGGTGCAGGAAAAACAACCACTTTTTATATGACGGTGGGACTAATCGTTCCTAATGAAGGAGAGATTTTTATCGGTAATGATAATATAACTAAATTCCCGGTATATAAGCGTGCACAGAAAGGTATCGGTTATCTTGCCCAGGAGGCTTCTATATTCAGGAAGATGACTGTTGAGGACAATATAAAATCGGTACTTGAGTTTACAGATAAAACGCCTCGTGAGCAGGAAGAGAAACTTGAGAGTCTGATTTCTGAGTTTGGTCTTGAGAAGGTACGCAAGAATCAGGGTGACAGGCTTTCAGGTGGTGAGCGCAGGCGAGCTGAAATTGCCCGTTGTCTCGCTATTGACCCGAAATTTATAATGCTTGACGAGCCTTTTGCAGGTATCGACCCGATTGCTGTTCAGGATATTCAGTCTATTGTAGCTCAACTGAAATATAAGAATATCGGTATCCTGATTACAGACCATAATGTTGATGAAACGTTGAGTATTACCGACAGGGCTTACCTGCTGTTTGAAGGTAAAGTGTTGTTTCAGGGTACTGCAGAAGAGCTGGCAGATAATCCTGTAGTCAGGGAAAAGTATTTGGGACGCGACTTCGAGCTTCGTAAGCGAACATTCGATACTCATTAACTGTTTTATGGCAAGATTGTTATCAATTGATTACGGTAAAAAACGAACCGGTATTGCAGTAAGCGACCCGCTTCAGATTATTGCCAATGGCCTTACTACAGTAGAAACTTCCAAATTGTTTGAATTCCTCGATGATTACATTAAGAAAGAGGAGGTTGAGTGTATTGTAGTCGGACTTCCGAAGCAGATGAATAATGAGCCGTCTGAGAATATGAAACGGGTAGAGCCGTTTGTGAATCGTTTAAGAAAACTGTATCCCAACATCCCGGTGGAGTATTATGATGAGCGTTTTTCATCTAAACTTGCTCATCAGGCAATGATTCAGGGTGGATTAAAAAAGAGGGATCGTCAAAATAAAGAGTTAGTAGATGAAATTAGTGCTACCATTATCCTTCAGGGATATATGGAGAGTAAAAGAAAATAATTATGATATTACCAATATATATTTACGGGCATCCGATTTTGAGAAAGGTAACTGAGGATATTGATCCTGCAACATACCCCAATTTGAAAGAGTTGTTTGAAAATATGTTTGAGACAATGTATAATGCTGAAGGGGTGGGGCTAGCAGGACCGCAGGTCGGGCTGGAAGACAGAGTTTTCGTGGTGGATTTATCTCCACTTGCTGATGATGACCACCCTGAATTTAAAGATTTCAAGAAGGTGTTTATTAATGCTCATATCACTGAACGTACAGGTGATGTGGAAATAATTGAAGAGGGTTGTTTGAGTATTCCCGGTATTCATGAGAAAGTGCCCCGTGAGGATGAAATCAGGATTAAATATCTTGATGAAAACCTGCAACCGCACGACGAGGTTTACAAAGGTTATATGGCAAGGGTTATTCAGCATGAGTATGACCATCTTGATGGTATACTTTTTACCGATAAGATATCATTGCTTCGCAAAAGAATGATAAAGGGAAAGTTGACAAATCTTGAGAAAGGAAAAGTTAACTGCGATTACAGAGTGAAAACTATTAGGTAATTCGAGGTAAGTTAACTGTTGCCTGTTAACTTACCTGCTGCCTTCTCATCCAGAAACCATAAAAGTTTATCTGATTCCGGTTGCACCAATGCTGCCGGATATTTTTTATCTGACTCTTCAGGATTTTCAATTATCTCCTTGATTTTATCAGCCTTGTTTTCGCCGGTAACTAAAAAAGCAACGTTTTTAGCTGCATTGATTACCTTACCTGTCAGACTTACCCTTTTCTGACCAGTCTCAGGGTGAGTTGCAACAATGCAGTTATAGTTGCTGTTCCATAATTCTATTTCGTGCGGAAAAATTGATGCTGTATGACCATCATCGCCCATGCCCAAAATGATTATATCGAATGTTGGCACTCCGTTAACTACTTCAATCTCTTGATTTAATAAATCGCCATAAACCTTTGCTTCGTTTGAAGGGTTGTTTTCTCCCCTGATGCGAAAAATATTTTCCTGAGGAATATTTATATTATTGAACAGGTGATCCATTGTCATTTTATAGTTGCTCTCTGCATCACTTGGAGGAACACAACGCTCATCACCCCAAAAGAATTTTATTTTATTCCAGTCTATCTCACTTTCTGGCAGGTCTGACCAGAAATTGAACAGTGATTTAGGTGTAGATCCTCCTGAAAGGGCTATGGTGATACTTTCTTTATTATTTAATATCTCTTGTAACCATTCAGTAAAAGATTGGTTTAATTCCTGTAAAGTTTTAAATATTTGAATTTCCATTTTCTTGTTTTTAGTAGTCAACCATTATAATTCACAATAAAAGCCATCTTCTGCCAGATTCTTGCATGGATAACGCCATGTGTTTTCTTTACCCTCAATCAGTTCGTCTGCTACATCCGGTCCCCAAGAACCTGAAGGGTATCCGTGAAGTGCTGCATCCTTTTCATTTTCCCAATAATCCAGTATAGGCTGAACAAACTTCCATGTCTCTTCAACTGCCTCCCCCTGCATGTAAAGCATGTTATCGCCCGACATGCAATCGAGTATCAAACGTTCATAAGCACTTGGTATATAATGGTCATTAAGATCTGAATAGTGGAAATCCATGTTAACTGATTTCACCTCGTAACCGTTACCAGGCACTTTCATTCCTGTTTTCAGTAAAATGCCTTCGTCTGGTTGAATTCTGAGGATCAACTGATTGTCAGAGTGTGTGGACTCATCTTCTTGCTTAAACAACTTTTGCGGGGATGGTCTGAAATGAATAACAACCTCTGAAACATTTGTGGGTAAACGTTTACCGGTTCGGATATAAAAAGGGACACCCTCCCAGCGCCAGTTGTCAATGAAGATCTTCATGGCGGCGTAGGTTTCTGTCCTCGAGTTTGGTTCTACATTGGGCTCTTCCCTGTAACTCTTGTAATGTTTACCCCTTACTGTCGCTTCGGTATATTGTCCGCGGATAACATTTTTTCTCAGGTCACTCTTGCTGAATGGACGAAGTGAACGGAAAACTTTCATTTTCTCGTATCTGATATCCTCAGGTGTTATCTTAGCAGGAGGTTCCATCGCAACCAATGAAAGAACCTGCAGTAAGTGGTTTTGAATCATATCACGCAATGCACCTGCACTTTCATAATATCCTCCTCTGCCTTCTACACCAATGCTCTCAGCTGCTGTAATCTCTACATGTTTAATAAAGTTCCTGTTCCACAACGGCTCATATATTCCATTTGCAAATCGTGTAACCATCAGATTTTGAACCGTCTCCTTTCCAAGGTAATGATCGATACGATAAATCTGATCTTCATTAAAGAATTCCAGGAGCTGCCTGTTTAATTCGACAGCCGATTGAAGGTCATGTCCGAAAGGCTTCTCGATAATCACTCTGCGAAAGCCTTTCTGTTGTAATGTAAGTCCATGTCCATAAAGATACTTTGGGATGGTACTGTATAAAGAAGGAGGTGTTGACAGATAAAATATATAATTTTGTCCCAGATTGAACTTTTTATTTAGTTTATCAAGTTTCTCCTTTACACGGCCATACTCTTCTCCTTTGTCTGTATCAATGCTCAGGTAGAAAAGTTTAGACAGGAATCCTTCCATCTTATCGTTGGCAGCATCCTTATAGCTTGCAAACTGCCGGATTCCTTCTTTCATTTTCTTCCGGAATTTATCATCTGTGAACTGTGTACGGCTGACTCCCAATACAGCGTAACCTTCCGGCAGTGAATCGTTCATGTAAAGGTCGAATACTGCAGGAATTAACTTTCTGTATGTAAGGTCGCCCGAAGCACCGAAAATTACAAGTGCCTGGTTTATTTTTTTCTTCATTCTTTAAAAGTTGCTTTGATACATAGAAAGAACAAATTTAGCGTGAAAAAGTTGAATGTCCCTTTTTTTTATAAAAATCATACTAACATCATTAAGGTTTTCAGAATTATAGCTTTGAGGGTAAGATATTTTATCGTATCTTTGCCGCTCGAAAAATATAGATTCTTTATTAAAACATTAATAGTTAATTAAGTATGAATAATTACGAAACCGTTTTCATTTTAACTCCCGTTTTGTCTGATGCTCAGATGAAGGAGACGGTTGAAAAATTCAAGAACCTCCTCACAGATCAAGGAGCCGAGATTGTAAATGAAGAAGATTGGGGCTTGAGAAAACTTGCCTACAATATCGACAAAAAAACAACCGGGTTTTACACTTTTCTTGAATTTAAAGCTGACCCTTCAGTTATCGATAAACTGGAAGTAAATTTCCGTCGCGATGAGCGCGTAGTTCGTTTCCTTACTGTGAAACAGGACAAGTTTGCACATGAGTATGCACTCAAAAGAAGAAACAATAAAAGCGGAAAGAAAAAGGAGGCTGACCCTTCTTCAGCAGATAGCAAAAAAAGAAAAGAGAACGTTCGGGTGACTGAGTCAGAGCAACCTGAATTAACCACTAACGAAAAGGAGGATTAAGAAATGGCAAAACAATCAGAAATAAGATATTTAACACCACTATCAGTGGATGTAAAGAAAAAGAAATATTGCCGTTTCAAAAAGAACGGTATTAAATATATCGATTATAAAGATCCTGAGTTTTTAAAGAAATTCCTGAACGAACAGGGTAAGATATTACCCAGAAGAATCACAGGAACATCTTTGAAGTTCCAGCGTCGTGTGGCTCAAGCAGTGAAGAGAGCTCGTCATATTGCTCTGCTTCCTTATGTAACAGATTTAATGAAGTAAAGGAGGAATAAGAGATGGAAGTAATTTTAAAAGAAGATATACATAACCTGGGGTACAAGGATGATTTAGTGAATGTGAGAAAAGGCTATGCACGCAATTTTCTCATTCCTCAGGGTAAAGCAATTATTGCCAGTGAGTCTGCAAAGAAAGTTTTAGCTGAAAACCAAAAACAACGTGCACACAAAATTGCACAAATTAAGGCTGATGCACAAGCGCTTGCTGATAAAATGGAAGGTGTAACACTTTCAATAGGAGCAAAAACAAGTTCTACCGGAACCATTTTCGGATCTGTAACTAATATCCAGATTGCTGATGCGTTGCAAGTAAAAGGATTTGAAATTGACCGTAAGGTGATTCTGATTAAAGATCAGGTAAAAGAAGTAGGAAACTACACTGCTGTAGTTAAATTACATAAAGAGGTATCTGTTGAGGTTCCATTTGAAGTGGTAGCTGAATAACATCAACTCTGCAAAATTTTATTAAAGCCCCGGGAAATATTCCGGGGTTTTTTTGTAACCTATTGTGATCTTTGCTATGCAATAGAGCCAGAATATTAACACATTAGAGGAACAATCCACAAAGATTTTCAACTTATAGCATCATCACAGACTCTAAACATTTTTTAAATATATACGTTATAGTAATTGGATTAAATAATTAAGGCCGGAAACAGGATTCATTTTTTTGTAATGAAGAATGAAGGAACAAGAAGTTATTACTCAGCAATATTTTTTGATTTACGCTTCCGTAATTACCGTAGTATTGCTCATTATCTTGTTGTCGGTTTTTGTTTTTTCTTATTTTAGGAGTGCTAAAAAAAACAGAGGACTTATTGATCTGGTGAGAAACAGATCAGGTTTTTTCAGGAATATAACCCATGAATTTCGCACACCGCTAACTGTCATACTCGGATTTAACAATGAGTTGAAAACAATAACTGATCTTAGTTCCAATGAGTCAAAATCATTTATGGATGCTATTGAAAGGCTTTCCGTAAGCACTTCACAGCTTAACAGGAAGCTGACTGCAGTAGCAGGACACTCCCCGTCAAACTTTATAAGCAGACTTCGTATTGAATACGCAAAAACAATGTTGGAGAATGGTGAAAAACCAATTGGCGAAATTGCCGAAGAGTGTGGATATTACGATCTGGCCTATTTTTCACGAACATTTAAAAAAATGACAAAATTTTCTCCTTCACAATATCGTCGTTTACGCCGTTAATATCATCTGGTTTTTATATACAATATTCACACACATAGATTTCCATGTGTACCATTATAAATAATAAAGACCAGTTTTTAGACTTTTAATGTGATAAAATTACAAAACCTGACTCAAAATCTCTACAGTATCCTTTGCAATGGTAAGTTCCTCGTCAGTAGGTATTATAAGTACTTTTACTTTAGATGAAGGTTTACTTATAACTACCTCTTTTGCACGAACCGAGTCATTCAGCTCTTCATCAAGTTCAATTCCCATATATTCCATATTTTCACAAACAGCCTTTCGTGCGCTCGCCTGATTCTCACCAACTCCTCCTGTAAATACAAGAATATCCACACCTCCCAGAGCTGCAGCGTAAGATCCTACATATTTTTTAATCCTATAGCAATAGGTCTTCATAGCCATGATAGCTCTTTTGTTGCCTCCCTCAATTGCCTCTTCAATTTCCCTCATATCAGAAGAAACACCGGATATGCCAAGCATCCCTGAGAACTTATTTAACAGGGTTGAAATCCCTTTGGTTCCCATATTTTCTTTTTCCATTATATAAGAAATAACACCAGGGTCAACATCACCCGAGCGGGTTCCCATGATAAGCCCCTCCACAGGTGTCATACCCATGCTTGTGTCAATTGATTCACCATTCTTAATTGCAGTGACAGATCCACCGTTTCCAATGTGAGCAGTTATAATTCGTTGTTCTTCATAAGGTACACCTAAAAATTCACATGCACGTCGTGATACATATCGGTGGCTTGTTCCATGAAATCCGTAGCGTCGTATTCCATATTTCTCGTAAAGTGAATAAGGTAATCCATACATATATGCATAGTCAGGCATAGTCTGGTGAAAAGCAGTGTCGAATACACCTACCTGAGGAGTTTCCGGAAGAAGTTCCTGAATTGCATAAATTCCTTTAAGGTTAGGCGGATTGTGAAGAGGTGCAAGTTCGATACACTCATTTAGCATTTCAATAACCTCGTCAGTAATAAGCACGCTTGAGTTGAATCTTTCGCCTCCGTGAACCACCCTGTGCCCTACAGCCTTAATCTCTTCTATAGATTTTATACAACCATATTTATCACTTAGTAATACTCCCAGGATGTATTCTATTCCGGCCCTATGTTCAAGAATTTCTCCCTCAAGCATAACTTTTTGTCCGTCAGGCAACGTTAATTTCAGGAAAGAACCTTTCATCCCAATCTTTTCAATACCACCCTGTGCTATAACTTCTTTGCTTTCCATTTCGAAAAGTTTATACTTTATGGAAGAGCTGCCGCAATTTAAAACCAATATCTTCATTTCTGTCTTTTGTTTTTCTTTTAACCTTTTTGTCTATTCTGATTTCAGTTAGTTTATTACCGCTTTATTTACTGAAACAGGGTTTCCATTATCATCATATATATAAAATCCCTTACCTGTACGTACACCTAACTGATTGGATCTATATAATTTCCATAATAACGGGTTGGGTTTGTAGTGTTTCTCACCAAATTCGTTAAACATTGCCTCCATAAGAGTTACCAGGCGCTCAATGCCAATTATGTCAGCCATTCTGAATACTCCATAGCGCTGCCCGTAAATTATAGTATAAGTCTCTTCTATATCTTCCAGCGAGCTTACTCTCTCAAGCAGAATCTGGCAAGCTTCGTTAAGCATGTTTACCATTATACGCATACTTACATTTCCGTTGCTTTCGTTTATGCGGTGTGGCTTATAATTAATCAGTTTGGCAAAAACCTCCATTTTATTGTAAACTTCTTCTGAAGTATACATTCCGCTTACAATTTCAAGTATGCGTGCATCAGGATGCGATACAGGAAAATAAAGACTAACACATCTATCTTTGTGCGCCAGCTCTGCAGCAAGTTCGCTGATGATTACTACTGAACCGTTTGTTGCTATGATAGCATCATTGTCAAGTATTTCTTCCAGTTTCTTAAATATGCTTTTTCTTAATGGAGTACTCCTTCGTCCTCCTTCAGAAAACCTGGTACATTCAATAACCATATCACATCCGGCAAAATCTTCATAAAGCAAAGTAGGTGTAATGCGGTTCATTATGATTCTCTTTTCAGCCTGCGTAAGTCCCCAGTTGCTGATCTTATGATCCATCACCTTCTCCAGTTCACCTGTCACGAAATCTATTCTTTCCTTTGACTCTTCAAGAAATATAACTTCCATTCCTGCTGTTGCAGCCATGTTTATGATATTTCTGCCCTCTTTTCCTGCACCTACAACTCCAATTCTTGAGAATAATGGTTTCTTTTTACTGTCTGATGTTATGTTAAGTCCATATTTCTCAATAGGTTCTATAATCATTTCACTCATAAGAATGCGGCTTTTTATCTATTGTTTTTAAAATCTAATTCTTTTTTAGTCCGATTGCCTGGTTTGCTGTTATCGCTACGATGTTGTAAATATCCTCAACTGAGCAACCGCGTGACAAATCGTTAACAGGTGCAGCCATGCCTTGAAGTACAGGACCCACAGCCTGCGCGTTACCAAGTCTTTGCACCAGTTTATAACCTATATTCCCCGATTCAAGTGTAGGGAAAACCAGCACATTTGCCTTTCCCGCAATAAGACTGCCCGGAGCTTTGCTTGAACCCACCGATGGCACCAATGCTGCGTCTGCCTGCAATTCTCCGTCAATCTGCAGGTTGTTATCCATCTCTTTCGCAATTCGTGTTGCTTCCCTCACCTTATCAACCATCTCATGCTCGGCACTTCCTTTTGTGGAAAAACTCAGCATTGCCACTCTCGGCTCAACATTCACAAGGCTTTTCATAGTCTTGGCCGATGAAACAGCAATCGAAGCAAGTTCCTCTGCATTTGGATTTGGCATAACAGCACAGTCGGCAAAAAGCAGGACACCATTTTCGCCATATTGAGGTGTTTGGGTAAACATTATAAATGCACCTGAAACAACCTTCACTCCCGGTAGTGTCTTAATAATCTGCAGTGCCGGTCTGAGCACATCTCCAGTGGTATTCTGAGCACCTGCTATTTCACCATCTGCATCCCCGTTTTTAATCATCAGGCATGCCAGATAAAGAGGGTCTTCAACCAGAACAGAAGCCTGTTCATAAGTCATACCTTTCTTTTTACGAAGCTCCACAAGAAGATCTGTATACACCTTTTTCTTATTATGCTCTTTAGGATTTACAATGGTCCCTTTACCAATATTTTGTAATCCGATATTTTCCGCTGATTCCTTAATTAACTGTTCATCACCAAGCAGAATGATTTCTGCCACTTCATCCGACAATAATAAATCAGCAGCACGAAGTGTTCTTTCCTCTGTTCCCTCTGGCAATACTATACGCTGTTTATCAGCCTTAGCCCTGTCAATAATACTTTCGAGTAAGTTCATTTTATTATGTAATTGTTTTGGTTTTTCAATCAAGATAATTAGGATACAATATAATTTTATAAAGTATATGTCGCAAAAGTACTAAAAATTAGGGTAATTAAACAGGAAAAACTGATGTAAAAGGCTAATGTTATTCTCTTATCAATTTGTTTCTGTCAATAATTTTCACGTTGCGACCGTCCAGCTTGATTATTCCCTCAACCTCCATCTCTTTAAGTGAACGGGCAAGTGACTGTCTCTGTACGCCAAAAAACTCAGCCAGTTGAGTACGGGAACGTTTTAGGTTGAATGAGTTATTTTCTGCAGTAGTCTTATCAAGTAGGAAGGTTGCTAATTTCTTCCTCAGACTTTTCAGAGATATCATCTGCAGTTTATTTGTCAGATAGAGAGTCAAATCCGCATTCATAGTCAGGAAATTTGTAAGCAGCTGTTTATTATTTGCCATCTCATCCAACCACGCCTCTTTCGAAATTTTCAGGAATATGCATGGTTCCACAGCTATCACATCAACCGGGTACCGGTTTTTCTCACCATATATAAATGAAGGGGCCAAAGGGATTACCGCTTCCATTATATCTATATCCAGAATATTTCCCTCCATAGTAATCATTTCTGTTCTTACGCTTCCCTTTACAAGAAGCATTACAGAGCTGATAGGGTCACCCTGCAAGGCAATAGTTTCTCCTTTTTTGTATGTCAGCACTTCTTTTACGTTCCTGTCGAGAAACTCATCATGTTCAGCCTGACTCATATTTCTAAAAAGCGGACAATATGACAATTGCTGACCAGAATGTTCATGATGCTGTCCGGTATGTTGATTATGAGCATGTTCATGATTATGCCCGGTTAGATAGTCATGACTTATATTATATTCTTTGAGGAGACGTGCTAAATGATCGTGCGAAAGTCCTTTTTGATTATCCATTTGCTTGTTGATTATATTGATAAACAGGCAGTAAACCCGTAAGTTATTTCTTTATAGTTAAATAACATTAATAGGGAAAGTGTGTCGCCTGGGTGACAATTATTGCGCTGGGCAAGCCTTACCTTTGTAATACAAAATTAGAAAGTATATAAATATGATATCGGTTTAGACGACAAAATAGAGACAAATAAATAAACAAAATCCCGATAACGATTATAATAAACGAATAACGAAAATAATAAAAACAAATTAGTATAACAACAATTAAAAACTACAATTATGAAAACAAGAAATTACTCATTAAAAAATAACTGGCTTAAGTCGATTTTAACTCTATCACTTATAGCGTTTTTCTCAATCATCAATATTCAAACAGCATCAGCACATTGCGATTCTTTTGACGGACCGGCTCTGAAAGATGCTGAAAAAGCACTGGAAACAAACAACGTTGATTTGATACTTAAATGGATTAATGCTGATATGGAAGCTGAAGTTGTACCTCTTTTTCACAAAACTTACAGCCTGAGAAACGGTGATAAGGAAATATATGAAATTGTAAAAAAACATTTCTATGAAACATTTGTCCGCTTACATCGCGAAATGGAAGGAGCACCTTTTACAGGACTGAAGCCTGCAGGAACAGTGGCACCTATAACCATGATGAGTGATAAGGCACTTGCAACAGGTGATTTTGACAGTTTACTGAAAGCTCTCAATAACCATATAAATGGGGTACTTCAGGAGAAATTTGATAAAACAGAAGCTCTTTACAAAGTAAGAGACAATTCAGTTGAAGAGGGCAGAAAATATGTTGAAGCTTATGTAGATTACACACACAGTGTTGAAGCAGTGCATGATATCCTGTTAGGAGGCGGTGGTCATAGTCACTAATATTATTTAAGGTAAAAATAAATCTTCTGAAACAAAAACAACGGAGATCAGACGCTCATCGAGCTTAGATCACCGTTGTTTTGTATTTAATTTCATCTTGCCTCCTGCTCTTCTAACCGAGCGATATAAGAGCCAGGTAAGAGCAAAGTAAGGCCAAAATAAGAATAAAGTACCTGCTTTATAGTATGACTTCTGACGCTAAAATCATTTTTTTCTTTATTTCGTCGCTACATAGATTGCCTATACTGCCTGCATGAGTATGATTAACCATTTTATCAGCTTTAAAAGTTCCCTCCTGTACCTCTTTTCCTATCTGCTGATATGCTTCACGGAAAGGGATACCTTGTAAAACAAGGTTGTTAACCTCTTCAACAGTAAAAAGGTAGTCATATTTCGGATCAGAAAGTATATCATTATTTACACTGATATTCTGAAGCATGAAATGAGACATTTTCAGAATAGTATGCAGAGTTTCAACTGCAGGGAACAGTACCTCCTTCAGTAGCTGGTAATCCCGATGATAACCATGTGACATATTGGTTGTCATCATTGAGATTTCATTGGGCAGACTTTGTAAACGGTTACTGTGAGCCCTTATCAGCTCCCATACATCCGGATTCTTTTTGTGCGGCATAATACTCGATCCGGTGGTCAGTTCTTTCGGGTAAGATATAAATCCATAATTCCCTGAAAGATACATGCAGTTGTCAGCAGCCAGTTTATTCAGTGTAGAGGCAATATTAGCCATACTTTGCGCCAGAATACGTTCTGTTTTACCCCGTCCCATTTGCGCTGCTATTACATTGTAACTCATCGTATCAAAGCCAAGCTCTTTAGTTGTCATCTCCCTATCAAGCGGGAAAGAGCTGCCATAACCAGCAGCAGAACCAAGCGGGTTTTGATCGGCTACCTTCCATGCAGCAGCCAGTGAGTGCATGTCATCTACTAATGATTCTGCGTAAGCACCAAACCATAAGCCGAATGAAGATGGCATGGCAATTTGTGCATGAGTATAGCCCGGAATAAGGATGTCTTTATGCTCTTCGCTAAGTGACTGTAACAGATCAAACAGTTGCAGAACCTCCTGTTTAATCAGCTGAATCTCCTCCTTCAGATATAGTTTTATGTCAACCAATACCTGATCGTTCCGGGAGCGTCCGGAATGAATCTTTTTGCCTATGTCTCCCAGTCGCTCTGTCAGCATAGCCTCAATCTGAGAGTGGATATCTTCAGCATCATCATCGAGACTGAAATTGCCCCTTTCCACCTCTGTCAATATGTTTTGCAGTTCTGAGCGAAGTGATTTTTCTTCATCCTCACCAAGCAGACCAATCTTCACCAGCATTTTTATATGCGCCATCGATCCTTTTATGTCATGTTTTGCAAGACGCAAGTCCAGTTCTCTGTCATTACCTACTGTGAAATCTTCCACCAGCTTGTTAGCATCAAAGCCCTTATCCCATATTTTTGCCATATATCTTGTATTCAATAACTGATTTTCAGTCAAAGTTTTTTGTTAGTTGTGATATAAAACCGATATAACCTTCAATCCCCTGCTCAAGTTCCTTGATAAGCACAAACTCATCAGCCTGATGAGAGCGGGCCGATTCACCCGGGCCCATTTTGATTGCAGGACAGGTAATTCTCATCCAGTCGGAGGTAGTAGGAGATGTGTAAGTTTCAATCTTCAGCTGATCTATGCACTTCATTAGTAAATGATTTTGCGGAGTTGCGGAACTTCTGTTTGAAAGATTACGAGCTTTAAGTTCACTTTTCACCAAAGGTTGCAGAATATCCATAATCTCGCTGTTGCTGTATTTCTCCGTTGGCCGTATATCAACAACAAAGCTGCAGCGGTCGGGTACCACATTATGCTGTGTGCCCGCTTCTATTTGAGTTATAGTCAGCTTTACCTCACCCATAGTTGGCGAAATTTTTTCAAATTTCACCGATCTTAAAGTACTTATATCATCATGTGCAATGTAAAGCGCATTTACACCCTCATCGCGGGCTGCGTGACCGCTTGCACCTATTGCCATGCCATCAATAACCAGTAATCCCCGTTCAGCTACAGCAGTCCTCATTCCGGTAGGTTCCCCTATAATTGCCATATCCACCTCATTCCTCAGTTTTTCCCATAAAAGACGCATACCTCCCGGTCCTGAATTCTCCTCTTGAGTTGAAAGTGCCAGCAACAGATTAAAAGGCATCTGTGTGTTGTAGAAATGTAGAAAAGTCTGTATCATAGAAACCACACTTGCCCCGGCATCATTGCTTCCCAGTCCGTACACATGAGTATCAGATATTTCGGGATTAAAGGGATCGAAGGTATAGCCTGAGGCCGGTAAAACGGTATCCAGATGTGAGTTGAGCATTAAGGTAGGTTTGCCTGCATTATGAAAAGCCTGACGGAAAATTAGATTATTTCCTATCCTTTCTGCAAAAATACCTTTTTGCTTAAAATAATCTGCCAGAAAATCGCTGCGCAACTCCTCATGCCCGGAATATGACTTTAATGACACCAGTTTTCTGAGTAAATCAACAACACTATTTATTCCACTATTACTATTATCTGCCATTTCAGTAAAGTTAATTCAATACAGTTCCTCTTCCTGTTAAAAGATTTTTTGCATGAAGGATTTTCACCTCCGAAACACCCTGCGAGATAGCATTGAAAGAGTTATATAATTTTGGAATCATTCCATCAGCTATCACACCCTGCTGAATAAGTTTATCATACTCTTCAAGGTTGATTCTCTCTATAAGGCTCACAGGATCATTTACATCCATAAGTACACCCTCTTTCTCGAAGCAGTAATAAAGCACTGTTTTATATTTTTCAGAGAGAGCAGTTGCAACAGTATAAGCAATTGTGTCGGCATTTGTGTTGAGAAGAGTACCGTCGCCATCATGCGTAATTGCGCAAAATACCGGTATTATGTCATTTTCAACTAAGAGAGAAATGAAGCTTTTATTAACCTTTTTAGGGTCAGGATCGCCAACAAAACCAAAATCAACAGGTTTAGGAGAACGACGAACGGATGGAATAGTGTTCGCATCAGCACCTGATAATCCAATAGAATTACAACCAAGCTTTTGAAGAGAAGCAACAATGTTTTTATTGATCAAGCCGGCATAAACCATAGTAACAAGCTTCAGTGTTTCTGCATCAGTTATTCTTCTGCCATCCACTTTCTTAGTCTCTATACCAAGCTGTTCAGACATTTTTGATGCAACTTTGCCACCGCCGTGAATCAGGATTTTTAGTCCTTCAAGTTTATTAAAATCAGTGAGAAACTTATCTAATTCTTCAGGATTATCAACAATATTACCTCCGATCTTTACAATTGAAAGCTTCTCTTTATCCCTGTTTTGAATATTTACATCTTTAGTTCCCATTCTCATTATTTGTTGACTGTTTTTCTTCTTTGAATAATAAAAATGTATTGTTTTTTAGACGTCTCACTAACTTCTTTCGGGTACCCATTCTGCGAGACGAACGTTAAATTTGATTTACTGTTTGAGCGAAGCGAGTTTAAATCAAATAGTGAGTGAGCAGCTAATGGGTGAAAGAATTAGTGTAAACTAGAAAAAATGATGCATTTTTTTAAAGAAGAAGAAAATTATCCCGAAAAACAGGATAGTAAATTTATAAATCCTTTAAAATCTCTTTAAGTATCACTTGTGCAGAAACTACTCTGTTTGCAGCTTCAGGAATTACGATTGATTGAGGCCCTTCAATTACCTCATCACTAACAATCATATTGCGGCGTACCGGCAGGCAGTGCATAAAATAAGCATTATTGGTAAGAGCCATTTTATCAGAGTCTACAGTCCACGACCGATCAGTACTTAAAATCTTTCCATAATTGGGGTCCTGGTATGCAGCCCAGTTTTTTGCATAAATAAAATCAGCACCCCTGTATGCTTTCTCTTTGTCATATTCAACAACAGCATTTCCAACAAACTTTTCATCCAGTTCATAACCTTCAGGATGGGTAATCACGAACTCATAATCTGCAGCATTCATCCACTCAGCAAATGAGTTCGGAACCGCCTGCGGCAAAGCCTTGGGGTGAGGAGCCCATGTGAGTACCACTTTTGGGCGCTCCGTTTTTTTATACTCCTCAATTGTAATCAAGTCGGCAAAACTCTGAAGAGGATGACGGGTAGCTGCCTCCATACTGAACACGGGTCGCCCTGAATATTGTATAAACTGATTAAGAATCACCTCGTTATAATCATCAGCCTTGTTCGCGAACTGAGCAAAGGAGCGCACGCCAATGATATCACAATAAGAGCCCATTACAGGGATTGCTTCAAGAATGTGTTCAGGTTTATCACCATCCATAATTACTCCTCTTTCGGTTTCGAGTTTCCAAGCCCCCTGATTAATATCAAGTACAATTACATTCATTCCCAGATTCAGACCGGCTTTCTGTGTGCTCAGGCGGGTACGCAGACTCGAATTAAAGAATATCAGCAGTAATGTCTTATTCTTTCCCAGTTCCTGATCTGCATAAGGATGCTCTTTAACAAATTTAGCATTCTGCAAAGCTAAATTCATATCACCTATATCATGTACGGATGTAAAGTTTCTCATATCATTTATTTTAATTTATTTGCCAGTTCATTAATAAAAATATCAATCTCCGCTTTAGAAATTGAGAGAGGAGGCAGAAGACGCATAATGTTGTTTTTTGCTCCACCTGTAAATATATGACTTTCGAACAACAAACGGTTGCGTACAGTTGAATATTCATGTTGAAATTCAATTCCAAGCATCAAACCATTACCACGGATCTCTTTAATACCTTTGATGTTGAGCAGCTTCCCTTTCAGATATTCGCCCATTAAAGCAGCGTTTTCAACCAAAGACTCATATTTAATCACATCAAGAACCGCAATTGCAGCTGCACAGGCCAGATGATTACCTCCAAAGGTTGTGCCCAGCATTCCCTTTTTTGCTTCAAATTTCGGAGAAATAATTACTCCCCCAATAGGGAAGCCGTTGCCCATACCTTTTGCAACAGTTATTATGTCTGGTTTAATACCTGCAAACTGATGAGCAAAAAATTTTCCTGAGCGACCGTAACCAGATTGAATCTCATCAACTATCAAAGGCACATTGTGTTTCTTGCAGAGTAAGTCGAGTTGCTGCAGAAATTCAGTTTCGGGAACAAATATACCCGCAACACCCTGAATACCTTCTATAATTACAGCTGCTACATCACCTTTATCTAACTCAGACTCTACAGAAGCAATGTCGTTAAGTGACACGAAAGTAACGTCATGTCCACTATTAAAAGGAGATTGAATATTTGGATTGTCAGTAATGGACACAGCACCTGATGTGCGACCATGAAATGCTTCTTTGAAAGCTATTACACGACTCTTTCCGGTATAAAATGATGCCAGTTTGAGTGCATTTTCATTTGCCTCAGCACCAGAGTTACACAGAAAAAGTGAATAATCAGGATAACCACACTGCTCACCCAATTTTTGAGAAAGCATTTTCTGTAGCGAGTTTTGAACTGAGTTTGAGTAAAAACCGATTTTCTCTGCCTGGTCGCTAATCGCTTTTACATATACCGGGTGTGAGTGTCCTATAGAAATAACTGCATGACCTCCGTAAAAGTCTAGATATTCATTACCCTCTTTATCCCATACACGACAACCCTTAGCCTTTACCGGTTCAATATCCCATAAACTGTACACATCAAATAGTTCCATAATTATTATAGCTCGTTTATCTCGTTATACATTAATTCATTGGAAATATTAAAATAAAAACCAGTTCGAATATCTCCATTGAGGTAAATTAAAAACTACTCCCCTTAAGTTTCAATCCAAGAGATTCATCAAAACCAAACATAAGATTCATATTCTGTACAGCCTGACCGGATGCCCCTTTTACCAGGTTGTCAGTTATTGAAGTTATATGTATGTAACCGTTGTGAAATTCAATATGGAGCAGACATTTATTAGTATTCACAACCTCCTTGAGACTGATGGGTTTGTCAGAAACAAAGACAAAAGGCGAATCAGCATAATATTCTTTAAAGAGTGTAATTGCATCATTATTAGAGATGTCTCCGTTCCATTTTGTATATATACTTGCAAATATACCGCGTGTAAAATCTCCCCTCACAGGCACAAAATTGATTTGAGGTAGATTATTGTTTCCGGCAGAAATCAAAGTGTTGCCAATTTCTTCAAGATGCTGATGTGTAAAAGGCTTGTAGACAGATATATTATTATCGCGATAACTGAAGTGAGTTGTTTCACCCGGTCTTTTACCTGCACCTGTAGAACCTGTAATAGCGTGTATGTGAATCTCATCTGCAATCATATTTTTAGATGCCAGAGGTAACAGCGCAAGCATTATTGTTGTGGCAAAACATCCAGGATTGGCAACATTATCTGCTTTTTTGATCTCTTCACGGTACTGCTCACATAAGCCAAATACAAATTTTCTGTCACCAAATTCAGGTTGGTTGCGGAAGTCATTGCCCAGATCAATAACTTTACAGCTTTCAGGCAACTGATTCTTCTCAAGGAATTCTCTTGAGAGACCATGACCAAGGCATAAAAAGATAATATCAGGATTATTAAATGTATCGCTGTAGATAAGATCAGTTTCACCCAGCAGATCCCTGTGTACGTCTGATACAGACATTCCAACCGATGTTGTGCTGATTACCGACTCAATATTTACTTCCGGATGTCGTAGCAGGATACGCAAAAGTTCTCCCGCCGTATATCCTGTTCCTCCTGCTATACTTACATTAATCATTATCGTGAATTGTATAATAAATTTTCAAAGGATTTGCATTCACTTTTGTGAATCCTACCACATCCTGTCCAGTAAATGATTTATTGCTTTCGCCATACTCACCGAATCTTGAGCTCATAAGATCAAATTCGCTTGAGCAGCCCAGTACAGAGAAGTGATATGGGCGAAGCTCGATTTCCACTTCTCCGGTTACATATTGCTGAGTGTCGTCGAGGAATGTCTCTATATTACGCATAACCGGTTCAAGATATTGAGCCTCATGCATAAGCTGTCCATACCAGTTGGAGAGCTGATCTTTCCAGTAGAGCTGTTGTTTGGTGAGTACATGTTTTTCCAGAAGATGGTGTGCCTTAATAATAATAAGAGGTGCAGGGGCTTCGAAAGCAACCCTGCCTTTTGTTCCGATTATTGTGTCACCAACATGTACGTCGCGTCCAATACCATACTGTGATGATATTTTATGCAGTTTATGAATCAAATCGACCGGTTCCATTTTGTTTCCATTGAGTACTACAGGTTCACCTTTATCAAAACCGATAGTAATACGCTCTGATCCATGATTTACAACCTGTGACGGATAAGCCTCTTCAGGCAGTACGCCTGATGATTTAAGTGTTTCAACACCACCAACACTTGTGCCCCATATTCCCTGGTTTATTGAGTACTTTGATTTTTCCCATGAGAAATCAAACCCTTTATCTTTAAGGTAGTCTATCTCCTGCTGGCGAGAAAGGCTAAGTTCACGAATAGGTGCAATTATTTTAACTTCGGGAGCAAGAACCTCAAATACCAGGTCAAATCTTACCTGATCGTTTCCGGCACCTGTACTTCCGTGTGCAACGTAATCAGCACCTGTTTTTCTTACATGTTCAAGAACTGCCATTGCCTGAAAGAAACGCTCAGAGCTTACTGAAAGAGGATAAGTGTTGTTTTTTAACACATTGCCAAAAATCAGATACTTTATACCATTATTATAATAATCATTCACAGCATCTATACATGTATGAGTTGCAGCACCTAATTTTAGTGCACGCTCCTCAATTTTAGTTGCTTCTTCATCAGAGAATCCGCCCGTATTTACTATAACGGTGTGTACTTCTAACCCTTTCTCATTAATAAGATAGGGGACGCAAAACGAGGTGTCGAGACCGCCGCTGAATGCTAAAACTACTTTCTGTTTCATTTCTTATATAATTTATTTGGTTTTCTTGTTTTGATTACCGGCTTAACTACTTTTTTTGCAAAAGTGCTTGGCTTCTGTGCTGCAGGGTCTTTAGGATCATAAAGCAAGCCTGTGCAAAGACACATTTTGAAACTGTTACGTTGCAGAATATCATAATTTCTGCAACCCTTACATCCGTTCCAAAACTCCTCATCATCTGTCAGTTCAGAAAATGTGACAGGTTTGAATCCAAGCTCAGTGTTCATTTTCATAACAGCTAAGCCTGTAGTTATGCTAAATATTTTAGCATTAGGATATAGCTTACGAGAAAGATCGAAAATCTTCCTTTTTATTTTTTTTGCCAATCCCTGATTACGGTAGTCAGGATGCACAACCAATCCTGAGTTGGCAACAAATCGTTGGTGACTAAAAGTTTCAATATATGAAAAGCCTACCAGTTTATCGCCATCGAGAGCGATAACTGCTTTGCCTGCCTCAATTTTTTCTGATATATACTCTGCACTACGTTTGGCAATACCTGTGCCACGTGCTTGTGCTGATTCGTAAATCAAATCACATATTTCCTGAGAGTAACTTACAAAACTGCTGTTTGCAATATGAATTTCTACATTCATTTTAATTAAATAAAAAAGATAGTTGTTGTGTGGTGAATAATCGCTTTAAAGCGAAAAAAATAAAAACATGGAGGGATACAGTCAACTTATCGGCTGTATGAATCAAGAGCGTCGTCGGACTAAGACTGCTGCCTGGTGAAGGTTTGTATGTGATAAAAACATTATCATAGAAATGCAAAAGTAATAATAATAATTTAATAACCGCAACACTTTAGAAAAATATCCATTATTAGAAATAGAATTAAAGCAAAATGTTAATATTTGCCATTAAAAAGGTGAAATAGCATTGTAAATATTGTCTTTTTGATGCTTTTTTCTTATTTTTGTTTCTCAGGTTAAAAAAACACTTATATCCTGACGCAAATCTGCAGGTTTATTTTTCTCTCCTGTATTAAAACTAATAATAAATTATGGAAACAATTAAGTACAGAAATTATATTCTTAGGAATTATGCCGATTTACCCCAAATGAGCTCCCTTTCACAGGAGGAGCAGGAAGCCATCAAAATAGTTGGACAGGTTTTGCCGTTTAAAGCCAACAACTATGTTGTAGAACAACTTATTGATTGGAATAATGTTCCGAATGATCCTATTTATACTCTAACTTTCCCAAGAAAGGAGATGTTATCAAAGAAAAATTATAACGATGTGAAGTCTTATCTGGAGAAAGGAGATGAGGCAGCACTGAAACAGAAAGTCTTTGATATAAGGATGAAACTAAATCCTAATCCAGCAGGACAGGAAAAGAATATCCCGATGGTTGATGGCATTAAACTTCACGGAATGCAGCATAAATATCGAGAGACAGTTTTGTTTTTCCCCAGTCAGGGTCAGACTTGTCACGCTTACTGCACATTCTGTTTTCGCTGGCCTCAATTTTCAGGAATGAATGAACTGAAGTTCGCAATGAAAGAGGCTGATCTGCTCCAGAGATACCTTCTGAAACATCCTAAAGTGACAGATGTGCTTTTTACAGGAGGTGACCCGCTTACAGCCAAAACAAGTATAATGGCTGCATACATCGAACCACTGCTGACAAAAGAGTTTGATCATATAAGGAATATACGTATAGGAACTAAAACACTTGCCTATTGGCCATACAGATTCTTAACAGATAAGGATGCTGATGATCTGCTGAGACTTTTTGAAAAAGTGAAAAAAGCAGGTAAGCATTTAGCTTTCCAGTCACATTTTAATCATCCTGTTGAACTGTCAACTGATGCTGTCAAACAGGCAATATCCCGTATACAAAACACCGGTGCACAGATAAGGACACAATCGCCATTACTTCGCCATATAAATGATGATGCGAAAATATGGGCCGATATGTGGAAGGAGCAGGTAAGACAGGGATTAATACCTTATTATATGTTTGTTGCAAGAGATACCGGATCTAAAGAGTTTTTTGATGTACCGCTCGAGAAAGCCTGGAATATTTTCCGTAAAGCATACAGTAATGTCAGTGGTGTTTGTCGAACAGTGAGAGGCCCAAGCATGAGTGCCAGTCCAGGCAAGGTGCAAATCCTGGGAGTTACTGAAGTTAGCGGAGAAAAGGTGTTTGTTTTGAGATTTCTGCAATGTAGAAACCCCAAACTAATTGATATACCTTTCTTTGCAAAATATGACAAAAAAGCAACCTGGTTTGATGAGTTAAAACCTGCATTCGGAGAAAAAGAGTTCTTCTTTGAGAAGGATAATCTCTTAAGAAAGAACGGGAGAGATACTGATTTTATTTGGGAATAGTGATTAAAAAACATTTTACCACCATACTTATCTACAAAAAAGGCAACGTTTTAAATAATTAACACAAAAATATTCGATTTATTGTTTATTTTGTCAATCGAAGCAACATAAGAATTTGCTGAATGAAAATTTAAGTATGGGAAGAATAATCTCTTTGGCTAATCAGAAAGGTGGGGTGGGTAAGACAACCACTACTATTAATCTTGCTGCTTCTCTGGCAGCAATGGAAAAAAAGGTTCTCGTAGTAGATGCGGATCCCCAGGCAAATGCATCTTCAGGTTTAGGAATCGATATAAAGAGCGTGGAAAACAGTATTTACGAAGGGCTTATTGGCAAAAGTAAGTCCGGGGAAACTGTATTAAACACTCCTTTTGAAAATATCGATATCATACCGTCACACATTAACCTGGTAGGGGCAGAGGTGGAAATGGTTCAGATGGAAAACAGAGAAAAAAGGCTTCGGGATTTATTGATGCCATTAAAAGAAAAGTATGATTATATTCTGATTGACTGTTCACCATCGTTAGGCATAATCACTGTTAACGCACTTACATCTGCAGACTCTGTTATGATTCCTGTGCAGTGTGAATACTTTGCTTTGGAAGGACTAAGCAAATTGCTCAATACCATCAAGATTATCAAATCAAAACTCAACAGGTCGCTTGAGATAGAAGGATTTGTTCTGACTATGTATGACTCACGTTTAAGGCTTCATAATCAGATTTATGAAGAAGTCAAACATCATTTTAAAGAGCTGGTTTTCACAACTGTTATCCAGAGAAATATTACTCTCAGTGAATCTCAGAGTTATGCTCAGCCTGCTTTGATGTACGATTCCGGTTCACGCGGTGCAATTAATTACCTTCAGCTTGCGCAGGAGCTTATTGAAAAAAATGCCTAACTTTGGAGATTATACAGTTTAAATTATGGCAAAAAAAAATGCATTAGGAAGAGGATTGGATGCACTGATTACTTTTAACGACAGTGATACGCAGGGCTCCTCATCAATTAGTGAGGTGGAACTTCATAAAATTGCACCTAATCCTGATCAACCAAGAAGAACTTTTGACGAGGAGGCACTTCAGGAACTTGCCGCTTCCATTAAATCAATCGGCCTTGTTCAACCTGTTACCTTAAGAAAGATTGATGAAGATTCATACGAAATAATTGCAGGAGAAAGACGTTACCGTGCCTCATTAATGGCAGGACTGACAGCAATACCCGCATATATTAAAACTGCTGATGATGATGAAATTATGGAGATGGCGCTGATTGAAAACATTCAGCGTGAGGATCTAAACTCCATAGAGATTGCATTAGCATACCAAAAACTGATTAATACACTTTCTCTGACGCAGGAACAGCTTAGTGAAAGAGTCGGAAAAAAAAGAGCAACCGTAGCTAACTACCTGCGTTTGCTAAAACTGCCTGCAGAGGTGCAGATGGGAGTAAAAGATAAGAAAATTGATATGGGTCACGCACGTGCCTTGGTGACAATGAACGATCCGGTTGCACAGCTCTCGCTGTATAATGTAATATTACAGGAGGGACTTTCTGTACGGAATGTTGAGACAATTGTCAGGGATTTCAGTGACGGGAAACAAATTGAGGATCTGTTAAAGTCAGACAGTAAAAGTGCAAAATCAGACAATAAGAAACCAATACAGAAATTGCCGGATGACTTTGAAATTTTGAAGAAGCATCTATCTGCATATTTCGAGACAGATGTTCAGTTCAGCTATAACAAGAATGGGAAGGGTAAAATAACAATTCCTTTTAATTCTTCAGATGACCTGGAGCGCATTATAGTTATGTTCGACAAAATGAAATAACAAGATTTGGCATGAAGGTTAACGGATTGCATGTTTTTCTGCTCTTTTTTCTTTTTTCTACCGGATTGCATGCACAGATTTTTTCCACACAGCAACAGACTGATTCATTACAGTCGTTTGTAGGGGATTCTACCTTTACAACACAGAGTGATTCCATTAAAGAGGTAGTAATAGACATTAAATCTCCCCTTATACTTCCTACATTATATTCAGATAAATTTTCCACACCGGCATATATGTTTAAACCCACACCCAAAAAAGCTGTAATCTATTCAGCCATTTTTCCTGGTCTGGGTCAGATTTATAACAGAAAGTACTGGAAATTACCAATATTATATGGTGGTTTCGTGGGATTTACTTATGCAATTACCTGGAATAATGGATATTACAGAGATTATCTGGGGGGTTATCAGGATATTATGGATGATAATCCCGAAACTATAAGATGGCACGATATGCTTCCTTATGGAATGGATCCAGGGACAGTTGACCAGAAGTGGTTTACCGATGTTTTGCAGCAAAGAAAAGATTATTACAGATATTATCGTGACTTAAGTGTCATTGGTACGGTTGCACTGTATTTACTGGCAATTGTTGATGCTTACGTAGACGCACAACTATTTGATTTCGACATGAGTCCAGATTTGTCAATGCGAATTGAGCCTGCACTTATAAGAGAGGAAAGGCCTGTTTACCCTGGAAACTCCTATGGTTTGCAGTGGAGTTTTAATTTTTAGATTTAATATTTGAATTGAAATTGACTAAAGAGAAAATCTTAATATGAAGAATAACATTTTATTTTCATTGGTTTTTTTAATTGGAAATTTTGGGCTGTATGCTCAAAACAATTCAGTTGTAAAAAGTGAGAATGAGAGAAAAGTCACAGAGTCTCCAAGTTATAATTCGAACTCTTTTAATGATAGTTCAATAGTATATCCTGAGAGTATGACCGAGAATGTTGCCAATCTTCTCCATGAGTGGCAGCTTGATCTTTCATCGTCTGAATTGAATTGTAAGAGAGGATCCAACGTTCAATTTCATGATACTGTATATGCCAAACGTTTATATAACTTACCTACAGAAATGGAGCTCTCTTATAATCAAGTGGTGAAAAAGCACATTGAGATGTATACCGGAAGGAGAAGGGATCAGGTTAGTTATATGTTAGCACTGGGTGAATATTATTTTCCGATGTTCGAAGAGGCGCTTGACAAAGAGGGTATGCCTCTCGAATTAAAGTATCTGCCGGTAGTTGAATCAGCATTAAACCCAACGGCGGTATCAAGAGTTGGTGCAACCGGTTTATGGCAGTTTATGCTTAGAACAGGGAAAGGATACGGACTGGAGGTAAACAGTCTGGTGGATGAACGACGTGATCCATATAAATCTACTCAGGCAGCCGTAAAATATCTGAAAGATCTTTATACTATTTATGGCGACTGGAATCTGGTGATAGCTGCCTATAACTGCGGTCCGGGAAATGTAAACAAGGCAATAGCAAGAAGTGGAGGAAAACGTGATTATTGGGATATTTATGATCGCTTACCCCGCGAAACAAGAGGCTATGTTCCGGCATTTATTGCCGTAAATTATGTTATGAATCATTATGCAGATCATAATATATGCCCTGCAGGTTCACACGGTTCTTTCTTAGCTCTGGATACAGTTCATGTTAATGAAGAAGTCCATTTTGAGCAGATTGCAGGTGTACTGAATATGCCTGTCAGTGAAATAAAAAGGCTGAATCCTCAGTATAAGAAAGATGTGATTCCCGGCAACCAAACGTATGCTTTGGTTTTACCTACAGAGAAAATGTATGCATACATTGATCAGAATGATTCAATAATGAATTATAACAGAGATACATATTTTACTCACAGAACGTATACTATGGACGGGACAAACTCTTTAGCTGACGGGAGTACAACAGATGTGTATTACAGGGTTAAGAGAGGTGATAATTTATCAACTATAGCAAGAAGAAATGGTACTACAGTTTCAAGGATAAAATCATGGAATGGTCTTAAATCAGACAGGCTGAGTGTCGGGAAACAGCTAATAGTCGGGAAAAAAGCTCTGCCTGCTGCTCAGGTTGAAACACAGCAGCAACTGGCGCAAGTAGTGACCAGTGGCAATGCAACTACCGTAAATACATATTATAGAGTTAGAAAAGGTGATACTTTGGGTAAAATAGCTCAAAATAATAATGTGCAGGTTTCGCAACTGCGTGCATGGAATAATCTTAGATCATCCAGAATTGATGTTAACGATCAGCTTATTGTAGGGCAAAAAGTAGTGGATGCGACCCTAGAAGAAGAGCTCGAGCAGAAGCAGGAACAGAAGCCAGAAGCTCCGAAAATTGAGAGTAATATAATTTCCGATTATATTAAAGGACAAATTGACAAAACGAATCAGGATCAGGAGAGTAAGTTTGAGGAAGAGTTGGAGAATATATCTGATCTGTAGGTTAGTTCAGAAGGTTGAGCATAGCTTAAATCACCAGGACCTTTTTAGCACTGTCGGTTCCATTTACAGTTTTTACTTTAATGATATAAACCCCTTTTGGCAGATGAGATGCTGAGTATGAAGTTCTGTTCATACTTATATCGGTACTTTCCTGATGTATTTTTTGTCCGGAAACATAAAATATCTCCCATTCAAGTAAATCATCGTTAGACTCAATAAAAATACGTTTAACCTCTCCTGAATAATATACAGAAATTACTGTCTGTTCATGATCTGGTTCTACTTTAGTTTCCTTGTTTCCGATAATATAGGGTGCAATCAAGAGAGAAGTATTTGCAGGGTTTTCAATATTCTCGGATGACTTTACCCAGCCTGCAGAGTTTTTCATCCATGCAGTGGATATTATTCCTGATCCCAGTTTACGCGGTTCGGTATTAAAAACCTTAAACCCGTTTGGTATACCATTAGTTTCGTAGTAAGAGATGTAAAAGCTGCCGCTCAGTGTTATCGGATTAGCAAATTCAATATAATTTTCCACATTGTGACTCATGTCCCGACCACTATAATTGAAATTCCGGTTGCTGTAGTATCGATAACTGTAATTGTATGGTATTTCCTGAATGAGATTTTGCGGACCATTCACACCGGTATAAATTCTGATCCTGATATTCTTATTTGAGAAATCACTTGTGTATGGAGATGATATAAAAACACCTTTTAACTGTACGTTTTCCTTTGCAAAGAACTCCTCTGCAAATTCGTTATATCCATATGTGTTGTTTGTGGCAAACATTGGCACAGACTCAAAGTATAATTCAGAAATTTTCTCATCAGATCTGAAATTATGACTTTTTGTATAAGGTTCGTCAGTAAAGGGATTGAAGCCTTCGAGCCTGTTAGTTCCTGATTCTTGCGGATCAAGATAGTAGCTGATAGGGTTTGGATTATTCAGTGATCCTTGCACATTCCAGAACTTATTTAATGAAGCATAAATGTCAGGACCACGTGGTGAGGAGCAGAATGATTCACCTCCGGTTAGTGTGCCTACTATCCTTTTTTGTCTGTCAAGAAGGGGAGATCCGGATGAGCCAGCCTCCGTTGCAGCAGTTTCCCATTCTCTTACTACCCAGAAAGAGTTAGGCTCCATATTATATTTGGATGTCGGGTCGGCAAATGAACCTATGGCTAGCGAGCTTTCTTCAACAGCTACTTTTTTAATCCCACCATTGGGATGATGTATACCATGGAATGGTGCTGATGATGGGGAACCGGAATCAGAACCTGAGTTCCATCCCAGATAAAACGGCTGATATTCTATTGGTGGAGCCTGCTTTAATTTTAAGAGTGAAATATCATGGCGTTCACTAATTAGCACAGAGTCAGCTGATGCCATTGACATTTGCAAAGGACCCCTTATGTCGGGAGAGCATACAGGTGAGTTGTAATTAAAGAAAGCTACAATACTACCAGCAATAATATCATATTGTCTGTTTTTAAGGAAATTCTCATTATAATCAAAATTGAGACAATGTGTTGCCGTCAGAATATAAGGAGTTCCATCCTCGGATGTATTGTTTACCAAACTACCTGTACAATAAATTGTTCCGTTGATTATTAGTGCGATAACTCCACTGCTCGGCTGAATGTTTTCCGGATAACAAATCAGGTTTGGATGGCATGACTGCGAAGGGTCTCTTGGTTCAGCTGCTCTGAAGATTCCTATAAAGTCATGGTTAACTTCGCCGATTTCTATCTCACTTTGCATTGCTTCATCTATCGGGACCTGATATTCTACAATGAGCTCATCTCCTCCTATAGGCTGTACAGGAAGCAGGCTTTGATCACTGTTGTTTTCATGAGTAAATGATCCCAGAATTTCTGACTGATCCGAATTGTAGACAAAAACTTTAGCACCTTCTGACAGTTTAAACTTCGAGAAAAGAATATTTAAAGAATATGCATTCTTTGAGCGAATTCCTACTCGCCATACATTCATATTCCCCATAGTAAAGTTGATTCCTGAATTATCAGGACGAAGATGAACGTCAAATTTATGAGCAAACTCCAGACTCTTGAATTGAGATTGTTGAAGACCAGACCTCCAAAGTGCAGCTTGTTCATCGAACTCTGGCATCTCTACAAAAATATCTGCAGCAGGAGCGAAAATTCTTACGCCTGCATCAGCCGACAACGGTAGTGGCTTTCCTCCGTGACTTATTTGACCCGATAAAGAATGGGAGAGAATATAAAAGGTAAAAAGAATAAAGAATTGGCGTTTCATCAACTGGTGTAATAATGAATGTAAACACAAATGTAAGGTTTTTTAAGAAATAGTCGTAATTTTGTAGTGAATAAATAAACATCTATGATTAAATTAAAAGAGCTCCTTGATGAAAAAGCAGATTATTATAACAATCCCTCATTCATTTTAAACGATCCCATATCAATTCCACATGGTTTTTCAGGTAAGCAAGACAAAGAAATTATGGGTTTTTTTGCCGCAACACTTGCATGGGGCCAGAGGAAGACAATCATAAACAAGTGTAATGAACTTGCATCAAGATTTGACAATGAGCCTTATAAGTTTATTACTGGCTATGGAGATGAGGATCTGAAAAATCTTTTAGGATTTAAACATCGTACTTTCAATGATACAGATCTGCTCTATTTTGTAGATTTCCTGAGGAGATTTTATGAAGAACACGATAGTATGGAAGAAGCTTTCCTACCGAACGGCAGTTTTATTTCTATGGAGGATTCGCTGGTGCATTTCGAATCAAGTTTTTTTAATCATCCTGACGCACCTTTACGCACTCGTAAACATGTGGCTACACCGGCTCGTAATTCAGCGTGTAAGAGACTTAATATGTTTTTGAGATGGATGGTAAGAGATGACGACAGAGGAGTAGACTTTGGAATATGGAAACTCATTCCGCAAAGTGCACTAATCTGTCCTATTGATGTTCATGTAGACAGGACTGCCAGAAAATTAGGACTAATTACAAGAAAGCAAACTGATTGGAAAACTGCTATAGAGCTTACGCAAAATCTCAGGCTGTTTGATGAGAATGATCCTGCAAAATATGATTTTGCACTGTTCGGACTGTCAATTGAGAAGGTCATTTAAAATTTATAAGGTTTATGGCTACTCTTTACTTGTGATTCGAAGTTTGACTGTCGATTCTATTATATAATCATATCTGTACATATTAAGCAGCAATAGTAATAAAGATATTAGAAGTGGACCGAAAATAATACCCCAAAAGCCAAACATTGCCAGTCCTATCAGTACGCCAAAAAAAGTTATCAACGGATGTATGTTTGCTAGTTTCTTTTGAAGAATAAAACGTAAGATTGCATCCGAACCTCCAATAACTACTAAACCATAAGCCAGAAGCAGTATCCCTCTTAAGATATCTCCGCTAAGTAGAGCTGATATACCTATTGGGACCCAAACTAAAGATGTGCCCACAACTGGAATAACTGTAGTAAAAGCGACCAATACAGCATATACAAGTGGAGTATTTACTCCTAAAAAGATGTACCCTATGTATGCAAAAACTCCTTGAGTTAGAGCTACTACCGGTATACCAATAGTATTAGAGAGAATTATTGCTTTTGTTTCTTTCTTGAGTATTAATTTATTTTCTTCACTGAATGGTAATAATTCCATTAAAGTAGTTTCCAATTTACCATAACTTACAAGCATAAAATATAGTACAAAAACTGCAATAATACTGTTTAAAACCATCGAGCTGAGTCCTGAGACTACACTCTGCATCAATGAACTGCTCGCCTCCGGCACAAAAGACAAATTTTCAGGAGTAAATAATTCTATTCCCGTTCGTCTTTCTAAATCTGTTGCAAAGTCGCCAATAACACTTTTTATACGCTCTGGATTAATTTCTATACCCGAAATCGTATCTGCTGCCAAAAAACCTATTCCCGTTAGTGGAATTAAGATAAATATAAAAGATCCTACAACTATCAGTGAAGCACTTAGACCGCGACTCCAATTTCGATCTTCAACTAATTTAACCATATATCCTCTTAATATGGTATACATTGCAATTGCAGCCATAAATCCGCCCAAATAATATCTGAATTGGGTAAAAATGATAATAGATAGGAGTAGAATTAATCCAATCAGGACATACCGGTAATGTGAGTACTTCTGCAATTGCGTCATAACACCTTAATTAAGTTATAAAAGGTCTATTCACCGCCATATTCCATAAGATAAGCTTTAATAAATGCATCTATATGGCCATCCATAACACTGTTGACATCTGAAGTCTGGTAGTTTGTTCGATGATCTTTCACTCGGCGGTCATCAAAAACATAACTGCGAATCTGTGATCCCCACTCAATTTTCTTTTTTCCAGCTTCTATAGCTGCTTGAGCAGAGCGTCTTTTCTCAAGCTCAATTTCATAAAGCTGCGACTTAAGCAGACGAAGAGCATTCTCACGATTACCCATCTGAGAACGACTTTCGGTGTTTTCTATTACAATTTCCTGTTCCTCACCGGTGTCAGGGTCTTTATAATTATAATGAAGACGAACTCCGGTTTCCACTTTATTTACATTCTGTCCACCGGCTCCGGATGAGCGGAAAGTATCCCAGCTTAAATCAGCATTATTTATCTCGATTTCGATAGTGTCATCCACAAGCGGAACTACAAAAACAGACGCAAATGAAGTCATACGTTTTCCCTGAGCATTGAAAGGAGATACACGAACAAGACGATGTACGCCGTTTTCACTTTTTAAAAATCCATATGCAAGATCACCCTCAACCTGTAGAGTTGCAGTTTTAATTCCCGCATCATCACCATCCTGCCAGTTTGTAACTGTAGTTTTATAGTTTTTACTTTCACACCAGCGCTGATACATTCTGAAGAGCATAGAGGCCCAGTCCTGGCTTTCAGTTCCACCAGCACCGGCATTAACCTTCAAAACAGCACCCAACTTGTCTTCTTCTCGTCTGAGCATGTTTTTTAGCTCTAGATCTTCTATAAGAGAAATTGCCCGGTCATAGTTCTTTTGGACCTCTTCTTCTGTTACTATACCATCTTTGACAAAGTCAAAAGCTAATTCTAATTCTTCGGCAGCTGACTTTACTTCATTATAGGCATTAATCCAGAATTTGAGTTCCCTGACCACCTTCATCTGCATTTCGGCAGTTTTGGCATCATTCCAAAAATCAGGAGATTGTGTGCGAAGTTCTTCTTCTTCTAATTGTATTGTCTTTGAATCGATGTCAAAGATACCCCCTCAGCGCTTTCTCGCGCTCCAGCACATCTTTAAGCTGGTCTGCTGTAATCATAATCGTTTTTTTTAAATCTGCTGACAAAAATACACAAAAGCAGATAAACTAAGGCCATATTACTGTAATAATAACAATTTGTCTCAAAATAGTTGTATTAATCTGGCAGTATGTCCTTATTGTGTAATAGAAAAGGGCAAATCTTTGTTAAGTACACATGGCTGTATTTAAAAAATTACAATAATAATCTTTTGGTTTTTATAATAATTTATATATATCTATATTTGTGGTATACAGACAATTAACATTAAGGTATCAATTATGAAAAAGAATAATTTTAATAAGATCCTGACTAAGTTATCAGTGATGCTGGCTGTTTTTATAGTAAGTTCATGTACTTATATTGATGACAAAATGGACACTTTTGAAGTAAGAAGCGGACAATACAATGAAGAGGTACAAAAAAACTACCCTAAATCAGATTCTTCAGGTGCAGTATTTCTTCTGATAGATGAGGAAAGTATAGACAATGACAGTGAACCCAATATGTTTAAAGATTGGGAAATTAATGACAATATCTCTGAAGTTGGTTTGCGCAAGATATTACCCTATTTTAAAAGTAATGTAAGTAAACAAATACCATTATACACTGGTCAGGTTGGAGATGAAGGTTGGTTTGCGCCTACCTATATTCCAAGGAGTTGGTCGGATGCCGGTCCGGGTTTTGAAGGTTCGTTTAACTACTTTATGGCAGGCCCCGGGTTGGGATATAATGGAAGTGAAGATTTACTGGATAAAGTTCCGGGTGTTGTACCATTACGTGCTGCCGGACTTGCTATGTTAATAGGGAAAACAGTTTACGCTGTTGTTTATGACAGTGATATATCAATTAATTACAGTCCTCTGAATGCAAACTTAAAAGGTGAAAATCTTGGGGTTGTTGCTTTTACTGTACTGGATGTAGTTGAAAGGAGAGATGCTTCCTCTTCTTCATTACCGGTTGCAATTATCAGGATAGAAGATGCTAGTCTTGTTTCAACCTACCCGCTTATGTTGTTTTCAAATGCACCGTTACCTCATTCATCTTCCGAGCCTATGGACGTCAAGCCATCAATGAATGTACCATCACCTGAATTAGTTGATGCCTGGTAAAATATATAATTTTTCACCTGCTTTTAAAATGGAATCAAACTGTGGGTTCCATTTTTTTATTTGTTCAACCGAACATCCATATTTTCTTGATATAGAATAGAGTGTCTCACCGGGCTGAACAATGTGTGTCTCGGTAGGAGGCGGAACAACAGCTGTTTCTCTTGGTAATACAACTTCTGATTTAACTATCGCAACCTTTTTTTCTTCATCTCTTCGTTCCTTTGCGTCTTGCTGACTTAAAAGTTCAGGGTTCTTGGACTGGTCTGTCTGAGTAATTGTTATAATAGCAGGAGTCAATGTTTTAGGTGTGAGTTCAGCAGATTCAGGTCCTGTTTGCTTAGAAACTTCAATAAATGAGTTTTCTTCCAGAACCCGTCCTCCCCGAAGATAACGTGAAGCATAATAGGGTTCAGTAGAGTTTGAGATAATAACTCCACTTGTTGTTGACGCATGAATAAATCTGAATTCACCATTGGGCAATGTTTCGGTGACTATTCCTACGTGTCCAACTCTTCCGTTCCTTCTGCTACCTTCAAAAAATACAAGATCTCCTTTATTTAGTTTCTCTTTTCGAGTAATAGAAGGAAACTGCTTGTCTTGTCCTGCAGAACTGGAATTTAATCTGAATCCGAATTTCTTAAATACAAATGAAGTAAAGCCCGAGCAATCAAAAGAATTAGGTCCTTTCCCCGCATATCTGTATGGTTTGCCAAGATATTTTTTACTATAATCCAAAACATCTTTTTGTTGTGGTGTTGTAGTGCTTTTACGGGATAAGCCTGTTCTACCTGCACCACAGGATGCGAGAAGTACTATTAATGTAGTAATAGAAACAAGTTTAATAAAATAGTTTCCTGAAAATACCTTCTGGTTCATACTTTGTAATTGAGCTCAGAAAAAGCAAAATTAAGTAAAATACGTTCTATAAATAGCTCTTATGGAAATATTAACAATATAGCAGTTATTTTAGTAAATAAATGATTCTGTTTATTAGGAGTAAATTTCAGGGTATTATGTTAATAAAAATGTTGTATATTTATATCCTGAACAGACTTTAAATTTTGAATAATGGAACTATTAAAAAATATTGTGTTTGATTTTGGAGGTGTACTGATTGATTGGAACCCGGTATATTTGTATGAGAAAGTGTTTGATAGTGAGGAAAAGATGAACTATTTTCTGGAGAATGTTTGTACCTCAGAGTGGAATTTACAGCAGGATGAGGGTCGACCCCTGGATGAAGCTACAAGGCTACTAAAGGAGAAACATCCGGAGTTTTCGGACGAAATAGAAATGTACTACGGAAGATGGACAGAAATGTTGGGAGGTATAATTGAAGAAAATGTCAAATTAATCAAACCATTAAAACAAAAATATAAAGTTTACGGACTCACTAACTGGTCTAGTGAAACCATACCTCACGCAAAGGAGCGGTATGTTTTTTTTAAAGATCTTGACGGTATTGTGGTATCAGGGGAAGAAAAACTGGTGAAACCTGACTATAAAATATATCAGATACTTTTAGATCGATTTAATATTAAAGCTGAAGAATCGCTATTTATTGATGATAATGCTTTAAATATAAAAGCTGCAGAGGAAATGAATTTCAGAGTAGTTCATGTAAGCGGTGATCTTAATCTGGAAGGATGGCTGAAAAATAAAGGTATTATGCCTTGAATTTTAAGGTTCAGTACATTTAACTTTTTTTTTTCAGCGGAATAGCATAATGTTTTTACCTTTGCAGATATAAAACAATGTGGAAAGATTTGGACTGCTTGCAACCACAGAAAAAAATGCTAAAACGATTTTCCGCATTTCCCCTTCATTTTATGCTGCAGTTCACACGTTGTTTATGGTTTTAATGTAAAACAACGTTTTCTTTATAAATTGGATATTTATAACAGGAAGCATAAATTATTAGAAAATGAGCTATTTATTTACTTCCGAATCTGTATCGGAAGGTCACCCGGATAAGGTAGCCGATCAAATATCGGACGCAATTTTAGATGAGTTTTTAGCATACGACCGTGATTCAAAAGTTGCCTGTGAAACATTAGTGACTACAGGTCAGGTTGTATTGGCAGGTGAGGTGAAATCCAAAGCTTATGTAGATGTGGCTGAAGTGGCCCGTAATGTGATAAGCAAAATTGGTTACACGAAAAGTGAATATGGTTTCGAGGCCAATTCCTGCGGTGTTTTTTCGAGTATCCATGAGCAGTCGGATGATATAAACCGTGGAGTTGATCAGAAGTCTGATCCAATGGAGCAGGGAGCCGGAGATCAGGGAATGATGTTTGGGTATGCAACAGATGAGACTGATAATTATATGCCTCTTTCACTTGATTTGAGTCATGCCATACTTCTGGAACTTGCAAATATTCGCAAGAATGAATTGGATCTAATGCCATACCTACGTCCGGATGCAAAGTCTCAAGTGACAGTAGAGTATTCAGATGAAGGAACTCCTCTTCGAATTGATACAATAGTTATTTCAACTCAGCATGACGAGTTTGAGTATCCCAAAAAAGATACTAAAGAGGCAGCGTTAGAAGCAGATGAGAGAATGCGGTCACGTATTGAAACTGATATCCGTACAATACTAATACCACGTGTGAAGGCACAATATAAGCGTCGTAAAGATATTCTCAAACTTTTTGATGGAGATATAAAATATTTTGTCAATCCAACAGGAAAATTTGTTATAGGAGGACCGACCGGAGATACCGGGCTTACCGGCCGAAAAATAATTGTTGACACATACGGTGGGAAAGCAGCACACGGAGGAGGAGCCTTTTCAGGAAAAGATCCATCTAAAGTTGACAGGTCAGCAGCCTATGCAGCACGTCATATTGCAAAAAATATGGTTGCAGCAGGCGTTGCCACTGAGATTCTGATTCAGATATCTTATGCGATTGGTGTTTCTGAACCTATGAATATTTATGTAAATACTTACGGAAAAAGTAAGGTGAGTCTGTCTGACTCAGAGATAGCATCGAAAATCAGAATGCTATTTGATCTGCGTCCAAAGGCAATAGAGCAAAGACTGAAACTTCGCAATCCCATTTATTTAGAGACTGCCAGTTATGGACATATGGGTAGAGAGCCCCAAACGGTTAAGAAAGTTTTTAGTTCTCGTTACATGGCAAAACCGGTTGAATATAATGTTGAACTTTTCACATGGGAGAAACTGGATTATGTCGATAAAATCAAAAATGCATTTGAGTTGATTTAATTCAGCAGAAAATTAGTCACAGTCTATTTAAGATAGTATAACAGATGCAAGATGTTAACCCGGTTGTAGTTGTTTATTGTGCTTCAAGTCCAGAAATAGACAAATCGTATTTTGAAGACGCTGAGAAGCTTGGAGTATTATTGGCAGAAAACAACGTTACTTGCATTACAGGTGCGGGTAAGCAGGGACTTATGGGTCTTCTGAATGATACAGTTATGAGTCACGGCGGAAAAGTAAAAGGTATTATTCCCGGATTTATGGTTGACGCAGGGTGGTGTCATGATAGTCTTACTGAAACTGTAATAACAAAAACTATTCACGAAAGGAAAGAGCTGATGGCGCAACTTTCAGACGCTGCTATTGCATTACCCGGTGGTATAGGTACATTAGAAGAGTTATCTGAGATTATTACCTGGAAGCAACTCGGGCTCTTCAAGAATCCGGTTATACTTCTCAACACAAATAATTATTACGAACCACTACTTACATTTTTTGAGAGTATGATTGAGCAGAAGTTTATGGACCAGTCGTATGCTAAATTGTTGCAAGTTGCATCTTCACCTGAAGAAGTGATATACATCCTGAGGAATAAAACAGACTAGAATCCCACATTTAGCAGAAATCAAAAAAAATAATAGTAAATTCGCAGAAAACATAATAATTAAGTGCCATTCTTAATCCCCGATACAATACAGGATTCGATATCCTTCTATTTGAGAAAAGAAGAACTGCCTGTTCGATTTAACTCACTTAATGTGGATTTCGGAAATTATGAATATTTGCCCAGTAATCCGCAAGGAGTTTTCTTTTCACAAGATTCAACTATTTACGAAGCATTTTTAACTGTAAAAGGAATAGATGGTTTGTCTTTTTCATTATCTCCGGTAGTTAGCGGGGTTATTTTCTCAATGTTCTTTATTTCTTTTATTGTTTTCTCATTCATATTCAATAAAGAAGGTGCTGCCTTATCAGGAAACTTCAATAGTATATTTAGCTTAAACAGAAGGTCTTCCAAGGGCTATAAAGAACAGGTAACAACAACTGAAGTCTGGGGTGAGTTTTTTATGATCTTTCAGGCTATTCTGCTTTATTCAATATTTTTTCTGACTTACTTAATTGACAGTGGTTTACATCTTTTGTCTTTTAATTCTTATGCATTAAATTTCCTTGCAGTTTTTATTGCTTTGGCTCTTTTGGCTTGTTTAAAGTATTTCATATACAGATCAATTGCAGTTTTTTTTCTGCAAAGTGATTTAAAAAACTGGATTAGCCGTTACTTTCGTTTAATTGAACTTAGCGGATTAATTTTATTTATTCCGATTTTTGCTTATGTTTTTTTACCGGAAAGCAGGTCTTCTATTATAATTATTATAATAATTGTATTTATAATAGTACGTCTTATCGTCGCGATGGTGCTGTTAAATATTTTTGTTAAAAATAAAGTAGGTGGTTTTTATTTTTTTGTGTATCTTTGCGGGACTGAAATAGCACCCTATTTACTGTTTTATAAAGGGATGCTTTCGTTTATAAGTATAGCAGGAAATAACATTGTATGAACGCCCGAAAAGTAAAGAGAATTCTTATCTCTCAACCTAAACCGAACAGCGAAAAGTCTCCCTATTACGATATAGCGGAAAAGTATCACTTGAGTCTGAATTTTTATCCATTCATTAAAGTGGAAAGAGTTTCGTCAAAAGAGTTTCGTCAACAACGAATAAACATACTGGACTATACTGCGATTATTTTTACTTCCAGAACAGCAGTCGACAACTTTTTTTCAATTTGTGAGGATCTGAAAATTGTCATACCTGAATCTATGAAATATTTTTGTGTTTCAGAAACTGTAGCATTATATCTGCAGAAATATATTGTTTACAGGAAGAGAAAGATATTTTTTAGCCAGACAGGTAAGATTGAAGGACTCAATAATTCTTTTACAAAACACTCAAAAGAGAAGTTTTTATTTCCAGTACCGGAAGAACATAATGATGATGTTTCTCATTTTCTTGATCAAAAGAAACTTGATTATAATAAGAGTGTTATGTACAGAACTGTTAGTAATGACTTTCCGGAAAACGCGAAATTGGAATATGATATGATTATCTTCTTTAGCCCTCTTGGTATACAGTCTTTAGTTAAAAATTTCCCCGATTTTATTCAGGGAGATATAGCAATTGGCTGCTTTGGAGCTACTACTGCAAAGGCGGTTGAAGAGGCAGGTTTCAGGCTTGATTGTGAAGCACCACAGCCAGAGTTTCCTTCTATGGTTGCCGCATTGGATGCATTTCTGAAGGAAAATCATAAACATCATAGTTGATTGTTATATGACAAATATATACAATAGGAAAAGTTCATTTTTACTTTTCCTATTTTTTTTGCTAAAGTCTGATATTTGATTTCAAAAAGGTTTATCTTTGTTGCAGTAATTGCTTTCAGAGGAATGCTTTTTATCTATGGATAAGGAACAACGGTTTTATTTTAAAAAAGAGGAGAAATTAACAGGGGATAAAAGGATAGAATATCTGTTTGCCCAAGGTAAATCATTTGTAGCTTATCCTTTAAGAGTTGTTTATTTAGAGAAAACTTCTCGCGATCCTGCGGTACATAAGATATTGGTTAGTATTCCTAAAAAGAGAATTAAATCTGCTGTAAAGCGCAATAGAATGAAAAGGCTCATAAGAGAGTCATTTAGATTGAACAAACATATTCTTAATGATGTTCCAAAAGATAAATTCGTATATCTTGAGATCGCATTTGTTTATGTGAAAGACGAATTAACTGATTTTGCCACAGTAGAGAAGGGTATGCGAAAAGCATTAACAGAAATAAAAAACAGATTAGAGAACGGAAGAAAATAATGTGGAATGGTTTGAAGAGGCTATTGACATGGATTTTGTTAATCCCTGTATATTTTTATAGAGCAGCTATTTCACCGCTTTTGCCCCCTAGTTGCAGATATACACCTACATGCTCACAATATGCAATTGAAGCTTTAAAAAAGCATGGACCATTCAGAGGTTTATATTTGTCAACAAAACGAATATTAAGTTGTAACCCTTGGGGAGGATCAGGATATGACCCTGTTCCAGAACCCAAGACTAAAAAAAGCAAGAAGAAAGAATAGGATATATATATGGAATTTTACGACGTACATACACACCAGATTTACACTGAAGATAACGATGATCCATATCATTCGTGTATCTTTGATGTTTATTCCCTTGAATTTGAAGTTGCTAAAGAACTGCATCAAAGACATTCGTTCTCATGTGGTATTCATCCATGGTACTCTGAAGATAGTGAAACACAAATGGCTTATCTCACTGAGATTGCCTCTGACTCGCGCATTGTAGCAATAGGAGAAACGGGCCTGGACAAATTAAAGGGTCCTTCACTTGAAGTACAAATTCCTGTTTTTAAAAAACATATTGAGTTGTCCGAGAGATTAGGCAAACCAATTATTATTCACTGCGTTAAGGCTTGGGAAGAACTGATCAAGGTAAAAAAAGAGTCTAATCCTAAACAACCCTGGGTTATCCATGGCTACAGGGGAAAACCTGAACTGACAAAGAGACTTATTAAAGAAGGATTCCTTTTTTCAGTTGGTGATTCCATCAATGTAGATTCGTTGCAGATAATACCTATTGAATCAGTTTTCTGTGAGACTGATGAGGGAGAAATGAATATTCGTGAAGTTTACCTTCAGGCTTCACAAGCTGTAAATATGGAAAGAGGGGAGTTCGCATTAAAAGTTGCTGAAAATGTTCGAAGGATATTCCCTACAGTTAAACCTCCCAAACCATACTATCCCGAAGAAGAGGAAGAGGATTAATTATTTTCTTCCGAAATCTGCCGGAATTTCGCCCCAATTACGAGTATCCCATTTAAGTATTTGGTTAGAATAGTTGTGGCAATGCAGCCACTTTTCAGCACGCTCTATAAGTTCAAAAACAACCTTATTTTTAGCAGAACGTTCAAGTTTGGTATTACATTTCTTCTTGGCAACCCATTTAATAGCATTTACACTATCAGAATAAATAGGTGTGTTCTTGTTGTCATTTTTTAATAGAGCCAGTGCATGCACAATTGCAAGGAACTCACCGATGTTATTAGTGCCTTCTTCCAAAGGGCCAACATGAAAAATTTCAATACCATCTGCTACATTTACACCTCGATATTCAAGAAGACCGGGATTACCACTGCATGCAGCATCAACTGCAATACTCTCAGTTATAATCTTATTTGTGATGGCAGAAAGATTGGTTTTTTCTTTATGTACTGATTTTGTACTGTTTTTAGAATTCAAGTGCTTCCATGGATTATCAGTAAAAGCGAACTGAGCTTCTTCCATAGAGGGAAATGATTTATATAGTGCATCTTCATAACCATGCACGTTTTTCTTACATTCATCCCAAGAGGAGTAAACTCCCGGTACTACTCCTTTCCAAACTACATAATACTTTTTACTTTTTGCCATCCTACTCCCTCACAAAGTCTCCAGAATGTAAGGCGTAAGCTCATCCAGAGTGTCGGATCTTACCTGATCCTGAATGTCAACAATACTATCTACAATGAACTTGGTATATCCTCTCCAGGGTAAAGTCCCAAAATACTCTTTATAATGTAATTGTACGTTTTTCCCACTTGAAATCATTAATTTTTGAGCTATTTCCTCATCAACAACGGAGAAGTCGAACTGATTGGATTGTAAGCCCCCCGGCTTATCGGCCCGGAAGCCAGACTGTATTAGTTTTCCTTCATAAGTTTTGAAGATGACTCCTTTGTAAACAAGGTAGTTGAGCTCTCCGGACTTTACGCCTGTTCCAAATACATAGTAGTATCTTACATAAACAAAAATGCTGAGTGCAACAACAAGTATACCGATAAACCAAACTAGTCCTTTACGGTTTTTTTTCTTTTTAGGCTTTAGATCATCCATAATTACTAAGCTATTTAGGTCGCAAAGATACCGTTTATTTTTTCTATATAGTGAAATTGCGACCTAAATAACTGCAGAAGTTCCTTTATTTAGGCTATATTTGTTACTCATAAATTTATTAAACATGAATTTTCACATTGACAAAATAACTACAATTCTAAAATGAAAAAAATTTCATTATTCTTATCTGCACTGCTCTTGGCAGTATCAATTTTCGCACAGGGTGCGTATACTTTTAAAACGGTAAAAGAAAATCCGATAACATCTGTAAAAAATCAATCCAATACAGGAACATGCTGGAGTTTTTCAGGAGTGGGACTATTGGAGTCTGAACTTATCAGGATGGGAAAAGGAGCTTTTGACTTGTCAGAAATGTATATCGTACGAAAAAATTATGAAGATAAAGCAAAAAAACATGCTCGTTTGCATGGACACCTGAATTTTGCGGCAGGTGGGTCCTTTGCAGATGTATTTGAGACAATAAATGATTTCGGAATAATACCTAACGATGCTTATCCGGGACTTAACTATGGCTCAGATAGTCACGATCACGGAGAATTAGACAAAGTGCTTTCCGGTTATATGGCAGGGATTATTGGTTCCAGGAATCTTTCTCCTGTATGGTTTGATGGTTTTTCTTCAATCCTGGATACATATTTGGGAGAAGTGCCGGAAAAATTCATTTACAAAGGGGTGGAATATACACCTCATACATTTGCTGAGTATGTAGAATTAGACCAAGATGATTATGTCTCTTTGACTTCATTCAGTCATCATCCATTTTATGAAGCTTTTTCAATTGAAGTACCAGACAACTGGCGCTGGGCAGATTCGTATAATCTTCCAATTGATGAATTGACAGAAGTAATGGATAATGCAATAATGAACGGCTATACAATTGCATGGGCATCAGATGTCAGTGAGCCCGGATTCTCACGTTCCGGTATTGCAATTATACCTGATGAGAATGCGCCTGAAAATGCAGGAAGTGATCAGGAAAGGTGGTTGGGCCAATCAAGTCGTGAGCGTGACGCAAGTATCAGGTCACGAGTAGGTGCAGAGGTTCTGGCAGAAAAGCAGATAAACCAGGAAATGCGTCAAGCTGCTTATGATAATTATCAGACAACTGATGACCATGGAATGCAGATTTATGGTATAGCTACCGATCAGAATGGTAAAAAATATTATATGGTAAAGAATTCCTGGGGAGAGACAGGACCTTATAATGGATTGTGGTATGCTTCTGAGCCGTTTGTAAAATATAAAACTCTTAGTATCGTACTACATAAAGATGCAATTCCGGATTCAATTGCAGAGAAACTTGGACTTTAATTATTTAAAGTGAAAATATGGATGTAAAAGAACTGTACTCCATTTTTTGTAAATATCCTAAAGTCACTACGGACTCCAGGATATGTATACACGACTCAATTTTCTTTGCTTTAAAAGGGGACAGGTTTAACGGTAATTTGTTCGCAGAAAAAGCACTTGAGTCAGGTTGCGCTTATGCTGTAGTTGATGAATGGGATGATAATGTCAAAAATGAGAGAATCATTAAGGTCGATAATGTTCTTACTACATTGCAGAATCTGGCAAATTTTCACAGAAAAAAGCTTAAAATCCCAATTATTGGTATAACCGGAACCAATGGAAAAACAACTACCAAAGAACTTATAGCAATTTCTTTATCTAGAGAATTTAAAGTTGTATCCACACAAGGGAATTTAAACAATCACATTGGAGTGCCTTTAACTCTGCTTGCCATGGACAAGTCACATGAGATAGGGGTAGTAGAGATGGGAGCAAATCACCCGGGTGATATTAAAGAATTATGCGCAATTGCTGAGCCGGATTATGGAATTATTACCAATGTCGGCAGAGCACATCTCGAGGGATTTGGTACATTCGAAAACGTTATAAGTACTAAGTCTGAGTTGTATGATTTTATTCGAAATCACGAAGGTAAAGTTTTTGTAAACAGAGATAATAAAATATTATTTGATCTGTCTGAAGACATGGATCGCATTTTGTACGGTATGAATGATCCAACGCTCTTTGCTTCAGGATCTATAGCCGATGCTACACCGTTTTTGGAGTTCGACTGGAACTTCTTTGACAGTTCATATAGAGTTAAAACCCGTCTGGTGGGAGAATATAATTTTGACAATGCTATTGCAGCTGTGGCTATAGCAAAATATTTCGGTATAAACGCAGAAAGGATTAGTGCTGCACTGGAGGAGTATGAACCGACCAATTACAGGTCACAGTTTATGAGAACTGAAAAAAATGATCTGATAATCGATACTTACAATGCAAATCCTACAAGCATGAAAACTGCCCTCGATTTCTTTTCCTCTATTCCTACATTATTGCCAAAAATGGTTATACTTGGTGAAATGAAAGAGCTAGGCGATGTCAGTGAAGAAGAGCACAAAAAGATGATTACTTACCTTGAGAAGCAGTCCTTCTCACTCAAATATCTTGTGGGAGGGGTTTTTAAGAACCTGGTAAAAAACTGCGATAATTGCATCTACTTTGAAAATGTAGATGAATTGATAAAGGAATTGGAAAATAACCCGGTGAAAGACCATTACATCTTCATAAAAGGATCACACTCAGTACAACTGGAGAAAGCAATTGGTTATTTATAAATTATCAAACTTGTTATTTTTATTGATCTATTGAGGATTTATTCACCTGCTGAAGGTGACAGTAATCATTGCAATTTCAGAAACTGTGCCAATACGGTATTGAGGACCTACCAAACCAATTCCGGAAGTAACGTAAACATGCGTATTGTCTTTTTTCTTGTATCCGTGAGCAACCTCAAAAACTATTTCTGTAGCTATATTGCCCGGAAAAGCCTGTCCGTGGTGTGTATGTCCGTAAAGAGCTATATCCACGCCGGCATCTGACTCCTCACTCAGATTATCCGGAGTGTGATTAAGCACTATTACCGGTTTAGACATATCCACACGCTGATCTTTTAATAGATCCTTTGTTGATTTTCGGTCAAGTACAACCTTATCCTCTCTGCCAACAACATAAAATGCACTGTCAATCAAAACTGCAGAATCACGCAGCATTGTTATTCCTGCATCATTTAATAGCTTTATCTTTTCTTCTGCATCATATCTATACTCATGATTACCGGTGCATGAATATACGCCTAAAGTAGCTGAAAGTCGTTCCAGTTCCTTCTCCATATTCTGTTCCAATATTGGATCAATATGAGAATCCAGGATGTCACCTACAAAAAGTATCAGGTCAGGTTCCTGTGACATGATGAGGTCAACAAAACGTTTTGTGTGATCACGATTTATCATCCAACCCAAATGCAAATCGCCAATTACAGCTATACGTACCGAGTCTATTCCTTCAGCAGGTTTGTTTACAGACACGTTTAATTCTTGTACAACCGGGTTCAGGAATTTATAGTGTCCGAAAGCCATTATACCTGATACAATTAATATGGGTATTGTAAATGATATAATTTTGTATTTCTGAGTCTGTCTTTGGAACTGCCACGATTTTTTTTGAGCTCTCTTCACCAAAATATAAAAAAGGTCAATAATCAACCATAATCCTCCTGAGTAAAGTAAAAATAACATCCAACTTGTACCCATGACCCTTATCAGTTGTACTATATTTTCAGGGATATTTCTGTAGAAAATAAAACCTAATGTGTAAATAGTAAATTCAATTCCAAATATGATTACCAGTAAAATCCGTGCCCACTTTTTCTTATCGAAAGTATGCCAACCTTTTAAGAACACTAAAACGTTAAGTGTAACATGAACAATGAATGCATTGATAAGTGCGCGCATATACTAATTTTAATATATTGTGTAAATTATGATGGGGTCAGGTCTAAAACAAGATATTCAGATCTGGTTCCTATCCTGAATTTGCCTCCCCATATTCCAATACCGGACGAAACAAAAAAGTGTGTATTCTCCTTTTTTAAATAACCATTGGATAGTTCAAATATTTTATCTGTAATCAGCGAAATCGGGAATATTTGACCCCTGTGAGTATGACCGGACAGCTGGAAATCTATGTTTTGTTCACTAGCTTCTTCAAGTTTCAACGGCTGATGATCCAGTAAAATTGTGAATGTCGACCTATTTACTTTCTCCATGATGCTGTTCAGACTTTTCCTTTTTATATTAGAGTGGTCATCGCGGCCTATAACTGTAATTCCGTTGATGCTATGTGTGCTATCCCTGAGAAGTGTTATACCTGCACGTTCATAAAAATCCTCATCTTCATTTACAGCGAACATAAGATCATGATTCCCCGTACAGGCAAAAACACCCATTCGAGTATTTATTTTTCTTAATACACTCTCGGTCGAGTCCTGCATCAATGGACGCAGATGATTATCGATTATATCCCCTGCAATTATCACAATATCAGGATTCTCTGAATTTATCATTTTAACCCATTTATCCACCTCCCTTGCTGAAATTGTATAGCCAATATGAAGATCACTTATTCCCACTATTCTTACAGGGTTATGAATCTTGTCAGACTCAATATTTATATGTTGCTTTTTTTTATTGTGATATTGGATGTTTCCATATAACAAAATAAGAGCAACAGACCCAAAAACTATCAGAGATGTTGTAGTATTATTTGTGAAAATCCGATATACTGTATTTCTATCAATGAAATGAAAAAAACCGTTTAACAGACGGAAAATATCAATTAAAAACACTGCAATCAGAAAATACAGAAATGCAATCAGCCATCCGGTACTAAATGTGTAGAGTGATCCTGCTACAGATATATTCATCTTCTCACCTAAAGTAAAAAACAATATAATTGCAATTATGCCCACTATGAATAAAATGGGTACTAATATCCGTAACAGAGTAGTTTCTGGCATCAGCCTATATAACCTGACAGCTGTGTAAATATAAGCCGCAAGGAAAATTGCAGGAAGTATTATCAGAACGGTTTTTTGTGGCAAAATTTCACAATTAGAAAGTGTAACATATTTCATTTAACGTTTTAAACTTCAAAATGTTTTCTGTAACTGCTATTGCTTAAACAGTATAAACAGTATGTGAAAATAAATGTAAAATAAATTGATAAATCTTTTGCAGATAAGAAAATGTATAATATATTTGTGATATCAAAATAATATCATATTAAATATTCTGTTTTATGGAAACAAAAGAATTCGATTTTAAAGGTTTTAAAGCCAACGGTTTCGTTATGATTTTTATGGAATTTATATTGCTCATTGCAATATTTTGGTTGTTTTTTGAAGGAGTATGGGGTGCAATTTTAGGTATAATACCTTGGTCCATATTTTTGTTCGGGTTTACTAAGCTGGAACCAAACGAAGCTGTTGTGTTGATATTTTTTGGCAAATACAGAGGGGTTCTAAAGGAATCCGGCTTTTTTTGGATTAATCCTTTCATGACAAAGAAACGAATTTCTCTTCGTGCAAGAAATCTTAATCCAACTCCTATTAAAGTGAACGACAAAGTTGGTAATCCTGTTCTTATAGGATTGGTACTGGTTTGGAAACTTAAGGATACTTACAAGGCTATGTTCGAGATTGATTCACAGACAATAGCAGCTTCTACACCCAATACAGGGGGTAAAGGGACATTTTCTGTTAGTAAACAGATGGATGCATTCGAAAATTTTGTAGATGTTCAGAGTGATGCTGCTCTCAGGCTGATTGCCGGTAAATATGCATACGATAGCAGTCTTGTATCAGATGAGGAGATTACATTAAGATCAGGTGGAGAAGTAGTAAATGATGATCTTGCGGTTGAATTGAATAAAAGACTTGAAATGGCAGGTATCGAGATTGTAGAAGCGCGTATAAATTATCTCGCTTATGCTCCTGAAATAGCTGCTGTTATGTTGCGCAGACAACAGGCTGAGGCAATTATTGCTGCCCGCGAGAAAATTGTTGAAGGTGCAGTAACAATGGTGAAAATGGCTTTGGATAAGATAGAAGATGAGGATATTGTTGAACTCGATGCAGATAAAAAAGCAGCAATGGTAAGCAATTTGCTTGTTGTACTTTGTGCCGACGAATCTGCACAGCCAGTTCTGAATACAGGTTCACTTTATCAATAGCCGACAGTTTATATAAGATTATAAAAGATCAAAATCGGAACAATTATATCCACAAGGAAAATGAGAGTCAAAAGCAAATATTTTCAGGAAGATCAACACCAAGGCTGGGTTGTTTGGATAACATTGTTGATTGTTAACCTGATATTTATTTTCGGAACAGTCAAACAGATAGGATTTAATGAGCCATTTGGTGATAAGCCGATGAGCGATATCGGGTTAATAATATTTGCTGTTTTAATTCTTTTTTTCTCAATTTCCTTATCACTGTTCAGTAAGCTTCAAACCTATATAAACAGTGAAGGTATTTATTTAAGATATTTACCTTTTCAATGGAGATATAAATTTATCGATTGGAAAGCTGTTGATAAACTTCATATTATCAGATATAGGCCGATACTGGAATATGGAGGCTGGGGTTTCAGAAAAAAAAGGAAAGGCACTGTAGCTTATACTGTGAAAGGCCGGTTGGGATTGAAAATAGATTTAAAAAACGGGAAAAGTGTTTTGATTGGAACACAATATCCTGAATACTTAAAAGATATTCTTACTGTATTGGGTAAGTATGGAGATGAAAAAGGATGACAAAAAAAGATAAGACAACCAGAAATTTTGCCTTGCGTTTGGATCCAGAAACAATGGAAGCTATTGAGAAATGGGCTGCTGATGAATTCAGAAGTGTTAATGGTCAGATTCAATGGATGCTCGACCAGCAGCTTCGGAAGAATGGCAGGCTGAAATCGAAATAATTACGTCTGACATTGCAGTTAAAAATGATTAATGAAATGACAGAATGTCAAATAGGATTAATATTTATTCTACTTTTACTAATATATACTTATTATAACTTGTTAAGAACCTAATAAAACCACACTTAAAACAATGAAACATTCTTTTGTTTTCTTTATGAGCTTTCTGTTGACAGCAACACTTACTGCTCAAAATATTACAGTGAACGGCAGATTGATTTCAGCTTCAGATAATAAGCCGCTGCCATATGCCACAATTGCTGTATCGCAAGAAAGCTCACCTGAAAAAAGCTTCCGGAAATTTGCCACAAAAGAGAACGGCAGTTTTTCAACCGAACTTGAGAAAGGAAAATACATCTTCGTCTTTAATTTTGTCGGTATGGATCAGGTCCGGGAGACAATAGATCTTACAACAGCTGCCGGAACTTACGATATTGGTGATATCAAGATGTCAGAATCTTCCACCGAACTTGATGAACTAAATGTTGTTGCTCAGAAACCATTGGTTAAAGTGGAGATCGATAAACTCACTTACAGTGCTAAAGATGACCCTGAAGCATCAACATCGAATGTACTTGATCTACTTAGAAAAGTGCCGCTGGTAACTGTAGACGGAGAAGATGAGATACAGCTTAAAGGCTCATCTAATTTCAAGATATATGTGAATGGTAAACCCTCAAATATGGTTTCATCAAACCCGTCACAAGTTTTAAAAAGCATGCCTGCAAACAGTGTGAAGGATATTGAAGTAATTACCGACCCCGGAGCCCGGTATGATGCTGAAGGTGTTGGAGGTATTATTAATATTGTAACAGATAAAAGGGTAGATGACGGTTATTCAGGTTCTGTAGGAGCAAATGCAAATACATTTGGAGGTTACGGAGGCAATATGTATTTAGCAACAAAATACGGGAAATTCGGTTTTACGGGAAATGCAGGCTATTACAAATTTAAGCAGCCTGAATCTGAAACCAGTTCCACAAGAGAAGAATTCACCCCTTTTCCACTAAATACACTGACGCAGAATGGTACTTCTGAAAGTAATGGCAGGGGACTATTTCTGAACGGTTCTATGAGTTTTGAACCTGATACACTTAATCTTTTTAATCTGTCTGTATCACGATTTGGCGGCAAATTTAATTCACTGTCAAACCAGCAAGCGATTTCCGGTGCATCACGTCCATATTCATATACTTCAAGAAGTAATAGTATAAGTAATTACGGAGGTATGAACCTGTCTGCCGATTATCAGCGCAGCTTCAAAAAGAAGGGAGAGATGCTTACAGGGTCATACAGGTATGAAAGAAATCCAAATGACAGCGAATATGACAGTGAATATGATGTTGATGAATCAGTTGGTTTCTTCTATTATCCTGATGGTTACCAATTAAAGAGTGTTAATGATGCAGGTGGCGATGAGCATACAATTCAAGTCGACTATGTGAATCCTCTTAACGGAAAACATGGCATAGAGACAGGATTAAAGTATATATTCAGGGATAATTCAAGTCGTGCTGATCACACATTTTTTGACGTAACAGACAACTCCTGGAAACCTGATTTAGATCGCAAAAATGATCTTGATCACTCTCAAAATATCTCTTCGGGATATGCAGGGTATAGTTATAAAAGTGGTAAAGTAGGGATGAAGTTTGGTCTCAGGGCTGAACACACTCAGCAGGACATCCACTTTATGAGTGCTGAATTAGATACGGTTGTCGGAACAAACTTCTTTGACCTTGTTCCTTCTGCTACGCTATCTTATCAGTTAGGGATGACTCAAACACTCAGGGGTGGATATAATATGAGAATATCACGCCCCGGTATTTGGTACCTAAATCCATACATAAATGATGTAGATCCAAATAATATTAGTTATGGTAACCCTAGTCTGGATTCCGAACAACAGCATAATTTTAATATAAATTATGGGTCATTTTCTCAGAAACTGAATTTTAATGCAACATTTAGCTACTCTTTTGCAAAAAATGCAGTTACACCATATAGTTTTATTGTTCAGAGTGTGGAAGATGGAATAGAAAAATCTGTAACACATAATACCTATGCAAATATCGGACGAAATCATACGTTAGGCACAAATATTTATGCAAGCTGGACTCCAAGTGAAATGATCCGTACATATCTAAACGGAGGAATTAATTATACTGATATTCAAAGTACACAGAACAGTGCATTAAGAAACAGCGGTTTCTCCGGCCGTGCATTTGGCGGGATAACTTTTACTTTCCCAAAAGATCTCAGGGTTGGTGCTAACGGAGGACTCTTTCTCAACCGCGTTCAACTGCAAACAGAGCAGTCACCGTTCTATTTTTATTCATTCAGCATGCAAAAAAGTTTCCTTGACAAAAAACTTGATTTATCTTTAAACGCTCAGAGCCTTTTCTCGGAGTATAGGGAGTTTTCTTCTACAACCAGAGGTGAAGGGTTTACTCAAAAAAGCAAGTTTCTCAACCCAATGAGAAACCTAAGTCTGAGTGTAACTTACAGATTTGGTGATCTAAGGACATCTGTTAAACGGGTTCAGAGAAGTATCACCAACGAAGATGTCATGCAAGGTGAAAGCGGAACGCAACAAACTGGTACTGCAATTCCTGACTGAAGCTGATTTTGTAAAGAATTTTATTTCCCGTAATTTTGAAAAATGAGGATTGATATAATAACAGTGCTCCCGGAAATGATTGAAGGTACTCTTTATACGAGCATATTAAAAAGGGCTCAGGATAAGAACCTTGTAGAATTCGGTCTGCACAATCTCCGGGATTACACACTGGATAAACATAAAAGAGTAGATGATTATCCATATGGCGGCGAGGCAGGGATGGTATTGCAAATCGAGCCTATAGACAGGGCAATCTCTTATTTAAAATCCCAACGAGAATATGATGAGGTAATCTTTACATCACCCGACGGGGAGCTATTTACACAATCTACTGCAAATGAACTTTCGTTGTTGAATAATATTATTATTCTGTGTGGTCACTACAAAGGTATTGACTATAGGGTCAGGGAACACCTTATTACCCGCGAAATATCAATAGGCGACTTTGTGCTTACGGGAGGCGAGCTCGCTGCGGCAATGATTGCTGATGCAGTTGTTCGATTAATTCCCGGTTCTATTGGTGATGAACAGTCGGCATTGTCTGATTCATTTCAGGATGGTTTGCTGGCTCCTCCTGTATACACAAGGCCCGCAGAATATAAGGGGTGGAAGGTTCCGGATGTGCTCCTGTCGGGGCATGAAAAGAAAATTCAGGAATGGCGTCACGACCAAGCAGTTGAACGAACAAAAAAGCTAAGACCTGATTTATTGTAACTTTTTATATCTTTGTCAAAACTAAAAAAATTAAACAAATATGAAAGGCATTGTGTTAGCAGGCGGTTCCGGTTCCAGGTTATACCCCATTACCAAAGGAGTATCCAAGCAAATGTTGCCGATATTCGATAAGCCGATGGTGTATTATCCAATTTCCACCTTAATGCTTGCCGGAATCAGGGAAATACTTATTATATCAACACCATCCGATCTACCCGGGTTCAAACGCTTATTAGGTGACGGGTCTGATTATGGAGTGAATTTTGAATATGCCGAACAGCCGAGTCCCGATGGATTAGCACAAGCTTTCATTATCGGGGAAGATTTTATTGGTGATGATCCGGTTTGTTTAATTCTTGGAGACAATATCTTTTATGGTCAGAGTTTCAGGTTAATGCTTCAGCAAGCGGTGGCTAATTCCAAAAACAGTCAGCAAGCCACAATATTCGGATATTATGTAAACGACCCTGAACGATATGGTGTTGTTGAATTTGATAAAGATAATAAAGTAAAATCGATTGAAGAAAAACCTGCTAATCCCAAGTCCAATTACGCAGTAGTAGGTTTATATTTTTATCCCAACAGCGTAGTTGATATTGCAAAGAGTATAAAACCTTCTGCGCGTGGAGAGCTTGAAATAACTACTGTTAACGAGATTTATCTAAACAAGCAGCAATTGGATATTCAAATACTCGGTAGAGGTTTCGCATGGCTCGATACCGGCACACACGACTCGCTATCGGAGGCTTCAACATTTATTGAAGTACTGGAAAAGCGACAAGGTTTAAAAATTGCTTGTCTTGAAGAGATTGCTTTGCTCAATGGATGGATTTCGAAAGATGATATAAGACGTATTGCAGAGCCAATGAAAAAAAATCAATATGGTCAGTATCTGTTGCGATTAATAGATATGGATTGAAAGTTATGGAAGTAGAAAAAACTGAAATTGAAGGGCTTGTAATAATTAAGCCTGATGTATACATTGATGAAAGAGGTTATTTTTTTGAGTCGTTTTCACAAAAAGAGTTTGAAAACAAAGTAAGCAAGACCGTTTTCGTTCAGGATAATGAGAGCAGATCCAGTTATGGAGTTTTGAGGGGATTGCATTTCCAGAAACCGCCATATGCGCAGGCAAAACTTGTTAGAGTAGTTAGTGGAAAGGTGTTGGATATAGCTGTCGATTTAAGGCATAATTCTCCAACATTCGGAAAGCATGTCTCTGTTGAGTTGTCAGAAGAAAATAAACTGCAGGTATTTATCCCGTTCGGCTTTGCACATGGTTTTGTTGTCTTGAGTGATTACGCTGTTTGTCAGTATAAATGTGACAACTATTATGCTCCTGATTATGCAGAGGGGTTAAAGTGGGATGATAGCCGGTTAAATATTGATTGGTTATTACCTGATAAAGATTTAATACTGTCGGAAAAAGACAAGAATAATCCGCTACTGGATTTTAATACTGTTTATTTCAATCAGTAAAATAATAACTAAAATAGAAACACTTTGAGTAATATGGCAAGAAAAAACATTTTAATTACCGGAGGCGCCGGTTTTATCGGGTCGCATGTAGTCAGACAATTTCTGAACAATTATCCTGAGTATAATATAATCAATGTTGATTTGCTTACTTATGCCGGCAACTTGCTTAATCTAAAAGAGGTAGAAAATAAGCCTAATTACACATTTGTAAAAGCAGATATATGTGATTTTTCTGAAATGCAAAATCTTTTCAGAAAGTATGATATCGATTCTGTTGTTCATCTTGCTGCAGAGAGTCATGTCGACCGTTCAATCACAGATCCGTTTTCTTTTGCCCGAACCAACGTAATGGGAACACTTAATCTTTTGCAGGCTGCAAGAGAATACTGGGGTAAAGATTTTAACAATAAACTTTTTTATCACGTATCCACTGATGAGGTCTACGGTTCACTCGAATTTGGAGACCATCCTTTTACAGAAACAACTTCTTATGATCCTCACTCGCCATATTCGGCTTCTAAAGCCTCTTCTGATCATTTTGTAAGGGCTTACAGGGATACTTATGGCTTACCTGTTGTTATTTCAAACTGTTCCAACAATTATGGGCCCTACCAATTTCCGGAAAAACTGATTCCTCTATTTATCAACAATATACGTCACAATAAATCATTACCGGTTTACGGAAAAGGTGAAAACGTGAGAGACTGGCTGTATGTTGAGGATCATGCAAAAGCTATTGATTTAATATTTCATGAAGGTCGAAAAGGTGAAACTTATAATATCGGGGGACTCAATGAATGGAAGAATATCGACCTTATTCACCTTATTGTAAAAGTTTCTGATAAGCTCCTTGGAAGGGCAGAAGGTGAATCAGTAAAACTTATCACATATGTAACTGACAGGGCAGGACATGATTTAAGATATGCTATTGATGCATCCAAACTGACTAATGAGCTTGGCTGGGAGCCTTCTCTCCAATTCGAAGAGGGACTCGAAAAGACTGTCAGATGGTATCTTGATAATCAAGACTGGCTGGATCATGTAACAAGTGGTGAATACATGAACTATTATAAAAAAATGTACGGGGAGTGAATCTCTTATAAGCCTAAGTTATAAGCGATACTCACTCCGGGTGTTACAAAACTCTTCTTGTGTATGGCACTGTTTTTAGAACCGAATGCTGTATCTAAGAAAATGGATAATTCAAGATTCTGAAATGAATAACCTGCTAACGGTGAGAAAGCAAATGCAGTATAACTGGCACCGAATGCAGCACCTATACGTGGCTCAATAAATAAACCATCTTCAATGCCCCTCTGAGTGAATCTATAGCCAACCAGTGGCATAATATAATTAAATGCATCATCAGCATCATTCAATATGCTTGAAAGGATCTTACCTTCGCCATATGGGTTGTTGAATCCTTTCACGCTAAGTGATATGTAGTTAAATTCGTTTTTCGATAGCATATTATCCACTGTCAGCCAGGTAACTGTTCCTCCAACTCCGAACTTTTTATCGCGCTCACTGTTCGTTACTATGCCAATATCACCTGACAACCTGATATAGTTATTGTATTGGGCCTTAGCGCTCATTAGTATTAAAATAGTAAATAACAGGGTAAAAACAACTTTTTTCATATCTTATATTTTTTATTTTTCTGAAAGCTAAATTATAGTATTATTTTATCATTAGCAATTTTTATATTACATTTACAATGAATCTTAATACTTTTTATTTACATTGTTTTGAAACATAAGATTATAAATAAGAGCAAAAAATAAAATAAGAAAAAATATATGATTAGTAAATCGTCAAAGATATATGTAGCAGGGCATCGTGGATTGGTAGGCTCTGCAATCTGGAAAAATCTTGAAAAGAAAGGCTATACAAACCTTATTGGCAGAACACACAAAGAGCTGGACCTTATGAATAGTAATGAAGTGGCCCGGTTTTTCGATGAAAAGAAACCGGATTTTGTATTTCTGGCAGCAGCACACGTGGGTGGAATTATTGCCAATAATAATTACAGAGCTGATTTTATATACAGAAACTTACAGATTCAAAATAATGTGATCTCAGAGAGTTTTCGTCATAATGTAAAGAAACTTCTTTTTCTTGGGAGTACATGCATTTATCCTAAAGAAGCAAGTCAGCCTATGTCCGAAGACTCATTACTTACCGGTCCGCTTGAATATACTAATGAGCCTTATGCAATTGCCAAGATTGCCGGATTGAAGATGTGTGAAAGTTTTAATATTCAATATGGCACTAACTATATTGCGGTTATGCCAACAAATTTATACGGACCGAATGATAACTTTGATCTGGAAAAGAGTCATGTACTACCTGCAATGATCAGGAAAATACATCTTTCCGGTTCTTTGTTGAACAATGATTGGAATATTATAAAAAGAGATTTAAACGCACGTCCCGTTGAGCATGTTACAGGCGAAAGCAGTAAAGAAGAAATAGTTGCAATATTGGAGAAATATGGTATTTCTGATAAGTTTGTTAAACTCTGGGGAACAGGAAAACCATTTCGGGAATTTCTGTGGAGTGAAGAGATGGCTGATGCTTGTGTATTTATAATGGAGAAAGTTGATTTTGCAGATTTAATCACTGATAAAAAGGAGATTCGTAACTGTCATATAAATATCGGAACGGGTAAGGAGATATCTATTCGCGACCTTGCATATCTAATTAAAGAGACTATCGGGTATAAAGGAGAAATACTTTTTGATGATTCAAAACCTGACGGTACAATCAGAAAACTGACAGATGTGACCAAATTAAATAATCTCGGATGGAAACACAAAATTGAAGTTGAAGAAGGAGTTGAAAAATTATATAACTGGTATATTCAGAATATCTGAAAATTGAAGCATCAATAACTTCCGTTTTTGATTTAACTTCACTATTTTTGCACGTCATTATTTAAACAGAATCAGATGAATAGAGATAAACACATCTTTGAAATTATCGAAAAGGAACGAGAGCGTCAACTAAAAGGTCTGGAGCTGATTGCTTCAGAAAACTTCGTTAGTGAGCAAGTAATGGAAGCAGCGGGCTCTGTCCTTACAAATAAATATGCCGAGGGCTATCCCGGAAGAAGATATTATGGCGGTTGTGAAGTAGTCGATATGAGTGAACAGCTCGCAATAGACAGAATAAAACAGTTGTTCAACGCAGAATGGGCAAACGTACAGCCTCATTCAGGAGCGCAGGCAAACGCAGCCGTATTTCTTGCATGTCTTCAAGCAGGAGATAAATTCCTTGGATTAAACCTTTCTCACGGTGGTCACCTTACTCACGGATCTCCTGTAAATTTCTCAGGAATAATGTTCCACCCCCTTGAGTATAATGTCAGGGAAGATGATCAGCACGTTGATTATGATCAGTTGGAACAAGTTGCACGTAATGAAAAGCCAAAATTAATAATTGCAGGTGCATCAGCTTATTCCCGTGAATGGGATTATGCCCGTATCCGTAAAGTTGCAGACGAGATAGGTGCAATATTTATGGTTGATATGGCACACCCTGCAGGCATAATTTCAGCCGGTCTACTCGATAATCCTCTTAAATATGCGCATATTGTTACATCTACTACTCACAAAACCCTTCGCGGTCCTCGTGGCGGGGTTATATTGATGGGTAAGGATTTTGAAAATCCCTGGGGAGTGAAAACTCCAAAAGGAGAGGTTAAAATGATGTCAGCAATGCTTGACTCGGCAGTATTCCCAGGTATGCAGGGTGGCCCCCTTGAACATATTATAGCAGCTAAGGCTGTAGCTTTTCACGAAGCACTTCAACCAGAATATAAAGAGTATCAGAAGCAGGTAAAGAAAAATGCCGCTACAATGGCACAGGCTTTTGTGGATTTAGGCTATAATGTAGTATCAGGTGGCACTGACAATCATATCATACTTGTGGATTTACGTACTAAGTTTCCAAAACTAACCGGTAAGGTTGGAGAGAATTTACTGGTAGACGCTGATATTACCGTAAACAAAAATATGGTACCGTTCGACAGCCGCTCACCATTCCAAACATCAGGTCTGCGCTTTGGTGCACCTGCAATTACAACTCGCGGAGTAAAAGAAGATCTTATGGGAGAGATTGTTGAGATGATTGATAAAGTACTTGCTAATCCTGACGATAGTAAAGTTATATCATCAGTTCGCGAAAAGGTGAATTCTACAATGAAAAAATATCCTATTTTTGCATGGTAATATAATTGTATTTTAATATACATATCAGATAATTTGTCAAACGAGGGGTGGTTGAACTATTCCTCGTTTTTATTTATATTTGCATATCATCATAGGTAAATAAAAACCTGCAAAAGAAAGTTTATGAGTATCCTTCAGAAAGAAATTCAGTTTATTCCGGGAGTCGGTCCCAAACGGGCTGCACTTCTGAACAAAGAGATTGAAGTTTTTACTGTAGGAGATCTTTTAAGATGGTACCCTTACCGATACATCGACAGAACCCGTTTCTATTATATACACGAAATTGATAATTCTCTTGCTTTCATACAGCTGAAGGGCAAAATCACTTCATTCGAAACTTTTGGAGAGGGACGCAAAAGACGTCTGGTAGCCCATTTTACGGATGGTACAGGCTATATCGATCTCATCTGGTTTCAGGGTATTCGTTTTATTGAAGGAAAGTATAAACTCAATCAGGAGTATATAGTTTTTGGCAAACCCAATCTTTTCAGTGGTAAGTGGAATATTGCTCATCCCGAGATTGATCCGTTTCTAAATGATTCGGATCCACCCCAGGGACTGATGGCGATGTACAATACCACAGAGAAAATGAAGAACAATTATCTTAATTCTAAAGCGATGCAGAAGATAATTGAGAACGCATTCAGTTTAATCAAAGAGAAACTGCCTGAATCATTGTCTGACGATGTTATTAAAGAGGGTAAGTTAATTTCCTTTCACGATGCAGTTGAGAATATTCACTTCCCAAAATCACCGGCTAAGTTGAGGGATGCTCAGTATAGACTGAAATTCGAAGAACTCTTCTACATTCAGTTAAGTATAGTCAGATATGCATCGGAAAGAAAAAGGAAATTAAACGGTTTTATATTCCACAGAGTAGGTGAGAACCTTAATAACTTTTACAAGAAAAATCTTCCCTTCCCGCTTACAAATGCACAGAAGAGAGTAGTAAAAGAGATTCGCAGGGATACTGGTTCAGGCAAGCAGATGAACCGTCTGCTACAGGGTGATGTGGGGAGCGGCAAAACGCTGGTTGCTATAATGTGTATGCTGATTGCTTTAGATAACGGTTTTCAGGCATGTCTGATGGCACCGACAGAGATACTCGCATCTCAGCATTTCGAGACTTTCAACAAAATGCTATCAGGCATGAGTCTGCGTGTTGAATTGCTTACAGGGTCTACTAAGAAGAGGAAACGTGAGGAACTGCACGCAGGACTGCAGTCCGGTGAAATTAATATTTTAATAGGTACACATGCACTTATTGAGGATGTTGTGCAGTTTAAAAACCTTGGATTTGTTGTTATTGACGAACAGCATCGTTTTGGTGTAGCACAAAGAGCCAAGCTGTGGTCCAAGAATAACAGACCTCCGCATGTACTTGTGATGACTGCCACACCGATACCCCGAACTTTAGCAATGACTGTTTACGGTGATCTTGATGTGTCTGTAATTGATGAACTGCCTCCCGGCAGAAAGCCTGTACAGACATTGCACAGATTCGATAAAAAGAGGGGTGAATTATATAATTTTATTCGTAAGGAGATTAATTCCGGACGCCAGGCATATATTGTTTACCCTTTGATTGAAGAGAGTGAAACTCTCGACCTTAAAAACCTCGAAGAGGGCTATGAGCATATAAAAGAAGCATTCCCGGAGTTTTCTGTCTGCAAAATGCATGGTAGGATGAAGCCGACCGAGAAGGATGAGGTTATGCAGCTTTTCGTGTCGGGGAAAGCAAATATTATGGTTTCCACAACTGTTATTGAAGTTGGCGTTAATGTTCCGAATGCAAGTGTGATGGTAATAGAAAGTGCCCAGAGATTCGGCCTGTCTCAGCTTCACCAGCTTCGGGGAAGAGTGGGGAGGGGAGCCGACCAGTCCTACTGTATTTTGCTTACTCCATACGAATTGTCGGCAGACACCCGCAAAAGGATTGAGATAATGACAGAAAGCAATGACGGGTTTGTTATTGCTGAGGCTGACCTTAAACTCAGGGGCCCTGGCGATCTGGAAGGAACTCAGCAAAGCGGAATCCCTTTCGATCTCAAAATTGCTGATATCGTAAGGGATAACGATATACTGTTTAGTGCCCGTGAAATTGCCGAAGAGTTAATTGATAATGACCCTTCTCTTGAGTTGCCTGAACATGAGGTGCTGAAGCAGCAGCTTAAGCGGCTTGGAGGTAATCGCTACGACTGGGGCAGAATAAGTTAAATAGGATATCAAACAAAGTAATTGAATTACTCAGTTTTAATTACCAGCTCTTTTCCCTGTTCAAGCTTATCATGTGTGATAAACCATCCGTCAACTGCTTCGCCGTCGTAGGTTATCTGATTAATCTTTTTCCCCTGACCCTCTTTTCTGATAGTGAATTTTGTTCCGGTTCCCAGTCTGAATTCCACTTCATCAAACAGAGGAACGGTTACAATGTATTCCGGGTCAGCGGGAGAGTAAGTGTATAATCCTATAGCATTTAAAACATACCACGCTGACATTTCACCTGCATCATCCATACCTGCATATGCAAGTCCCTCAGCTCCCATATCATAGAACCTGTCCATGATACTGTCAAGTACACACTGTGCTTTCTCCTGACGGTCTATAAAGTAATATGTGTATGGAATACTGTGACCAGGCTGATTACCATGACAATAGTTTCCGATGAATCCGGTCATATTGTGCAGTTCAACTCCATTCCACGGCTCGGTAAAGAGAGAGTCGAGCTTCTGATCTATTGCTTCATAGCTTGGATACAGATCAATCATACCTTTCACATCATGAGGTGCAAAAAAGAGTGAATTCCATGCATTTGCCTCACGATACATATATGCAAAATATGCGTAATAGGGATCGAAGTCTTCTATCCACTTCCCTTCTTTTGTTCCGTTATCCACTTTGCCACGCCAGAAGCCTGTTGACGGGTCAAACAGGTTTTTATAGTTTTGTGAACGTTCCATCAGAAGCTCATAATTCTCTGTATCTCCCAGTTCTCTTGCAACAAGTGCTGTAGCATAATCATCATATGCATACTCAACTGTTTTGGTTACAGCTGCTTTGTATTCATCCCAGAATGGTACATCTGTTGTATCTTTCTCAGCTATCCAGCCTCTTTCGATGTATTCGTCAAGATAAGGTCTGCCACCGCGACCAGGCACTGTTGCATTTTTTAAGATAAGTGCGTATGCTCTTTCAAGGTCAAAATCATTTATACCTCTGAGCCAGCTGCCCGAAATAAATACCGAAGCATGATCTCCATGAAAAAACGTAGGCATATATCCACCTCTTTTTTCACCTTTATCTGTTATAGATTTAATAATGTCGGTTGTAACATCCGGTGAAATCATAGCCAGAAGTACAAGCTTATTCCTGTAATCGTCCCAAAATGACGGGTTTGTATAATATCTGAAACCTTCATTTACAACGTCTCCTTTCTCATCCGTAAAATCACCGTTTACATCACTTCTGAGTGCAGGCCATAAAAATGAACGGTACAGAGTCGAGTAAAACAGGCCTTTTTCACGCTCTGTTCCTCCGCTTACTTTAATGTTGGACAGTAGTTCATTCCAGGTATCATCAGCATCTTGCCGTACCTGTGCGAAGCTCTTGTCAAGCATCTCCTCTTCAAGATTCATTTTAGCATTATCAGCGCTTACAAAGGAGAATCCAATCTTTAACTCCAATGGCTGGTTGTTGCTGCTGTCATCAAAGCTGACAACAGATACTTCATGCCGATCATTTTTCACCTGCTCTATTTCTTCGATAGGGTAGTTGCAAACAGCGTAAAAATAAATTTTACCCTCTGCATCCTGAAAACCTGTAAACGTATTATCATCAACTTTTCGTATACCCCATTCTCTTACCCTGTTGTTTGTACGTGTGATATCGACAATAAGTTTTTTATCAGAATTATCACTGAAAGTGTATCTGTGAAAACCAGATCTTAAAGTTGATGTCAGCTCTGCATTAATGCCATATCTTTCAAGAAATACCTGGTAGTATCCGGGACTTGCCGACTCATTGTCATGACTGTATCCCGATGCATAATCTGAGGGGATTATATCACCTGTAGCAGGTAATATAGGTAAATGGAGTAGATTCCAATGACCTTTATTGGTGTGGGCAAAACCATAAATTACAGTATCTTCATATTGATAACCGGCACCACTTCTGAATTGTGTCACGGGACTGAGTTGAACCATGGCATTAGGTAATGATGATCCCGGGAATACTTCAGCACCCCAGGTTCTTTCATCCCAGGTACGTTCATAGCCGAGGTCTTCTTTCTCCCATAAAGTAGCAGTACCCAAGAATGGATTTACATATTTAGTTAAGCTTTCTTCTGATGCAGATGTGCAGCCTGATATAGCTATTGAAAGGATAATAATTGTTGATAAAAGTTTCATTGTAAAGTTAATATGAAAAATGTATGAATTAATGCTGTTACGAACCTAGTCATAAAAGTCTTAAAAAACAAACTAAATGTATATGCTTTATAAGGTTTAATCTATAAAATTCTCATTTTGTAAAAATGCGGCAGCCTCTATTAGCATACAGCCGCTGAGCTGTTCAGTTAAACCTGTTACTGTTCCTGGTTTTACACGCCAATTCGGACCAAAAAGTATGCTTTGCTTATTTGTTCCTTCATTCCAGAGTGTTTTGGAATTAAGCTCAATAAACTGGATATATCTTCTGCGAACCGAAGCATCCAGCCTTTCTTGAATAATAAGTTGTGTGAAGTATCTTACAAAAATTCCTTTGAAGAGTCCGCCATCTCCTTCACCTTCGCTTTTCAAAATTGAGTTGTTTACTAAACTACTCATTGTATAGTCTGCAGCAAGAGCAGCATCATTTAAATAGCTTTTCTCGTTGAATATTTTATGCAATTCAACTGCAGCTCCAATATATGTACCCTGGTTATATGTGAATACCCAGTCTTTATTTATCGTACCATCACGAGAGTCAATATTATCCCAGACAGCACCGGAATTTGTGTTTACTAAAGTTGATTTAAGCCAGTCGTATATGCGTAATGCCCACTCTTTGTCCTCTTCATTACCGAATTCCTGATAAAGTCGTGCCGCCAGAATAGCTGCCGGACCGTTAGAACAGGCATTTTTACTCCATTCCATACCTTTTTTCCAGGTAATACCTCCACCTGCATTATCATTCCAGCCCTCTTTGATATAACCCCAAAGCTCAAGTGCTGCGTCTTTGTACTTTGGTTCATTTGTTGCTTTATATGCCCTGAGTAAAGCTAAAGCATTCCACTCCATATCATCATAATAATCATTCCTCCATGTGTTGCCGTTTTTCACTTTAACACCTGTGAACCATTGCTCAATATAAGTTTTATATGATTGGTTATCAGTTCTCTCATAAGCATCTATCACTACATCCAGAGCATGTGCATTTGGCCAGTACTGAAAGGTAGTATTACCGCCATTATTTGTATTAAAATATAGTCCGCTTCGATTCCAAAAAGAAGATGTTAGTGCATTACTGCTTGAGTTAGCTGCTTCATTCCAGTTAATCTCAATCTTATCGTCATCATCTTTATCTCCATCTATCGGTATTTCACCTTTCTCGCATCCAAAGGCAAACAGTACAAGTAACAGTAGATAATATTTATAGTCTTTCTTCATAAGAGTATTTTTTAATATAATCATTAAGTATGGAAATTACATAATTGTAATTCCCATACTTATCTTTTCAAAAATCAGGGAGCAATAATCGAATGTGTGTACGGTTGATCTGCCTGAAGATATATTGTATATACTGCAGGGTTACCATCGAAATTACCCATCAATTTCCATTTATTGTCCCACTGAGTCGGGTTTAGCAATTTTAAGTAATAATATGATTCAGGAGTGTTGGCATTTGGTCTGGAGTCTGTTTGATTCAGTGTTCCCCATTCCATTTCCACCTCCTCTTCGCTACCTTCCTCTTTTATAAACATTCTGAATTTATAACGCTCATCGCGTCCCCATCCTTCTTGTTTAAAAGTGACAGTCTCGGTTGTTTGGAAAACACCGTAACCTTTGTATGGAAGATCGAATAATATTTTATTATCCGGACTAAAGAAAAATCCAATCCTTGTAACCTCTGAAATAGTCCCTGCACCTGTGTTGAAGTCAACAGTTACCCTGTAAACTCCATCACTGGAGACTGTAGTCTGCCCATCATTTTTTACTATTCCGTCATTTAGCGAGAATAGCTCAGGTGTACCTGAATTTGAGCTCGCAAAATTGAAAGGAACACCGGCTTTCAGATAGGTATAAACTTCAAATTCTCCCGTGGATACAGCTTTCATCTTATGAGCCTTACTTAGGTCTGTACCACCTTCTGAGGCTTCTCCGGTTACAAATAGATCAATTGGAATCTCTTCTTCAGGAAAACCGGCTAATCGTGTTATAATTATTTTATTCTCCTTGGCAGCCTTCATTAGATTGGTGCCTTTTATAGAAAAGACAGTCCATTTAATTGTGCCGGTTGCAGAAGGTCCCATTCCGGTCATTCCGGCAATTTTATTTAACTGCTTGTGTGATAAGTTTATAAAATTGCTGAAACCGTTATTGTTTGAGTAAGCAATATAAAGAGGTTTTGAAAAATCTCCATCTTCATTGTCAAAAGCAATCTGATATATTGCAGGACCACCTCCCGAAATATTTGCATGCTCCCATTCAAAATATTCAGAAGCTGAAGCTGCAGGCTGTAAAACCAACACTTTGCTGTCCATAGGTTCAATAAGTTCTTTTACATCTGTCAGAATCTTATCAGTTTCACCCATGTTATCTGTACATCCTGACAAAAATAGTGTCAGAGAAATAAAAATAGAAAGATAATATGTTATTTGTTTCATAATTTATTATTCTTTAATGATTAGATTATGAGTGTATTGACCTTCTGGATTTAGAGAAAACATAAAGTCATATGTCTTATCACTCCAACCGGTTGTTGAAGGATTTTTCCATATTTCCCCATCAGTCCATTGTTGAACATTATCTCTTTCTACCATGTAGTAATATGCTTCATTGCCTGTAGGTTTACTATCGTTCCCGGGTGAACGCCATTCAGTTTCACCTGCCGAGCTGTTCATTCTGAATTTATACCTGTCGTCGTTATTGTCGTTACCTGTAAGACCTGTTATTGTGTAATTGGTTAATTCCCAAACACCTAATCCCTTATATGGCAACTCAATTTCTCTCTGAGACCAGTTTAAGAACAAAGCAACCTTAGTAACTTCCTTTGTTGTAAAAGATCCTATGTTAAAGTCAAGGAAGTATTTATATATTCCGGTACTTGTAACAGTTGATGTACCACCTTCCACAATCTTTTCACCACTCAAGGAGTAAGTAACAGGTTCTCCTGTTGTGCTATTTACGAAATAAAATTCTTCTCCCTGAGTTAGTTGCATATATATTTCAAATTCCCCTTCATTTGTTTTTTTCATTTTAAGAGCATTTGAGATATTGTTTCCAACTTCTGTGCCTTCACCAGTAATATAAAGCTGATCCGGGATATTCGCAAATCCTGCTAATCTAGTTAACGTAATTGTCCTTTCCTGTTTAGCTTTTACAGGGTTAATTCCCTTTGAGGAATATACAGTCCATTTAAGTGTACCCTGCTCAGATGATTCAATTCCCGCTAATGCAGCTATTTGGTTTAATTGCTTGTGAGTCAGAGTGGCGTGGTTGCTTCCACCATTGTTATCTGCAGCAAAAACTGCAACCGGCTCAGAAAAGTCTCCTCCTACTTCATCAAAAGCAATTTCATAAAGAACTGATCCGCTATCTTCAGCTCTGGCAGGCTCCCATTCAAAATACAACATTGCTGATGCTGAAGACTGTAGTGTGAGTGTTCTTCCATCAACCGGCTCATAAAGTGTCTCCACAGCAGTTACACCCAGATCTCTAACTTCTCCTTCACTACTGCACGCTGAAATGGAAAATATTAGTGATAATATAATTGTTAATTGTAATAATTTATTTTTCATAATTCCTTATTTTAAAATAACTGTAATAACAAAATCATTAATATCCCGGATTTTGTGTCAGGTTTTCATTTATATCCCTTTGTGATTGAGGAATAGCAAAGAGGTAGTCACGTTCAGGATTAAATCTCCTTGGCTCCAGCTCAATGTATTGGGTATTATTGGCTGCAAATTTTGCACCACGTGGAGTGCCGTTCATTACAGTTTCTATTGTTCTCCACCTGCGTATGTCAAACAGTCTTAAACCTTCAATTGCCAGTTCTGAACGACGCTCGCGACGAATTACTTCTCTTAAATTACTATCGACTGGGTAATTTAATGCTCCGGCATCTGTAAATCCTGCACGTTCTCTAAGTGGTCTGATTGTTTGGTTCCATACCGATTCATTCATCTCACCAAGCTCATTCTTTGCCTCAGCGTACATTAATAGAACGTCTGCATAACGCATTAAAATAAGGTTCAAACCTGCATTCATACCTTCAGGAGCTTGCGGATCGAAATACTTTCTGATATAGTAGCCTGTTGAGGTGGAGTTCTGCCCGGGACCGGAGTATTCATCCAGGTTGGTAGCTCCTGCTTCTGCTGAAGATCCTGGCCGGATGTAAATTGTAGATACATTACCGTCACCGTCTTTCCACTGGTAACCATGGTAAACTATAGTTGCTCCGAATCGGGGATCTCTGTTTATATATGGATTGTCTTCATTATATCCTGACCCTTCTTCGTTAATGGCTTTCCCATTTTTCATGATGTAATCATCAACAAGTTCCTGAGTCGGTGCAAAAGCATTTATTCTACCCCCAACAGATATAGGAATACCGTCGTACATTTCCATCCAGGTTCTTAGGTTTAAAGTATAACCCATGTCCAAAATAACCTCGTTATTTAATTCATTTTCTGGAAGAAACAGACCTTCGTAGCTTGGGAATAGTTCATACTCACCAAACTCACCGTTAATAATACGTTGAGTTATCGAAGCCACTTCCGACCAGCTGTTATCGTAAAGATAGGTTCTTGCAAGGAGTGTCATAACTGCGCCTTGGGTAATTCTGCCCTTGTCTTTATCAGAGTATTCTCCTTTTTTAGGCAGACTGCCAACTATGTTGTTAAGTTCGTTCCTGACAAATTCTATTACTTCAGATTTAGGAGAGCGTTCTATTTCATTGGCTTCCTGGCGACTTATATTATAATCAAAAAGCGGAACATCTCCATAGTGATTGGCAAGTCTGAAAAACAGAGAGGCTCTTATAAAACGTGCTTCTGATTTCATGCGTTCTTTAACAGATTCATCCATATTTGGAACAAGATCAATATTATCCAAGAGAATATGGCAAGTCTTTATTCCACTATAACAGTCTGACCATTCACTGGCAAATCTGCCAAGTGCAGCATCAGCCTGTCCTGATGTGATTATTTTCTCATTTGTATTACCTCTGCCTTCATAGAGGTTGTCTGTCAACCTTTCATTTGCAAAGAAGTACCCTGAATTGAACATCTGGCTGTAAGCCATATTTAAAACAGCTGCAGCCTTTTCTGTTGATGTCCAGTAGTTGGCATCCGTAAACCTGTTTGTAGGAGCCAGATCCAGATCATTACAAGCTGAAAGCAGAGCAGTTGCTATTAAAATAAAAGATATATATTTTATGATTCTCGTTTTCATATTATAAAGTATTAAAATTCAATATCTATTCCAAAACCGTAGTAAACTAAAGTCGGGTAGTTACGTGCACTGTTTGCACCTACACCACCTATACCTCCCATATTATTGCCGAATTCTGAAGACTCCGGATCAATAAATGAGTTTTTAGTAAATGTCAGCGGATTTTGTGCATTCACACTCAGACGTAGTTTTTCAACACCAAATTTGTTTGTCAACGAGCCTGGAAGTGTATATCCTAACTGAATATTTTTTATTCGCAGATAAGCTCCGTCAAGAAGATAGATATCTGTTCCTCCTCTTCCCCAGTTGTTTTGAGATGAAAGTGAACTTGGTGCAATTAATCGGGGCCATCTTGCATCAGGATTTGTAGGTGTCCAGAAATCAAGTTGATGTCTGTAAATTGCATACGAATAGTTTGAGTGGAAAGGTTCTATCAGCTCACCGCGGATATACATATCTCTTTTACCCACACCTTGTAGGAATATTGAAAAATCAAAGTTCTTATATTGCAGGTCATATGTAAATCCAAATGTATATCTCGGGAATGCATTTCCTAAAATAACACGGTCTCTTTCATCAATTACTCCGTCACTGTTTTGGTCAACATATTTAACATCACCGGGCTGTAATGATGCTCCGATTGGTAAGGCGCTGTTTGCGATTTCATCCATACTTTGGAAGTAACCATCTGTTTTGTAACCAAAATAGGATCCAAGGGCTTCTCCCTCTCGTATTATTTTAAACATTTGATCACTCTGGTCTATTCTTTCTTCACCGCCAAAATCTGTAACTTTGTTTTGTGAGTCAGAGAAATTTAAATTGAAGTTGTGTGTGAAATCACCTGATCTCAACCTGTAGTTTACAGTAGCTTCCCACCCTCTGTTTCTCATTTCACCGGCATTTTCAGCTGCAGCCGAACTGCCAAATATAGAAGATACTTCAGGTGCCAGAAGAATGTCCCATGTTCTCTTGTTAAAATAGTCAAGAGAAACGTAAAGGTTATTATTAAAAAAACCGGCATCAACTCCTATATTAAAATTACTTGATTTCTCCCAGGTCAGATCTGGATTGCCATATCTGAAACCTGTTCCGGGCACTGCTATATTATTGAATACATAGCTGTTGGTATGCATTTCGTACACTGTCTGATATGAGTAGTTGGATACATTCTGATTTCCAAGTACTCCATATGAAGTTCTGAGCTTAAGTTCTCCAACATCATCTCGGTAGTCTTCCATAAATAATTCCTCCGAAACTCTCCAGGCTGCAGAGAATGATGGGAAAAAGCCCCATCTGTTTTCTTCGGCAAATTTTGATGAACCGTCGTATCTGAAGGAAACATCTCCATAGTATTTATTCATATAATTGTACCCAAATCTTCCAAATAATGAAGTAATACTTGTCTGATCTGTATCATCGTTAGAGTTTCTGTTGCCTGTATCCTGCTCAGCATCATCAGTAGTTGGAAGTCCCAAGTCAGGGTCTGTAAACCTCCATGCAATTCTGCTGCCTTTAAAAGTATAAGACTCGTTAGATACACCTACTAAACCGGAAATATGATGCAAATCGTCTAATTGTTTCTCATAGTCAAGCAGGAACTGAGTACTAAGTGTATAACGTTTATTGTTATAATCTTCTGTCAACCTGTTAGGATTGATATTTGCCGTTGGTGTTTCCAGATTAGCAGCGGAATATAAAGGAACCTGAATATCTCTTCTGAATCTGTGATGTTGAGTCAGATCAATACCAACAAGTCCTTTTGCCGTTAATCCATCAACTATTTTATAATCTAAATTGAGACTTCCGATTATGTTATCCTCATCTTTATTTTCATATCCGCCTTCTTTTAATTTAGCCATTGTGTTATCATCTCCAATGATGTTGTTGATAAGGTATTTTCCATCTTGCTGAAAGCGATAATAATAATATGGGGGTATTCGGGAAGAGTTAATAATTACATTACCAGTTCCGCCGGAAATTGTTCTTTCATCACGACGATTGTACGCCAGCAGAGAGGTAAGCTTAAATCGATTATACTCAGTTGTAAGATTAGAGCGCAGATTATATCGTTCCATACCATAACCTCCGACAAAATTACTTTCTTGATTCAAATATCCGGCTGAAACCATATATGTTGTATTGTCACTTCCTCCGGATACATTAACGTTGTAATTCTGTTGTAACCCCTTCTGCATTATTTCGTTGAAAAACCAAAACTCTTCGTTTCTGTGATCATAAAGATCGCGGATCTGTGCAGGGGTGAAAGCTGGATCATCTCCTGAATTCATGTTTGCCTGGTTTCGATACATGGCGTTTTGCCATCCTTCTACCGGCTGGAACAGTATTTTTGGATCCTGATATCCGGCTAGTCCACTGAATCTGACCATCGGTTTTTGTAACTTAGACCCTTTCTTTGTAGTTACCAGTATAACTCCGTTTGCAGAACGTGAACCGTATATTGCGGCACTTCCGGCATCCTTAAGTACAGAAACGCTTTCAATGTCATTTTGATTCATATTATTCAACGTGCTGGTTGATGATATCAATCCGTCAATTACAATTAGCGGGTCGTTATTACCCATTGTACTAACACCTCTGATGTTGATACTCATATTGTTGTCATTCGGATTCATGTTCTTCTGCTGAACAATAAGGTTTGCTGAAGCACCCTGAAGTGCCTGAACGGCATTACTGACAGGCCGGTCTTCAAATAAGTCTGAACTTACCTGATCAACAGCACCTGTAATGCTGCTACGCTGACGCGTTCCATAACCAATTACAATAACTTCATCCAAAGCTTTGGTGTCTTCCTGCAGAATAATATTAAAATTAACTCTGCCTGATGTGTTGATAGTCTGTTCTATATAGCCAATGTATGAAATCTGAATTGATGCATTTTCATCCACACTTAATGTAAAGTTACCGTCAATATCTGTAACAGTTCCATTTGTAGTGCCAACCTCTACAACATTAGCTCCAATTATTGATTCACCAAAGGCATCCAAAATCCTTCCTGAAATTTGCTTGCCCTGTTGTTGTATTATGTTATTTGACAGCTCTTCTATGTAATCTCGAGCTGGTATATTTTCTTTGGATTCATAAACAACAATCTGTTTATCCAATATCATGTAAGTCAGTCCGGAGTTATTTAGAACTTCGTCTAAAACCTCTTTCACATTTGTAGTGTTGGCATCAATGTCTACCTTCTTATCTATCATTTTTTCACTTGCATCTGAAAAAACAAAGATGAAATTACTATTCTTTTCAATCTCTTCACAAACTTCTTTTATTGATGCAGATTTTTTATTGAAATTAAATATTTGTGAATAGCTTGTTGTTGCGTGAGAAAACATGATGCTGCAAAATAAAAATATCACTGTAGTTCTCATCATTTTCAGTATATTTTTGTGTTTAACGGGATTTACTGAATACCCACTTAGGCATTTATTCATAAATTCTTATAATTTAGTTATTATTGAACTAAGAAAATTAAATAACCGGTTCGGTTAGTATTTAAAGTATTTCTAATTCTTTCTCTCTTTAATAGATGTTTATTTTTCTCTCTCATAGGCTTTATTTTTTAATCAATTTCATTGGTAATATATATACGATTATTCTCAATTTCATAGCTTGTGGATGTTAATAGTGAAATTGTTTTCATAACATTGTCCAGATTTTCAGAAAGCTGAATCTTTCCTGTGCAACTGCGTTTTTGTAAATCTACACCCTTGTCAAAATTAAAAGATAGATTGTAGTACCTTCCAACTTGTTGCAGTACCTCTGTCATTGGTGTTTTGTTGAGTGACAAATAACCATCTTTCCAGCTTGTATAATTTTCAACATCAACATTCATTTTATCAAATTCCATTGATTCAGAATTATATATAGCTAATTCATTAGGATGTAGTGACACTTTTTTATTAATTCCATTCTTCGTTAAAGAGACATTCCCTTCTAAGAGCACTACTGTTGAATTTAGATCGTTATATGATGTCACATTAAAAGATGTTCCCAGCACTTCAACTCTTATGTCTTGTGTCATTACATAAAAAGGTTTATTATTGTCGTGTGCTACTTCAATATAAATCTCTCCCGATTTTAATTTAATTTCGCGCTCTTTTTCATTAAATTGAGCAGGGAATTCAAGAACTGTTCCGGAATTAAGCCAAACTTTTGTCCCGTCTGCCAGAATTAAATTAGTGCGTTTGCCAAATGGAACGATCAATGAATTTAATTCATCTTTCTTTAATTCTATTTTTTTTATCTCTTTATTGCTCTGGCTAACCTGAGCAATTCCTTTCTCATCAAGAGAAATGTCGATATCCTCATCAAATAATATTGTGTTGTTACTTGTTACAAGCTGCACATCTTCGTTATTTAGCAATTCCCCGACTATCATTCCGTCTTTGATATCTGAATCAGTAACACTATCTGTGAAAAATTGAGTGAGCATTACAACCAGAATTGCAAAAGCTGCACATGCAGCAGCAGTTATTATTAAACCCTGTCGCAACTTATACCTGGTTTTATTCTTTATGGTAAATTGTATTCTATTAAGCAGTTCTTCACGTTCGGCTGTACTTAAATAATTCTTGTTTAAACCCTCATTCTTCAGATATGATGCTGCTTTATGAATTTCTTTTTCCAGATGAGGGTCTGTTTCAATAAGATTATTCCAGTAAATATCCAATGATTCATCAGGAGCTAATTGCCATCGGACAAACTTGATATCATGTAATAAATCAGTATAATGGATATTTTTCATTTTTAATATCTATTGTAAACAGGTAAAGGAAAACATGCTAATTTTACACACTCTCTTAATAAAGACGATTGAGGAATTATAATATCCCCTTATTTTCTAAAAAACATGTAAATTTAACAATTGGTCGTGTTTAATTATTCGTCATTATTAAGGTCTGCGGGAGGATTAAATGAGCAGCATGAGTATTTAACTTATTTGATGCAGCTGCAGACTTTAATTAATTAGGAGGAGTATTGAGATTACTCCGTATTTTTTTCGAAGGTTGCTTAAAGCTTTAGAAACCAGTTTTCTGCAGCTATGGATATTGATATCCAATAATTCAGAAATCTGTTTATAATCATATTCTTGAACATATTTCAGATATATTATTTCTCGTTGCTTGTCTGTTAATGAGTTCAGCATCTCTTCTATTTCTTTTTTTATTTCCCTTCTCTCTTCTTCTTCAATGTATTGATCCTCTATGTTTACGTTTATTTGAAAAGGTTTGACCTCTTCAGCTGCTATACCTTCTAATCCAATTTGATTTTTATTACCTCTTTGTATATCATACAGCCTGTTTTTCAATGATCTGAAAAGATAGAATTTGATATTGGAGACTTCATCCAGAATTTGATTTTTAGCTGAAATATTCACAAATACATCGTGAATTGCATCTTTAACAACTTCTTTTTCAAAACCAAGGTATGTACCATATGTGAACAGGTCGTTCACATAGAGAATATATAAATTAGTCAGATAAGATGAGGTTTTCACTTGGTTTGTAAAGTATCAATATATTAGTAATACAAAATAAGCGAAATAAACCGAAAAAATAAAATGAAGATGTTTCGAGTACGTTTTTAACCAGCTTCAATTAAAGCTATCTTTGGTTCATACATGTGTTTCATACAGGACGATACAATTATTTATCCCCTTGATAAGCGTCAAGCTTAAGCAAGGGGATAATTGAATGTAATTCTATCTGATTATTATTATGCTACAACTTAATTGTAGCTCCGCCTGACAGCCATAATCCCGGCTGGGGGACGTTGCCTAAATCTACATGTTTGCTGTTAAATATATTGTTTGCATTAATGAATAGATCAATATTACGGAGCTTATAATTTGCTTTTACATCTAATATTGAGAAAGGTGTATAGTCTACTCTTTCGCCTGGTTTCAAATCAGCATAAAGTACATATGAGCCGTTTCTTTCCTGCCATCTGAAATTCCACGAAAGGGAAAGATCTTTTATCAGATCATGATGCAGGCTGGCAGTGAATTTATGTCGCAAATGATTAAGGGTGTAGTTTGATATCAGATCATCATCCACTCTTTCCTGATCAAGAATCATATATCCGGTATTAAATGCTGATAAGGGTTGATTATGACCAAACCACTCTTTCAGGTCGAAAGACAGATTGACTTCCATCCCTCTTTTATTTATTTGAGTGTGATTTGTAGACTCCCACAATGCTTCGGGAGAAGGTTTTACCCAGTCTATCATATTCTTCCCTTCCATATAAAATGCGGCTATTGATCCTGTAACTACGGGATGGTTGAACTTGGCACCCACTTCAAATGCTTCTGAAAGTTCTGCTTCAAGATTACTGTTACCTGTATGAGTTGCTGTTGTATAGTAGAGATCTGTGAAGGTGGGCATTCTGGTTGCCTTATTCCAGGATCCGTATAGACTCAATTTATCAGTTGCTCTGAAAGATCCGTTTATGGCAGGATAAAAATCAAACCTGTCTGTTACTGCAGTATTGTAGTTTAATAATCCTCCTAACGAAAGAGTTGCACGGTCGATTATGAAATTATGTTCTGCGAAGTAACTTATATTAGTTCTGTTATCAGATTTTGTGTATTTCCCGATTGTCTCTTCCATTGTATTTCCAAGAACATTACTCAATATTCCTTCATTCCTGAACTCACTTCCAAAACTTGTTATACCCAGTTGTGAGGCATATTGCATATGCAGATTCATACCGAAAACATCACTGCGGTGATAATTATGATCTGTATACCATGAAGGTATATCAGGAGAGCCCTCCCTTATTAGTTGAAATTCATCATAATGCCTGCTCCAGTAAATGTGAGGTGTTATCTTAAGCTTGCCATTGGTCTCTCCTTTTACTGAGAAAAACAAGCCTTGTGTATCATCAAACTGATTAGGAAATGCAGCAGTGTAAAAAGTGTTGGCACCATATGCTTTATCGTTGAGTCCTGTCTGGAAGTCGATACTTGCACCATTTATGTTAAACCTGCTTTGCCATAGCAGATTGTAGATATTGTAGTCGCTGTTGGATATATACCCGTCTGATCTCTTATATCCTGCAGAGAGTGAATGAGTGGATGTTTTACCTGCATATGAACCTCGTGCTTCCGCACTGAAAAGACCATACATTCCACCTTCCAGCTTAGCGTATATATTTGCTTCACTATCTTTTTTAGTGATAATATTAACACCTCCGGAAAATGCACTTGCTCCATACACAAGAGAAGATGGACCCTGAACAATTTCTATGCGTTTAATATCTGATAAATTGATGGGAATGTCGAAGCTGTAATGGCCTGTGTGAGGATTTGTAAGGTTAATTCCATTCAGAAGGATAGCTGTTTGATCAAATGATCCGCCTCTGAGAGTTATGTCCGCCTGTACGCCGTGCGGCCCGCGTTGCAGAATATCTACTCCTGCCACATAGTTCAAAAGATCTTCAATACTCCTTACCGGAGCTCGCTCAATCTCTTTACTTGAAATAACTGTCACCTGCTTAGCTGCCAGATTCAATGGCATTGCCACTTTAGAAGCGGTGACCACCACCTCATCCAGTTCTGTTGACGGGATTGAGTCTGAGGCTGTTTCAATAAAAATTTGTTCAACAGGTTCAACCGAAGTTGCATGAGCACTCATTAGTGCGCAGCCTGACAAAACACCAATGGTGACAGCCTTGTGGATGCTGTTGAAAACACTGTACGACTTGCGGGCAAATCGTTTGAAACGAAATGCTTTAGTCGCATTAAATTGTTTTTTATTCATATTTTATATTATTTAAAATGCGGTACAAAAATACGAATAAATAATAAGAACAACCCGGAATTGTTTCCTGTAAAGATAAAATTGTAGCAGACAGAGATTAAAGTATGTGTCTTTAGTTTTTTAATCAGGTGAATATGGAAAAGTGGACACTGCCATATTTGAGCTCTCTGTTAAATCTGGGGAGCATTGTGAAATCGTGAGATTTTGAATGTTCCAGAATCAGAATACCATCGGGTCTGAGAAGATTTTTATCGAAGATAATATCGGGGATAGTGCGAACCTCCTTTAAGTCATAGGGAGGGTCTGCAAATATCAGGTCAAACTGTTCCCTGCATGTTTGAAGAAATTTAAAAGCATCAGCTTTTAACGGGTATAGCTCCTGTGCATCAAGTTTTTCCTTCGCCATTGTTATAAAACGCCACTGCTGATGTTCAGATTCTACAGAGACAACACGACTACAGCCTCTTGAAACAAGCTCCAGTGCAATACTCCCTGTCCCGGAAAAAAGATCAAGTGCAGTTACATCTTCCCAATCAATAAAGTTGTTAAGTACATTAAACAGCCCCTCTTTGGCGAAGTCGGTTGTCGGTCTCGCTTTCAGATTGGGAGGTACCTGAATTCTTCTTGATTTATATTTTCCGCTAATTATTCGCATAGTGCAGTAATAACATCTGTTGGTAACATCCGTATCTGTTCAACTGTTATATTTGCTTTAGGTTTCAATTCGACCCTCTCAACATTATTGATAAGTCTCTTAAGATCATTTACTACTGTTAAATGAGAATCTATTTCACCGCATAAGTAAAGATAGTCTTTAGTTTGATCCATTAGTAATTTTTCCCAGATACTTGCTATGTAATATGTTGTATCGGGCATATTATTTGCGGGAAATGTGACTGCAGATTGAAGTCTGTCTTCAAAGTAGCAGAACATGGAAACATAACCATCATGAAAATCAGCAAAGCATTGCTTATTGCCTATCGTTTTCTCATATGTGTTAAAAAAATGCAGAAGTGAAGATGTATGATGTTTAAACTCCGGATTGCTCAGATGCCTGGAAAGGAATGAATGTACCTCCTCGTCCATGTTATATACAATTGAATACTCCTGCGATTCAGAAGAATCGTGTAATGAAGTTCCACTTAAATTTTGGAAATTGAAATCGATGATATCCCTATTTTGCCTTGCATCAAAAAATTGTTTAGGCACAAGAGTGTAGTGGGGTGAAACAATTACAACAGTGGTTTTATTGAAAGGATATGTAAAAAATCCCTGATCAAAAATAATCTTTTTGATGTTTTCAGAATATGTCAACTTATTACTTAAGTTGGTCTTTTGAAAATGGAATATATCAGGATCAGACGGAGAATTAAAATAAAAAGAAAATCCATCCGGTGACAACCGAATGGATAATCTATATTTTTCTGAATGTGCTAAATCTATATTTTCCGGTAGAAACATAAACTACATTGTAGTAACCAATTATTCCCAGTTACCTGCATTGTTGTTAGCAACCACAAGAGAGCCTACCTGCATGCCTGGGAATCTGTCTCCCGGACGGTCAAGTACTTCCTGAATCTTCTGGGCAAGTAGTTTTTTGTCCAGATCTCCTAAGTAATCAGTATAAGGAGTTTTTGCTTCAAATACCTGAATAGGATACCCTGATGCTGTTATCAGTGAATCAACACCCATCTGGAAAGTTGTTCCGGCAGGTGCAAATGGAACATACATTAGAGAATCAGCAGAGAAATTAGTGCGATTAGGGTATAGTACTTCTACTGCAGGTGAGAATAATGAATCTCTTACAAGCTGAGGAGCATTCATCTCATCATCCCATAAACCGGCTTCTCTGATCTTTGCTTCGTTTCCGGTGTTGATGATTTCCATCGCTTTTACTTCTGTCATTCCTGATTCAAGCTGTGACTCAGTGAGATCTCCTGATCTAACGATTGTAGCAATTTGGCCTGTTTTTACAAAATTGATAAGTGTGTCAAAACTGGCGGTGTAGGTGCCGGTTTGTGAGCGTAAAGCAACTTGTGCTGTGCGGATATCCATCAAGCGCTGTATAACTGCCTGATCTCGTTTTGCGACTTCAGCATTGAAGTCAATTGGGCCCTGGATACTTTTCCAACTTATCCAGGCTAAAAGAACAATGGCTATTGCTAAAAGCACTCTCATTACAACTTTCATGGACTTTTCTTTTTTAATTTATATTGTTTTGTTATTGATTTTCTGATTTTAGACTACAAATTTAGAAAAAGAATGATAATTATGCTACTTTTACAGGAAAAATAACCAAAAAAAATGATAAATCACTTTTTTATTGAGAAAATCAATGAAAATTTCCCTTATGACTTTACAAGTGACCAGTTACAAGCATTAGAAAGTATTACTGAATTTATTTTCTCGGATAGCGGAGACAAGATATTTTTACTTACGGGATATGCAGGTACGGGTAAATCTTCACTTATAGGCAGTCTTGTTAGAACAATGACACAGTTTAAACAGAAGACTGTATTACTGGCTCCTACAGGCAGGGCTGCTAAAGTTTTTTCGGGGTACGCAGCTCAAAAGGCATTTACGATACATAAAAAAATATACAGGCAACAAAAGATGTCTGAAGGAACAATGCAGTTTTCACTATCCGAGAATCTGCATAAACATACTCTCTTTATTGTTGATGAAGCATCAATGATAAATAATGAATCGCCGGATTTCTCGGTCTTCGGAACAGGGCGGCTGCTTGATGATCTGATTGAGTTTGTTTATTCAGCTGAGGGTTGCAGAATGTTGTTAATTGGTGATGATGCTCAGTTGCCTCCTGTGAAGCAGGAATATAGTCCTGCACTGGATAGAGAAATTCTTCAATCTTATTCATTAGAGGTCACGGAAGCTACTCTGAGGGATATCGTAAGGCAGGAAGTTGAGTCGGGTATTTTACATAATGCAACTTATCTGAGAGACTCGTTAGCTATGAATGCAACAGATGATTTCCCAAAGCTTAAAGTCGACGGATTTGCAGATGTCAAGAGGATAACAGGGAATGATTTAATTTACGAAATCTCGGATGCATATTCGCGTGACGGAATGGAGGAGACAATTGTAATATCCCGTTCCAATAAAAGGGTCAATGCATATAATAACGGAATAAGAAACACTGTTTTGTACAGGGAAGAGGAGATTTCGACAGGTGATATCCTGATGATTACAAAGAACAACTATTTCTGGATTGAAGACTATGAGAACCTGGATTTCCTGGCTAACGGAGAATTTGTTGAAGTTACGCGGGTCAGAGGTGAAGAGGAGATGTACGGTTTCAGGTTCTGCAATGTAGTTCTTTATCACCGTGAATATGATGTTGAGTTTGAGGCCAAGATTAATCTTGATGTATTGCATACAGAGGTGCCGGGACTTACAGGTGAGCAAAATAATCAGCTTTTCTCGGAAGTAATGGAGGATTACGGGCACATTACCCAAAAAAGACTCAGGTATAAGAAAGTAAAAACAGACCCCTTTTTTAATGCGCTGCAGACAAAATACGGCTACGCTGTTACCTGTCACAAAGCACAGGGTGGAGAATGGAAAAATGTGTTTTTGGATATTGGTTATATTCAAAAATCATACTTGGGAGAAAGCTTCTACAGATGGTTATATACTTCAATTACAAGGGCAACTCAAACGTTATATCTTGTAAATTTGCCTGATGATTTTATTGAGCTTTCTAAAATATGATTACTTTTGTGTGTTTCATGGAATGAGCGACTCACATAAAGTGTTTGCCATAAGAATCATTAATTAAAGGAATGTCAGATGTCTGAAAAAATAGCATTTTATATTGAACGGCTTCTTAGTGAGATAAAATCCTTAGAGGAAAGTGTGCAGGAGGTAAGCAACAGCGGAAATCTGCCGTTTTCTTTTTTCAAAGAATCATTTAACAGGACTCATGAAATTACGGGATTGCTGCATGATCTTGAGTTTTTACAGGTTGATGATTTGAAAAGCCAGATGGAACGTTTGGTAGTTGTATTGTCCGAAAAAGAGAGAAAAGAACAGGAGGCTTCACAGGAGAGGGAAAGAGAAAAAGAAAGAGACAGAGAGTTTTTTTCGTCAAAAACAAAAGATTCCGAGTTGCCTGAGGATAGGGAACAAGTTTTGTCTGAGACAAATGAGAGTGAGACCGAAAAATCAGAAGTACATGCAGGAAACATTCACGCTGAAGGTTTTGTACTGCCTGAATACAGAAATCCGCATAAAACAGATGGCAGTCAAATTAAAAAGCAGGAATCTTCTGTAATTCAAAAGATTCAAAACGATACAAATACTGAATTTGAAAATAAAGTAAGGAAAAGTTTAGCTGATACAATTAAAACTCCTCCTGCTTTAGTAGACTTAAAAAGAGGAATAAGCCTTAACGACAGGTTTATTTTTCAACGTGAACTGTTTGGTAATGACCGGAACCTGATGAACAGTACGATCGAGAAACTTAATAAATTTGAATCATACGAAGAAGCTGAGGAGTATGTAAGAGAGAATGTGACTGTGGATTTGGATAATCCTGCTGTAATTGACTTTCTGTCGATTGTTAAAAAGGTATTTAAGTAAATAGAGTGTAAAGATGGGAAAACTGTATGTAGTGCCCACACCTGTAGGAAATTTGGAGGATATAACTCTAAGGGCACTGAAAGTGCTTAAAGAGTGTGATGTTGTTTTAGCAGAAGACACACGAACAAGCAGTGTGCTTATGAAACATTTCGGTATAGAAACCCATATGCAGTCGTATCACAAATTCAATGAACATAAGGCTTCTGATCACCTGGTGGAAAGAATGAAATCCGGTGAGATCTTTGCATTGATATCTGATGCAGGAACTCCTGCTATATCAGATCCGGGATATTTGCTTGTGAGAGACTGTATAAGTGAAGGAGTTGAGGTTGAGTGTCTTCCGGGTGCAACTGCTTTTGTACCAGCACTTGTTGAGTCAGGTTTACCAAATGACCGTTTTTGTTTTGAAGGGTTTCTTCCTCAGAAAAAAGGGAGGCAGACACGACTCAGACAGCTCTCCGAAGAGGTAAGGACGATGGTCTTTTATGAGTCTCCTTACAGGGTTGTAAAAACACTTACGCAACTGGCTGATAATTTGGGGAATGAAAGGGCTGCATCTGTTTCCAGAGAGATTTCCAAAATGTATGCAGAAACAGTGAGAGGGACACTTGAAGAATTAACAAATCACTTTAAAGTAAACGAACCAAGGGGTGAGTTTGTTATAGTAGTTAAAGGTAAGGATTAATAAAAAAACAGTAAAGAGAATTTTTTATAATTGTAAAATATAAATATTATAATTTATGAAAAAAGTATGGATTTTGTTTCTTGTAATGGGACTGATTGTTTCATGTACAAATGTAAAGGAGTCGAAGGAATACAAGGATCTGCAGGCACAGCGCGACTCTCTTCTAATGCAATCTGCAGATGCAGAAGGTGAGGCTGCAGAAATGATGTCCGTTATTAGTGAGGTGGAGGCAAATTTTGAGAAAATAAGAGAAGCTGAGAAGTATATTTCTACTCAATCAGCGCAGTCGGGTGAGATGAGTCAGGATACCAAACAGCGTGTTACTGAAAACTTCAGAATGATTAACGAAATCCTGCAGCGCAATAAAGCACAGCTGGATGAACTTAACAGGAAGTACAGCAGCAGCAATACTGAACTCGCGTCACTAAAAAACACAATCAGCAGGTTAAACCGTGAGATGCAGGAGAGCTCAGGCAGACTTGCAGAGCTTCAGAACGAACTTGCTCTTAAGGATGAGCAGATAGCCCAGCTGTCGCAGGATATTACATCTCTGGCGCTGGAAACAGAGCAGCAGGCGGCTACAATTCAGGAGCAGGACAGATCTCTGAATACGGCTTATTATGTATTTGGTACTGCTAATGAACTAAAGGATCAGAAAATTCTTTCAGGTGGTTTTTTACAGGCAACGCGTGTAATGCAGGATACTTTTAATAAAGACTATTTTCTGCAGATTGATATTCGTGAAGTCACCAAGATTCCTTTATATGCAAAAAAGGGAAAACTTTGGTCTACACACCCTGAAGGAACTTATGAGTTTGTAACCGGAGATGACGGGAATATTGTTTTCCAGATAACAGATACTCAGCGTTTCTGGAGTCTGACCAAATACCTAATCATTGAAGTAAGCTGATCGGGTTGATGTACGAAAACTTATTTATTGATCTTGATGACACACTGTGGGACATCCATCTGAATGGCAAGGAGTGTCTTGAGGAGATTTATAAAGATTACGGATATTCTGAATATTATCCTACATTTCAGGATTATTACAAGGTTTATATGCCAAGTAATAATCATTTGTGGGGGTTATACCGTCAGGGAGTAATTAAAAAAGAAGAGCTTATTGTTGAACGATTTTTGGTTCCTGTAAGGGAGTTTGGAATAAATGACCCTGAATATGCTAAAAATCTAAGCGATGATTTTCTTGAAAGGACAACAAGAAAAACACGCCTCATTGACGGTACCATCGAGCTTTTGGAATACCTGAAGCCCAGATACCGGATGCATATCCTTTCTAACGGATTCAGGGAGGTTCAATATAAAAAGATCGAAAATTCAGGTTTGAGAAAGTACTTCGATAAAATAATCCTTTCGGAGGATGCTAATATCAATAAGCCTAACGAGGGAATGTTTACTTACGCTCTGATAAACACCAACTCTAAGCGTAATAAAACGATTATGATTGGTGACAGCTGGGAAGCTGATATTGTAGGTGCAAAGAACAGCAGGATTGACCAGATCTGGTTCAATCCTGCACAATTTGAGCCTGATGGTTTTGAGCCAACATATACTGTTGACTCCCTGTTGAAAATAAAGGATATACTATAACTGACTCCTGCGTAATGGCATTGTCATGCAACGGGGACCGCCTCCTCCGCGAGGTAGTTCTGATCCCTCTATTGTAATAACGCATTTTTTTGTCGAGTCGATGCTGAAATTGTCGTTTATAACATCTCGTGCAGTAACAATTTCAAAACCATTCTTGTTTAGTTCTTCGAGAGTGTGAATGTTACGTGCGTATGAAATTACTTTGCCTGGTGCTATTGCAAGGAAATTAGCACCACTATGCCATTGTTCTCTTTCCTGATCCCACTCATCTGCTTTTCCTCCGCATACCACAGGCTCCAGATCTATTCCAAGTTTTCTGAGCAGACTAAGTATTCCTGCGGCTGATGATATTTTGACAACCTTGCCGTTCTCAATCTGCATATGCACAGTTTGATAGGGTGAGCTGTTCATAATTAATGGTTTGTATACCATGGCAGTGTTTGTGTCAAGCATGGTGAATACCATATCCAGATGAATAAATGATTCGGGCGACTCCGGCAGTTGTTGTACGATAACATGCTTTTTGCCGTTTCCGGTTTTACAAAACTCCTGTACCAGTAAATCTATTCCCTGAGAGCTTGTCCTGGAGCCGTTTCCTATAAGCAAAATATCATCGCTTATCACAAGTATATCACCGCCTTCTACCTTCACTAAGGGGTTATTGTTTGATATATCGTATGTGTTAATTATATTAGAATCGAAGAATAGTCCGCTTTCAAAAATAGCATCCATAATAAGTGATTCGCGAAGTCGCACACTATTAGCCATCTTACATATTATTGCGTTATTACCTATTATAGCGCTGGCGTCGCGTGTGAAGTAAAAATTGTAAAGTGGCTTAAGTGCATAATACTCTTCACGTAAGAAGTCTGTAAGAGTGTTAATCTTAATCGGCAATCCTTCTATTAATATCTTCGACAGGTTTTGGGGAGAGAGTTTCATGAGGTAATCTACATATCCCGAGACCTGCTCCAAATCACTTATCTTTAGAATAAGCTGTTCCTTTAGATTTTCCTTTTCCAGTAACTTTGTTAAAAGATCAGAAACTTCATAAACTCTTGAAGTCTTTTTAAGTACCCCATGCAGCTGATCGTACTCTTTACGCGCAATAGACAGATTGAGAATATCGCTGTAAAGTGCTCTCTGAGCATTACGAGGAGTCATGTTTTCCACTTCCGGTCCTGGATAGTGAACCAACACTGCTTCAAGTTTACCTGTTTCGGATTGTACACTTAAGGTTGTTTTAGTCTCTGTCATACAAAAATATTAGAAATGTTTATTAACAAAAATAGAAATTTTATCTGAAATCGACTCCTGGTTTTTCGTAAAACATCAGTTTTTTTTTAATAAGATTGATATTTACTGTTTTTATGTCTATTTTTGATACGATGATTTTTCTAAAATTGAACTTTTCGCACTTAAAGTAGCCAGATCATTATAATTTAAAAATGGAGGCAATTGAAAAATGGGACAAATAACCTTAAAAGATATAGCACATGCGCTTAACTTATCGCCGTCTACTGTTTCCAGGGCAATGCGTAATCATCCTGCAATAAGTAAAGAGACTTGCAGAATTGTGCAAGAATATGCAGAAGAGCATAAGTATAAACCCAACAGGCTGGCTTTACAGCTTCGTACCAATAAGAATACCACAATCGGTGTAATTGTTCCAGAAATAGTTCACTATTTTTTCTCTACTGTTTTGGATGGTATACAGCAGGAGGCAGAGAGCAAGGGTTATAATCTGCTTATTTCACACTCAAACGAGGATTACGAGAGGGAGGTAAGAAGTGTAGAGACACTGCTGGATGCACGAGTATGCGGTATTCTCATATCACAATCTAAAACAACTCTGAAATTTGACCATTTTCAGGATATTATTGACAACAATGTACATTTGCTTTTTTTTGATCGTATTTGTACAGGCATAAATACCGATAAAGTTGTTGTTGATGACTATACAGGAGCATTTACTGCTGTCGAATATCTAATTGAGACCGGATGCAGAAATATCGCTTTTTTAGGCTCAGTGCCATCAATGCCTATATCAAACAACAGGAGAATGGGTTATGAAGATGCACTGCGAAAACATAAAATTGAAATTAATAAGAGTTTGATTGAGGTTTGTGATACAGTTGGCCTTGCAAAAAAGCTTATACCTGAAATACTGAAACATAATCCTGTTCCTGATGCATTCTTTTGCATAAATGATGAGGTTGCGGCATACTGCATACAAATAGCTAAAAGTATGGGTTTTAATGTGCCGGAGGATATTTCTGTTTGCGGATTTACTAACAGTTATATTACAGAGGTTACTTACCCCCGGCTTACCAGTGTTGATCAGCACGGTTTTGAAATGGGTAAAGTTGCTGCCCGCTTGCTTATAAATCGTATTGAAGGAAAAGAGAAGAAGGAGGGGGTAGTGAGCAGAGTTATTAAAACAGAACTGGTGGTAAAGGAGTCAACTAAGCTGGTGCAAACGTTTGCGTAAACGTAACCTGAATTACATGGCTTTTCTGAGCATTTACTTCGAAAACCCGTGTATATTTGTCAGATATCAAGCTTCATAACATGAAATGTACTTAAATCATTTAATCTAAACAACATGAAGAAAAGACGATTATCCTTTTGGGAGATATGGAATATGAGCTTCGGTTTCTTAGGTATTCAGTTTGGCTTTGCTTTACAGAACGCTAACGTCAGCCGTATTTTTGAAACATTGGGTGCCAAAGTAGAAGATATCCCTATTTTATGGATAGCTGCGCCAATAACAGGATTGATAGTTCAACCTATTATAGGTCATTTCAGCGATAAAACGTGGAACCGTTTTGGTCGTCGTCGTCCCTACTTTATGATAGGTGCCATTTTTACTACATTAGCACTTTTCATAATGCCAAATTCACCATCATTATGGATTGCTGCAGGAATGCTTTGGATAATGGATGCTTCAATTAACATCTCTATGGAGCCGTTCAGGGCATTTGTGGGTGATAATCTGCCCTCAGAGCAAAGAACGATGGGATTTGCCATGCAGAGTTTCTTTATAGGTACTGGTGCTGTGATTGCGTCTGCTTTGCCTTATATACTGACAAACTGGTTTGGGGTACCCAATACTGCAGCGGAGGGTATTATTCCTCAATCTGTCAAGCTCTCTTTTTATATTGGCGGGGTGGTGCTGCTTGCATCTGTATTGTATACTGTTTTAACATCAAAGGAGTATTCACCTGAGGAGCTGGCTGCTTTTGAAGAGGAGAAAGAGAAGTCAACGGGTATAAAGGCTGTAATAAAAACACCTGTGACTTCAGATCAGTTTATGAAAAGAGGGGTTATATGGACTCTCGCAGGTATTGTTGCAACACTCCTGATAAAGGTCTTTAAACTTGATCTCGATAATGCACAGCTATATATTGTATCAGGACTTATCCTGGCTTTTGGCCTGATTCTAATTATTTCTGCATTAATTACACGAAAAAATAATCAGCCTAAAGGAATGGTTGGTATTATGAATGATCTGCTGCATATGCCTAAGACAATGGGGCAGCTGGCAGTAGTTCAGTTTTTCTCCTGGCTTGCTTTTTATGCAATGTGGATATACACTACTCCTGCAATAACTCAGCACATTTATGGCACAACAGATTCAAGTTCTGTACTATATAATCAGGGCGCAAACTGGGTGGGTGTTCTTTTTGCTGTCTATAATGGTGTTTCTGCTATAAGTGCATTTTTGCTTCCACTCATAGCTCGTCAAATAGGACGCAGGGCTACTCATGCAGTAGCCTTGGCTTTAGGAGGGATATCGTTTATCTCTCTTTACTTTATTAAAGATCCTAATATCTTGCTGATACCCATGATAGGAGTAGGTTTTGCATGGGGAAGCATACTGTCTATGCCTTATGCAATACTGACTGGATCACTCCCTGCTGATAAAATGGGTACTTATATGGGTATATTCAATTTCTTTATTGTAATACCACAGATACTGGCTGCAAGTATACTTGGATTTATTACCCGCGAATTGTTTCACGGACAGGTAATACTTACTTTGGTTCTTGCAGGTTGTTCCCTTGTTTTGGGTGCGTTTAGTGTATTTATCGTTCAGGACAGGGATGATGTTTATCGCCTGAAGAGAAAGTGAGTAATTATTTACACGGTTAACATGTAAATGTGATTTGTTTCCGGAAGCTTCTAAAAGTATAATATAATGAGCAAAAGATTTAACATACAATATTTCTTGTTAATAGCGGCAACGTTATTGGTGTCTTGCGGTGTTGAAAGTGTGCATCCGGAGTGGACTTACAATGCTGTAATCTATGAGGTTAATACTCGCCAGTTTACACCAGAAGGAACTTTTAACGCTTTGAGGGAACATCTTCCGCGACTTCAGGAGCTCGGTGTTGATATTCTTTGGTTTATGCCCGTACAAACAATTGGTGAGGTGGATCGTAAAGGTACTCTCGGAAGCTATTATTCTATAAAAAATTATACCGAAGTTAATAGTGAATTCGGCACACTTGATGATTTTAAATCAGTTGTAGATGAAGCGCACAATCTGGGTATGAAGGTTGTACTGGATTGGGTGGCCAATCATACTTCAAGAGATGCCGTGTGGGTTGAGGAGCATCCGGAATGGTATGTCAGAGATAGTTTGGGAGGCCTTGCTGTAAGGTACGACTGGACAGATATTGCTCAGTTGGATTATGGCATTGAGGAGTTACGCACAGAGATGATCAGGTCTATGATGTACTGGATAAATGAAGCTGACATAGATGGTTTCAGATGTGACGTGGCATATGAATTGCCTACCGATTTTTGGGTGGCTGCAAGTGATTCACTTAAATCTCTCAAGTCTGATATATTTCTCTTGGCAGAGGCTGAAAAACCTGAGTTGAACGAAACAGTTTTCAATGCATACTATGCCTGGGATTTTCATCATACTATGAATTCGGTAGCTCAGGGAAAAGGAGATGTTGATTCACTCCGTTTGTCGTTAAGTAACATGATAAGTAATTTCCCTTCACACGCAATACCAATGTTTTTTACATCCAATCATGATGAAAACTCCTGGAGTGGTACAGAGTTCGAGCGTATGGGTGATGCTGCTGAAGCTTTCGCTGCACTGACACATGTTTTGCCCGGTATGCCTCTGATATATAGTGGTCAGGAAGTAGGATCCGATAACCGACTTGAATTCTTCGAAAAGGATACAATCGACTGGACAGATCCTGATAATTTTAGCGGTTTTTATGCTGTTCTGAGTAACTTAAAAGAGCATAACCCTGCACTTCAGTCACAGGAAAGGCATGGCGAAACGATTGAGATTGCCAACAGTAATCCGGAGAGTGTTTGGTCATTCAGCAGAACATATGACGACAGTGAAGTTATTTCAGTCTTCAACCTTACTGACCAGGAAGTGAACGTAACGTTCAATGAACAGATTCCAGGCAGAGGTTATTATTCCTTCCCTGATTCCAATAGGGCAGAATCAGTGAAAGAGATGACACTCGCACCGTGGTCATATCGGATTTATTTTAAATAGTTCAGGTAATCTGATGCAGTTCAGTTAATCTGAATAAGTTTAAGACAGGTGTGGTTTGAGCTGTTCCACCCAGTTAACTATACGCTCTTCAGTCAGTTCAGGCTCATAGTCGTCATCCAGAGGCAATCCGACGAACTGATCAGCTACAACTGCTCTGGAGTATTCAAAGTCGTATCCTTCGGTTGAAACCTGGCCAATTACTGTAGCTCCCTGTTTTACTACCATCTCATAAAGTATACCAATTGCATCAACAAATGAGCTGGGGTATATAGAGGCATCTCCCATTCCGAATAGTGCTACTTTTTTCCCTGTGAGATCCAGCTGCTCGAGTTTAGGGTAGAAGTCATTCCAGTCGTCCTGCAGATCCTGAACACCCCATGTAGAAACCCCCAATATAAGTACATCGTGATTCTTAAACGGTTCCTCATCGCCGTCGTAAATATCTGATAAAGTGGGAGAATAATCTGCCAGTAATTCAGCTATTTTCTCGGCTGCATCTTTAGTGTGCTCTGTACTTGATCCGTAAATGATTGCTATCGACTTCATTTGATTTATCTTTTATAATTTTTAATCTGTGATTTTTGTAATGTTATACTCGCAAAGATAACACAAGTTTCAAAATTGCCAACAAAAAAGGCCTCTATTCCTGTTTGAATTAAAGTAGTTAAACATCGGTGCTAAATCGGTCAAATCAACACTGTAAAAATACAGTGTTGATACATATATACTACATAGTTGATACATAGTTGATGTAAGCGAAGTACATCTAAAACATAGCTTTAGAAGTGTTTTTAGGGTAGATAAAAAAAGTCTGGCCCGAAAAAGAACCAGACTAAAAGTATCTTTATATATAAAGTGTTGAACTTTAAATATAATGTATCATTTCTTAAATGAGGTATAAATCAGGAAACTGTTTGCCGGAACAGTGGTGCTCATATTTGAAGAAGTAACATTAAGAGTTTCTGTCTGATTCAAATAATTATACCAGGTTCCTGTCTTCGGAAAAGTGGTAGTTGCAGTGATTGGCTCATTTGTGAAATTGCCAACGACAACAACCTGTTTTGAATTTCCAAATGATGAGAGGGTGATAAATCTGCCTTGATTCCAGTATGTAGGAGTAACTTTCCAGTCTAGCGTTGCTGTTGAATTGAAAAGTTCTTCATTATCCATTCTCAGGTCGATAAGCTTGCTGTATGTCTTGTATAGATTATTTCGTTCTGTTACTCCCAGGTAATCCCATTTTATCGGTTTCCTGCCGGTTCTTCCGTTTTGATCAATAGAAATATCATATCCCAACTCTCCAAACTGCCATATCATTTTAGGTCCGGGAACTGTAAAGAAGAATGCTGCATTTGTGCCAAGTTGTGACATTCTTGCATTCAGATTGGTTTTAATAATTCCATTACCCCATGTAACCTGTTTATATGACAAACGCTCTTCATCATGACTTTCCATATAGCTCACCAAACTGTTGGTGGGTCGTGAGCTGCTGTAATAACTGCCTGTGAATCCTGAATTATCTTTATAGCCCATGGCAGATTGACCATACTGTTCGTTCATTTTTCTCCAAACCATCATTCCATCATTACTTAACTCAGTCTCTTCACGATCATCAGCAAAGTGCTCCAGTATGACGTAGGCATCGGGATTTACTGCTTTGATTGCATTGTTGTAATCTTTTAAGATTGCAACACGTGAAGCATCGTAGTTTGAAGCTGATGATTCTGTACTGCTCTTTTGTGTAAAGCCCTTTGTGAGATCGAATCGGAAGCCATCGATATTGTATTCCTCAAGTAGGAACTGCAGATTTCGTTTTACAAAATCTCTTACTATGTATTTGCCATCTATTAGGGCTTCATGGTTGAAATCATGAAATACTGAATAAGGGTGAGGTGCATCAACATTAAAGAATGGATTGTTGGTTGTAGTCTTATTTGCTGATGAATTCCACCACATCCGTGCAAAAGGATTTGCGCCTGTTGCGTGATTATAAACAACATCAAGAATAACAGCAATTCCGCGTCTATGGCACTCATCAATAAACTCTTTATACTTCATGTCGGTGCCGTATGCTTTATCCATAGCAAAGAAAAATGCAGGATTGTAACCCCAGCTGTCGTTGCCGTCAAATTCCTGTACAGGCATAAGCTCAATTGCATTTACGCCGAGTGATTCCAAATAATCAAGTTTTTCCATTGCACCCTGCAGATCTCCTGTTTCAGTGAAATCCCGAAGTAACATCTCATAAATTACCAGATTGTCTTTTGCCGGAATCTGGAAATCGGTCACCTGCCAGTTGTAAGTCTCCGGTTGTGTTTTGAAAACTGATACTATTCCGATAGCTTTCTCCGGATAATGCTTTAAATCAGGATATGTTGATGCAGTGATATATTTATCATTATTAGGATCTAATATTTTGCGGGAATAAGGATCTGCCACTCTGAAGGCTTCCTCACCTGATTTGCCAAGATAATACTGGAAAGCATACTCTTTAAAAGGATCAAGATTTGAAATAGTAATCCACCAGACTCCTGCTGATTCATCACGAAACATTTGTGACTTCTCGTCGTTACTCAATTTCCAGTCATTAAAATCACCAACGATATGAGCAAAATCTTTTCTGGCACCGTTTTTATCTTTATCAAAAAGAACAAAGGTTACAGTTGAATTATCAGTTATATTTATTCCATACTGCAGACCGGCAGGCACCGTTCCTGTTTTAACTGCAGCAGGCTCAAATGCTTTGAATTTACTGTCTGAAATTCCTTCAATAAAGAAATCTTTACCATCTTTATTCCCTTTCTTTTTTTCACCGTCTGTACCAGCTTCTGCACTTCTTGCGATAATACCTATTTTGTTAATCGGTATTTCACCTGAATTAAACCACTCCCTTATTGTGGGCGAGAGCTTAATACTCCATGCATAACTTTCACCTGCCACCGGATTCATCTTGATTTTAGAAGTATTTTCATCCCAGCCGGCAGGCACTTTTTGCCACTGACCTTCATTAATTATTCCAATATGAACATAAACATCACCTTTATAATTATATAATCCGGAGCCGGCTGGTGCTTTAAAGTAGATAGTCAGCTCTTTATCAGCATCAGGGACTGTGGGTTCCCAAGAGAACCAGTCCTTTAGTTTAGCCGGTTCCTCCGGTTTTGGCTCATCAGGCTTCGGTTTTTCCGGTACAACAACAGGGTCATCTCCACAAGAGAAAAGAAAAACAGAAATAAGCAGCAGAGTTAATACTGTGCTGACTGTTTTTACAGTCTTATTATATATTTTATTCATAATTGCCAGCTTTTTTATTTTTATTGATTTACAGTCATATATTTCCACTGCTTATTTCCGGTATGTTTCACTAACCAATTAATTATCTTTATTGAAAGAGTGAAGTTATTCCAATATAAGAATTTCTTTTGGTGCAAGCTTCATAGTATTGCCCAATGAAATATTATTTCCTGTGAGAAAATCATTCCATTCGGCCCTGTTCATAATTGACTCAGAATATCTGTCAAGGTTTATTTCAACATCTTTGCTTGTGCCGTTCAAGAAAACTAAAACACTCTCATTTCCTATAAACCGTTCGTAAACATAAACACCTTTTTGCAACACATAATGTTTCATGTCTCCATAAGCAATCACCTCATTACCACGACGCCAGTGAAGAAGCTTGCTGAGGAAGTCAAATGCTTCGTTCTGAATTTCATCCCGTTCTTCTCTGGTAAAATGATTTACCTTATCACCAGGCCAGCCACCAGGAACGTCAAGTCTGATATCACCGTCCGATTTGCTTTTATTACCATGCATAAGCAATTCAGTTCCATAATATATCTGAGGGGTGCCGGGCATAGTCAATAAGAAAGTGACTGCCTGTTTCCAGCCTGAAAGGTCGGTAGGATATTCCTTCAACAATCTGTCAGTATCATGATTATCCAGAAACCTAAGCACATTATAAATATCAGGATACATGAAATCATAAGTCATATGATCAAAAATACCATGTAACCCGCCTCCCCATTCGCCTGTCTCTTCGAAGAAAGCAGAGTGGGAAAGTCCCATAAACTTAAAATCCATTACCGATTTTAATTTCGTGTTATTGGGGTTGATAGGGCTGTTTCTTTGCCAGAATGAAGTGCCGATTGTGTGGTTTAGCCAGGCTTCTCCAACAATATTGTAATCGGGATATTCCATTTCAACTGCCTCTATCCAATCAACCATCATATCATAATCTGCATAAGGGTAGGTGTCCTGGCGAATACCATCCACTCCTGAATATTCGATCCACCAGATACTGTTCTGTATAAGATATTTTGCGACGTGACGGTTTCTCTGGTTAAGATCAGGCATTGTTGGAACAAACCATCCGTCAATCATTTTGCTTTTGTCGTACTCCGAAGCATAAGGATCAAAATACATCTCCTTCATATGGGAAGTCTGCACATACTCTTCAAAATTATTGAACCAGTCGAAGGATGGTACATCATAAACCCATGGATGGTCACTGCCACAGTGGTTGAAGATCATATCCATTACCACTTTCATGTCTTTGGAGTGAGCATCATCAATAAGTTTTTTATACTCTTCATTTGATCCGAAGCGAGAGTCTACTTTATAATAATCTGTTGTTGCATAACCATGATAAGAACCACCTTCCATATCATTCTCAAGAACCGGGTTCAGCCAAATTGCTGTTACACCAAGATCAGAAAGATAGTCAAGGTGATTGGAAATTCCTTTTAAATCACCACCGTGACGTGCGTTTGGATCATTTCTGTCCACCTTATAAGGCATACGCATATCAATCTGGTCATTTGTAGGGTCACCATTCGCAAATCTGTCCGGCATTATCAGGTATAGCACATCAGATGAATCGAAACTTTCAATATCTAATCTCTCCTGATTGCGTTCCTTGAGTTCATATTGTACTGTATGACTGTTGTTTGCACCTTTAAAAACTATGTTGAACTTTTCTGGCTTTGATTCTGATAAATCAAGATAGATTAACTGATAGTTTGGGCTGTCAAGCGTTACAACCTCTTTTATCCTGATGTTTTCTGAAGTAATTTCAGGTTTATATTCTGCAATATTTTCTCCTGAAATCATGAGTTGAAGTTCATTTTCCTGCATACCGCTCCACCAAAATGCAGGGTCTATTTTTACATTTTGTGCATATAAAACTGATGCTGCTAATATAAGCGAAAAGAGTATTAATGTTTTTTTCATTTTTATAAATTATTCTACTCCTGTTTTTAATATAAAAACCTGAAGAAAAAATAAGTCTGAAGCTATTCTGTTTTAAACAGCTTCAGACTTATACTAAAAAATTAATCTGTTTGTTTATTTAATAGTTCCACTATTGTTATCAAAATTCAAAGTGATTACCTGACCGGCTGTTCCGGGGACTGCTGCTTGATCACCGCCATCATTACGATACTCAATGATGCCATCATAAACATTGAATTCGGCCTGCCACCAATCTGAAATCCATGAGTGAGCAACATACATTCTTATATCACCATCAGCCTTAAGTGGCGGGGAAGTTACTGTTTTTTCAGTATTGTCAACTGTAAACAGATTCTCAGCTTTACCGGCATCCCAGCCACCAAATGTATTGCCCATTCCATATACTTTAACAGGGACAACAGAAAGTTTAAATTCATCATCTCTTAAATCTAAGACAACTGTATATACACCGGATGCTGCTACTGACATGTCGCCTCCATTATCTGAGATTTCTACGCTTTCCGGATCAAAACTGGTTATTTCATTGTAACCTAAGTTTACAGTACCCCATTTAGCTTCAGATACTTTAAAGCCTTTACCTTCTTCTAAGAAAAGAATTTTCCAATATAAGCCATCATTGCCACCGGCAACTTTGTGCATCTCTGCAGCAGCTTTGCTGCCCGGTTCATCCCAGCCATATGCTGTTGCCTCTCCCACAAGATACATTTTGTCGGGATATTCAGGCGGTATTACAGGTTCACCCAATAGTTTATAAGTTGCATTATATGTTCTTGTTCTGATATTATACTGGATAGTGAATTCAAATTCGCCACCAAATTCAGTAGAGAAATCAGGCCCACCCGGTCTTACCTGACTCATTGCATTTTCAATGAGTGGACCGGCACTGCTAAAGTTGCCAAGGTCTGTGAAAATTTTTGCTTTTCCTCCACCCTCGATGTTTAATTCTTTACCCCAACCGCCTGAGTATCTGAATTTATAGCCACCGGGGCTCATATTGAGTTTGCCTTTCCATGTAATTGTTGTGTTTCCATCAAAAGTAGCTGCATCCATTGGAGTTTCACCATCCCAGCCTTTAGGAGTTGCTGCACCTATTACGCCATAATTTACCGGTAAAATATTGACTTCCTCTAATGATGTGTTTACAATTACAAAATAAAATCCGTCATTATCAACTTTTAGAGGAGTTGCATCCGCTACAAGAGAATATACTGCTAAGGTCGCATCTTTACTAACTTCACCGCCGTTTCCAAATTTAACAACCTCATTCAGGTCAGTTGCAATAGAGATAGAGAAATCACCATCAGCCTTTAGCCAGGTATAGATTCCAACCAGTTCCGGTAAATCATCACTGACATCCAGTGGTACTGCTTTTAAAGCAGATGCAGGAGCCTCGCCGCTATAAACTGTTGCAGTACCGGAAATATAGACTCCTTGTTGAATATCTTCAACAATTGTCCAGTTTTCATTGTCACTACAATTTATCAATAAAGGTAGTAGCAATAATAATAGATAGTTATATAAATTTTTCATTTCTATTTAGTTTTAATTGGTCTGTTGATATCCCGGATTCTGAGATAAGTTAGTGTTAAGAGATAGAACATCTGCAGGAATAGGGAAAACTGTTCTAAACGGTGCAGAAACTGTTCTGTCAGTAATTGGCAGATGATATTTACCAAAACGTATCAGATCCTGACGTCTTACACCTTCCCATGCAAGTTCAAGCATTCTTTCGTCAAGAATATTATTAAGAGTTGCAGTACGTGCAGGTGCATCTACTCTTGCTCTGACTTTTTGTAATTCAGCATCTCCATTTTGTCCATTTCTAACAAGTGCTTCTGATTTCATAAGAAGAACATCTGCGTATCTGAATAAAACCCAGTCGTTCCTCACAAGCTGACCTGCAGATTGAGCATTAGTGTCAAACTCATATTTAGCCATTCTTGCTCCTGCTGTTTTTTCTTCTTCTATTCCCGATACATCCAAAGCAATTGCATCTGGTTTGTACACAAGTTCTTTACCATCATCAATTACCGGATTACCGTCAGGACCAAATACTGCTCCCATAAAGTAAGTCTTTTCTGTTCTTGGATCAACTCCGTCTTTTCTGAAAATTGCCAATGCTTCTTTAGTTGCAGATGCTCCATTCCATCCTTCCTGAGAGAATGCCTTTGCATGTGCATAGTGTCTGGAGCGCACTAAATTCATATTTCTTGCTTCAAAATTTATCGGGTCCATTGGAATTACAAATATATTTTCAGAAGAAAGCTCATTTGTAACACTAAAGTTAGCTGAGAAGTTAGGTTCAAGTTTGTATCCCAAATCTGTTATCATATCACAATAAGCAATTGTTGCTTCCCATGCATTCATCTGAGTACCGTCTACAGTAAAGCTTGCCTGGCCATTTGGAATTCCATTGTTGTCAGTCCAGTCATTATCAGCATATACTTGAGAATTCAGCGCAAGTCGTGCCATTAAGAAATAAGCCACAGGTTTAGTCATTCTGCCATAATATTCCCCAAATTTAGAACTGTTTGCAGAGCTCAGATATGGTATAGCTTCTTCAAGCTCTTTAACCACAAATTCAAACACTTCAGATCTGGTAGATTGTTTAACATCTGAAATCTTTACAGAAGAACTTTCCACGATAGGTACTCGTGCATAAAGATCAAGCAGGTAGTAATAATACATTGCTCTGAAAGCTTTCACTTCGGCCTGATAAATTGGCAGTAGTGAGTTTTCCGGGTCAAGTTCTATTAATTCGTTTAGTTTATCTAACGATTGGTTGCTTTTGCCAATTACTCTGTAAAGATAGTCCCAGCTGCCTTTGATAATTGAATTGTCAATTGACCAGTTATGTGTAAACATGTCTTGCCAGAGGCCACCATCAAACCAGTCACCTCCACGTGTTGGCAGTAAAGCTTCATCAGCAGTGAAAGTATTAAGGTCGTATACACCTCTGTCAGTGCCGGCTAGTCCCTGACTACCACCTGTGCCGCCAACCTCAGTGTAGAGGTTAGCCACTGTGTTAAGATAAATCAGTACTGAACTTTTATATGCTTCTTCTTCCGGCATCTGGTCAACCGGATTTTCATCCAGAGAGCAAGAAAAGAGTGATAGTAACAGTGCTATTATCGTACTGTATATTATTGTATTTTTATTCATGATGTTTCAATTAAAAATTAATGTTTAAACCGATCGAATATGTTCTTGATAAAGGATAAAATCTTTTATCATCTAATCCGAGTTCTCCATTTACAGTTGTACTGTTTATCATAGGAGATAGTCCGGAATAGTTAGTAAATGTGTGTAGATTATCAACCGAAGCTGTAATTCTAATACCGTTAACCCAAGGTTTCAGGTTATCCACATTAACATTATATCCGAGTGTTACATAATCAATATGAAGATAATCACCTTTTTCCAGCCAATAATCTGTTACCTCGCTATCGAAAATCTTCTTTTCAGGTGCTTCGGGCAGAACATTGTATGTAGGGAATGTATTCATATTCATGTATGAAAGTGCTGTACCATTGTATATTTTATGACCAAAGCCACCATTCAGCTGTGTTTGAATGTCAAAAGCCTTGTATCTGAAACTCAAATTAGTACCCAGTATTACTTTAGGAATTGCCTGTCCTGCAAAATATCTGTCGCCACCATCACTTAGATTGATATTTGGATCGTCATCAAGATTTAGAATATTGTATGTGTAAGTTCCCAATCCATCATTAATGATACCATTTGATTTAGGCAGATAGAATACTCCTAATGGCTGACCAACAACCTGGTAGGTTACGTAAGTATTTCCTCCCTGGAAGCCTGCACCGTTAATTCTTGCTAGACGCATATATTCAGCTGCATTCAGGTCCTGACCCATATAAGTACCGCTTAGTGATAAGAGTTTATTTTTTTGTATAGCAACATTCCCTGCAATTGTCAGTTCCATGTCGTTAGTTCTTAAAGGCGTAACACCGAGTGACAATTCAACACCACTATTTTCCATTTCTCCAAGGTTTGCAAGCAAACGTGGATGTACAAAAGGAGGAACCGGTACATCATATTCATAAAGAAGATCTTTAGTTCTTGAATAATAGTAGTCGAATGTTGCTGTCAGCTTGTTGTCAAAAAAGGCTGCATCAAAACCAACGTCGAACATGTCTTTAGTTTCCCATTTAAGGTCGGGATTTGAGTTTCTGTTGTATGCATATGTTACTGTTTGTACACCGTTAACAGTAGTAATACCTGAGGGACCCATTAATGAAAGAGAGTTATAAGCTGAAATCGCATCCTGGTTACCGGTACGTCCGTAACCTACTCTCCACTTAAAATTGTCAATCGCATCAACATCTTTCAAAAAGCCCTCTTCACTCATTATCCAAGCCAATGAAGCTGAAGGGAAGAAACCCCATTTATTGTTTTCTCCAAGCTTGGAAGAACCGTCGAAACGTATATTTGCAGTGGCGATATATTTATCTGAAATAATATAGTTTACACGTCCCAGAAAAGAATTAAGTGAGTATTCATTTTTGTATGAACTTACATCACCATATTTAACTAATGCTCCGGCAGCTAAATTGTTATAACCGAAGTAGTTTGTATCAAAACCGCGTGCATTGGATCCAAAGCCTGAATAGGAGTAATTTTGTCCTTCAACTAATGCAAGTGCATCCAGTCGGCTATTTGCAAATAGCTTTTTGTAGTTGAGTTGAATGTTCCCCATCATTATATCGCTCTTGTTCAGACCCCTGTATGCTTTACCTCTACCTTCTCTTATACCCTGTTTTATATTATTTGGGATATAATTCATGTTTTCCTTTGAGTTGTAAGTATATGAACCAAATGCGCTTAAAGAGAATGCCTCGTTTATGTACCAAGTCAAACGACCATTTGTGGATAAGTATGCATTTTCTTCTCTGTCATCAATTGACAGTCTTCCCAATGGGTTGTCAACCTCATTAGCATTTGGATCTTCCGGCCATGTGCCGTCTTCTTTCTGAACAGCTGGAAGGGTTGGGTTGAAAGAAGCGGCAGAATAGAAAGTCTTTTGATAATCATTAACATATCTGCTGTTTCTTTTTGAACCGAATGCTCCCATGTCCAGTTTTAATTTTCTGTCAAAGAAGTACTGACTTCCATCTAGCTTGATTGTGTAATTTTGCATGCCATTATTCAGGATAATACCTTTTTGGTCTATAATTCCTAATGAGGCTCTGAAATTAGTGTCAGCTGATCCGCCACTAAATGAGATTCTGTGATTTTGTGTGAATCCATTCTGTAGCATCTCATCCATAAAATTGGTTGATGCTCCGCCATCTAATGCATTTCCATATCCTCCATCAGTTACAGCTTTTCTGTAGCCATCAGCACTGAGCATATCCATTGTTTTGTATACCTGATCAACTCCAAAAGTTCCGTCATAATTAATGGAGCTGGTACCAGCTTGTCCTTTAGCAGTAGTTACAACAATAACACCGCTTGCTCCACGTGAACCATACTGGGCTGTTTCAGAAGCATCCTTAAGTATAGTAAAACTTTCAATATCTGAAGGAGATAAAGCGTTTAATAAACCCAGGTCTCCAAATACTCCATCAATAACAACCAAAGGGTCGTTGCCACCTGATAATGATGTTGTACCCCTTATGCGGATTGAGGCACCTGCAGTTGGATCTCCTCCTGTTTTTTGGATGTTTACTCCGGCTACCTTACCTTTAAGTGCATCTAAAGGATTAACGATAACACCGGCATTCATATCCTCTCTGCCTATTTTTTCTACTGCACCTGAAATAGTACGGGTACTACCGGTAGCATAACCCACAACAACTAATTCTTCTAATAATTCCGGGTCTTCCTCCAGAAAAATATTAATTACAGTCCTGTTGTTTACAGGAATAGTTTGAGGTTGATACCCAATGTAGCTCACCTCTAAAACACCATTTGATGGTGCCTGTAGTGTGAAATTACCGTCAAAGTCACTTACTGTCCCTGTTGATGTTCCTTGAATAAGGATATTGGCACCGATTATAGGTTCGCCGGAAACATCTACAACAGTTCCCCTTACATTTATCGTAGCACCTGTTTGAGCACTGACCGATAAAACCATTAGCATCCCTGATAGAAATAAGGTCAGAAACGCTTTCGTTTTTTTGTTGAAATTTACATACATGTTGTTAACATTATTAGATTATCTGTTCAATTTAATACTTTGTTCTCAATAATATAGAGTTGATTAACTAAATATTATACTCTCTTTACAAAGTTAGATTTTCTTAAATGGGATGCTTCAGCAAACTACTTAATTAACAAGGTTAAGCAGTGCAAACGATTGCATTTTAAGGTGTAAGGGTAGAATTATCAATTGTTTACAATTGATATTTCTATTGTGAGCAGATTGTAAATAATATAGGTTAAATTATGAGTTTTATAGACTCTAAACAGGAATTTTTATGTCATTTTGTAGCAGATTTACCTCTGTTGTGATTCTCTTTTTTTCTTTTTTTGCGAATAGTGACTTTTTTATTGCCCGACTTGCCTGATATTCTCCTTCTGAGCATTATCAAAAAACGTTTGCTGGGATTACTTTTGAGATAAGATTCTATGTGACGGGCTCTTTTTTCCTCAAGTATTTGATTTATCTCAATAAGAATTCCGGATTCTTCTACATCGCCAAACTCATCATTTATTGAAGTTCCGAAGAATCTCATTGTGGGCGAAAGGGCCATATATGCATTTATCAGCGGAGGAATATTATATCCCAATGCACGCACTTCTTTGTTCAGAATCCTGTAGTCTTCGTTAAAATTTCTTCCATGAAAAAGTACCTCCATTTCCTTAAGGTCAGTATCAGTTTTCAAAGGCACAATTGGTGAAACTAGTTTCTCATTGTCGGGAAAATGTTTATTGAGAAAGTATAATATCATGTTACGGGCATTTTTGTTATATGTACCGTACATGGTAACTTTACCAAAAAAGTATTTAATTTGAGGATCGATAACTGTAAGGGCTCCCAAACCGTCCCATAGGTTGTCAAGGGCGAATATGCCCTTTCTTCCCATAAGCGTCGACTGGTATTCCAGTGAAACAAAAGATCTGCCTAATTCAACCGTGTGAGGGAGATAGTCATTAATAAATTCGTCAGAGAAATTAAGCAGATGTGCAGTTGCCAGCATTGGTTTCCCGTTTTCGTCAAACTCAACGTCCGAACCGTATATGAAACGATAACCGCCAAGAATCTCTTCATTTTCAGGATCCCACACAATAAGTTGCTTGTAAGGAGCTTTCATTACATCATAACGGTCAATATCAGCCTCGAGGCCTGTACCACCTCCATAATGTCTGAATGCAATTTCACGCAACCGGCCGACTTCCTTCATCAGATTTGGCGAATCGTGACTTGTGAATACATAAATTTCATTATTTGCTTTGTTGGTAGTTCTTACTCTTTTCTGAACGGTTAGTTCTGACTTTATAAGTTCCTTATCAACCGGATTGATTATCTTTTCCATATTAATTCTACTTTTTAAAAGGTAACTACTTCATTGAGTATACAATATCTTTCACATACTGTGCCCAATCTTTTGTAGTTCTTGTATAATCAAACATCTGCCATGAAATAGGTTTGCCAAAGGTGATATTGAATTCACTTTTTGAATTTTTGTACATCTCATCAGGCAAATATATAAGCTCGATGTTAAATTTTAATCCAAGGGATTTACGAGTATTGGCAAAATTATAGAAGAAATTTGAGTTTTTTCCCTCAAAGTGAACAGGTATAATATCTCTTTTGTATTCAACTGACTTTACAATGAAGTTTTTCATCCATTCCAGATCAATAATCTCTCCTTTAATTTTTCTTGAGCATAAGCCTGCAGGAAAGGTTATTATCTGATTGTCTGAAGCATATGCTTCGTTGATTGCAAGAGCCGAGTTCTTTGCCTGTGAACCGTATTTGTTTATCGGTACAAATATTGGTTTAAGTGGTTCGATATAATATAAAACATCATTTACCAGATATTTTATTTTTCCATTAAATATTTCGCCTAAAATTGTGGACAAGCAGATACCGTCAAGTCCTCCCAGAGGGTGGTTTGAAGCAAATACAAATCTGCCATTTTCCGGAATATTTTCCTCACCGCTTAGATTTAATTTCAGATTAAATTCTTTGTCAACTAATGCGCGCATAAACTCTACCCCCTCCAGGTCTTTGTTCCTTTCAAGAATTCCGTTTATGTCATCCTGATGAACAGTACGTTTGAGGTAGTTTATCAGAAACCTGGGTATTTTATTGTAATATTTTGAAGCCTTGTCCTTTAAGATAGCATCAATATCAATTCTAAACGCATTGTTTGAACTCATCTCCTCTACTTCTAATTTTGGCGCAAATTTACTAAAAAATGTGTAAGCTTTACTGAGAAATAGGGTTTTTCTTATAAACGGATATTATTTAGCTTTTATACATTACCCTGATTATTACAGTAACATGCATATAATGAGCAGTATATAGTGTATAATTTAATTGTTGATAACTTTTTCATAAAATAATGTGTGGAAATGTGGGGAGAAGTGGATTATTTTGTAATTTTACAGCGTTGATGTCTCTATTTAGTTGAAATTGATTTATTAATGTTGCAATTCCTGGGAAATATTGAAGCGAAGGCTGATGCGAAAGGCAGAATTTTTATACCTGCGGTATTTCGTAAACGTCTCCAGAGTGAGGGCGAAAGTTTTCTGGTCCTCCGCAAAGATATTTTTCAGAATTGTCTTGTTCTCTATCCCGGCAGTGTTTGGGAAAATGAGATTAATGAGCTAAGAAACAGGTTGAGTAAGTGGAACAGAGAGCAGCAACAAATCTTCCGACAGTTTGTGTTAGATGCCGAAAGGCTTGAAATGGATGCCAACGGAAGGGTGCTTATACCGAAACGTTACTTACAAATGGTTTCTGTCGAAACTAATGTCCGATTCCTTGGTGTGGATAACACTATCGAAATCTGGGCAAAGGAAGAACTAGAAAAGCCATTGGTTGAGCCTGAAGAGTTTTCTTCAAAATTGGAAGAGCTCATGGGCAGCACTTTTTAAGATGCCATTATGGGGACATCATTTTGTTTATTTAAATACATCCCAAAATGGATACTGATAATAATTACCCAGTTGTTTATCATACACCGGCGCTGCTTGCCGAGAGCATTGACGGTTTAAATATTACTCCCTCAGGAGTCTATGTTGACGTTACCTTTGGCGGGGGTGGGCATTCTAGTGAAATTTTAAAAAGACTTGGGGATAAAGGCCGCTTGATTGCATTTGATCAGGACAAGGATGCAATGAAAAACAGTATTCCGGATCCACGCTTTACATTAGTTCATGGTAATTTTAGATTTCTGAAAAACTTCCTTCGGTTTCACAAAATAGACAGAATAGATGGGCTTATAGCTGATTTGGGTGTTTCTTCACATCATTTCGATGAATCAAACCGGGGATTTTCTTTTCGGTTTAAGGGTGATCTGGATATGCGAATGAACCAAAATGCGCAAACCTCGGCAGCTGATATTCTTAACGAGTATTCGGCAGAGAGACTTTCAGATGTTTTTTATAATTATGGTGAACTAAAGAATGCCAGAAAGATTGCAGCAGCTGTAGTTAAATTCAGAGAGTCGCAAAAAATTGAAAAGACTGATGAGTTTTTGTCAATAATTGAACCACTTACAAGAAAAGATAAAGAGAAGAAGGTACTTGCACAGGCCTTTCAGGCTCTTCGTATTGAGGTTAACAAAGAAATGAATACACTAACCGATATGCTCAGGCAAGCTTTACTTGTTTTGAAGCCCGAAGGAAGATTAAGTGTGATTTCATATCATTCACTTGAGGACAGGTTGGTTAAGAATTTCTTCAAAACAGGCAATTTTGAGGGTAAGCTTGAAAAAGATTTTTATGGAAATCCTCTTACCCCTTTCGAGTTGATAAACAGGAAGGTGATAGTTCCTTCTGAGGAAGAACAGAAGCAAAATCCTCGTTCAAGAAGTGCTAAATTGAGGATTGCAAAAAAAACAGCTGAGAATTGATTTTAAAAATCAGAATGCAATTAAAATGAAATTTAAGTTCGATAACATACGCAAATCTTTTGTCCATGTTTTTGGAGGGAGTGTTCTTACTGAGAATTTCTTTCTTCGTAACATGAGATTTATTCTGGCATTGGTTTTAATTATGATATTATTTATAAGTCATCGCTATAACGTGCTTCAGGGAATGTCAGACATCGAAAGGCTGCAGCAAAGACTTAAAGATGTGAAATATGAGTCTCTTACAATTTCTTCGAGTCTTACTGAAGCCAGCAGGCAGGGTGAGATAGAAAGACGGGTTGAGGAAGCAGGACTTGAGCTGATTATTACAAATGAACCGGTGTATTATATTGACTAATAGTCTTATAGTTGGACGGATTTATGGAAAATATGAAACAAGAGAATAAAAACAGGAAGAAAAGCAAAGGTATACTGGGGAGGTACGGACTCATTGTATCTATCTTAATGCTGTTTTCTGTAATGATTATATTTTCAGCCGGTAGAATCATGTTTTCATATGAAGGCAGAAAGTGGAGAGAGGTTGGTGAAAAAGAGACTGTAATCAGAGACAGGGTTATTTTACCAAAAAGGGGTAATATTTATACTTATGATGATAAACTGCTAGCATCAACCGAACCAATTTACAGTATTTACATGGACTTTTGGGCAGATGGAATACAGAAAGATACACTAACTAAATATGTAGGCGACTTGTCTGTTGCACTTGCAAAGAAATTCCCGGACAGAAGCGCTTCTCAATATAAAAATATAATAATGAATGGCTGGAATCTTCGTGAAAAAGAGGAGAAGCAGATTCTTGCAAACAAAGCCAAAGGAATAGAAGAAAGAGTTTCGCTGCGTTCAAGATATGTTAAGATATTGAGAAATGATATTAACTATATAGACCTTAAAGAAATACGCACTTACCCTTTCTGGAATCAGAGATCAAACAGGAGCGGGTTGATTGCCGAGGAACGCAATGCGCGCAAAAAACCGTTTGGTAACTTGGCAAATCGAACAGTGGGCAGTGTCTATAAAGATATTGAAAAGGGCGGGGCAAGTGGTTTGGAGCTAAAATATGATTCACTTTTAAGAGGTGTTCCCGGAGTCAAATATCGTCAGAAAATTCAGGGTAAATGGATGGACGTTGTTGAAGAGCCTGCAAAAGAGGGCTGGGATATAGTAACAACAATTGATACAGATATTCAGGATATTGCTGAACGTGCTCTTAAAAGTAAACTTGTGGAAACAGAGGCAGAATCAGGTACTGCAATTATAATGGAGGTGAAAACCGGTGAAATTAAAGGGATAGTGAATCTTGACCGTATGAGTAACGGTGATTACGCAGAAGGTAATCCAAACGCATTTTCTTATATGAACGAGCCTGGATCAACATTTAAAACAGTCACCACAATGATTGCACTTGATGATGGAGTGGTTACTCCCACTGATTCATTTTATGTGGGAACAGGGCTTTTTCAATATAACAAAAGATGGGTCAGAGATCACTACTGGCGCAGAGGTCAGGACAGAGGATATCTTACAGTCGCAGAAGGCATGGAGTTATCTTCCAATATTGTGATGAGTAAAATGGTTCTTAAGGGATACGAAAATAAGCCGGAAAAATTTATTGACGGTATTGACAGGATTGGTTTACGAAAACAGTTAACATGGGATGTTCCGTTAAATGGAATAGAAGGAACTTCCTCAATACGCTATCCTGACGATAAAAATAATTATTGGTCCAAAACTACTCTCCCTTGGATGTCTTTCGGCTATGAAACACAAATTCCGCCTATATATATGCTGATGTTTTATAATGGAATTGCCAATGGTGGTAAAATGATTAAACCATTTATTGCGAAAAGGTTTGTGGAAAACGGGAAAGTCGTTAAGGAGTTTGAAGCTGAAGTTATCAATCCTAAAATATGTAAAGAATCTACATTAGAAGAGATCCAGAAGATGTTGACAGGGGTTGTGGAAAATGGTACAGCAAAAGTTGTCGCATCAGATTATTTCAGTATCGCAGGCAAAACAGGTACTGCACAAATCGCAGGAGGAGGCGCCTATTCAGGTTATTATGTTTCTTTCAGCGGCTATTTTCCGGCAGAAGAGCCTATGTACACAATATTTGTAGGATTGCGCAAGCCAAAAGGAGTTCCTTCAGGCGGCGGAATGGCAGGAATGGTATTCAAAAATATTGCTGAACAGACATATTTGAGAAAAGTACGTCTTTCTGTAGAAGATTGTAAAGTTGACTCTACCTTACAAAAACTCCCTGATATAAAGCATGGCAATTGGGATAAAAACAAGTTTGTTTTAAATGAGCTCAATCTACCTGTTGATGAAAATAGCTCTGATTCGGATTGGGTGAAAATTAAACTGGACAGTATTAAATATCAACCTGAAGAGCTTGCTTTAAATGGCTCTCTTATTCCAGATGTACGAGGTATGGGTGCACGAGATGCTGTATATCTCCTGGAAAAGTCGGGATTACGGGTAAATCTTAACGGTTCAGGAAAAGTGATGTCACAGTCATTCAGGCCGGGACAAAATCTAGTGAAGGGAACAACAATAACATTAACTTTACGTTAGCTGTATTCTCAGAAAAAAATGATTATTATGAAACTGAGTGAATTATTAAAAGGGTGCAAGGTCATAAATATTCGTGGTGATAAAGAGACGGAAGTGGAATCTATTACATCAGATTCACGCAATGTCAGCAAAGGTTCTCTATTTGTTGCTGTAGAAGGTATCTTCACTGACGGTCATTCATACATAGGAAAAGCAATTGAACAGGAGGCTTCTGTTGTAGTTTATGATAAACCTTTAATAGAAGAATACTTCTCACGTGTAACTTATGTTCAGGTGGAAGACAGCTCAGCTGCGCTGGCACTGATAGCTTCTGAGTGGTTCGGAAATCCGTCAAATCATATAAAGTTAGTTGGAGTAACTGGTACAAACGGGAAAACAACTATAGCTACATTACTTTACAGATTATTTAAATTATCTGGTTACCCTTCCGGTCTGCTTTCAACTGTAGGCAATTATGTTAATGATGATTTCTATTCAACAACACATACAACACTCGACCCGATAACTCTAAACAGTTACCTTAGGAAAATGGTGGATGCAGGTTGTGAGTTTGCATTTATGGAGGTCAGCTCTCACGCAATACACCAAAAACGTGTACACGGACTCCTGTTTACCGGGGGAGTTTTTACAAATCTTACTCAGGATCATCTCGATTACCACAATAATATGCTCGAGTATCGTAATGTGAAAAAGTCCTTTTTTGACAATCTGCCAAAGGATGCTTTTGCATTGACTAACTCAGATGATAAAAACGGACTGGTGATGCTTCAGAACACTAAGGCAAAGAAATACACCTATTCACTAAGGAGCATGGCTGATTTTAAAGCACGTATATTTGAAAAGCATTTCGACGGCAGTGAGATAGAAATCAACGGCAAAGAGCTTTCTGTACTGTTTGTCGGGGTGTTTAATGTATACAATCTTCTTGCAGTTTACGGAACAGCCATATTACTCGGGCTGGAAGAGGATGAGGTTCTTAGGATACTTTCAATGCTTAGGCCGGTTGCCGGAAGGTTCCAAACAATTCGTTCACCGAAAGATTATACTGCAGTGGTCGATTATGCACATACTCCGGATGCATTGTCAAATGTACTGAGCGCAATAAATGAAGTTCTCAGTGGCGATGGAAAGGTTATTACAGTAGTTGGCTGCGGTGGCAACCGGGATAAAACAAAAAGACCGATAATGGCTCGCGAAGCAGTTAAAGGAAGCCACAGAGTTGTTTTTACATCAGATAATCCCCGGTATGAAGAACCAATGGATATTCTGAAAGATATGCTGGACGGTCTCACTGAAGAAGAAAAAAATGCAGCATTAACTATTGCAGACCGCAGGGAGGCTATTAAGACAGCATGCGCCCTTGCTCATCCGGGTGACGTAATTCTAATAGCCGGAAAAGGACATGAGGATTATCAGGAAGTTAAAGGTGTTAAACATCATTTTGATGATAAAGAAGAGGTTGAAAAGATATTTGCAGGTCAGTGATTTTTAGTTAGATAAACAAAGATAAACAATGTTATATTACCTTTTTGAATATTTAGATAAGCTTGATTTCCCGGGTGCAGGAATGTTTCAGTTTGTAATGTTCCGTTCAGCAATGGCTGCTGTGTTTGCTTTACTGATAGGTATTTTTGCAGGAAAAAAAATAATCAGGAAACTTCAGCAAAAGCAGATTGGGGAGACTATACGCGACCTCGACCTGGAAGGGCAATACAGCAAACGGGGCACACCTACAATGGGTGGAATAATCATAATATTTTCCATCCTGATTTCGATGTTGCTTTTCGGTAAACTGGAGAATATTTACATCATTCTTATGCTTGTAAGTACTGTATGGCTCGGTGTGCTGGGTTTTGCAGATGATTATATAAAGGTATTTAAAAAAGATAAGGAGGGTCTTGAAGGAAAATTTAAGATCATTGCGCAAGTAGGACTTGGTCTTATAGTTGGTCTCACCATCTACTTCAGTCCCGAAATAGTCGTTCGTGAAAATATTGAAATACGTATTGACAATGTAATTGAGGATGTAACTTTTAAGAGTGAAGATGTAAAGACTACAAGCACAACTATTCCTTTCGTGAAGAATAACAACTTCGATTACAGATGGCTGGTCAGCTGGATGGGTGATTATGCTGATGAGGCAGTCTGGGTTGTTTTTGTTCTGATTGTCATACTAATAGTAACTGCTGTATCAAACAGTGCTAATCTCACAGACGGTCTGGACGGTCTGGCCTCCGGTTCATCTGCAATTATCGGAGTTGCTTTAGGTATCCTGGCCTATGTTTCGGGGCGTGTCGACTTTGCGTCATACCTAAACATAATGTACATACCCGGAAGTGATGAGCTAATGGTATTTGCATCCGCTTTTGTGGGTGCATGCGTTGGATTCTTGTGGTATAATGCATATCCGGCACAGGTCTTTATGGGAGATACCGGCAGTCTGACTATAGGAGGTATTATTGGTGTATTCGCAGTATTAATCCACAAAGAGCTTCTGTTGCCCATATTGTGCGGAGTCTTTTTTGTTGAGGCTCTTTCTGTTATAGCACAGGTGACATATTTTAAATACACGAAAAAGAAATATGGCATAGGAAGGCGAATATTTAAGATGACTCCCCTGCATCATCATTACCAAAAACCGGGTGACGGAAGCATAGATGCAATAATTCAAAAACCTTTAGCTCCTATAACGGAACCAAAACTGGTAACCCGTTTCTGGCTGATAGGTATTATTTTAGCTGTAGTGGCTGTCGCAACATTGAAAATGAGATAATCTTGAAGGAATAAATTATGAATGAAAAATTGATTGTTGTTCTTGGTGGAGGAGAAAGTGGCGTCGGCTCTGCAATACTTGCCCAAAAGGCGGGTTTCAACGTGTTTTTGTCAGATAATGGCAGTTTAAAAGATAAGTACAGGGATGCTTTAGAGTCACACAACATCAATTTTGAAGAAAACGGGCATACAGAAGAGAGAATTTTAATGGCTGATGAAGTTGTTAAGAGTCCCGGTATCCCAGATACATCAATCATAATACAAAAGCTTCTGGAAAAAGGAATTCCCGTTATTTCAGAGATCGAATTTGCAAGCCGTTTCACAACAGCCAAACTGATATGTGTCACCGGCAGTAACGGGAAAACAACAACAGTCAGCCTGATATATCATATCCTTAAATCGGCAGGACTTAATGTAGGTCTGGGCGGTAATGTAGGCAACAGTTTTGCAAGACAAGTAGCAGAGGAAAGCTATGATTACTATGTTCTCGAACTAAGCAGTTTTCAGTTGGAGGGACTAAATAATTTCAGGGCTGATATCGCAGTGTTATTAAATATCACTCCGGATCATTTGGATAGATATGATCACAATATGCAGGAGTATATTAACGCAAAAATGAGGATAATCCGCAATCAGAGAGTTAATGATGCTTTTATTTACTGGGAAGATGACCCTGTGGTTACAAGAGAGATAGAAAAGCTAAAACCTGAAGTTACCCGTTTCCCGTTTGGTGTAAACAAAAAAGAGATTACTGCAGGATATACTGATGAGGGAAAATTGTTTATCAATACAAAAGGAAAAATATTCAATATGGAATTGGAATTATTAGCATTGGAAGGAATGCATAACGTATACAACTCGTTAGCATCAGGTATAGTGGCAAAACTTATGGATATTACGGATGAGCAGTTAAGACTGTCATTATCAGATTTCCAGGGAGTGCCGCACAGGCTCGAGAAGGTGGCTACTGTAAGAGGAGTTCAGTATATAAATGATTCTAAAGCCACTAATGTAAATTCCTGCTGGTATGCTCTTCAGAGTATGCGCAGTAAAACAGTCCTTATCCTCGGAGGAACAGATAAAGGTAATGATTACTCAGAAATTGAAGAACTGGTGCGATCAAAAGCGAGAGCTTTAATTTTTCTTGGTAAAGATAATAGTAAACTGCACTCATTTTTCGACGGCAAAGTTGATGAGATAAGAGATGCTGCTTCAATGAAAGAGGCGGTTGGTTTAGCTTATGAACTCGCACAGAAAGGGGATACTGTACTGCTTTCTCCATGCTGTGCCAGCTTTGATCTTTTCAAAAACTACGAAGACAGAGGAGATCAGTTTAAAGAATATGTCAGAAGTTTATAGTGATTAGTAAATGAATGTTTTTTACGAATTTTAAAAAAGTAAATAAGATTAAGTATGCTCGATAATAATAATTACACAGACAACCCGACAGAACCTCAGCTAGAGGATAGAGCGTCCGGTTCTACGCTGGGCGATTTCGGGCGTAAAATATTTAAAGGAGATAAAGTTATCTGGGCTGTATTTATAATACTCTGTGTAATTTCTTTGGTTGAAATTTTTAGCGCAACAAGCACTATTGTATATCGTCAGCAAAATCAATTCGGACCTATACTCCGACACACGATGTTCTTAATTGGCGGAGTCGGTGTTATTCTGCTTATACACAATATTCCATACAGATTTTTCTCATCACTTATATTCGTGCTTCTTGGAGCAATTATATTACTTATACTCACACCATTTATTGGTGAGAGTGTCAATAATGCCGACAGATGGATTTCAATTATGGGATTTACAATTCAACCATCCGAAATTGCAAAAATTTCTCTCATGGGAACAATTGCTTTCCTTCTGAGTAAGCAGAATGGAGAAAACGACGGTCTGCTGTTTAAGTGGATGATCGGGTTAATGGTTGTAGTTTGCGGAATTATTGCAGCTGACAACCTGTCAACAGCAGTCCTTCTTTTCGGTGTATGCTATCTGCTCATGTTTATAGGAAATGTGAAAATCATACGACTTCTCAAGGTTGCCGGGGCCGGAATAGTATTAGTCCTGCTGTTTATATTGTTATTAAATATTATACCTGAGGACTGGACCAATTCAGGACCGCTTAATCGTCTTGGCACATGGCAAAACCGTATTACTCATTTCGGTGATGCAAAAGAGATGACTGAAGAGGAATACTTCACCATTACTGACGAGAATTATCAGGTAGCACACGCCAAGATAGCTATCTCAAATGGCGGCGTATTTGGTGTTTTTCCGGGAAACAGTACCGAAAGAGATTTTCTGCCTCAGGCATATTCAGATTTTATTTATGCGATCATAATCGAGGAGATGGGTATTCTCGGAGGCTTGGTTGTTCTGCTTCTGTATGTTATTATTCTAATCAGGGGAGGGATTATTGCAAGAAAAACCGAGAAGTTGTTCCCAAAGTATCTGGTGTTGGGATCAGCGTTAATGCTGTCTATACAGGCATTTATAAATATGGCTGTGGCGGTCAACCTGATACCGGTAACCGGTCAGCCTCTACCGTTAATCAGCAGGGGAGGTACTTCAACTCTGATCACTTGCGCGTATTTTGGACTTATACTTAGTGCTGATCGTTTTGGCATAAGTAAAAAGAAAGAGGATGAGCCGGTTACAGATGAAAATGAAAAGAGTGGCAGTGATGACTTTGAGGATAAGGATTCTTCCGGCGCAGAGGATGTTTCTTTAAACGGACTTGAAGATAAGGTTGAATTTGAAATTTATCAGGTATGAAGAAATTTATAGTAAGCGGAGGGGGAACAGGAGGACATATTTTTCCTGCAATATCTATTGCCAATGAAATCAGAAACCGATGGCCGGACAGTGAAATCCTTTTCGTGGGAGCAGAAGATCGAATGGAGATGGAGCGTGTGCCAGCAGCGGGATATAAGATAATAGGACTTCCTGTGGCCGGGTTCGACAGAAAGAATATGCTTAAAAATATCGGAGTAGCAGCTAAACTGCTCAAAAGTATGAAAAAAGCCAGGGGGATAATCAAAGACTTCAAACCTGATATTGCTATAGGTGTAGGTGGTTATGCCAGTGGTCCGGTTCTTAAGGCTGCATCAGCAAAAGGTATCCCAACGCTTATTCAGGAACAAAATTCATATGCAGGTGTTACAAACAAAATGCTGGCACAAAAAGCATCTGTCATTTGTGTAGCTTACGAAGGAATGAGCAAATTCTTCCCAAAAGAAAAGATAGTACTTACAGGTAATCCCTGCCGCCAGGATCTTTTAATCTCAGAGGAGAACCGCGAAAAAGGTTATCGGCATTTTAATCTGAATCCTGATAAAAAAACTATTTTAATGGTTGGAGGAAGTCTTGGTGCCTCCACATTAAACAAAAGCATAATATCTGCTTTCGATAAAATAAGAAAAGAGGATGGTGTACAGGTAATCTGGCAGTGCGGTAAATATTACTTTCAGGATATGCAGAAATTGAAGAATGAAGGTAAAATACCTTCCAACATTCATTTGACAGATTTCGTGTCACGTATGGATTATGCCTACTCCGTATCCGATTTAATAATATCACGTGCAGGAGCCGGATCAATTTCAGAATTCAGTCTTCTTGGCATGACAGTCATTTTAGTTCCCTCACCAAATGTGGCTGAGGATCATCAGACTAAAAATGCACAAGCTTTGGTTGATAAAGATGCTGCAGTGATGATTTCAGATGCACTTGCTCCGGAGCTGCTTTTTGATGTTGCACTAAAACTGATAAACAACGAGATGCAAATGAGTAAGTTGAGAGAGAATATTAAAAAGCTGGCACAATATAATTCTGCAGAAAGAATTGTTGACGAGATCGCGAAGTTGATTTAGCATATTGATTGTAATTTTTTTAAATTAATGGAGTACAATAACATATATTTTATAGGGATCGGGGGAATTGGCATGAGTAATCTTGCACGTTACTTCCTATCCAAAGGTAAAAGGGTAGGGGGTTACGACCGTACTGAAACTCTTCTTACAAAAACTCTCAGTAAAGAGGGTGCTTTGGTGCATTACGAAGACTCTGTTGCTCTAATCCCTGAAAGTTTTAAAGATTATAAAGACACTCTTATAGTTTACACACCCGCTGTTCCTGCATCGCACAGCGAGCTTAACTGGTTTCAGGATAATAGCTTTAAAGTGATTAAACGTGCACAGCTTTTAGGAGAAATAACTAAGTCGAGTAACGCTATTTGTGTCGCAGGAACGCATGGAAAGACAACCGTTTCAAGTATGACTGCCCACCTGCTTCGTCAGTCACATGTTGATTGTAACGCATTTTTAGGAGGGATACTTAAAAATTATGATACAAATCTCCTGCTTTCTGATAAAAGCAATATTACTGTTGCCGAAGCAGATGAGTACGATCGTTCATTTCACTGGCTGACACCTGATATTGCAATTATAACCTCTGCTGACCCCGACCATCTGGATATTTATGGCACCGAGCAGTCTTACAGAGAGAGCTTTGAGAAGTTTACATCTTTGATTAAACCCGGCGGACATCTTATTCTTAAAAAGGGAACAGCCTTATCTCCTAAAGTTAACGAGACAGTAAAAGTGTGGAGTTATTCTGAAAAAGATGGAGATTTTCATTCAGAAAATATAAGAACAGGAAATGGTGAAACAGTTTTTGATCTTGTATCACCTAAAGGAAATATTAAAGATATATCCCTCGGAGTGCCAGTCAGAATAAACGTGGAAAATGGCATAGCTGCAATTGCCGCAGCTCAGTTAAGCGGAGTAACAGATGATGAGATACGTCACGCTATGAGCTCTTTCGAAGGAGTGAAAAGGCGTTTCGAATTCAGAATAAAAAGTCAGCAGGTTGTCTATATCGATGATTATGCTCATCACCCCAACGAGCTTACTGCAGCAATCAGTTCTATTAAATCTCTTTATCCGGATAAAAAGGTTACCGCTATCTTTCAGCCTCACCTTTACTCCCGGACACGAGATTTTGCAGAGGAATTTGCAAAGAGCCTATCTCTTCTTGAAGATGTTATACTGCTGGATATCTATCCCGCCCGTGAAGCACCTATCGAAGGTGTAACGTCAGAAATAATATTTGACAGAATAACATCAAAGGAAAAGCTGCTTTGCAGTAAAAATGATCTGCCCGGCCTGCTGAAGAAAAAGCCTGTAGAAGTATTGGTTACATTTGGTGCAGGTGATATCGACCGATTGGTGCCGGAAATTGAAAAAATATTAAGAGATAGATACTTAAGTAAAGTTTAATGTTTATGAAATTAGTAATAAATTAAACTTCAAAATTTATCTTTGTATATAAAATAACTCGATAGTGAAGAAAATCCTTGTCATACTTATTGCTCTGATAGTGATTGGTTACCTGATATTCTCGGCAGACTATTTCAGCGAGTCATCACACAACAGTATATGTGAGGATTTTGTTGTTGTAGTAAAAGACAGTGCACAAACACAGTTTGTTAATGCTAAAGAAGTTGAAGACTTGGTAAAGAGGTACAAACTTCATCCGGTAGGTAAGCCTTTCAAAGAGATAAATACTCTGGCAATTCGCGACACTATACTTAATAATAAGCTTATCGAGTCTGCCGATGTGTTCATCACTTCAAAAGCAACCATTGTAGCTACAGTCAGGCAAAGAGAGCCGGTACTTCGGGTTATTTCAGATACAAAGGGCAACTTTTATGTGGATAAAGATCGTAAGATAATGCCCGTCTCTTCCAGTTTTGCTGTTTATGTGCCAATTGCAACAGGAGTTATTGATGAGGAGTTTGCACAAAATGAACTATATGATTTTGCTATGTTCCTAAGAAATAACCCCAGTTGGGACGCCTGGTTCGAGCAGATTGTAGTAAAAAAGGGAAATGAGGTTGAATTAATACCCAGAGCAGGAGATTTTAGGATAATTATGGGAAATCTCGAGGATTATCCTTCAAAATTGAATAAATTCGTTCGTTTTGTAGAAGGCGGGCTGAATGTTGTCGGATGGAACCGTTATTCCGAAATAAATTTAAAGTATGATAACCAGGTTGTGTGCACTAGAAAATAGTGGATATCACAACAAAATAACCATAACCAAAGTATGACGCAATCAGAATTTATAGCTGTAATAGATCTGGGAACACATAAAATAAAAGGTGTTATCGGGCGTAGAAACGACAATAATGTCTTTTCCATACTCGATAGCAAAACCATCGATTCGGGAAACTCAATCCGCAGAGGGATGGTTTACAATATAGAAGAGACCGGAGCAAGTGTCAGAAAATTAATGACAATGCTTGAAAACAGTATTGGTCAAAAGATAGGGAAAGTGTATGTTTCTCTTAACGGACAGTCCTTGCATACCATGGAGCTCAGAGAGACAAAACAACTCTCTTCCGGCGGTGTAGTGTCTAAAGAGGTTATAAAGCAGTTAAGGGATACTGCTGATAAATTCACACCCGACCTGAAAAGGAACTACGTTGTTGCAGATGTAGAGTATTTTATAGATGGTAAACCTGAGCTTAATCCTGTTGGTGTAACAGGTACCCAAATTGAAGCTGCTTACAGGATAGTTACAGGCAGACCGAATTTACTTTCAAATATCGAAAAAAGCATAAATGAGAAGGCTAAACTTCCAATTGCAGGATATGTTGTAGGAGCATTAGCTTCTGCTGCAGTGGCTTTGAACGATGAGGATAAAGAACTGGGCTGCGCATTTGTTGATTTTGGTGCAGGAACAACCACACTTTCGATTTATAAAAGAGGAATTCTAAAGAGAATGGTAGTAGTTCCCTTTGGCGGTAAAAATATCACTAAAGACATCTGTGCATTGAATATCACAGAAAATGATGCCGAACAATTAAAGATAAAATTTGGAAAGGCGTATGAGAATCACGAAAGTCCGTTTTTCACCTCACCATTCTCTTCAAAACCAGATGTTGATCTCACGGAGCTCAACAGGGTGATAGGATTGCGACTTGATGAGATTTCTGCAAACCTGATGGAGCAGATCAGACTTTCAGGCCTTGAAAATGAATTGGGTGCAGGTATGATAATTACAGGGGGTGCATCACAGTTGAAAAATATGAGTGAATACCTGACTCATAAGTTCAAGATGCCCGTAAGAAAGGCAACAGCAAAAAAAACATATATCAATAATGCTCCAGACCTTATCAACGACCCCTCATTTACTCAGGTACTGGGTATGTTGCTGTTTGGTGAAGAGAGCTGCCATTTTGAAGAAGAGCATATACACGAAGAATATGATGATGATGACATCTCTTCAGTTAATGAAAAAAGGGAGTCCAGAGAGTCTGCTAAAGCAGCCAAGAAGATTAAGAAAACACAAAAACAAGGTATTTTCTCAAAATTCGGAGACATGTTTGAGAATATGTTTTCTGACGAAGATGAATAATTTAAAGGTACATACTGATGAATGATGAGTTGTTAGATTTTCAGATAGAGAGCCATACAGACGCAATTATAAAGGTAATTGGTGTTGGCGGCGGTGGCGGAAATGCCGTGAATCATATGTTCAGGGAGGGCATTCATAATGTTTCTTTTGCATTATGTAATACAGATAATCAAGCTCTAATGGAATCACCTGTACCAGTGAAGGTTCAGCTTGGAACATCAACTACCGGTGGATTAGGAGCAGGTAATAAGCCCGAAATTGCAAGTAAGGCAGCCGAAGAGAGTGTGGATCTGATTGAAGATCTGCTTAATGATGGCACCCGTATGGTCTTTATAACTGCAGGAATGGGTGGAGGAACAGGAACCGGTGCTGCTCCCGTAATTGCCCGTGTTGCAAAGGATTTAGGAATTCTTACTGTGGGTATTGTTACAATTCCCTTTGTTTTCGAAGGTTCAAGGAAGATTGTTCAGGCTCTGAAAGGTGTTGAGGAGATTGCAAAAAATGTTGATGCATTACTGGTAATAAACAATGAAAGACTTCGTGAGATATATAGCGATCTTACTGTTCTGAATGCATTTGCCAAGGCTGATGATACACTGACCACCGCAGCTAAGAGTATAGCCGAAATCATAACAGTGCACGGTCATGTTAATCTCGACTTTGCAGATGTAAACACTACCCTTAAGGATGGCGGTGTTGCCATAATGAGTAGCGGTAAAGGGGCAGGAAACGACCGAATCAATGAAGCAATCAAAGATGCTCTTCATTCTCCTTTACTTAATAATAACGATGTTTTCAGTTCCAAGAAAATACTGATAAATTTATGCTTCGCCGAAGAAAATCCTCTCATGATGGAAGAGATGAACGCTCTTCACGATTTCATGTCGAAATTCAGCAATGAGATAGAGGTCATCTGGGGAGCAGCTGTTGATAACACCCTGGATAAGGAGGTGAAAATAACCCTACTCGCTACCGGATTCTCAATTAATAATGTTCCGGGTATTGAAGAGATCAAACTGGAACAGTCAAAAACTGACGAATTACAGCGTAAGGTTCTGGAGGAGGAAGAACGTAAGCGTGAAATAAAAGATAAAGAGCTTATTGAAAAGTATTATGGTAAAGCCGGACTTGAATCTCTTTCGGCAAACAATTACAGACAGGAACCTTTTATACTTACATTAGAGGAGCTTGACGATGATAAGATTCTTGAAGCGATGGAAAAGAATCCTGTGTTTAAGCGCGAGCGTACTTTTAACCCGCGCACTTATCATACCGATAAACTTCAGCAGTCGGCCACACTATTCGACTAACAATAAAAATTTAGAATTATGACACTATTCGATACAATTACAGACGAAATAAAAAAAGCAATGCTGGCCAAAGACAGGGTCCGCCTTGATGCTTTAAGAGGAGTGAAAAAAGAGTTTATAGAAGCCAAAACTGCAAAAGGTGCATCTGAGGAATTTACAGATGACAGAGCAATTGCAATCCTTCATAAGATGGTGAAACAGCGTAAGGAGAGCGCTGAAATATATAAAGAGCAGGGTAGGGCTGACCTGGCTGAAACAGAGATTGAACAGATGCAGGTTATTCAGGAGTTTCTCCCCAAGCAGCTTACACAACAGGAGATAGAGGTTGAAGTGATGAGGATAATCACTGATACTGGCGCATCCACCATGAAAGATATGGGAAAAGTAATGGCTATAGCTACAAAAGAGTTAGGCGGAAAAGCAGATGGCAGTACTATCTCAGCTATAGTGAGGCAGAAGTTGTCTTAGTATGAGGTTCCAAAAGACTTTCTAAAAATATATTTCAGGTAAAAGAACTTTTATTATCTTGTAAAGAAAGGCAACTCCCTTGTAAATCTTTTCTCTATTAAGTTTGTTTTTCGTGCTTTCTTAGCCAGTTTGGTAAGTTCTTTTTCCAAGTCTTTATCACTCTGTATATCGTCTGAAAGTAGTATCAAAGAGAAGGTTTCATCATCAATTTTATTAAATCTGAAAGCAACGGTTCTGTTTTCAATAATATCATTTTCGGCAATTGTGATGAGATAATCTTTACCCGGGCTGAAATCAAAAGTAATAGGATGGTATCCCATGGCTGAAGCTGTCAATTTACTCACTTTGTCATAATCAGTAACTAAAATCCTGCCGTCTGAACCTGTTACACCGGCATTAATAATTTTACCCGAACTGTTCTTTGACTCCACGAGAATACCCTGCACAGAATAGTTGTTTATACTCATTACCCTTACTGTACAAGTGTCTGTTTTAGATCCATCTAACTCCTGAAAAGTTGTTTTGTCACCAGTATATTCTTTTGTGTGAACAAGTAAAAAATCATCATTTATTTCATAAGTTCCTTCTCCAACCTGAACAGTAGATAGTCCTGCAAAACCACTGATACTGAAAGATACATTCTCACCGGAAAAAACAATAGAATCATTTCCATTAATAAAGGATCCGTCAAGTTGTTGTGCAGAGATTGTAAGAGAAAAAACAAACAGAGAGATAAAGTATATAATTTTTTTCATGACAAATAAATGTGCTAGCTTTGTTAAATACAAAAGTAATAAAAAATTCAAACAATTTAATTTATTTCTAAAGTGACATTGTTATTGCTTCTATTTATAAATTTATTTTTTTCTCTTACCCATATATCGGCACAAGAGCCAATAAGCAACGACACCCTTTTACATCGGTTATGGAAGCAAACTCAGCTTTATCCACAAGAAAAAGTTTATGCAGGTACCGACAGGTCAGTGTATGTAGCAGGAGATACTGTGCGATTTAGGGTACAAGTAGTTAATTTTATTTCTCATCAGCCCGAGGGATTCAGTCGCTACGCCTACACTGAACTATTCAAAGGAGATTCTCTCGTGCAACGTGTAAAGGTACGTGGCGATTCGTCAGGTGTAATAGCCGGATATATTCCGTTGGATAAATATCTCGATCAGGGAATTTATCAATTACGTGCCTATACACGCTATTCTGCTTTTCAGAAAAACCCGTCTGTTTTTACACGTCAACTGTTGGTTTTGTCTCATTATGACTTGAATCAGAGCGATTTGAACTTTACAGAATCAAATTATAACTCGGGATATAAATCTAATGAAGAAATACATGATTTTAGAGTAAGTATTTATCCCGAAGGAGGTCAGTCGGTAGAAGGCGCATTAAGTCGTTTTACATTTGAGGCCGTGGGCAGTACCGGATATGGAGAAGAGGTGTCAGGATACATAGTTAATAGTCGTAATGATACTATCTTGCAATTTAACACCATTCACGACGGTATGGGAGAATTTTCTTTCATCCCTCTGCAGGGTGAAGAATACCAGGCAATTTGTGTTAACAAATATGGAAGAGAGAAAGTAGTTAATTTACCAACTGCAGTAGGGGGTTCCTTTGCTTTGCGAGTAGATGCTAACAATGAGGTATTTAAGGTTTCATTAATAAATAATTCGATTCCTGCAGATGCAGCGGATCGTTTTCAGTTGCTCGTTGTACAACGAGGTTTTCCACTATATGCTAAATCATGGAACGGAGATGCAGTTATTTTCCCTAAAAATGCATTTAGGGAAGGAGTGTTGCATTTTCTGCTTTTAGATAAGGGAAGTATTTTGAGTGAACGACCGGTTTTCGTATTTAAAGAAGAAGTAAGTATTGAATTAATAAAACATAATTCGTCGCGCATGGAAGTGGAATTGCGGGACAAAAACGGGAAACAGTTAAATGGAGCGTTTTCAACTTTCTTTACCGGTGTAGACGAATTATTCGCGGATACTAATAATACAATTCAAACGGAATTATTGCTGACTACTGATCTGAATGGAAAAATTCGGAATCCCGGATGGTATTTTCATAAATCAGGTTCACCTGAAGTGATAGAAGCCATAGATCTGTTGGTACAGATACATGGAAGCAGACGATATAATATTGAATCTGCAATTCAAGGAGAGTATGACGAGCCTGAAGTATTACCAGAAGTAACAATGCAAGTATCAGGGAGTGTTCAGAACCGTAAAGGTAAAGGCTTGCAGGACTGCATTGTAACACTTGCTGCACCAGGTGAAGGTTTAATAGAACAGACAGTAACCTCTACAGAAGGACGGTTTACTTTTACAGGACTTGATGTTCCTGAAAATACCCGTTTAATAGTGTCAGCAAGGACAGTTAAAGGCAAAGAGAATATAAACATAATACTGGATGAAGATTCGCTATGGTTTGAAGATGTACCGTTTCCGAATACTACTAATACAGGGTTGTTTATAAGTAATTTTGAAGCTGGTCAATTAATTGATTACAGGAATAAAACCCTAAAAAGGCTTGCAGATGATGAAGCAATACGGCATATCTTTTTGGAAGAGATAGAAGTGAGTGCTCCGGGAAAGACTTATCGTACAGAATACGAACAACAAGCTTCCAAAGTTATAGTAGAAGATCGTATTGAACAATCAGGATTACAGGATTTGAGAACAATATTAAGAGCATTAGGCGGTGTCATTTGGATTAATAAAAAGGATGACAGAAGCGGCAGTGGATTATGGGATCCAGTTCTGGTTTTAGATGGTACTCCTGTATATGATATAGAATCTATCGACTACCTGATTAATTATCTTCCTGTGGAAACAATCGGGCAAATTGATATTATAAAAGGGGCGCATGCCGTTGGGTATTTTGATGGAAAGCAGAATATGATAATCGCTGTTTCCACTAAAAGAGGAGGTTACAGGACAATTAACTACGAAAAGACAAATACCGGGTATTTAACACCAATGGGATACCAAATTCCAATTGATTATGATCCTCCCTCTGATACTGCTGTAAACGTCGTAATTGAAGGAGTAACATTGGAGGGTGAAACCTTTAGATGTCACAGCTCTGTTGCAAATTGATAAAGCTCTAATACCTGTTCCGATGAATTGAAGTCAACCTTTTTTTCTTCAATATAAGTATTAATTGTATCTCTTTTATTCTTAGGAAATAATCTCACAAAACTTCTCTGATTGTAAAAACTTCTGTCCCTTCGTCCAATTCGTACTTCATAAGACTTACTCACATCTGCAACTATTCTGTTGTCGCTCTGAATACCGCTGATAAGACCTTTTCCTGCTAATCCTTTATAACTGTCAACAGATGCTGTTTCAGATGTTCCTCCATAAGAAATACCGGAAGGTGCTTTTTTCTTTTGTGCAGTATAAAAGACATGAAATTTGGGTTCTGCCTGAATAACCTCAGTTGCTTTTCCTTTCGACATCATAAAGATTCTGTCACCAACATGCATAGATACAACCATATCGGGGTCAGTAAACTCATTTACTTCTTTAGTGGCATTGTCAATAAAAACATATATTCCCTTTTCCAGATCGAAATTCACAGGAACAGCAAATACACGGCCATCTTTGTAGTAGATATAAGCATCCTGAAATTCTTCAAACAAATATTTGGAGTTGTCTTTTATCTCCTGTGCTGAAGCGAATAAAGGAAATATTATAGTGATAATTAAAATATGTAAAACTAGTTTCATAATAGGATATATATAAAAAAGGGTGAACTTAAACGCTCACCCTTATATTAAAAAAAATATTATTAAACAGGATAGAATACTATTCTAACCTCATACAATCGGGTGTATTGTTTAACTCCGGCGGGAAGATAAGCAATATTTTTCACAAGATATCTGTGAGGTTCTGAAAAGTCTCCCGGTTTCCCAAGTTCAGGAGCACCGTTTACGGGCTCAACAATACAGTCAAAGGGATTAACTAATACAATCTCAGCAATGATCTCATTCTTTCTTACTGGGAGAGTAACCTTCTCTGAACGATTATCTACTGGATTCACAAGTGCAAAATCACCTGTGAATTTACTACCGTCAAAAAGAAACCCTTTATTTGCAGTATTATAAGTTGACCGATCTTTTACATAAGCTGTCATTACATATACTTTTCCATCAGGACCCGCAGCATCGCTTACTTCAGTAATTGAACCTGTTACTTTTTCCCCCGGTTGTACTACCTGACCATTGCTTAATGTAACAGCAGAACCGGTATTGTTGGTCCAGCTTCCGTTTGTATCGCCGATTAACTGGGTATTTATGTAATTTTCAATCCATTGTCCCCAGTTCACTGCATAGATTTGATTTTCAAACAACTCTCTTGATCTAACGTCCAGTCTGGTCGCTTCAACCTGAGAATAAGTTGTTTCCGGAGCTTCTTCGTAAACGAGTCCCTGCTCACAGCTTGACATAAACCAAACTGCAGACAACAGAGTTGCTCCGGTATATATTTTTTTAAATAATTTATTTTTCAACATAGCTGTATCTTTATTAGTTATTATATATAAAGTTAGTCCATCCGGGATTCTGCTGCAATTGAGTATAATCCTTCAAAGTAGTAGCAGAGAATGGTACAAAATAATATCTGCTGTTGTCGAATTTCCTTTCATACACTGAATAAGGTACTCTGAAAGTTTCAAATTTAGGAGTGAAATAACCTTCACCTCCCTCTTCAACAGGATATCCGTTTTCACCTACCATTTGACTTTCTACACCTTTACGGAAAATCCATATACCTCTTGAAGCTTGATTTAATTCTTCAATAGTTGTTTTTCCTTCAGCTTCGCTCCATCTTAGAAGATCAAAGTAACGGAATCCAGGTGCTTCAAATGCAAATTCCAAACGGCGTTGTAATTTCATCTCTTCATAAAGATTATTACCTGTATAATCATCCAATCCAGCTCTTCTGCGGATTTCATTTATATGATTTACAGCATCAGCTTTGCCAAGTTTAATACCTGCTTCAGCACAATTTAACAGTACTTCAGCGTATCTGATATTAAAAAATGTAGTTTGGCGCTGAAGACCCCAGTTAAGAGTACCATCATTATTAAATTGATTAAACTGAGAATACTTTCTTGAATAATAACCGGTGATTGTCTGTGCTGATGCTCTGTTCATAGGAGCAACATCCATTCTGTCAAGATATCTGTATCCTGTGTGAAGTGAACTGTACTTTAGTGTAACTGCAGGATTAGTATTGTCAATCCAAGTCTGAATAATATAAGGTTCCTCTTCAGGCCCCATATATGATCCGTCGTAGGTTACAGTAGCGTAGAATCTTTCGTCACGATTTTTGTACATGTCGCGATAATTTGCGCTTTCACCTTCAATTTCTCCATCTTCGTTAATAGTAACTCCCATAGCTTTAGCCTGTGAGGTCTCCCACCAGTTTTTCCATTTTCCGTCAACTTCATCTTTCTGTAAGTATGAGTCAACTAAATCCTGTGTTGGGAACAAACCAGAGCGAATATTCCATGCATAAGAAGCATCTTCAGTTCCACCATAATATAAATGGTCGGGACCATTCTTAGAAGTCGGGTTAAATCCGCCTCTCTGATTTTCTTTAAACATTACAGGCCAGATTGATTCTGAACTCATATGAGCATTAGGACTAGTAAACAGGTCTTCGTAATTCTCTTCGAGACTGTATTTACCAATCAAACTATTAGCTGCATCATATGCAATCTGATAGTAATGTTGTGAGTTCTTTTCAAATTTAAATAATCCCTTTGGATCATCTTTATACAGGTTCTTTGCAGATGCATCAGCTGCATTGGCTGCATACAAAGCTACGCGTGATATAAATGCTTTTGATACGTCTTTGTTAATCATACCAACCTCAGAATTTCCCACAAAACCTTCGAAGTATTTGATTGATTCGTTTAAGTCAGCAAGTATATTATCAAAAACTACTTCACGCTTACTTTGAGGCAGATATGTATCGTCATCAATAGTAAGTGCTCTGTCAACATAAGGAACCGTTCCCCAGAATTTGATCATATCAAAGTATATAAAAGCCCGGAAGAAATAACTTTCAGCCAATAGCTGATTCTTTAAGTTCTCTGAAATTGCATCTGAAGAACTGATTTTTTCAATTCCAAGATTCACATTGTATACTTTCTTGTATGCATCGCTCCAAGGTGCAGAGAATCCGATTATACCGCTGTTTTCATCATACAGGCGTTTGTTGAATGATTCCTGGCGATAAGTGTTCCAGTCTTGCTCGGCATTACCCTGTGCGTTATCCGACCACTGTTCAGATTGAAATGTATCACCTGAAGCAGTTTGTGTCCAGAAATAAAAATTATTCACATAAGAACGTGCCAGCTGAGGATTTTGCCAAAAGCGCCCCTCATCAACCTGTGTGGTTGGTTCGATCCCAAGTGGATCACAAGCTGTAGAGATTCCAATAAGCGATACAAGGAACATCCCAGCCATTATAAATCTATATATTTTCAATTTCATATTACTCTGATTTTTTTATAATGTTACTGTAACCCCTAAAGTATAAGAGCGCTGTGTAGGGTAACTGCCCAACGTTCCGTTATTATTATAAATAGATGCACCGGATGTAATAAATTCGGGATCTTGTAGTCCTTTTAGAGGATAAGATTTTTTAGTCCAAATAAATGCGTTTGTTACTACAAAACTTAAGTCCATTCCTTGAATATATGAAACATTTTTCAAAACACTTCTCTTCAGGTCATAACGAAGACTGATGTTTTTGAGTTTCAGGTAAGAAGCATCAAAAGCCCATGTATCAATATAACTGTATCCCCAGCCGTTTCCTTCAGGAACAGGAATTGGTAATGCAGCATTTACGTCAGGGTTGCTTGGAGTATATGCATTCTGGAAAGCATACTGTCCGTAGTTCCACATATAACTCTGCTGACTACGCATTGGTGAAGGCATAGCACCTGAAACATTTGTTGCTCCCTGGAAGAATAATTCAAAATCGAATCCTTTCCAGTCAGCTCCAAGAGATACACCAAACTGTGTAAGAGGAGTAGTTCCGGGAACATTAAAAAAGTAGTAGTCATTTACCCTGCCGTCGCCGTTTAAGTCAACAAGAGCAACAGTACCTGTAGTCATATTACGTGTTGAGTGCAGGAATGAATTATACATATCGTTCCAGTCACCAAATTTACCGTCAGTTTTAAGACCGTATGGGTAAACCGGATGCATCCAGCGTCTGCCGATATCGTCGAAAGTAGGTGACCAGTAGTCTGAACTCTGGCCAGTGTGACGAGTAGTGCGCTCATCCCAGAAAGAGTAATTAACACCTATGCGATATCCAACCTGGTCAATTTTATCTTGCCAGTTAACTGAGAATTCATATCCACCCTTACGTGAAGTTGAGTAAGGAGCATTAATCTGAGGAATGTTAGGCATACCAAGAATATCAGTACGGATCATTTCAGTAGTCATATTCATAACATCACCTTTATTTAAATAAAGGAATGCATCAACAGAACCGTTAAGCCTGTCGTTGAAGAAACCGTAATCCAAACCTACACCATACTGTGTACTGCTTGACCAGCGTAAATCACTTGCAATTGAACTGACTCCCCATCCAACGTTTGGATTCATATTTTCACCAAATAGAATGCGGCCGCTGTTCTGTGTGTACTGAGTTAAGAATGAGAATGGCTTGCCAACTTCATTACCAACTAATCCAACGCCACCACGTATTTTAAACATGTTTACAATATCAGGGTTTATAAGATCTTTAAACCATGATTCTTCTGTCATAACCCATCCAAGTGATGCAGCGTGGAAATACCCCCAGCGTTTATCGGGACTGTAGCTTAATGATCCATTATAGTTAGCACTGTACTGGAAGAGGTATTTATTGTCATAGTCATATGTAAAACGACCTATATATGATGCAGACCCCCATTCAGTTGCATTTCCTGAATTTGAAACCATTTCTGCTCCAAGATCAATCTGTGGAGCAAGTGTTGTAGGATATCCTCTTTTCTTTGCAGATGTCCAGTTTTCATGACGAATCTGGCTCTGGTAGTTGGCCATTGCTGCAAGATTGTGCTTACCAAAAGAACGTGCGTAATCAAGCTGGAAAATACCTGTTGTCAGTTTATATTTATACCAGTACTGGTACATATTTGCATTCACAGGGTTGTAGCTTGAAAAACTAGTAGCATAAGGATTGTCATAAACATTCTCCTGATCGTGGTTAAACTGACGGTTTGTGTTGTACGAAGTTGTAAAGTTTAAACTTGCTGATGCAGATAAACCTTCAACATACGGAACAAACCATTTAAGTGAGCTGTTCATCTGAAACCTGTAAGCTTCAGTATTATTGAAACCTGTATTCAAAAGTGCATCTACAGATCCTTTTCTTGGAAGTCCTGTGCTCCATTCTGCCGGTCTTTTAGGCATCCAGTCGCCATACATAGCGTTATTGAAAACACCTTCACCGCTGGCCGGTTTTTCATTGTTACTTGTGTTACCATTCAGGTTGAATGTGAACTTAAGACTTTTGTCTTTCAGCAGGAATGCATCTGTATTAAGTACGAAGTTAACCTGGTTATAGTTGTAATTTTTACTTACACCTTTCTGATTCATATAACCCAAACTTGAGTAATAAGATAATCTTTCGCTACCGCCACGCAGACTTATATTTGACTGCGACATAGGCTGTACGTGATTAAACATATCCCATGGGTCGTATGACGAATAATAATCCTGAATATTGCCACCCTGTGTTTTCAGAGGATCAAACAGATCAGTTATATCCTGAGCAGTGTATCCTAATCCATATCTTTCATTAACTAGGTTACGAATATCATCGTAATTGTGACCTTTTTGCCAAAGATCACCCATGTAGTATTTAGAAAGCTCTGTATTATTGAAAGTAGGGCTTTCCTGAAAACTTGCCAATGCAACTTCATTACGCACAAGTGCATATTCGTATGAACTCATTCCTTTTGAACGATAAGAAGGAGTCATAAGTGATGTTTTCTGATTCACAGTAATTATAGGAGCGCCTTCCTGGCCTCGTTTAGTTGCAATAACAACTACACCGTTAGCCGCTCTAGGCCCGTATACAGCAGTAGCAGAAGCATCTTTTAATATCGACATTGAAGCTATATCATCAGGGCGTAATCTGTTAAAAAACTCGTTACCCTGAGAAGTTTCCATAACAACATCGTCGATTACATACAAAATGTTTGCACCACCACGAATCCAAATCTTCACGTTTTCACCAGGAGCACCTGAAGCTTGCTGAGTAATAACACCTGTTACTCTACCGCCCAGTCCTTCAGAAATAGATACTACAGGTAGTTGTGCAAGTTCACCAACATTTACATTAGTAGCCGAAGCAGTCATGGTTTTTGCTTTTTGAACACCACCATAACCTGTAACTACAACCTCATCAAGAAGCTCTGTGTCTGATATCAACAAAACATCAATAGTAGTTCTTCCGTTTACCGGAACTACCTGAGTTCTCATACCAACATAACTGATTTGCAGGCTGCCATTGGCAGGTACATCAGTAAGCGTATAATTACCGTCAATGTCAGTAACAGTACCGCGAGTCGCATCTCCTTCAACGATAACGGTTGCTCCGATAACTTCGAAACCGGTATCATCTGTAATTGTACCACTGACGGTAACAGTCTGCGCAGAGATTGTTAAGGCGATGAAACTCAATATAAGAGTTGCAATGCCTCTAAAACCAATTTGTTTGCATTTTTTCATTTCATTCTCTCGTTTTTAGTTAATTACTAGTCAAATAATCAATTTGCTATAAGTTTATTCGTTTTATTTATGAGTCTTCCGGGTCAGATGATATTTAAAATATTGAACGTATAAATTAAAAATGGCCACAAAAATAGCGTAAAAATTCCTATTTATAAAATATGTTTAACATAATTCTTTGTACTAATAAAAAATAATAATATTATTTATGATAATATGTGCTTTGTTTATTTTTGAGACTCTATCATAAGAATTAGTTTTAACAAATAGTCGTTAGTCTAAGATTGTATGATTCAGGTTTAAACATTTTGTTTGGGCATTTAAGGCTTAACACACGAATTGTCATTTTAAGCAGACAGGAAAGTGATTATAACCTTATATCATACTGTTTTTAATTCACATTAATTTGTGTTTGATTTACCTATTTCAGGACTAGACATGCACCTCGCCCAAAGATCACTTATAGATGCCTTATAGATAGCTTATATACAGATAAGCTATGTATAAGCGATCTTCAGGTCTGGTTAGTCCGATACAGACCCAAAACACTACTTAAACAGTCGTATGAGAAATCAGAGATATAAGATGAACAATAAAAAAATACCTTAAAAACAAAAAAAATGCCCCAGACTTAAATAGTCGGAGGCATTTTAATATATGGTTTTCTCAAAAAATGATTACTACAAGCCTTTTTCGCTCAGATAGCGTTCTGCATCCATGGCGGCACGGCATCCTGTGCCCGCTGCTGTAACAGCCTGACGATAGATAGGGTCTGCTACGTCTCCGCAGGCGAATACACCTTCAACGTTGGTTCTTGTGTATGGATGTTCGGTTTTGATATAGCCTACGTTATCCAGTTCTATGAAATCTTTAAATATTTCAGTGTTAGGTGTGTGACCGATGGCGAGGAAAAATCCGTCTATTTTGATATCCACTTTTTCCTCATCAGCTTCACCCATTCTTTTAATAAGGTGGGCACCCTCAACACCGTTATCACCAAAAAGACCAACAGCGTTATGCTCAAACAGGATTTCAATCTTGGGATTATTCATAACTCTGTCCTGCATGATCTGTGAAGCACGCAGATAGGGCTTACGAACAATCATATAAACTTTGTCGGCAAGTCCTGAAAGGTAAGTAGCCTCTTCACAGGCAGTGTCTCCTCCGCCTACAACAGCAACATGTTTCTTCCTGTAGAAGAACCCGTCGCAGGTTGCGCAGGCAGAAACACCCTGTCCTGCATATTTTTTCTCGTCCTCAAGTCCCAGATACTTAGCTGTTGCACCGGTGGAAATAATCACAGTATCAGCTTCAACAACCTTCTCGTTATCAATAGTCACTTTCAGTGGGCGGGAAGAAAAATCTACTGCAGTTGCTCTTCCCGATAATACCGTGGTACCATATTTCTGAGCCTGCTTTTTAAAATCTTCCATCATCTCAGGACCTGTGATACCATCAGGGTAACCGGGATAGTTTTCTACCTCTGTAGTGGTGGTTAGTTGTCCACCGGGTTCCATACCTTCATAAAGTACAGGGCTCAGGTTAGCCCGTGCTGCATATATTGCTGCGGTATAACCTGCCGGTCCTGATCCAAGGATCAGTACGCGAACTTTTTCATTCATGTTATTTGTTTTATTTTGATAGTTTATTCTAACTCAAAGATACAACTATTCCATTATTTATGAAACAGATATAGCATTAATCTATTTATGTTAAACGGAAAATATATTGTTAAATCTGTTACCTGAGATCAACAATTTCAACACCGGGGTAACTGTTTTTATTGAAAATAAACTCACTGTCGTTGTACTTGAAGTTTTCATTATAATCAGTGATATCTATTTTTGTAAGAATATCATTACTCATGGTAAGGACGACCTGAACAAGCCGGTTATTAGTTTTATCTATTGCAACTGATATAGCTTTTATGTCGCTGTTTGCCGATACAGGAGTCATTTCTATAAAATTGACATTCTTACCGTTAACCGTTTTTGTTGCCGGTGCTTTCAGATTATACCCCTCTCTGTATATTCCCAGCAGGGCAAGAGGACTGACAGAGGCCAGTTCGCTTTCGGTTGGGTTACTGATATTTACCTCATCAACATCTTTTAGCAATACCCATTGTGTGGTTCCGTCGAACCAGATATTCATCTCGTCCATTTCAAGACGGAACTTATTACCTTTAATATATGCTTCCCCTTTTTGAGAGTCAAACTCATTAGCTCCGGCTTCGCCTACGGAGGATATGAACGATAGCTTAATACCGTCAGATAACATGTAACCTGAGTGGGTTTTATCAAGAATCGCTCTGGATTGTGGTGAGTCCTGCGCAATTGCAGCAACTGTGAGAGATAAAACTAAAAGTATTGATGCTAATCGTTTCATATGATTAAAATTATTGATTCTTATTAATATATGGTATTGACTGCAAAACCGGCTTTCGGTTTAATTCAACGAATCCAGCAGCTTCTCAAGAGAGTACTCATCCTGTATAAATACTTCACGTGGCTTGCTGCCCTGTGCACCGCCAACAATTCCTGCTGCTTCGAGCTGGTCCATGAGTCGCCCCGCACGGTTGTAACCAATGGAAAACTTCCTCTGAATGAGTGATGTGGAACCTTGCTGATGTACAACAATCAATCGTGCAGCTTCTTCAAAAAGTACATCCCTGTCATTCAGATCAACAGCACCGGGAACGGTCTCGGCTTCTGTAACCACTTCAGGCAGCGGATATGCCGAATCGTAACCCTGCTGTTTGCCAATGAATTTGGTTATGTTGTCAAGTTCAGGAGTATCAACAAAAGCACATTGAATACGTGTCAGCAGACTTCCCTGAGAAAATAGCATATCACCGCGACCAATCAGCTGATTAGCTCCACTCATATCGAGTATTGTGCGTGAGTCTATCTGTGAAGTCACACGGAAAGCCATCCTGGCCGGGAAGTTTGCCTTAATTGTTCCTGTGATAATATTTGTGGTTGGTCTTTGAGTGGCAATAATCATATGTATCCCAACAGCACGTGCTTTTTGTGCAATACGTGCAATTGGCATCTCAATCTCTTTTCCCGCGGTCATAATCAGGTCGCCAAACTCATCGATTACGACAACTATATAAGGGAGGTATCTGTGACCGTTATTTGGATTTAGCCTCCTGTTTATGAATTTCTCATTATACTCCCTGATGGCACGAACATGAGCTTTCATAAGCAGTTCGTATCGGTCGTCCATCTCCTTTGTGAGTGAGTTAAGAGTTTGCGTTACCTTTGATACATCAGTAATAATAGGTTTTTCCTCGTCAGGAAGTTTAGCCAGATAGTGATTTTCAATAATGGAATAGATATTGAATTCCACCATCTTTGGATCTATCAGAACCATCTTCATCTCTGCAGGATGCATTTTGTAGAGCAGGGAAGTGATGATTGCGTTTAGTCCCACAGACTTACCCTGGCCCGTGGCACCCGCCACTAGAAGGTGAGGCATCTTGGTGAGATCGAATATAAATACTTCGTTGGTAATTGTTTTACCCAAAGCAACAGGCAGCTCATAATCGCACTCCTGATAGCGTTTGGATGATAATACAGAATGCATTGATACAATCTGCGGTTCTTTGTTTGGCACCTCAATACCTACAGTTCCCTTACCCGGCATTGGGGCAATGATGCGTATTCCGAGGGCCGATAAACTCAGTGCAATATCATCTTCCAGGTTTCTGATCTTGGAGATTCTGACACCTGCCTGAGGAACAATTTCATACAGGGTTATGGTTGGACCAACGGTTGCCTTTATTGATGTTATTTCAATACCATAGTTTCTGAGCGTTGAGATGATTCTGTCTTTATTCTCATTCTGCTCAGCCATATTAATGCCCCGGTCACCGGTATTGTATACTTTTAGCAGGTCGAGTGTAGGAAACTTAAACGTAGAGAGATCCTTTCTTGGGTCATAAGCTTCCTGCTTGTCTGGGTTGGTGCTATCTGACAGACGCTTGTCCCTGCTGTTTTCACCATCTTTAAGAACAGTGTCCGTATCCTCATCCTTGGGGATGATAATCTCAAAGTCATCGTCAGACTTCACTTTCTGTGATGGTGTTAAACTCTCTTTTGATTTTGGGTTGGAAACAGCAGCCGTTGCAGCAGTTTCTTGAGCAACCGTAGATTCTTCCTGCGTGGGGGAAATATTATTCGAAGAAAGTCTTTCTTTAGCCTTGTTAAACAGTCGGGTTAAAATGTTTGGTTTCTTTTCTTTTACAGGCAGATCAGAAATACTTTTTATTTCAGGCTCTTCAGGTTCATCAAATTTTTTAAAAGAGGGTTTGCTCTCTACAAGTGTTTGCTGAATCTTGTACATATTGCTTCTTCTGACTGTTATCACAATAATAACAATAAAAAGAATAATGAGCAGAACTATTCCCGGCCAGCCAATACTGCTTTCCAGAAACTTTTCGATTTCTATTCCGTGAGCACCTCCCCATTTTACGTGTGAATCAGGTAAAATGTTATCCAGAACAAATGCGCTTGTTATTGAACCGCATATTATTCCGAATGCAGTTATAAAAAGTGCCTTAATAAATGAGAAATCAGAGACCCGCATAAGCCGCAGGCCGATATAAATAAAGAAAATGGGTATTAGAGCTGAGAATATGCCGTACCAGTCATTTACAAGTCTTTCAGCTATAAATGCACCGCCGGCACCGGTCCAGTTATCCACTTCAACAGAGGATGAGCGGATAAGCTGCCAGAAAGACATATTGAGTATCTTGCTTTGATCGGCTGCACCGGTAAAAAAGAATGATATTATTGCCAGTAACATGAAGATACCGGCAAAAGCCACAATCACTCCCAGGATAAAGTGAGTACGTTCACTTTTGAATAAGTCAAGCCAGGCTGTGCGTTTTTTTTTGGATACTGTAGTTCTTTTCCTTTTTCTTTTTACCATGAGGGGTTGAAAGTGTTATCTGTAATTGAAAGTACAAATTTAGGAAAAAGAAACTTAGATTAAAAGTATTAATTCCTCAATTACTGTTACTTGAACTTTTTACCAACAAGATAAACTCCTGCAATTAAAGCAACAACGCCAAGTCCTATCTTCACATAAGCCATCTCTTTTGCACTATTGTCCTCAGCAGTAATTTCCAACCCCATAATATCTACAGAGGTAGAACTTGAACTTAGATCGTTTATCCCCAGGTATCCCAGTACCAAGGCTCCAATAATAAGAATTGCACCGATAATTTTCTTCATTTTTATAAATATTAAATTAATATACTGCTTCTTAAACAGTATATACAACTGTATTGTTTACGGTGACTCAAAAGATATTAAAAAGCGAAAGGTCCGCGAATCACTTCGCAGACCTCCCTTGTTAACACAATCTTCATGAAACAAACTACACTATCGAGTTGATTGCAGAATGATAATCCGGTTCTTGTGCAATCTCAGGAACCAGTT
>JAQVXD010000085.1 GCA_028709385.1 Fermentimonas sp.
CAACAGCAGCTACTTTTTCATCAATTGTAAGTGTGATATTACGTATATCTTTTTCAGACAATAGTAATTTATCATCAATTTCAGTTCTCAATGTTTCATCCAGTGCGGCACGTGCTGCCATTTCTTTATTAATTAAAAAGTATCTTTCCATATTTTAAGCTCCATAAGTTTCTACTGTTAATACATTATCAAGATCATCTGTGAGCAGAGCCTCTTCTCCATTATCGTCTACCGTAAGTGCAGCAAATGCCCTCCGCTGTTTGACATCAGGGTATATGGTTAGATCCGATGCTTTCAGGTTAATTGAAGATATAGGTATTTGAACAGATGCACCTGTAGCAACCTGTCGCTCAACACCATTATCACTAACTAACCATGTAACCAGGAATGCTGTATCTACATCAATATTCCCAAGGATATCAGTTATAATTACAGAACAATTAAGTGTAGTTACACCTGCCTGTATAGGCAGCTCTGGTATTCGAACATCAGTCCTATAAGGATTAAATCTACGTACAAATGTGACTGTATCGCTTGCCAACAGCTTGCCATCTTTCCAGACCTCGCACTTTATCAGTTCATGATCGATATATGTTTTATCAACCGTGATTGCCTCTCTGCCTGCAGGAATAGTATCAACATACAACTCGTTAGCTTCTATATCCAAACCTGCTGAATTGAGCCACTTGATTTCGTAACCTTTTGAGAGAAGACTCTGTATGAGAGTGTCTCCCTTTTTCAATATTAAATAGACTTCTGTTGATGTGTTTGGGTTTCGGTATGCATCAAAATATACAACTCCACGCTTGGAAAGATTAAGCTGATACATCGGCTCTGCTTTGATAATAGTCCTAAGAGTAACAGTATTTATCCTTTCGTATAATTTAGCTGAATGAACAAATTTTGAAATTGCTTTTATAACTATTGAAGTTCCTCCTGCAACATTCTTTTTTACTTTCAGTCCATTCGTGCCTATTAATTCATATTTAGCATTTGCAGCATCTATCAAAATATCATTTTCATAAAATAGGGTGGTATATGAAATTGCTAACGGAGATCCGCTCATTGTTGCTGCATTGACATTATGTGTCAGAACTATTGGAGATGAAACTGTCCCTTCACGATTTGGAGTATAATTAACTCCATCAAAAAACTGAACAAGCCCACCACCTGCTACATTAACTGACGATGTGACATTAAGAGGATCCTCTGAATCTAAAACAGTTATCCTTGTTTGATTTAATTTCATACTTCCAAATAATTAGTGATCGGGTTAATACTTGAAGCAGGATAGGTTGCCTCGCAAATAAATCGAACAGGATTTGTTTTGCTCCAATTTACACCCATATCTTCATTTCTAAGCAGTAGCACTCGAATACCAGCGTGTTCAGTATTCCAGACAAGATCTGCCGTTGGATCTCCGCTTTCACGAAGCCACTTCCATTGCTCTGCCACTATATTAGCAGAAACATTTGCATTACCAATAAAAACAACAGGCGTAATGTCTGTATTCACGTTTCCTCGAGTGAAAGCATAACCTGCAGAGCTGTCAAACTCCATACGGACGTCAGACCTTCCCTCGATCATGTACCATGTAGCTGAAGTCCAGGAAGGCTCTTCAGTTGTACTTGCAGAGAAGCATCGCCATCTGCAGCCTAAATGCCATACATCATCTGTGCCTCTTTCGTCGTTGTTATAATAGGTGACACCTAGTTGCCATGAACCTTTATCATTAATTTCCCGAACACGTTTTCCCTGATAGTCAACTCTGATTATATCCTGAGTTACTATTCCGGCTGCATATAAATATGGGAGACCTTCACGCAATGGAAGTGAACTGTATAGACTTTTAAAAGACTGTGCAGTATCAAAAGAAGCGACAAGCTGTTTATTTAAAAATGTTGTAGCCCCATCAAAAAGCTGAAAACCACCAAGCTTGGATGAAAAAACCATATATCGCTGTTGATCAGGATCTGAGACATGGCCAACTCTCGAAATATTCATAAATGGCTGGGGTGGTAGATTATAACCGGAAGGTGTATCTATATCATTTACAAGTGTAACCTTAATAAATGTTTGGCCAACCTCTTCCACTCTCAAGCAAGATGTTCCAAAGCCATTTGTATGGTGGAAAATTCCTTTAACTAGTGTCCCTGCATCGTAAGGAATCACATCTCCTTCTTCTAACTTAATATTTAAAGTATAACTTCTTCCAGCAGTTTGTTCAACTGATTCAATTAGCACTCCGGGAGTTAGAATAAATTCATCACCAACTGCAGTAAGCCTGTTATATCTTAGCTCAGGAACCTCCAGCAAAGCCCTTAAACGCAATGATGTTGCCTCAATATTCCCGTCTTTGTCTATCCTGGCACCTTTGCCACCAAACATGCCAGGAATAAATTCCCCAATTTCCAACCCTGCCAAGAATCTTATTAACCCTTGAGCTATATCATCATGAATCTTCGAAATATACTTCTCTGAAGAATGTTCATTAATATACTTCTCTATTTCATACAATGTTCGGAGTGATGAAAACACACTGAAATCAGAAGCCTCTTCTATGGAGTTAGACCTAATGATGTTTACCAACTCACCGCCGCCTTCCCCAGCTTCTATTTTTTGAAAAACTTCGAAAACTGCAGCCTGTAAAAGTGCACCTACAGTTGTCACTTTCGGCGTCTCGTTGTCATGAGGATCGAAAGCAGGAATAATTACCCCCTCGTGAAGTGGTACTCTCGGGTACTCAGACAACCGAGGGGGTAAATGAAAATCCGGCGAAGAGATGTCAGGTATGGTTATACTTTCCGGAATCTGGTCAAGGTTTCGGATAAGATTGAGGTATGTTGCTTCGCTGTCTTTTGTGAAACGATATGTGAAATTGTATTCTGACGGAAGGGTTACAGCTGAATATTTAACATCACTGTCGGTAACAACTATCGGTCGGATAGCTGAGATATGATAGATGTATTTTTGAATGGCCGGGAAGAGATCGAGAAGCCAGCGGCGTTCATATTCGTCTAAGTATCCGGTGTTTTGATTGTAAGAACGTTCGGTGTTGACCTGATATTCTTTTGAAATATTGTCAGTGGATGACAACTTATGATCATGATCGCCCGTGAAATCTGTATCGCCTGAAGCTCTGAATGTATCGAGACCGCCCAGGGAGTTTTCGAACAGGAACCACTGCTCTGCCTCTGTTTTGGGCTTACTGTAGAGATATCTTTGTATGTAGGTTAGACGGGTGCCGATACTATTCTCAACCCAAACATCGAAATGTGTGGGATATGTCTGACCAAGTAAACCGGCTACAATGGCATACTGAAGATTGCAAGTGAAGGCTTTCCCGGAATCGCATGAGCCCAAGGTAATAAGTGTTTGTCCAGCGTCCGGGAAAGTGGCCTTCAGTTTTATACTGCATGCTTCCTGAGCGTAATATGTGAGCCATTCAGGAGAATAGTAAGTAACTTTTTTGTTTGTAGGTTGCCAGGTGAGAAAATTGTCACGTAACCAGTTTGAGGATGTGTCGGCCAAATTTGCGATACCTCCGCGAATAACTCTGAATTCTACACTGGCACCGTCGATGATGGCAGTAAATGTTTTGACAATACTTGTCTGCTCATAGAAATCAGCATGAGATATAATGTAAGACAAACGGCTCTCGACGATATCTTTGACATCGATAGTGGCACGACCATCTGGACCTGGCTCATAAGATGCTTCGAGCAGAGTAGTGGTTCCATCGGAAAGCTTGAACGCAATCTGACTGCCCGACGAAATTATGAATTTCTTCATGTTGCCGGAGAGTGAGAGTGCGTCGGGTTTTTGAATGATTGCCATTATTTAATTCTGTTATATATTATGTAAATTATTACCGTTAAAACAAGTACTCCGGAGAGCACTACCCAAAACCATTCTAAGCCTTGAATGGGACGGGAATCTGTATTGACTTCTTTGACTTCATTTGTTATTGTTGAAGTTGTATCTCGAATGGTGATCTGCTGATCTGTATTTTTTACGGAAACAGTTCGTCCAGATCGCTCTTCTGCAACCAGGTCGATTCGCTGTCGGTCCCGCCACGTTTCCTGTATGCGTCGTACTGTTCCTGTTGAGTCGAATTCAGTAATCCGGATGAATGATTGATCAACTTCAGATCCGCTTCGTTCTGAAGATTCAATTGTTCCAGTTGAAACTCGAATAGAATCCTTGACTGTTTCAATTCGTTGATAATCCGTTCTGCTTGTTTCATGCTTCTGTATGACTCTA
>JAQVXD010000086.1 GCA_028709385.1 Fermentimonas sp.
TTGTTGAAATTAAAAGCGGGGATAGCATATCCGCCATCAATAGCTTTTTTAAAAAGCCCTCTTGAGTTTACAAGACCCAATTCTTTATAACTTACCATTGTACTAATTGTTTTTTATTTTTAAGAATTATCAAAATATTATCACAAAAATACGATTAAATCTGTAATTAGAGAAATTATAATCCGAAAGAGTGTTTAAAAATGATTATCAGGTGGTGAAAAAAACAAAATCCATCTGATTGATAATTACCAAAAACGGTTGTTAAACAAATTATTTTTGCTATTTTTGTCTTTCGATAAGTCAGCTTACAGATCATTATTCAGTTGAGGACAATATCTTTCAAGTTAACTATCACTTATTCTAATATTATTTTACTTTAACTTACAATTTAGTTATTATGATTATAGGAATACCTAAAGAGATTATGCGGGGTGAAGCCCGTGTTGCTGCAACTCCAGAAACCGTGAAAAAATTTGTTAAGGATGGGTTAACGGTCCTTGTGGAAACCGGAGCAGGAGAAAATTCCCACTATTATGATGAGCAATATGCAGGCGTAGGGGCTGAACTGATCCCCGGCCCGAAGCAACTATTTAAAAGAGCCGACCTTATTCTGAAAGTAAAAGAACCGCTGTTCAACGAAAAAGAAAACAGGCACGAAGTGGATATGATGCACCGGGGACAGTATCTCATCACCTTTATACATCCTGCCTCTCCCGGAAATCATGAGATGGTGAAAAAACTTGCCGGAGCAGGTGTGACGAGCCTTACTCTTGATGGTATTCCGCGTATATCGAGGGCACAGCATATGGATGCTCTCACCTCAATGAGCACGTGTGCCGGATATAAGGGAATGATAATGGCTGCAAATGACCTTCCCTGCTTTATGCCGCAAATGTTCACAGCTGTGGGAATGCTTAAACCTGCCAATGTACTCGTTATAGGTGCAGGGGTAGCGGGATTACAGGCTCTGGCAACTGCTAAGAGGCTGGGTGCGGTAACCTATGCCATGGATATCCGTCCCGCTGCAAATGAGCAAGCTAAGAGCCTTGGCGCCAAAGTGATTGATTCGGGTGTACCTGCTGAGAAGGCTATGGGTGAAGGGGGGTATGCTAAAAAGCTATCAGAAGAGTGGATACAGAAGGAAAGAGAGACGTTGAGTAAAGTACTATGTGAGATGGATATCATCTTTCTTAGTGCGCTGATACCCGGCAAGGTAGCTCCAATACTCATCACTGAAAATATGGTGAAAGAGATGAAGAAGGGTTCTGTAATAGTTGACATCTCAATAGACCAGGGGGGGAACTGCGAGATCACCCCTGCCGGAACAAAGGAGGTGAAACACAATGTGACCATTGGTGGCATAAAAAATATTCCCGGCTTAATTCCTGCAAGCTCCACCTGGATGTTTGCAAATAATGTTTATAATCTGGTGAATTATCTTATTAAAGAGGGTCAGATAGTGCTTGATCTTAAAGATGAGATAACAGGATCGATTCTGGTGACTCATAACCACGAGGTAGTACATGAGGGCGCACGTGAAGCTATGGGATTATAATATTCAAAAAAAGTTATATACATCAAAAATGCATTAGCGGTTAAGCAGATGCTTAATTACATTTTAAACAGTTGAAAAATTATGAATCCAATCTTTTTAGTACTGGTTTTTATTGCCGCATCAGTTGTGGGTTACCTGATTATTAAAAATGTACCCAGCCTGCTGCACACCCCTTTGATGTCAGGCATGAATGCATTGTCGGGCATCACCCTTCTTGGAGCAGTGGCTGCAGTAGGGTTGTCTCTTATAGCTGTTGACAGCGGAGGTAGGCTGTTGGGGCAATTGTTAGGCGGTATAGCCATTATTGCTGCGACGGTGAATGTGGTGGGCGGTTTTGGAGTGACTCACAGAATGCTTAAAATGTTTGATAAAAAGAAGAAAAAATTATGAGCAGTACTGTTTATATCATCATCTGTGCACTGTTGTCTGTTGCCGTTTTGTTAGGTATTTCGCTGATGAGCAGAGTTAAGACGGCTGTCGCTGGAAATCTGATTAGCGCTTTTAGCGTTTTTTTAGCTATTATAGTCACATTACTCTTCAATAATATTCTAGAGTCGTGGAGTATTTATCTTTTTATGCTGGTAGGTGTTCTCATTGGAGGTGCATTTGCCGTGAGGGTAAAAATGATACAGATGCCTCAGCTTGTTGCGTTGTTCAACGGTGTAGGGGGGCTTGCTTCTGCTCTGGTGGGCATACTCTCTCTCCTGGGTATAGGAATTATAGCTGGAGAGTATCTGGTTTTTGTTAATGTAACATCTGTACTGGCAATTATAATAGGCCTGGTTACTCTTACCGGAAGCCTGGTGGCAGCAGGCAAACTTCATAAGCTTCTGCCTCAGAAGCCAGTGATCTGGAAAAATCATTCTGCAATATTGAACTTCAGTCTGATTGTTCTGATAATGACAGCTATCTTTTCCGCTTTTTCGAAAAATATTTCCTTCGGTGTGGAGATAGCGTTGGTTGTAAGTATTATTGTAAGCTTACTTTTCGGATATGCTTTTGCCATTAGGGTTGGGGGTGCCGATATGCCCATAACCATATCTTTGCTAAACTCGTTGAGCGGTGTTGCAGGTGCCATTGCCGGTATGGCGGTCAGCGATCTCTTGCTTGTCTCAGTGGGTGGTATTGTAGGGGCTTCAGGGCTTTTGCTTACACAGATTATGTGCAGGGCAATGAACCGGAGCCTGAAAGATATTCTCACCGGCAAGACATCGGTTACTGGAAAAATAGCGGTTACAGGAAAGATCCCTGATCAGATTGGCTTATCTCATGATGTTATTACTGGTGCCGCGGTTCCTGGCAATGATGAACATGAACCCATAGAGGTGGCATCTGTGGAGGTGTCAGAAAAAACAACCGAAGAGATATTGAAATCGGCAAAATCTGTAATTATTGTACCCGGTTACGGTATGGCACTTGCTCAGGCTCAACACCTGGTACGCCAGCTTGCCGACATTCTGGAGGCTAACGGTGCCGAAGTCAAGTATGCTATTCATCCTGTAGCCGGACGTATGCCCGGTCATATGAACGTACTTCTTGCTGAAGCTGATGTTCCCTACGAAAAACTGTTTGAAATGGATGCAGTAAATGATGATTTTGTTACAACAGATGTTGCCATAGTTATTGGTGCTAATGATGTAATAAATCCTGCTGCCCGTGAAGCAAAGGATACACCCATCTTTGGCATGCCGGTACTGAATGTTGATCAGGCCAAGGAGATTTTTATCTGCAATTACGACCTCAACCCTGGGTATGCAGGTGTAGACAACCCTCTCTACAGACGAACCGAAGGTCTTCATCTGCTTTTGGGCGATGCAAAAGATTCACTTAATGAAATAATAGCCAAACTGAATTGAATTGAGAATACCCAACTAAGTATAGTAATAGGGTATAAGCATGTTTTAGGCATTCATAACGCAATTAAAGATATTCTTAGTAAATAGTGAAAGATTTATTAAGAATATCTTCTGTTTTTTTGCAGATAACAAAAATTTCTTTTTCTTTGCTGTACATATTAACTTCGCTGATAGCGTTAATATAAACGAGCAGGGGAAATTCTCGCTTGTTTTATGCCATTGCGAGAAGAGAACTAAGTTAAATGAACCTGATACGAATCAATAATGGAAAATTTAAATAAAGAAAACGAGATACAAATTGAATTGAGCGACGAGATAGCTCAGGGTGTATATTCTAACCTTGCAGTTATTGCCCACTCCTCATCTGAGTTTGTTATTGATTTTATTCGCATCGTCCCCGGTGTTCCAAAAGCAAAAGTAAAATCGAGAATTATCCTCACTCCTGAACATGCTAAACGGTTGTTGATGGCACTGAAGGATAATATTGATAAGTTTGAGCAACATAACGGTTCTATTCGTGTTCAGAACGATCTCGGGTTTTTGCCGCCTCTTGGCGGAATGGGGCATGCTTAAGCTTATCCCGGTGCTTTTCATGTAATGCTGCCGGCACAGCCATGTGAATGAAAGTTATTCGTAAAATGAATTCAGGTTATTTTACATGTATTGCTGATGGCACAGCCATTTTACCAGGGGCCGGAACTGTTGCTGATAGAGGCTTATATAAATCAGGCTATTTCTTAGTTAAGCATAAGGCAAAAGAGTTTGACCTTTGCTCTAATTTAAATCACAGTAATTATGGAAATAGAAATAATCAAACCCCCGGAAAAGTTCAACTGGTTTAAAATGT
>JAQVXD010000087.1 GCA_028709385.1 Fermentimonas sp.
TCAAGAAGATTTTAGCTCTGTTAATGAAATAATTTTATGGAAACAATTTAGTGTTGATTTAGGCCTTGGAAATCAATTTCAGCCTTTTGTCTCAGGTTTTACTGCTACTATAGGTCTTACTGAAAACTTAGCACGCAATTATTTAAGTAAGAATGGAGAACCCATAAATTATGATGAGCTAATAAGTACCCAAAAAGGTAGAGCATTTTTGATAGCATTGGGAGATGCAGTTGATGCCAGGCTAAGTCAAACTATTTGGATACCCGGAGCACTCTTATCAGATAATGTTAATAATGTAAATGGTCAGCCCAAATATTTTAGTAACCCGGCGCTCAATCAAAGCGGAAATGGATTTAACGGAACGGGATTCCAAATGAGGAAAGGTGTAAATCCATATAGTGCAACTGCTGGTGGACCAACTGGAACTTTAGGAAATACAGGAGGTATAATTTTTCGTTTTGCCGAGGTGTTGTTGAACTATGCTGAAGCTAAGGCAGAACTTGGCGAACCTGTCGATTACAATAAATCTTTAAATATTTTACGCAGACGTGCTGGTATGCCAAACTTCAATAAAGATAATGTAGATCCTAATAGGTCTTCTTACGCTGATTTCGGCTATACGCTGACAAACGAGCTTTACGAAATACGACGCGAAAGGGCGGTGGAATTGGCAACGGAAGGGTTCAGGACAATGGACTTATTTAGATGGGCAGGCCATAACCTAATTAAAGGTAAACGTCCAAAAGGATATCCGTTTAGTCAAACTGACTGGGGTACCACTAAAATTAATATCCCTATTGATGAGTCTGGCAGGTTAGACCCTTTAAAAAAAGGTCTTCCTTCGGGTTATGGTTTTAATCCAAACAGAGATTATCTGGATTATATCCCTATCAATGAGATTACTCTAAATTCAAAATTAGAACAAAATCCAGGCTGGGAATAGAACGTATATTTCACCAAATTGAATCTTGATATAACTATACCATTTTGAATTTTATTTCAAAATGGTATAGTTATATCAAGATTATTACCGGAAATGAGTTTTGTAATGCTGGCTGTTGGATTCAACCTCAGAAGGATGAAAATAAGTAAAAATCAGCTCCTGCCTCATTTTTGGGAAAGATACTTTTTAAGATAGGCAGTTTGTCTTAAATCGGGCAAATGAATAGTTTTTTTAACAAAAGAAAATTGGATTTTTTAAAGGTTAGACAAATTAAATCAACTTAAATGTTTTCAGTGAAAGAAAGTATTTCGTTAATTACATAGTTGTTTTCAATAGATAGATTAATCCAGTGAATCTCCCTGTCTTTTCTGAACCAGCTAAGTTGCTTGCGGGCATAGTTTCGGGAGTGTTGTTTTATTTTATCTACTGCAAATTCAAGCGAACAGTTACCATCGAAATAATCGAAAAGCTCTTTATATCCCACCGTGTTCAGTGAATTCAAATGACGTCTTCCATAAAATCCCCTTGCCTCTTCGAGCAACCCCTCTTCCATCATCAGGTCTACGCGCCGGTTAATTCTCTCATACAGATCATTGCGTTCCCGGGTGAAACCAACCTTTACAATTCGGAAAGGACGTTCCTTCTTAAGGTTTGTGCGAAGGGAGGAGTATGGTTTTCCTGCCATAAGGCACACCTCCAGGGCATGTATCACCCGTTTTGGATTTTTCAGATCTACTTCGTCGTAAAACAGGGGATCCAGTATTTTCAACTGTTGCCTGATCGGGTCAAGTCCCTCTTTCCTGTAAAGCTGGAAGAGTTCTTCACGAAGTGTTTCGTCAATGGTGGGAATATCATCGATGCCCTTGCAGACTGCATCAATATACATCATGGAACCACCCGCAAGAATTACAACAGGGTGTTGCACGAATAATTTGTCGAGCAGAGAGAGCACATGCTGTTCATATTCGCTGGCACTATAGTATGCTTCAGGTTCCAGGATTCCCACAAAGTGATGTTCCACCCGTTCTAACTCTGCGATGGAGGGCGCCGCTGTTGCTATGGCCATGCCTCTGTATATCTGGCGGGAGTCGGCAGACAATATGGGACATTTCAGCTGTTCGGCAAGTTGGAGGCTACACATTGTTTTACCTACAGCGGTGGGTCCCAGTAGTACAAGAAGTGTATGATTTGCAGAATGAATACGCTGTTGATTTATTATGGTAATTTCTTTCACTGAGCCACTCAGGATTCAATACAGATCGCTGCTGTCTGTTTCTACAGGTAAATCGTCGAGCCCTTCGAACCCTTCTTTGTCCAACTCGTCCATTTCAAAGCTTTCGTCACCGTAGAAAGTTTCGCCAAGGTCGATGCCTCCGCTTTCCATTTTCAGTTCTTCAATGTGCATCACCTGTTTTGGAGGTTCGCCCACCGACAAGGTACAGACTGCTTTTTGCAGGCTCTTGCCCGGTATCACTTCCGCCAATTCAATAAACAATGCTCTCTCGGTAAGATAATCGAATACAAACATCAGCTTCTGTTTTTCATCTTCCAGATAGTCGCTCAGGATGCAGGCGTCCATGGTCAGCGAGTCTTCATCTGAATTTGTATCCATCTCCACAAGGGTAATCTCTTCCTTTTTCCGCCACTTTTCATCGCAAAGGAAAAAAGATGCCATCTCTTTATTACTAAATCCGGTGCAATCAATAATGGCCTGGTAGAAATCCAAAAAAGTGTTGTCTGCATCAATTTTAATTTCTCTTTTGAATTTCTCAGCCTCATCCGATAGAATTAGAAATTTGAATATCATTGTGATCTTTATTTTATGCATTGTTGACGTTTCAAAGGTAATAAAAAGTTTTAAAAAGTAATCACTCTCCTGTATTTGTTGACCACTAAATACACACTACATCCGGTGGCATGTGCAAAGCAATGTTGAACCTATTCTGCAACGAATTGTTTTAAATATGAAGATCACGAGAAGTTTAAAATGTGGAGGCGCTACGTGATAAAAAAATAAAAATTGTATGAAAACAGCATATATGCCCATTGATCCCGTCTATTTTGAGTTGTTTGAGCAGGAAATGGTTAAAAAAGAGTCGAGAATCATCTACTTTGCATATACAGACGAACCCGAACTGGAAGAGTGTCGCGGCAAGATTCTCAAAACTGCAGAAGTAGATCGAGAAGGTATTTTTCTTTTTCTGGACAACGGTGACAGGGTGCGTGCCGACCGTGTAGTGGTGATCAACGGAAAACCCGGTCCCGCGTACGATGAGTATGATGCATACGCACTTGCCCCGCTCACCTGTAAGGCAGGGTATGATGACTGTTCTTTTGAATAAGAGAAATTAGTATCTTTGTATCACTAACCAGTATACAAACACATTAATGGCGCTAAAGCAGCAACAGGTACTGAAACAGACACAACGACTTTCTCCCCTGCAGATGCAGGTGATAAAGCTGGTGGAATTGAACACGGTGGAAGTGGAAGACCGCATCAAGCAGGAGGTAGAAGAGAATCCGGCATTGGAGGCTGGGGAAAATGAGCTTTCAGGTGATCCGGACAATGAAGATTCCGAAATAAAAGAGAGTGATCTGTCACAGGAAGAGATTATTCTGGGAGATTATTTTTCAGAAGATGACATTCCCGATTACCGTCTCAACGGATCGAACCAAAAAGGGGATCAAAGCTTTATCGAGTACAATAACTATGATGATAAATCGCTCAACGACTTCCTGCTGGAACAGATCGGGTTATTGAACCTGGATGAACGCAAACAGATGATTGCCGAATATATAATTGGCAATATCGATGAGAACGGTTATCTGCAGCGCGACCTTCAATCTATTTCCGATGACCTGCTGTTTCAGCAGCAAATAGAAGCTACTCCACTTCAACTGGAAGATGTGATGTATGAGATACAGGATCTTGATCCTCCCGGCATTTGTGCACGCAATCTGCAGGAGTGCCTCCTTCTTCAGCTGGATCGTTACGAAGCGACACATCCGGTGAAACAGGCAAAAAAGATCCTGTCGGATTATTTTGATGAATTTTCACGCAAACATTACGACAAGATTATGCGACAGATGGGCATTACAGAGGAAGACCTGCGTGATGCCATCCATGAGATTGTCACCCTCAATCCGAAACCGGGTAACAGTCTGGGGGGTACCCTGCAAACAGTCATGAATAATATTACGCCCGATTTCATCGTGGAGTCATACAATGGCGTTGTTTCGTTTCATCTAAACAACAGCAATGTGCCGAGCCTGAAGGTAAACCGTAACTTTTCGG
>JAQVXD010000037.1 GCA_028709385.1 Fermentimonas sp.
TGCCATAAAATCTTGTGTTGTTAAGTTAGGGTTTGCCCCAAATGCAACACGGTATTGGTTTACTTTTATATCTATCTGTTTAGCGGCAGTTCGGAAAGCCTGTTCTTCAGACCTTTTCACTTTCAACGGATACCTTCTGCCGGCTACCTCTAACGTTAATAAAAATTTCTCGTCCCCCATCACATAAATTTTTAAATCCTATTTTAATAAATTTATGCATTTGTCTACTTCCCGCACCAGTTTAGATAGTTTCAATTTAGCAGTATCAACGTCAACCGACGCTGCTGTTATTGTCCTTACTGTTTTTAAACTATCATACTTTGTTTTCAACTCCTTTAGATTTTTTGTGGCCTCATCAATGTGATCCTGCCGCAGCCTTATCTCTGTTTTTAATCTGTCATTCTCATCTTTCAATGAATCACATAAAAACAGAAGCTGTTTTATACGCACTTCCAGATCAACGAGTAACTTACTATTTTCGTCAGTCATATGAAAACAAAAATTCAGGCAAATATAAGAATTGAAATAGAGTTTGACAAATAAATGGTTGTTATTTTTCAAATATTCATCACTTTATATCTGATTCTGGATTGTTTACTTAAGATTTGATAACTTTGTCCTTATGAAACTGAAAATTGAAATAGGCGAGGAAATTTTAGAAGTGTGCCCGGGTTTTCATTTAGCTGCAATATATTGCAATGTAAAGAACACAAAATTCAATGAAAACCTATGGATTGAAATTGATGAATTCATCAATCATTTTTCCTCATCATACAAAATGGCGGATATAAAAAAACGACCTGCAATAAATGCAACACGTGAAGTCTATAAAAAACTGGGAAAAGATCCCAACAGATACAGACCTTCGGGAGAAGCCTTATGCAGAAGATTGCTTAATGGGCAGGGACTTTATCAGATTGACACTCTTGTTGATTTAATAAACCTGGTTTCGTTAAAAACCGGATACTCCATAGGCGGTTTTGATGCAGATAAAATTGAGGGAGATCTACGTTTAGGTGTTGGCAAAGCAGATGAACCTTTCGAAGCTATCGGCCGTGGCACTATGAATATAGAGGGACTGCCTGTTTACCGTGATTCAATTGGTGGTATAGGCAACCCAAGCAGTGACGAAGAAAGAACAAAAATCACACCCGACACCACACATCTTTTAATGCTGATTAACGGGTATTCGGGTCGTGAAGGACTTGATGAGGCAGTTGAATATTCGATAAATCTCCTAAAAAAGTATGCTTATGCCGAACAGATTAAGATCAGTCTTATTATTTGCAATAAGTAGGACCTCGTACAAAGATCGCTTATACATAGCTTATATACAGATAAGCTATGTATAAGGCATCTATAAGCGATCTATGGACGATACAAGGTGTCTAGTCCTAGAAATAGATTATTATTCAGCTTTTTTTAGAATGATTCTGAAAGTTGTGCCTTTTCCTGCTTCGGATTGTTTGACAAAAATCCTGCCTTTATGATTCACCTCAATTATTCGCTTAACAAGCGATAGGCCTAAACCCCAGCCTCTTTCTTTCGTTGTGTATCCAGGAGAAAATATTTTCCTGTACTTTGATTTAGGTATTCCTTTTCCGCTATCTTTCACGTCCAGAAAGACACGCTTATTGTCTTCTGTGATAGAAAATGCTATCTCACCCTCACCTTTCATGGCATCAACACCATTTTTAGTAAGATTCTCTACAACCCAGCTAAAAAGAGGTTCATTCATCATCACATAAATTGGTTGTTCAGGAAAACTCACTTTTAGATACACCCGTTCAGAAATCCTTTTTTCCATATAGGAAAGTGAATTCTTCACGACATCCTGGAGATTTGCTGGTTTAAGATCAGGCTCAGAACCTATCTTAGAAAATCTTTCAGCAATCATTTGTAATCTGTCGGTATCTTTGTCAATTTCAGAAAGTAACACGTTATCCGGATCCTTTAGTTTAAGATATTCCGACCATGCCATTAATGAAGAAATAGGTGTGCCCAGCTGGTGTGCCGTTTCTTTTGATAAACCTACCCATACCCTGTTTTTCTCAGCACGCTGAGAGTGGTTTAGCGTGAGGAATGCCAATCCGATAAACAGAGCAATAACTATAAGTTGAAGATAAGGATAAAGTTGCAGTCGTTTAAGAATATATGAATCATCATAGTAGAGTATCTGATTCATCTCACTCAACACTATCGGTTCATGTTTTCGTTTAAACTTCTCAATTTTATCTAACAGAAAAGACTCTTCATTTTCTTTAGGTAATTTGATATTGTGCGACTCAATCCTTTGTATACTCCTGTCATACATAATAACGGGAATGGTTGTATTGCTTTGTAAAATAGTTAACACCAGCTCAGCATCTGTCACTTCAGACATCATAGATTCTGTTGCCAGAGCCCACACTTCCAGATTATTACGTTCTTCTGCAGCAAGTTCATTCACCATCAGGTTTGAAAAAATCAACGACAAAAGGGCTGTAATTATCGCTAATACAACAAACACAATTGTGAGTGACCGACTGACTATGTTCTTATTCGCCATTCGTTTGGATAGAGATTATTTGCACGATTTCCTATATTTTTCACGAAGCCAAGTGGTTTATCTTTATACGTAAGCAGTACGAACCCTTTAGGTGCATCCGGTATATTTATTGCCTCTCTGCGAAGATAAGCAATTGCCTCATCATAAGTCAATTCTCTGGTCACGAAAGCATCCCTGTTGAGTTCACAGCTCATTGCCAAAGAATGAGACGGGATAAAGTCTTTACCTTTTATTTCACCCAGTTCAATTCCGATTGAAACAGTTTTCAAAGAATCTTTTAAAGTTAACATAGCAGCTGAGTGCTGCTTAGGAATTGCTATTATGCGGTTTTTATCCTGAATAAAATCAAAGTCGTCAGGATTAATTAAATAGTTCCTGTAAACAGAAGTCTCTTTTACAAACTGAGAAGGACACTTTTTATTTTTCCTGCTTCGCTTTTGGGTATACTGATCATGATTAGTAACGCTAAACTCTTCTTTTCTTAAAACAGTCACAAACAATCCTTCACCTTTAGTTTTATGAGGAAAAAAACGATAGGCTTTAACATTATCGTCAAAAGAAGGAGATATCCCCCACCCGCTTTCAGTATCAATTTCAACAAATTCCGCACTCAACTCATCAGCTGCCCATAAAGCATTCACTTCGTTTTCTGAAGTGTTGTAGGTACAAGTACTGTAAATCAGAATACCTCCAGGTTTTAGCGCAGGCCATATATCAGATAAAATATCTTTTTGGCGTGCAGTACACATAACAACGTTTTCCGGCGACCATTCCCTGACAGCCACCTCATCTTTTCTGAACATTCCTTCACCTGAACATGGCGCATCTATCAGTATCAGATCAAAAAAATTCTCAAAAACAGCAAAATCCTTTGGTTCGTTATTGGTAACCAGAGTATTGGCATACCCATGCTTAATAATATTCTCCGACAGTATATTTGAGCGTTGACGTATTATCTCGTTTGCAGTCAGAAAACTTCCCTCAGGTAATGCAGAGAGCAAGCTTACAGATTTTCCGCCCGGTGCAGCGCAAAGATCAAGACAGTTGACAGGCTTATCAAACAGCTGCCTGACGACATATTCTATAAACATCGAAGAGGCTTCCTGAACATAATACATACCGCTGTGAAACAAGGGATCAAATGTGAATGACGGACGTTTCTCAAGATAATAGCCCCAATCAGACCATGGCACTCGTTCTCCCACTTCCTGAAACTCTAAATGGGAGCTTTCAGATTTAAGCGGATTAAGACGAACACTAACGGGAGGCACTTCAGTCAGTGCACTCAAAAAAAGATCAGTCTGATCCTTTAGCAACGGCCGGATTGAATTTAAAAAATCGTCTGGAAAGTTCATCTCTGATAGTTCATTTATATGCAAAGTTAAAAGATTTTCACAAAAAAATATTACCTTTATACTCTTAACAATCTTAAAAACCATTTTCAGTCATGAAAAGAATTCTCATTATCACGGGATTATTAATATCTCTTGCTATATCAGCACAAAACAGACCTAACCCGCAACCTGCTCCTGAAACAAACGAAAAGTTCAATATCGGTATGGCCGGTTATTCTTTTAGAAATTTTAATCTGGACCAAACATTGGATATGATGCAGAAATGCGATGTCAAATATCTGTGTATAAAAGATTTTCACCTTCCGCTAAACAGTAACGAAAATGAAATCGCAAACTTTCATACAAAGCTCGCATCAAAAGGAGTAAAAGGTTATGCAGTCGGCCCAATATACATGAAATCCGAGAAAGAGATTGACAACGCTTTTGAATATGCAAAACGTGTTGGCGTTAAACTAATTGTCGGAGTCCCTAATTACGAACTGCTGCCTTATGTTGACAAGAAAGTGAAGGAGTATGACATGCACTATGCCATTCATCTGCACGGTCCTGATATTGACCTTTATCCAGATGCTGATGATGTATGGGAAAATGTAAAAGATCTGGATGCACGTATTGGTATGTGTCTCGACATTGGTCACGACACCCGTAACGGCAAAGACCCTGTAGAAGATCTGAAGAAATACCATACAAGGGTATTCGACATTCATATTAAAGATGTTACAGGTGACACGAAGGTGGGTTATTCAGTTGAGATCGGACGTGGAATAATTGACATTCCCGCATTTGTAAATATGCTCCGTGAAGTTGGCTACACCGGAATGTGCAGTCTTGAACATGAAAGAAATATGGACGACCCGTTACAGGGAATTGCTGAATCAATCGGTTATTTCAGAGGTGTTATTGCTGCAACAGCTGCAAAATAAGCAGTACACTAACCGTAAATTACTTGAGTTCAATTATTTAAATGATGTAACAAAAGAATGAGAACCTCCACTGGAAAGTTCTTGAAAGTAAATATCTTCATAAAAGACCATGGCTGACGGTTAGACTTGAAAAGCTACTGATGCCAAACGGAAATATCGTTCCTGAATACTATGTGTTAGAATACCCTAACTGGGTTAATGTTATAGCTATAACAAAAGAGAAAAAATTCGTGATGGTAAAACAATACCGTCCCGGAATAGGAGAACTTTGTCTTGAACTGTGTGCAGGTGTTTGTGACGAAGAGGATGATTCGCCATTGATATCCGCACAGCGCGAACTTCTTGAGGAAACAGGATATGGCGGCGGAACATGGACTGAATTCATTCGTGTTGCACCAAATGCAAGTGCAGCAACCAACTGGTCATTTTGTTTCATAGCAGAAGATGTGGAGAAAATTGGAGAACAGGCACTTGAAGATTCTGAAGATCTTTCAGTACACCTTTTAACCTATTTGGAGGTTCGGGAATTGCTCGAAAGTGGAAAAATAGTTCAGGCAACTATGGCTGCTCCTTTGTGGAAATTCATGGCAAAGTACGATAATTTTGACTAATTTTGTACTCATAAAGAGTTTAGAAATTGGACAAAACAGCACTATATTTAATTCCCGTTTTATTAGGTGACACATCAGTTGAACGGGTTATTCCTGAATTCAATAAAAGGATTTTATCTGAACTGAAATACTTCATTGTAGAGAATATTCGTTCGGCTCGCCGTTTCATGAAAAAATGCGATCCTGATATCGACATTGATTCAATGACTTTTTACGAACTGAACAAGCATACAAAAAAGAAGGATATTGAAAGCTTCCTGACACCCATGAAGTCGGGAAACAGCATGGGAGTAATCTCAGAAGCAGGCTGTCCTGCTATTGCCGACCCGGGGGCAGAAGTGGTTGACATTGCTCAGCAAAAAGGTTATAAAGTTGTACCGCTTGTCGGACCCTCCTCCCTGTTGATGGCAATCATGGCATCCGGTTTTAACGGTCAGAGTTTTGCTTTTCACGGTTATCTTCCCATAGACTCAGCCAAAAGAGTGAACAGGATCAAGTATCTGGAGATGCAATCATATAAGGAAGATCAGACACAATTATTTATTGAAACACCCTACCGTAATCAAAAGCTGGCAGAAGATATCGTAGATACGTGTAAACCTGACACACAACTATGCATAGCCATGAATATTTCGTGTGATGATGAAATGATTGTGACTAAAAGCGTAAGATCCTGGAAAGGCAATCTGCCTGATATGCAAAAAACACCAACGGTATTCCTTATTTATAAAGGTAAATAGTTTATTTATAAACACATAATTCAAAAGAGGTGTTTATCTAGTTTTAAACTCTTGAAAGTTTAAGTACAAACATATTTAGAAAACAGAAAAATTGAAGATTCAGCATAGTAAACAACTACAACAATACAATTCATTCAGGACCAAGGCTGTAGCGCGACTGTTCTGCGAACCTCAATCGGTTGATGAATTAACTGAAGTATTAAAATCATTTCCTCACGAAAACATATTAATCCTTGGTGCAGGTAATAACATGTTTTTCACCAAGGACTTTGACGGTTTAATTATCAAACCCGAGATGAATGAGATAAATATTATTTCAGAAGATGAAAATTTCGCAGAAATTGAAGCGGGGGCAGCAGTTGAATGGGACAACTTTGTTGAAAGGTGCGTATCAAAAGGATATTCAGGCTTAGAAAACTTGTCGCTAATACCGGGCTCTGTCGGTGCAAGCCCCATACAGAATATTGGTGCTTACGGTTCAGAGGTAAAGGACACAATAACATTAGTTAAAACTGTAGATATTAAAACCGGTGAGCAGAAAATTTTCACAAATGACGAGTGCCGCTTTGGTTACCGCGACAGCATTTTTAAACAAACACGCAGATATATAATAACTTCCGTAATATTCAGACTGAGTAAATCATTTACATACGTGGAAAAATATATTGATCTGAGCCGTGAGCTGAAGGGCAATTTATCCCCATCACTTACTCAGGTCAGGAAAGCAATTATCGCTATTCGCACAAGAAAATTACCGGATGTAAATAAACTTCCCAATGCCGGAAGCTTCTTTAAGAATCCAATTCTGACAAAGGATGAAAAAGAGGCACTTCAGAACAAGATTATAGATGTACCCATATATAATATTGGTGAAAACAGCTTTAAAACATCTGCGGCATTTTTAATAGAAAAAGCAGGATTCAAAGGAAAGACTAACGGTAAGGTAGGTACTTATCAAAATCATGCATTGGTAGTAATAAACCTGGGAACAGAAGACGGGAAAGATATTCTTAACTTTGCACAAGAGATCATAAATGAGGTTGATAAACAATTCGGGATTAAACTGGAACCGGAAGTATGGATTTTTTAAACAGTTGAAATATGTCATCATTTATAATTGAAGGAGGCCACAGTCTAAAAGGCAATATAACACCACAAGGAGCTAAAAATGAAGCCTTGCAGGTTATATGCGCAACGCTGCTTACAAAGGAAGAGGTAGTTATTGAAAATATACCCAATATACTGGATGTTAATAATCTCATAGAGTTGCTTCGGGATCTGGGTGTTGAAATCAGAAAAACAGGAAGTGGGACATATTCCTTTAAAGCTGAACAAATAGATATTTCTTTTACCGAAACTGAAGAATTCAGAAAAAAAAGTGCTGCAATGCGTGGGTCGATAATGTTAGTAGGCCCTCTTCTTGCACGTTTTGGAGAGGTAGTGGTTCCAAAGCCGGGCGGAGATAAAATTGGACGCCGAAGATTAGACACTCATTTTAACAGTATCATGAAACTGGGAGCTGAAATGACCAGCGATGATAAAAATCAGATCATAAAATTATCAGCTAAAAAACTAAAAGGAACATACATACTTCTTGATGAAGCCTCTGTTACCGGTACAGCCAACCTGATAATGGCAGCTGTGATGTCGGAAGGTGAGACTGTCATCTATAACGCAGCATGCGAACCTTATGTTGAACAACTATGCCGCATGCTTGTGAGAATGGGCGCCGGGATTGAAGGTATCGGGTCAAACAAGCTTTTCGTTAAGGGTGTGACATCATTAAAGGGTTGTAGTCACCGCCTGCTGCCTGATATGATTGAAACAGGAAGTTTTATTGGTATGGCGGCAATGACTGCATCTGAGCTTACTATAAAAAACACTTCGGTTGAAAATCTTGGAATTATTCCTGACAGTTTCAGAAGACTGGGCATTACGATAGAACAAAAAGGAGACGATCTGTTCATTCCCCGTCATGACGGCTACACAATTGAGTCTTTTATGGATGGCTCAATTCTTACAATATCCGATTCTCCATGGCCGGGACTGACACCCGACTTACTAAGCGTTATGCTGGTAGTTGCCACAAAAGCCAGGGGCAGTGTGCTAATACACCAAAAAATGTTTGAGAGCAGACTTTTTTTCGTGGATAAACTTATAGATATGGGTGCTCAGATAATATTATGTGACCCTCACAGGGCTGTTGTGATTGGCTTGGACGACCGCTTCCATTTACGCGGCACAACAATGACTTCCCCTGATATTCGTGCAGGTATTTCACTGTTAATTGCTGCAATGTGTGCTGATGGAATAAGTACAATTCATAATATAGATCAGATTGATCGAGGCTATCAAGATATCGACAAAAGATTAAATGAACTTGGAGCCTCTATAGAGAGGAAATAAATTTGTTTTTTACCTAACTCTTTTATTACTTTGTATACTTGTAAATTGTGACTAATCCTCAGATTTATTTAGTATTAAATACTGTTCCTCTGTTTAAAAAAGCAGGGTTACAGAATTTTTGAACAGATTACACTTTAATAACAACCAAATTAATTATGTCAACGAATAGAGTCGTAACCGACATTAAACAGGTAACAGTACGTTTTTCAGGTGATTCCGGTGACGGGATGCAGCTGTCCGGTACGTTATTCTCTACATTATCGGCAATATTTGGGAACGAAATATCAACTTTCCCTGATTTTCCTGCTGAGATTCGTGCTCCACAAGGCTCACTTCATGGCGTTTCGGGATTTCAGGTTCGCATAGGCGCCAAAGATGTTTATAATTCAGGGGACAAAACGGATGTCCTTGTAGCAATGAATCCCTCAGCGTTAAAAGTAAATGCGCAACACCTAAAAAAGGGCTCGATTGTTATATATGACAACGATTCGTTTAAGAAAAGAGACCTTGACAAAGCAAAATTTGAGACCGAAGATCCTTTCAAAGAGCTAAATCTTAATCATATACAAGCAATTGGAGTTGACATCACCTCACTCACAAAAGCATCACTGGAAAATTCCGGACTTGAAAATAAAGATATTCTCAGGAGTAAGAACATGTTTGCTCTTGGTATTGTATGCTGGCTTTTTAACAGGCCGCTTGAGATTGCTGATCAGCTGCTTGAACAGAAATTTGGCAAAAAGCCAAAACTTGTAGAAGCAAATATAAAAGCACTTACTGACGGTTATAATTATGGCGACAACATTCAGCTAACCGCGACCACTTACAAAATTGATGTTGTTGAATGCGGCAAAGGATTCTATATGGATGTAAACGGTAATACCGCTACAGCCTACGGGTTGGTTGCAGCCGCGGAGAAAGCAGGTGTTCAACTTTTCCTGGGCTCATATCCTATTACTCCAGCAACAGATATTTTGCATGAACTGACCAAGAGAAAAGATTTTGGCGTGAAGGCTCTGCAAATGGAAGATGAGATAGCAGGAATTACATCAGCAATCGGTGCAAGCTTTGCTGGATGCCTAGCAGCAACATCTACTTCAGGCCCTGGACTATCACTTAAAAGTGAAGCACTTGGACTGGCGGTGATGACTGAGCTCCCTCTTGTAGTTATTGATGTTCAGCGCAGCGGACCTTCAACAGGTATGCCTACTAAAAGTGAGCAGACTGACTTGAGGCAGGCGCTGTATGGACGTAATGGTGAGAGCCCTCTGGTTGTACTTGCTGCGACATCACCTACCGACTGTTTCGACAGTGCATTTGAGGCTTCAAAGATAGCACTGGAGCATATGACTCCGGTTATTCTTCTTACTGACGGATATATAGCTAACGGGTCTGCAGCATGGAGGATTCCGGAAATGGAAGATTACCCTGAGATCAATCCTCCCTACGTAGAAAAATACTATAAGGGGAATGCTGAAGACTGGAAACCTTTTTTAAGGAATGAAGAGACAGATGTAAGATACTGGGGTATTCCGGGAACACCTGAATATATGCACAGGGTTGGCGGTCTTGAAAAAGATCGTTTCACAGGAGTAATATCTTCGAATCCTGAGAACCACCAGTTTATGATTGATACACGTCAGAACAAAATTGAAAGAATTGCTGATTTCATACCTGAACAGAAGGTTATGGGAGATGAAGATGCTGACACGCTAATTGTTGGCTGGGGGGGTACTTACGGGCATCTGCTTGAGACAGCCCTGCATCTTCAGGATAGCGGGAAAAAAGTGGCTTTCACCCAGTTCAGACACATTCTACCCCTGCCAAAAAACACACACGATTTGTTGAAAGGTTACAAAAAAGTTATTGTTGCAGAACAAAACAGTGGTCAGTTTGCCGCATACCTGAGTGCCAAATTTCAAGATTTAAGCAACATTCGCAAATTCAACAGAATTGAAGGCCAGCCTTTTAAGGTCAGTGAGCTGGCAAGAGAATTCACCAAAATCATGGAGGAAGAATAATATGAGTACAGTTGAAACAAAAAATATAGATGTGAGCGGTATTAAGTACCAAAAATACATGCCGAAGGATTATAAGAGTCCAAACCCTATCCGCTGGTGTCCGGGTTGCGGCGACTATGCTATTCTGACATGCTTGCAGAAGGCATTGGCTGAGCTGAACGTTGATCCCCACAACACTGCCGTAATTTCAGGGATTGGCTGTTCTTCACGTCTGCCATATTATATGAATACCTACGGTTTCCATAGTATTCACGGTCGCGCCTCTGCAATAGCTACCGGAGTGAAAGTTGCAAACCCCAACCTGAGCGTTTGGGTTGCAACAGGAGATGGAGACTCACTTGCGATTGGAGGTAATCACTTTATTCATACTATTCGCAGAAATGTTGACATCAATATTCTTCTGTTTAACAATAAAATTTACGGCCTCACAAAAGGGCAATACTCTCCCACTTCAGAAAGAGGGTTTGTATCAAAATCATCCCCATACGGAACAGTAGAAGATCCTTTCAGACCAGCTGAACTTACATTTGGTGCAAGAGGGACATTCTTTGGTCGTGCGCTTGATGTGGATATGAAAAATCAGGTTGACACTCTGGTTGAAGCTGCTAAACACAAGGGTACATCAGTCGTAGAAATTTTACAGAACTGTGTGATCTTCAATGACGGAATACATAATAAGATAAGTGACCGCAACTGGAAGGCTGATAATACAATAGTACTAAAGCAAGGAGAGAAAATGCTGTTCGGAAAGGATAACGAAAAAGGTATCGTTCTGGATGGCTGGAACCTGAAGGCAGTAACAATCGGTGACGATGGTTACACTCTTGAAGATGTACTTGTTCACGATGCTGAAACGCAAGATAATACGCTTCACCTGAAACTTGCACTAATGGATACGTCTGACGGTATGCCGGTTGCCCTGGGAGTTATCAGAAGCGTTGAGGCTCCTACATACGAAAGAGATTATGAAAATCAGATTGCTGAGGTACAAAAGAAAACCCCTAAAAGATCATTCAGGGATTTCCTTCTCGATTCTCCAAACGTTTGGGAGGTTAAATAGCAATTCTGCGAAACTATACAGCTAAAGATTCAGAGGTGCGATTTTCGCGCCTCTCTTCTTTTCTACGCTTTATCTCTGTATGAATTAAACGCAATTCTCTGCTTGTCTGCCCTTTCATTGATGTATTTTCTTCTGCCCTGCGAAAAAGATATGGCATCATGGTTTTCACCTCACCATAAGGAACATATTTTGCCACATTGTAGCCATGTTCTGCAAGCCCATAAGTTATATGATCACTCATCCCGTATAACTGAGAGAAATATATACCCGGGTAATTTCTAGGCAGACCATATTCGTCTATTAGTCTGGCAAGCAATAAAGAACTATTCTCGTTGTGAGTGGATACCATGAAATCAATTGTTTCGTGATTCTCAAGCAAATAATGAATAGCAGCATCAAAATCCCGGTCAGTTGACTCTTTATCCGGTTGTATTGGTGATGGATAACCAAGTAGTGCTGCCCGTTCACGCTCTTTCTCCATATAAGCACCGCGAACAATTTTGAGTCCAAACTTAAACCCTTCTTTCAAAGCTTTATAATGATGCTGCTTTAGTCGCTCCAACCCGTCTCTGCAATAGAGTTGATATGTATTCTGAACAATTGCTTTTTCCTTGTTATACTTCGCCATCAGCTTTAAAACCATTTCATCCAGAACAGGCTGAATCCATGTCTCTTCAGCATCAATGAGTATAGGAACATTTATTTCGTATCCCTTCCTGAAAATAGAGTCCATCCTATCTTCGACTTTCTTGAATTCCAAAGATTCATTATCAGTAAGTGTTTCATTTGCACTTACTTTTGCAAGGAGGTCGAAACGCCCGATACCTGTGATTTTAAAAGCACTAAATGGAACATTTTTACGATATTTTGCAAATTCAACAGTACGGATAATCTCCTCACAAGTAGCATCGAACACTTCCTCCGATTCTTCACCCTCCAATGCATAGTCGAGTATAGAATCGACATTCCGACTGCCTAATTTGGCAATAGTTTTGCTGCAATCGAGTATCGACATTCCACCAACGAAATGACGGTAAATCGTTCTGCGTAATATACCTTTTACCGGGAAACGAATTGCAAAAGCAAGTTTAACCAAGAATTCACCTGTTTTCACCAAATTCCTGTTGTTCATCACTTTGAAAAGCTGATATGCTTGTCTCAAGTCGGCATCAGATAAATCACGAAAAGCTAACTCTGTGTTTTCTAAGTCTGTTAAAGTTCCCTTTTTTTCAATTAAAGTTGTTCTTTTGGTCTGCATGTGTGTCTGTTAAAGTATTAAGATTCCACAAATATAAATATTTTTTTGTATGTTTGTTAACCAAACATTATCGTTTTGAAGTAATAATCGAACGAATAATTATGTATTTGACAGTTTAATCCTGATTTACACTTTTTTAATGTGAAGAACATTATTTACAAATTATATAAAAACAAATATTATGCCTAAAGGTGTTTATAAATTACCGGAAATAAAAAATGAACCCGTTTTGAGCTATGCCCCGGGGTCAAAAGAGAGAGAAACACTAAAAAGTACTTTAACCGAGCTAAACAAGGGCGGATTAGATATTCCAATGATTATCGATGGTAAAGAAATACACACAAACGACACCAAAGATATCAGGCCGCCTCATAATCATCGTAATCTGCTGGGTTATTATCATCAGGGAGATAAAAGTCATGTTCAGATGGCAATTGATGCAGCATTAAAAGCTAAACCCTCTTGGGAAGCAATGAACTGGGAAAGCAGAGCAGCTATTTTTCTTAAAGCGGCAGATTTAATTGCAGGTCCTTACCGTGCACAGTTTAATGCCGTAACAATGATTGGACAATCGAAAAATGCTCACCAATCAGAGATTGATGCCGTTTGCGAGCTGGTAGATTTCTACAGGTTTAACGTGAAGAATATGCATGAAATATACTCTATTCAGCCAAACTCTTCCCCTGGTGTATGGAACCGCATGGTGTGGCGTCCGCTGGAGGGATTTATATTTGCCCTAAGTCCGTTTAATTTCACTTCTATTGCTGGAAATCTGGGAGCTGCTCCTGCATTAATGGGTAATACTGTTGTCTGGAAGCCATCTAAAACAGCCGTTTACTCAGCACACTTAATAATGAAGGTTTTACAGGAGGCAGGACTACCTGACGGTGTAATTAATCTTGTATATGCTGGTGGAAAAGAAGCAACTGAAGTTATTTTTAATCACAGAGATTTTGCCGGTTTACATTTCACAGGATCCACAGGGGTGTTCAACAGTATGTGGAAAACCATAGGTGCAAATATTTCAAATTATAAATCCTATCCCAGAATAGTTGGTGAGACTGGCGGCAAGGATTATATCTTTGCCTGCGAGTCGGCTAACGCCAAACAGGTTGCAACAGCAATAACCCGTGGAGCTTTTGAATATCAGGGTCAGAAATGCTCTGCTGCATCACGTGCCTATATACCTGTTAATTTATGGGATGAAGTTCTACAGTTGGTTAGTGATGATTTGTCCAAAATAAAGACCGGTGTAGTGGAGGATTTCAGCAATTTCGTGAATGCTGTGATTGATGAAGAGTCGTTTGACAAACTTGCCAAAGTGATTGATGACGCTAAAGCTTCGGCTGATGCGGAGATAGTTTGTGGTGGCGAGTTTGATAAATCGACAGGTTATTTTATCAAGCCTACTGTAATCCTTGCCAAGACTCCGGATTACATCACTATGAAAGAAGAGCTTTTTGGACCTATACTGACTGTTTACGTCTATAATCCTGAGGATATTGAAACTGTTCTTGACACTCTTGACAACAGCACCGATTACGCACTTACAGGTGCTATTTTCTCGGCTGACAGGTCAGAGATTGAAAGGCTGACAGCCAGATTAACGCACACAGCAGGTAACTTCTATATTAATGATAAGCCTACCGGTGCGGTGGTTGACCAGCAACCATTTGGAGGAGGCCGCGGATCGGGTACTAACGATAAAGCCGGTTCAGTTCTTAACCTGTTGCGCTGGGTTTCTCCTCAATGTATTAAGGAGACTTTTGTTCCTGCAACGGATTACATGTATCCGAACTTCGGGGAAGAATGAAAATAACATATTAATTTTCGAAAAAGGTTATATCCCTATAGAAAATAGTTAAATTAAATGGAGAGAGAGTGTAATTTCACTTTCTCTCTTTACTTCTGTTAAATAAATCTTTCAGAAAAACATTATATCTTTGTGCATTGTTAAAGCTGTTGATTGACTTATTTGATGCAAAATAAAAAAAGGATAAATATTGCAGTGGACGGTTTCTCGTCCTGCGGTAAAAGCACAATTGCGAAGGGATTAGCGAAAGAATTAGGTTATACATATATAGATAGCGGAGCTATGTATCGTGCCGTGGCCCTTTACGCTATAAGAAAAGGGTGGCTGACAGACAGCCTGATGGATGAAACTGCAATCACAGAGCATTTATCCCAGATTAAGATCTCCTTTAAACCAAATTTATCAGGAGTTCAGGAGACTTTTCTGAACAATGAGAATGTGGAGAGAGAGATACGTACACTGGAGGTGGCAAACGGTGCCAGCAGAGTGAGCACTTTGCCGGCCGTAAGAACAGAAATGGTTCACCAGCAGCAGGAGATGGGTCTGAAAAAAGGTGTTGTGATGGATGGCAGGGATATTGGCACAGTGGTATTTCCTGATGCAGAGATGAAACTATTTCTGACCTCTTCCCCCGAAATAAGAGCTAAACGCCGGTATGACGAGATGGTTTCTAAAGGTGAATCGCCAAAATATGAAGATGTGCTGGCAAACGTGAAGGAACGCGATCTGCGCGATACTACACGTGAAATTAGCCCGCTAAAACAGGCAGATGATGCGATTGTTCTTGATAATTCAGAGACAGGCATAGATGAACAGCTGCAATGGGCTTTGAAAATGTTTAACAAAATCACAGGTAATAATGAGCAAAATTGAAATAGACAAAGGTTCCGGGTTCTGTTTTGGAGTTGTGAAAGCAATAAATAAGGCAGAAGAAGAACTGAAGAAAAACGGTACACTTTACTGCTTGGGTGACATTGTTCACAATCAAATTGAGGTGGAGAGACTTGAGAAAATGGGACTTATAACCATTAATCATGAACAATTTAAGGAGCTGAGGAATGTACGTGTACTCCTCAGAGCACATGGAGAGCCACCCAGCACTTATGAGATTGCGAAACAAAATAATATAGAACTTATAGATGCTTCGTGTCCGGTGGTTCTGGGACTTCAGAAGAAAATCAAGAAGAAATACAACCTTAGGGTTGATGATGACACCCAGATAGTTATCTATGGCAAAAAGGGTCATGCCGAAGTGAATGGTTTGCTTGGCCAGACAGCGGATACAGCTATCATTATTGAGAGCATCGACGATATTGAAAAACTCGACTTTACACGTGATATAAATCTGTTTTCACAGACAACAAAATCATTGGATGGATTTTTTGAATTGGGAAATATTATACGCAGCAAGATGAAAAATGGTGCTAAGCTGGAGTTTTTTGACTCTATTTGCCGCCAGGTATCCAATCGTGTTCCCAACATTCAGGAGTTTGCAGAAAAGCATGATCTGATAATTTTTATCGCGGGAGAGAAAAGCTCAAACGGTAGGGTTTTATTTGCTGAATGTAAAAAGAAAAATCCCAACTCATACTTGATACACTCTCCGGAAGAGGTGAATCCTGAAATGATTGGTAATCATAAGAGTATAGGAGTATGCGGTGCCACTTCTACCCCATTATGGCAGATGAAAGCAGTTGCCGAAAACATCTCCAGACTAAAGCCTGAAATGAACATTACAGAAGCTGCTTTTTAAGCAGCTTTTTTTTGCCCCGTCATTTAAAAAAATGTATCTTTGCAACTTATTGTATATATAAGCATTTGAACATTTTTTTTAACAAGTTCAAGGTAAACAATCAATTATGGACTCAAACATAAAAAGTGTTGGCATCCTTACTTCCGGCGGAGATGCTCCGGGAATGAATGCAGCTATCAGAGCTGTCACCCGTGCAGCCATATTCAACGGCATGGTTCCTTATGGCGTTTATCGTGGATTCAGAGGTTTGATCACTGATGAAATTGTAGAATTCAAGACAAACAGTGTAAGTAATATTATCCAGCAGGGTGGTACGATACTTAAAACTGCACGCTCTGATGAATTCTTGACGATAGAAGGCAGGAAAAAGGCTTTTGAAAACATGCAGAAGTATGGTATTGATTCGCTTGTTGTGATTGGTGGAGACGGTTCACTAACAGGAGCAGCTGTTTTCGCCAATGATTTTAATATTCCTGTTGTGGGGATGCCTGCAACTATTGATAATGACCTAAACGGTACAGACACCACCATTGGATACGACACTGCACTGAACACCATTATGGATGCCATGGATAAAATAAGGGATACAGCCACTTCGCATGAAAGGTTGTTTTTCGTGGAAGTTATGGGTCGAAATTGTGGTTTCCTGGCACTTAACAGCGCCATTGCATCGGGTGCTGAAGCAGCAATAATTCCTGAAATAAGCATAGAGAAAGACCAGCTTGGTGAACTAATAGAGCAGGGTTTCCGCAAATCGAAGAGCAGCAGTATGGTGCTTGTAACCGAGAGCGAAGTTACCGGTGGTGCTATTAAGCTTGCTGAACGTGTGAAGAAAGAGTATCCGCAGTATGATGTGAGGGTTACAATTCTTGGCCATTTGCAGAGAGGCGGTTCACCTACTGCACAAGACAGAATACTGGCAAGCCGCATGGGTATAGCAGCTATTCAGGCATTGCAGGAAAATCAACGTAACGTGATGATTGGAATTCATGAGAACGAAATTGATTACGTACCCTTCAAAAGAGCTATCAAGAAGCAAAAAGATATAAGTGAAGAGATGCTTGAAGTGTTGCGTATATCTTCGATCTAAAATCTTTGTTTATATCAAATCAAATAAACTCAAATATATGGAAATTACACACATCGAACACATCGGTATTGCAGTTAAAAGTATTGAAGACCATTTACCTTACTATGAAGACATTCTGGGTCTGAAATGCTACAACATTGAAACTG
>JAQVXD010000011.1:0-36788 GCA_028709385.1 Fermentimonas sp.
TTCCCTCTTTACCTTAGAATACCTACCTGGAGTGATAATCCTACGATTACTGTAAATGGTATAAAACTTCAGACATCACTGGAAGAAGGTAAATATGCATGTATTGAAAGGGAGTGGCAAAACGGCGATGAGGTAGTATTTGATATGCCTATGAAATTGACTCAATCAGTATGGCAAGTAAATCAAGATAGCAGGAGTATCAATTATGGACCTTTGACTTTCTCATTAAAGATTAAAGAAAATTATGAGAAAGTTAGTAGTATTGAGACTGCAATTGGTGATTCAAAATGGCAAAAAAATGCAGATCAGGAAAAATGGCCTAGTTATGAGATCTATCCGGCAAGTGATTGGAACTATGCTTTGGAGTTAGATGATACATTACCACTTGAAAGTAATTTTGAGGTAGTAAAAACAACTTGGCCTGCAGATGATTTTCCCTTTTCTACGGAGAGCGCTCCTATACATATAAAGGCAAAAGGGAGAAAGGTGCCGGATTGGAAAATAGATCAGTACGGACTAACAAGTGAATTACCTATCAAGGAAGAAGTGAAATTTGAACAGCAATCTGAAAATATCACACTGATTCCTATGGGTGCAGCAAGATTAAGAATTTCTGCATTCCCGGTATATATTAGAAACATCCAATAGTATTAATATATATCAATACAAACTGAAAGGGATTGATTTAATATATATACTAGTGGTATAACTAGTTTTTTATAACATACTTTTACTACTTTTTTAAATGATAAAGCTGAATAAACTGTTATTTTCTATGTTACTACTATCAATTTTGAATAGTAGAATAGTTAATGGAGCTAATAACGGTTACTCTTTTAAACATTACAATACAAATAATGGATTATCCCAAAACAGTGTTCGAACTATTTTACAGGATAGTCTTGGTTTTATGTGGTTTGGAACGAAAGACGGACTTAACAGATTTGATGGCACTTCATTTAAAGTGTTTAAGTTTTCACCAGAAGGAATCCTGAGTGATAACGTGTTTAACAGAATTATTCAGGACGCCAACAACAATATATGGTTATCCACTGATGAAGGAGTTTATATTTATGATATATGTAATGAACATTTTCATGTTTTTGACAAGAAAACGATTGAAAATGATTCAGTTGACGGTGTTGTAACTGACATGGTGGCAGATGATGACGGTGATATCTGGATGTCGGTAGAGGGTAAAGGTGTATTTCAATACAATCAGTCAGAGGATCTTCTTAACTTTTACTCAATACCAATTGTTGAGGATGGAATGAAAATGGTAAGCCTTTATCCTGATAATAACCAAGGTGTATGGATTTTCCGATACTCTTCTATTATATTACATATAGATAAGCATACAGGTGAAATTACAGAATTCAATCTTGAAGACGATCCGGATCTTCTTTTAGAAACTGGTGAAGTGACCGATATTTATTCAGATCATAATAATATATTACTGCTGGGAACTTCACAAAAAGGGCTGGTTGCAATTAATACAGTAAATAAAACCCACAGGATACTTCTGGACAAAGATGCTGACGGGCAGCAGCTGTTCGTTAGGACAATTGAAAGAATTGATCCTAATACCATTTGGATAGGAACAGAATCAGGTATATATTTATTAAGTTCAGCAAATAAGGATATAACAAATTTACGACACAATCCGGCTATTCCGAATTCTATCTCTGATAATGCCATTTATTCGATATATAGAGACAGAGACGGAGGTGTTTGGGTTGGTTCTTACTTTGGAGGTGTAGACTACTATTCAAAAATAAACAACAACTTCGAATTGTTCTATCCGGTACTGAATGAACAAAGTCTAAAAGGTAAAAGGGTAAGGGAGTTCTGCAATGCACCCGGGGGAAATATCTGGATTGGTACGGAAGATGGGGGACTTAACCTGTTTAATCCGGTAACCAATGCATTTCTGCCTTTACCTCAACCCCTGAGAACATTATATTCTAATATTCATTCATTGTATAGGGACGGTGATTATCTATGGATTTCTACATACTCGAAAGGTTTAAACAGATATAACACAGTAACCGGGGAGCTTGTTACTTACACTAGCAGTGATTATCCCAATTCAATAAATCACAACAGTACATTCGCTATTTGTAAAGACAAACAGGGTATGTTATGGGTAGGCACCTTGTCGGGTGTTAATATTTATGATAAGGAAAAGGATCAATTCAATAAAGTTGAAGAAGTAAAAGGAATGTCTATTCAGGATATTTTTGAGGATAGCAGTGGTTTTATATGGATCTCTACATTTTTAGACGGAGTTTACCGATATGATCCGTCATCTGATACCTGGAAAGTATTTCAGCATAATTCTGATAATAAAGGTTCATTACCTTATAATAAACCTACCTCAATGTTTGAAGACAGTAAAAGGAGACTTTGGGTAACTACACAAGGCGGTGGATTTGGGCTGTTTGATTATGATACAGAAACATTTACAACTTACAACGCATCTAACGGCCTTAATAATGATGTAGTTTATCAGATTCAGGAAGATATTGAAGGTAAGTTATGGCTCTCAACAAATCAGGGTTTGGTGAGATTTGATCCGGAGAAAGAGTTTTTTGTGAGCTTTACTGTAGATAACGGACTTAAATCAAATCAATTTAATTATAAGTCAAGTTTTAAAGATTCGAGTGGTATTATCTACTTTGGATCTTTGGATGGATTTATTCGTTTTAACCCGGAAAGACTATTATCATCTAACATAAAGAGTGAATTTTTGTTTACAGATATTTTTGTAAACAGCCGAAGATTAAGTCCTTCTGCTCAAAACTCCAAATTAAAACAAAGCATAATTTTCACCGATGAAATTCAACTGCCACATAATCAGAACTCGGTAAGTTTGCAATATGCGATTTTAGATTATTCAGGATTAAGCAGAAACAATGTATATTATAAGCTTGAAGGCTTTGATGAAGACTGGATTAAGTCAACAGCTGGGCAACAATTAGTATATTCAAACCTGAAACCGGGTAAATATAAACTTCTACTTGGGAGTGGAGGATATGGAAACAATGAACCCATTACAACAAATAAAACTCTCTCGATAGTAATTAAGCCTCCATTTTGGTTAACAGGTTGGGCATACCTTTTTTATTTTCTGATTTTAGTCGGTGGTATAATTATATTAGCACGTTATCTTAATCGTCGTGATAAAATTAGACGTAAAGAAGAGATGAGAGTTTTTGAGCAATTGAAGGAAAGAGAATTATACCGTTCAAAGATCAATTTCTTTACCAATGTTGCTCATGAAATCAGAACACCGCTCACGCTGATAAAAGCGCCTCTTGATCATGTTCTAATGAAAGAGTCGTTTTCGGATAATATGAGAGATAATCTGCAGATAATGCAGAAAAATACCGATAGGTTGCTTGATCTGACTAATCAGTTACTTGATTTTCGTAAAACAGAATCAGACTCATATCTTTTTAATTTGGAAACTCAAAATGTTACTGAGTTAATCAAGGAATCACAACTACGTTTTACACCTTTTGCAAATCAAAAAGGAATAGAGTTTGAGTTTTATCTTCCTGATACAGATATGCTTGCGCAAATTGATAAAGATGCATTTTTAAAGATATTAAGTAATCTGTTAAGTAATGGGATCAAGTATTGTGAAAGCTATGTCAGAGTTAAAGCGTTTATTCAGTATGACGGTCAGCAGTTTCATCTATTAACAGAGAATGACGGTCAGCTGATTCCACAGGAATATGAGGAAGAGGTGTTTAAACCCTTTGTGCAGTTTGATGCAGATGAATCAAGAAATGGTTCAGGTACGGGAATTGGATTAGCTTTGGCCAGTTCATTGGCTCAGCTTCATAACGGATCTTTGAGATTGGAAAATGACTCATCGGTTAACAGGTTTCATTTAATTTTACCTGTAGGTGATATCAGACAGGAGGAAAAGAAAACTGAAAAGATTGAGCATGATGAATTGCAAATAAGTAATAATGGAAGTGAGATAAATACAGGAACTACAGTTCTGTTGGTTGACGATGATATTGAACTTTTAAATTTTGAAAAAAAATTCCTATCTGACTATTACAACATTCTTATTGCTGAAAATGGTATAGAAGCATTGGAAGTTTTAAAAAAATATAATGTCAATATCATTGTCAGTGATATCATGATGCCAGAAATGGATGGACTTGAATTCATGGAGAAAGTGAAATCAGATGTTGAATTCAGTCATATTCCTGTTATCCTTCTTACAGCAAAAGTAACCAATCAATCAAAAGTGCAAGGATACGAGCTCGGAGCTGACGCTTATCTTGATAAACCATTCTCTGTTGATGTTCTTTTAGCCAGGATTGAAAACCTGCTTCAGGGAAGAGAAAAGCTAAGGGAGTCATTTTTAAATAACCCTTTTACAGGTGTTGCTACTGTTGCTTTAACAAAATCAGATGAGGAGTTTATTAAGAAATTAAATACTTTGGTTCAGGATAATTTAGCTGAATCTGATTTTAATGTAGAAAATATGGCAGAACATTTTAATATGAGCAGAGCCAGTTTTTACAGGAAAGTTAAAGGCGTGCTTGATCTGACTCCAAATGAGTATTTAAGAGTAGAAAGATTAAAAAAAGCAGCATATCTGCTTCGAGAAGGAGATTTGAAGGTTAACGAGGTGTGTTATATGGTAGGTTTTAATTCTCCTTCTTACTTTACTAAATGTTTCCAGCAACAGTTTAACATTCTACCCAAGGAATTTCAGGAACAGAGAACAGTTTGAGAAAGAATTGCTATTAATTGACCAATATTTTATCAATTAAGCATGGATTTAAAACTATTTTCGTAATCGTATGATAATAACCCTAAAATAATTTTTTATGAGAACAATTTTTACATTTTTATTTACAGTATTATTAACATTCAGCATTTCGGCGCAATGGAAAACGGCTGGTGATAAACTTAAAACGCGATGGGCATCAGAAATAGATGTCAATAATGTTTTACCGGAGTATCCTAGACCAATAATGGAGAGAGCTGAATGGCAAAATCTAAACGGACTATGGAACTATGCAATCCTCCCTGTAGGAGAGCAACCGGCAAGTTATGACGGTCAAATACTTGTACCTTTTGCAGTTGAATCAAGTCTCTCAGGAGTACAGAAACGCGTAGGTTCAGAGAACGAACTTTGGTATCAGCGGGATTTCACTGTTCCTTCAAAATGGAAAAACAACAAGATATTGCTACACTTTGGAGCAGTTGACTGGAGAGCAGATGTTTGGGTAAATGATGTTAAAGTCGGTCGCCATCAGGGCGGTTATACACCTTTCTCCTTTGATGTGACAGCAGCATTAGTTAACGGCACAAATATGATAAAAGTGAAAGTATGGGATCCCACAGATCGGGGTTTTCAGCCAAGAGGAAAACAGGTAAACAGACCTGAGGGAATTTGGTATACACCTGTTACAGGAATCTGGCAGACTGTTTGGCTAGAGCCTGTTCCTGAAACTTATATTAAAGACCTCAAAATAACTCCTAATATTGACAATAATACACTTTTAGTAGAGGCTATTACTAACATGTATACTTCTGCTAACAGAGTTGAGGTAACAGTTAAGGATGGTAACAGTGTAGTTGCAACAGGAAAATCAATTAATAAACAGCCTGTTGAGATAGCAATGCCTAAGAATGTGAAGCTTTGGTCACCTGATAGTCCTAATCTTTATAACCTTGAAGTTGTAGTCTACGACGGCAACAAACAGCTTGACAAAGTTGAAAGTTATGCTGCAATGAGAAAATATTCAATGAAACGTGACGATAAAGGTATAGTAAGACTACAACTAAATAACAAGGATCTTTTTCAGTTTGGTCCGCTTGACCAGGGCTGGTGGCCTGATGGTTTATATACTGCAGCAACCGATGAAGCACTTGAATATGATATCATTAAAACAAAAGATTTAGGTTTCAATATGATACGTAAGCATGTAAAGGTTGAGCCTGCCCGCTGGTATACTCATTGCGACCGTCATGGAATTATTGTCTGGCAGGATATGCCAAATGGTGACCGCGGACCGGAATGGCAGATGCATAATTATTTTACAGGAAACGAAAGAGTTCGCTCAGCTGAATCAGAAGCTAACTATCGTCAGGAGTGGAAAGAACTGATTGATTATTTATATTCATATCCTTCAGTAGGTGTATGGGTTCCATTTAATGAAGCTTGGGGACAATTTAAAACCAAGGAGATTACTGAATGGACAAAAGCATACGACCCGACACGTCTTGTTAACCCTGCCAGTGGCGGAAATCATTACACTACAGGAGATATGCTTGACTTACATAATTATCCTAACCCGAGAATGTATCTGTATGACGCACAAAGAGCTACTGTTTTGGGAGAATACGGAGGCATAGGATGGGCAAACAAAGAACATCTTTGGGAGCCGGACAGAAACTGGGGATACGTTCAGTTTAACAGCTCAAAAGAGGTTACTGATGAGTATATTAAGTATGCAGAAGAACTGAAACAGTTAATTCGCCAGGGATTCTCTGCTGCAGTTTATACTCAGACAACTGACGTTGAGGTTGAAGTTAACGGCCTGCTTACCTATGATCGTAAACTTGTGAAGGTTGACGAAGATAGAGTAAGGAAAGTCAATCAGGAAATATGCAATATATTGAACGATTAATCTTTTTGTCAGTTTTTCTTTTCGCAGCTTTATCTTGTGAAAACAGGGAAAACCAGGCTGAAAAGAATTACTTTATAGAATGGGATAACACCTCTCTCGTCTGCATTGCAGATGAGGGAGGTTATCCTCGTTTAATAAAACTGGATGACGAATCTCTGCTGGCCGTATACGAAAACAGAAAGGGAGATGTAGTAGTAAAAAAGAGTTTTGATAACGGTTCAGTATGGAGTGATGAAGTAACATCATTTGAAGCTTTTAATTACACTAATCCTCAAACAGGAGAAGAAACAAGGGTGAATATCGCCAATCCGGAAATTATTCAACTCGCTGACGGTGATTTGCTGCTTGCTGTTAACCTCCGCCCGCGTATTGAAGGAATTTACCCTTTTTCAATTGCTTTGAAAAGAAGTAGTGATAATGGAGCAACATGGTCGGATGCTGAAATTTTGTTTCAAGCTGCAGAACAATTCAGAGACGGTTGCTGGGAGCCATCCTTTTTATTGTTGCCTGATGGTACAATACAAATATATTTTGCAAACGAATACCCGTACCAACAATCAGACGAACAGGAAATTTCGGTTTTAACTTCATACGACAACGGTTTTTCATGGGAAAGTGAACCAAAAACGGTTAGTTTTCGCAAGGGTCATCGTGACGGTATGCCGATGGCAGTGCATGACGGGGAATCGGTTTATGTAGTTATTGAAGATAATGTTTCAGGTCAGTTTAAACCCTGGATTATAAGTGGTACAGTTAATAACAGTTGGGATAACCCAGTACTTGCAGACTCACCGGACAGATATTCCGCACTTAAAAATAATCTCCCGGATACGGTTTATGCCGGTGCACCCTACATGATAAGGACTAATAGCGGTATTTATCTGATATCCTATCAAACGACAGAAAATAGATCATCTAATTGGGAACTTTCTACAATGGAAGTAGTGGTAAGCCACAATTCTTTTGATTTTAGAAATCCGACTCAGCCATTTAATGTACCATTGAACAAAGAAGCAAAATGGAATTCTTTATCTGATATCGGTAATAATACAATTGCTGCACTTGCTTCTACAAATTTCAATTCAGAAAAGATAGGTGTCTGGATGATTAAAGGTAAGATTGTCTTTAAGTGATAAATGATGTATCATCAAGCACAAGACATGAGCCTTAAATAGTAAGAAATAAGTAGTATAAAGTATTTATATTTAATAAAAAAACAAGCTGTGAAGACAATCACAATATATGTAATTTTCATTCTTGTCTCGCTCTTAAGCTGTAAAGCTAATGAACCGAGTGATGTTAATACTGTTCCTGAAAAAGTTTACAAGAATCCGGTAATAAATTTAAGCTTACCCGACCCGACAATAATTAAAGCGGAAGATGGTAATTTTTACCTTTACGCTACCGAAGATATAAGGAATACACCTATATACAAGTCGGCCAACCTTGTTGACTGGCAATTTGCAGGAACAGCTTTTACTGATATGACAAGACCCACATTTGAACCTGGGGGAGGACTTTGGGCTCCTGATATAAATTATATAAACGGAAAATACGTTCTTTATTATTCAATGTCGGTTTGGGGCGGTGAATGGACATGTGGTATTGGTGTGGCGACTGCTGATAAGCCTGAAGGTCCATTTACAGATCAAGGTAAACTGTTTCGCAGCAATGAGATAGATGTACAAAACTCTATTGACCAGTTTTATATTGAAGAGAATGGTAAAAAGTATCTTTTCTGGGGAAGCTTCAGAGGGATATATTATATCGAGTTGTCAGATGACGGACTATCGCTGAAACCTGATGCTGAAAAAAAACAGATTGCAGGAACAGCTTATGAAGGTGTTTATATTCATCAGAGAAACGGTTACTATTATATGTTTGCTTCAATAGGTTCATGCTGTGAGGGACTTAAAAGTACCTATACAACAGTTGTTGGCCGTTCAGACAATCTTTTCGGGCCATATGTTGATAAACAGGGAAGGCCGATGATGGAGAATAATCATGAAGTTTTTATTCACAAAAACAGTAGTTTTGTTGGTACAGGCCACAACTCAGAAATTGTCCAAGACAAAAAGGGAAATGACTGGATATTTTATCATGCAGTTTCGGTTGCAAAACCAAAAGGGCGTGTACTGATGATGGATCAGGTGAGGTGGCAAGATGACTGGCCATATGTTGAGGGTAATTCTCCATCCCTGGAAGAAGCAAAACCTGTGTTTTAAAAATAGTGAAATCATAAATAAAAAATGTGCAGGGGTTAAGAATATTTTCTTACATTTGCGAATAGTACATTATGCATGTAAGATAAATAATGCAAACTTTTGGAAAAATATAAAAAGAATATGAAGAAATTTTATCAAATCGTTTTATTGTTAGCAGTTATTGCAGCAGTGGGCTGCACTAACAAACAACAAGAAACACAAACTGAGCAGACAACATTGTCAGGATTGAAAAAAAGTGATTTCCAATCTAGTTTAAACGGAGATTCAACAGATCTTTATGTACTTACAAATGCAAATGGCGTAGAGGTGGCAATCACAAATTATGGCGGACGCATTGTTTCAGTTATGGTTCCGGATAGAGAAGGTAACATGAAAGATGTTGTATTGGGCTTCGATAATATTGATGATTACACAGCAACAGATAACAATTTTGGTGCCACAATCGGTCGTTACGGTAATAGGATAGCCAATGGGAAAATCACTGTAGAGGGAGTAGAATACCAGCTTCCTCAAAATAATTTCGGACACACACTTCATGGAGGTCCCGAAGGATTCGATAAAAAAGTATTCAATGCCAATCAGCTAAACGACCAAACGCTTGAGCTTACATATTTGTCTGCAGACGGAGAAGCCGGATTCCCCGGTAACCTTAATGTGAAAGTTACAATGACACTTACAGATGACAATGCAATTGATATTCAATATGAAGCTGAGACTGATAAAGAGACTGTTGTAAATCTTACAAACCACTCTTATTTCAATTTATCCGGAGATGCCAATAATACTATTCTTAATGATGTTCTAACAATAAACGCAGATCAGTTTACACCCGTTGATGATACCTTCATGACTACAGGAGATATTTTGTCGGTAGAAGGAACACCAATGGATTTCAGAAGTCCGTATGTTATTGGTGAGCGTATTGATAATTACGAATACGAGCAATTGAAATTTGGTGACGGATATGACCACAACTGGGTGCTGAATACCGGAAGTAATATATCTCAACTTGCAGCATCTGTTCATTCATCAGCGACAGGAATACTACTTGAAGTTTTTACTACTGAACCGGGTTTGCAGGTTTATACAGGCAATTTTTTGAATGGTACTGATACAGGTAAATATGGTGCAGTGTATAATAAACGTAATGCTATCTGTCTGGAAACACAGAAGTATCCTGACTCACCAAATAAACCCGAATGGCCATCGCCTTATTTAAAACCGGGAGAAAAATATACAAGTCGCTGTATTTATAAATTCTCATTAAAAGGATAATTATTCCCGGTTCAAATAAATAGTAGCGCTAACACACCTAAACATAAGCTAGATGAAAACAAAAACATTTCTTGTCATTTTGCTAGCATTAACGATGACTACTCAGTACTTATGGTCAAAGACAAAGTTGGGAGAACAGAGTTTCTTCCAGCTTACAGTTTATCATTATAATACAGCTCTACAGGAAGATATATTGGATAGTTATTTTCAGGATGCACTAATTCCTGCATTGCACGACATGGATATTCAATCTGTTGGGGTTTTCAAGGCAATTTCAAATGATACCTCAGCAAATAAGACATTGTATGTTTTGTTTCCAGTGAAGTCATTAAACATGATTGAAGATATAAACGTAAAGCTGCTAAATGATGAAAAATTTAAATCGGCCGGCAAAGGGTATCTGGATGTGAAATATGATTCTCCTGCATATACACGTATGGAAACGATCTTGCTTAAGTCGTTTTCCTTATCTCCCGTATTGAAATTGCCTAAGCTGAAATCTCCTAAAGATCAGCGAGTGTATGAGTTGCGCAGCTATGAAAGTGCTGGAGAAAACATATTTCGTAATAAGCTTCACATGTTTAATGAAGGTGGAGAAATTGACATATTTACAAAACTAAATTTTAATGCTGTATTCTACGGTGAAGTAATTGCCGGATCAAAAATGCCAAACCTCATGTATATGACTACATTTGAGAATAAGGAAGATCGAGATGCACACTGGTCATCTTTTGGTTCTGACCCTGACTGGAAAAAGCTCTCATCGCTACCGGAATACAAAAATAATGTTTCACACATTGATGTTACATTTTTGCGCCCTGTGGATTATTCTGATTATTAATATAAGATATTTACTATATAGTTTAACTGGTGTTTTAAAGAATTAAAAGTGAAAAGAATATGAGATCCTAACCGGTTTCTTTTAAAACATTATTGTAAAACTATTTCCAAAAGGATTGAATAAATTGTGTTTAGATGTTTAGATTGAATGATAGAAGTGGATTTGTATTAATTTTTACTTTTTCTTTAGTTGTATTGTTAAATTCATGCGGGTTAAAGCATCAACAAGATGCTGATTCCAACGAAGAACTTACAGACACAAGTGTGTATAAATATGGAATCTGTGTTGATTCTCTCGACGTTACAAATTATAATATAGAAAGAGGTGATTTGCTCTCTTCTATTTTATCACGCATGGGATTTGCCGGTAACGATATAGAAGAGATCAGTCAGGTAATGGAACCCCTTTATTCTGCTTCAAAACTACAAATAGGTAATCCTTACGCAACGATAACGACTAAAGACAGCACACAAGCAATTCAATATCTTGTATTTGAGAAAAACAAAACTGATTACGTGGTAATAGACCTTTGTAAGGAATCAATTACCGCATATGAATCATCAAAACCTGTGACTCTTCGCCGGGAATATGTTGAAGGAACGATTACCTCATCTCTGTGGAATACACTCGTAGATGCCGGTGCACCATTTATGCTGGCATTAAAACTTTCTGATATATTTGCATGGCAAATTGATTTCTTTGATGTAAAAGAGGGTGATTCATTCAGATTAATGTACGATGCGGCATATATTGATGACACTACCTATGTAGATATTACCTCTATCGAAGGAGCCGCGTTTACACATCAGGGTAAGAAGTTCAGAGCTATACCTTTTGAGCAGGACTCTATAAGAGAATATTTTGATGAAGAAGGGAATAGTTTGCGAAAAGCATTCCTTAAATCACCCCTTGATTACTACAGGATATCTTCAAAGTTTACTAATGCCAGGTTTCATCCTATATTAAAACGATACAGAGCTCATCACGGAATTGATTATGCAGCGCCAACAGGTACACCTGTTAAATCAATTGGTGACGGAGTAGTTGTAGAAAAAGCATATCAGAGAAATGGGGCCGGAAATTACTTGAAGGTTAAGCATAATGCAGTTTACACTACTACATATATGCATTTGAGTAAGTTTGCAAAGGGTATTGAGAAGGGTAGCAAAGTATCGCAGGGTGATGTAATTGCCTATGTAGGTTCGACCGGACTTTCAACCGGACCGCATCTCGACTTCAGAGTACACAAAAACAATCAGCCAATAAATCCGCTGACAATGGAAGCTCCGCCATCATTGCCGGTAAAACCGGAACTCAGGGATAGTTTTATGGTGATTTATAACAGGGTTTGGTCAGAACTTGACAGTCTGCAATATTCCCGACAGCTTTATGTTTCTGAAACCGACTCAATCAGACAAGGTCAGGGGGTTTAGTTTATAATATTTGCACCAATTCTTTAATCCGCATCTCTGACATTTAGGTTTCCTGGCAACACAGATATATCTTCCGTGAAGAATCAGCCAGTGGTGAGCTTTTGACAGTAGCATTTCAGGTATATACTTTACAAGCTCCTTTTCTGTCTCAAGCGGATTTTTTGAATTGTTGGTCAGGCCAATTCTGTTGGCCACACGAAAAACGTGAGTATCCACAGGCATTGCCGGTTTATCAAATGCAACAGCTAAAATAACATTTGCAGTTTTGCGACCAACACCCGGAATCGTTAATAGCGAATCAATATCTGATGGAACCTTCCCACCAAAATCACTTACAATCTTTTTAGCCATCCCTACCAGGCTCTTGGATTTATTATTAGGGTATGAACAGGATTTGATATATTCAAATATCACTTCAGGCGATGATTCTGCCATAACCTCAGGGGTAGGGAAGTCCTTAAAAAGAGGTGGTGTGATCAGATTAACCCTTTTATCAGTGCATTGTGCCGATAAAATAACAGATACCAGCAACTGAAAATTATTTTGGTAATGCAATTCTGTCTCAGCTGATTCAGCGTTTACTTCAAACCACTCCAGTACTTTCGTGTACCGCTCTTTTTTTGTCATTATTTATTACTTGTTATTCATTTGCAAGAGGAATAAACTGAGCACTAAGATCAGGATCATCCATGTCAGGATCTAGCGGATACATAGGTCTGTTTATCCTTTTGTAAGGCAATCTCAATAAGTCCTGGTCTACACCTCCCGGAGTTAATGCCATCACCCAGTCTTCCCTCAAGTCATACAGTTCAGGCGTAAGATACCCAATCTTATTTACAAGAATATCAATTTCCTTTGGGTTAAGTCCAAGATCAGTAAAATCACGCTCATAGTGATATGCATTTCTTTTTTCAGTAACAACAGTGTAAATATTACCACTTTTGACTACCACCTCAATGTTGTTATCACTCTCTTTAATTGCAGTAATTTCACCCTGTATTCTGACCGGAGGTGCAAACCGATCATCTACTTCAGCCCCTGCTAATTCTTCAACTTGGCCTCCAACGCCAACTTCAACAGCTTTTTTTACGAGCGCAGGACCCGGAATTGATGCATAAATCAGTTTTTTACTATCAGAAGCCTTAAATTCAGGTCGTTTAAAGATCTCATGCAGAGTCCAGGTTACATCACCTGCGCCCCCGGCTGTTGGGTTGTCACCCATGTCACTAATTATAAAGGGTTTTTTGTCACTCGACAGAGCCTGATTCATAGCATCATCAAAGTAGGTTGTAGGAGCCACAAATTCAAACTCTTCCCTGACATCCCAAAAGCGTAGTGCCAATCTCTCTGCAGCTTTGCCAACTGCCTCTTTATCATCGCCGTAAGCCATTACAACAGCGTGATTGCGAGGTTCATCAGCCCAAGGGTATGACATCCATATAGCAGCATCAATAACATTATCACCATCAATTTGTCCTGGAATTAGTTCATATAAACCTTTGCCCGGCTCTATACGGGTACTCGTTTTTTCTCCGGGGAGTAATATTGGCACAGGAATCCATGCCTTGTAGGCAGGTTTGCCTTTACCCGACTCAAGTCTGTTGAGTAGATTTGTAACAGCTCTCTTTTTTGTTTCTATTGCATCTTCGTGAGGAGCAAGCCTATAACAAGTAATCAGATCCGAGTTCTTGGCAAGTCGGGGAGAAACACTTCCATGCAAATCCATTGTTGTTGAAACTAATACCTCATTACCAACTAATTCTCTGATCCTTTGCAGAAAGTCACCTTCCGGATCATCAAGTCCCTGAACACTCATTGCGCCATGAACATCGAAAAACAATCCATCCAACGGCAAATTAGCTTCTAGCATGCTTAATGTTTTAGTAACCAGCGATTCATAAGCCTCGAGTGTTACAATTCCGCCCGGCATTGCATGCCCTCGCAGTGTAGGCAGCCAAACAGCTCTGTTAATGATTCCTGAATCAGGATTCATAAAAGGGTAATAACTAAATACATCTTCACCTTCACGTGTTCCGAAAGCCTCTTCGTGAGTCACAGCAGGCGAGAATGTACTTGATTCGATAGCAATACCCGCTATTGCAATTCTTGGTAGCTCATTATTATTCTGACTCTTACAACCTGTCAGAATAAGTAATACTCCAGCAGTAATTACAAGAATTATCTTTTTCATATTGTATGTATTTTATTGATTATTTATTACATGTATAGTGTGTGTTGCAACCAGGCAAGCGGTTTCTGTACGAAGTCGCGTATTTCCTAAGCTTATTGGTTCAAAACCATTGCTTATTGCATTTTCCACTTCATCTTCGCTGAAATCGCCCTCCGGTCCGATAAGGATCACTGCATTTTGACCTTTTTCGTATAACTTTGCTAATGGTGTTTTTGGATAATCGTAACAATGAGCGATATATTTTTTTGACTCAAACGGTCTTGATATAAATTCATTAAAACTCACCTGATTCTCAATTTCAGGGAGTGAAGCCTGCTGAGACTGTTTCAGAGCGGCAATTGCAATCTTTTGTAGTCTCTCTGTCTTTATTTCTTTCCTTTCAGAATAGAAAGAGTGAATAGTTGTGAACCAATCAATACCAATTTCTGTTGCCTTTTCTATAAACCATTCGTTTCTGTCCATTTGTTTTGTTGGAGAAAACGCAATATGAAGTTTAAAATTTCTTCCGGTTGGTACTTCATAACGTTTAAGAACAGTAACAGTACAATTCTTAGAATTTGCATCAATCAATTCACAGTCATAAAAAAAACCCTTGCCATCAGTAACAGTAAGTTTATCACCTGTACGCATTCGCAGAACTTTTACACAATGCTGCGATTCATACTCTGGAAGTTGGAAGTTATCATTTATGCCGGGACTATAGAAGAGATTGAAAGACATTATTTATTATTTCAGGATCTGTTTTCTCTACGGTTTATTTCATCACGCAAACGAGTAGCCAGCTCGTAGTTTTCTTCGTTAACTGCATCCTTAAGACGATGTTTGAGAGCTTCAAGACGAAGTTCTGATAATTCTTCTTCATCACTGTTTTCGTCAACATCTTTAGATGAGTCTTCCTGGTCTGAAGCCGCCTGCTCATCAAAAATAATTGCCATATTCTGCATTATCTCCTCTGTAGTATAAATAGGAGAGTTTGTGCGAATTGCCAAAGCAACAGCATCAGAAGTGCGGGAATCTATTCTGTATTCATTACCATTGTGCTCAAGCAGCAACTCAGAGAAGAATGCACCCTCCTCAAATTTATATATTACTACTTCAATTAGCTTAATATCAAGCTCTTTGAAAATTGAACACATCAGGTCATGTGACAAAGGACGAGGTGGGGTTATGCCTTCCATTACAATAGCAATAGACTGAGCTTCAGGGGTTCCAATTACTATTGGGAGACGGCGTATACCATTTTCTTCAGAAAAGATAAGGGCGTATGCGCCAGCTTGAACCTGACTGAAAGAAATCCCCATTATGGATAATTTTATTCTTTTTTTCTCCATCTATACGGTTCTTTATTTAATAGCAACATCAAATATAGTAAATTTTTGCAACTAATAATTTGCAGTTGCTGATTTTTGAAAATTTGCATGATTTAGATTGTCAATAATTAAAAATGTTGTATCTTTGCACTCACAAAATCAAACGGTGGTTGTAGCTCAGTTGGTTAGAGCGTCGGATTGTGGTTCCGAAGGTCGCGGGTTCGAGCCCCGTTTTCCACCCAAGTCTCCTGCAGAGGAGATTTTTCATTCTCATAAGATTAGTTTTAGGTAATCACGTATTTACATATACGTGATTTTTTTATGTCTATATGGAAAGAAACATAACGTGTTAAAATTGAATAGATTGCGTTAAAGTTGAGTGTTTTTTTTTAGTAGTAATCAAAGTTTCCGTCGCCTAAATTCAGAACAGACAATTGCAGTTGCAACAGCAACGTTAAGTGATTCAGAAGTCATGACACCGGCCGGATACTCAGGAATATACAGATTATGGCTGATATAACTTAAAACCTTATCACTTATGCCTTTCCCTTCACTCCCCATTATAATTAATCCATTTTCAGACAATTCTTCATCATAGATGTTGTTCCCGTTTAATAAAGTTCCATATACAGGAATATCAGAAAGGCTGTTTAAAAACTTTGTTAAATCGGTGTAAGTAACAGATACCCTGGCTATGGATCCCATAGTAGCCTGAACTGTTTTAGGGTTGTATACATCCGCACAATCCTCTGAACAAATAATGTTCTCTATTCCAAACCAATCAGCTATGCGTATTATTGTTCCAACATTACCCGGATCCTGAACACCGTCGAGCACCAGACTCAGTTTGTTTTTGAGGTTTTTTTTATCTATTTCTGAATCAGGACGGTAGAACACTGCAATTATCGAAGGTGGAGTTTTCAAAAAAGATGCCTTTTTCAGCTCGTTAGTACTGGCTTCAATAATCTCCTCAGCCTTTAGTTCGGGATTGGCATAAATTACTTCGGGCAGAGCAGCAATAAGCTGGCATTTACATGATCCTAAAAGATCGAGAACAAGTTTATTGCCTTCTGCAACGAAAGTATTATGCTCATTGCGAAATTTCTTTTCTTTTAGAGACTGGATATATTTTATTTTATTATTGCTTAAACCCATTAGTATTCAGTTATAAGTTATTTTTTTTGATGATATGAAATTTACAAAGTGTGTAAAATTAATCATTTTAACGGTGTAAACATATCATTCTTTAGAGCAGGTAGTTTTAAAAAATAACTATCTTTGTAAATAATCAACATATAATGAAGAGTGTGAACACTTTTCATTTGTAAAGAATAACAATATTTGATCGATTTTTATGAATGATAATGCATTAATGAACAGGGCTGCCGATAATATCCGCATTCTTTCGGCATCTATGGTTGAAAAGGCGAAATCGGGACACCCCGGGGGTGCCATGGGTGGTGCAGATTTTATAAATGTACTGTTCACTGAGTTTTTAGAGTATGATCCGGAGAACCCTTCATGGGAATCAAGAGACAGATTCTTTCTAGATCCCGGACATATGTCTGCCATGCTTTACTCAGTATTATGTCTGAGCGGCAAATTTTCGTTGGAAGAGCTTAAAAATTTCCGCCAGTGGGGAAGTCCGACACCGGGTCACCCGGAGATAGATGTTGAAAGAGGCATCGAGAACACATCAGGACCTCTGGGACAAGGACATGCATTTAGTGCCGGTGCAGCTATCGCAGCTAAATTTCTTAAGGCCAGACTTGGAGATATCATGAACCATACTATATACAGTTTTATCTCAGATGGTTCTGTTCAGGAAGAGATATCACAGGGTGTAGGGCGTATCGCTGGCCATCTGGGTCTGGATAACCTTATAATGTTTTATGATTCTAATGATATACAATTATCAACTACGACAGATGTCGTAACCAGTGAAGATATAGCAAAAAAATATGAAGCTTGGAACTGGAAAGTGATTACTATAGATGGCAATGACGTTGAACAGATACGCAAAGCACTTAATGAGGCTAAGGCTGAAAAAGAAAAGCCTACTTTGATAATCGGTAAAACCATTATGGGTAAAGGTGCTTTGACTGCAGATTCTGCTTCGTTTGAATGCCAGGTTTCTACGCATGGTCAGCCGTTAAGTGCTGCAGGAGGAGACTTTCATCAAACTATAAAGAATCTTGGCGGTAACCCGGATAATCCATTCGAAGTGTTTCCCGATGTCCAGCAGTTATATGATAAAAGAAGGCAGGAACTCAAAGAGATTGTTTCGGCAAAGAAGGCTAAATATAATGAATGGGCTAAATCTAACCCTGAACTGGCTGAAAAGAAACAACAATGGTTCTCGAGAGAACTGCCCGAAATTGATTGGGAGGGTATTCAGCAAAAACCTAATTCGGCAACCAGAGCAGGTTCAGCAACTGTCTTAAGTGAATTAGCCCAACAAGTGGAAAATATGATTGTTGCATCTGCAGACCTTTCAAATTCAGACAAGACAGACGGATTTCTAAAAAAGACAAAGCCATTTAAAAAAGGCGATTTTTCAGGAGCATTCCTTCAGGTTGGAGTGTCAGAATTTACGATGTCATGCCTTAGCATAGGAATGAGTTTGCATGGCGGAGTGATACCTGCATGCGGTACATTTTTCGCATTCTCAGACTACATGAAGCCTTCAATACGTGTTGCGGCATTAATGGAAACTCCGGTGATATTTATATGGACACATGATGCATTTAGAGTTGGAGAAGATGGGCCCACACATCAGCCGGTGGAACAGGAAGCTCAGATTCGTCTTCTTGAGAAGCTTCAAAACCACAGTGGTAAAAATTCTATGCTGGTTCTCCGTCCCGCAGATGTTCATGAAACTACTGTTGCCTGGAAGATGGCTCTTGAAAATGATGATTCACCTACCGGATTGATTCTTTCAAGGCAAAATATTAAGGATCTTCCCGCTGCAGAATCCCGTTTCACTGAAGCATTAAAAGCTGAGAAAGGTGCTTATATTGTTGAAGATGATCAAGATTATGAAATAATTTTACTTGCTTCCGGATCTGAGGTGTCAACTTTGGTGGAAGGAGCAGAGCTGCTTCGCAAGGACGGTATAAAGGTAAGAATCGTATCTGTACCTTCTGAAGGATTGTTCAGATCTCAAACTAGCGAATATCAGGAATCAGTATTGCCAAAAGGTAAAAAGAAATTCGGTCTGACTGCAGGTCTGCCTGTAACACTTGAAGGACTTGTTGGAGCAGATGGGGCTGTGTGGGGTTTGAACTCTTTCGGATTCTCTGCGCCGTATACTGTGTTAGACGAAAAACTTGGATACACAGGTCAAAATGTTTACGAACAGGTATTAAAGCTTTTATAAACAAAAAGTATTTAATACTTAACATTTAATAATTATTAGTTATGTCAGAATTTAATAACACAGATAAACCTATCGGACTTGCATCTGACCATGCAGGTTTTAACGCCAAGAGTTATATCTTAAAGGTGCTTGAAGATATGGGTCTAAAATATAAGGATTTCGGAACATATTCTTCCGAAAGTACTGATTATGCAGATTTCGCTCACCCTATGGCTAATGCCGTAGAAAGTGGTGAATGCCGGTTTGGTATTGCAATCTGCGGAACCGGTAACGGCATAAACATGACAATGAATAAGCATCAGGGTATCAGAGCAGCTCTTTGCTGGAACCCTGAGGTTACGTTCTATGCACGTGCTCATAATGATGCTAATGTTCTATCTCTTCCGGGAAGGCTTCTTGATAACGAACAGTTTCTTGAAATTCTTAAAGTGTTTCTCAATACACCATTTGAAGGGGGCAGACACGAAAGAAGAATTGATAAAATACCGTGCGGCTGAAACATAGAGTAAAATATATTACCCTAATTTTCCTCCAGCTTTTCTATTTTCAAAGCTGTGTGGATATGAGTCTCCAGTTTGACAATAATCCGAAGGGCAATTTTGAAGCTCTTTGGAGTATTATCGACAGGAATTATTGTTTTTTTGAGTATAAAAATATCGACTGGGATAGTGTATATGATGAATACAGTTCCCGTGTAACCCCCGAAATGAGTAATGAAGGGCTCTTTAAACTTATGGGTCAAATGCTTGCTGAACTCAAGGATGGACATGTTAACCTTTCTGCTTCACACGATGTAACCCGTTATTGGGAATGGCAGGAAAATTATCCACCTAATTTTGATTCTGATATACAAAAAGTATATTTGGGAAGTGAAACTGAATACAGCAGGGCTTCAGGTATGTGGTATAAGGTTCTGGAAGATAACATTGGTTACCTTTATTATGGAAGTTTTTCAAATGACGTAAGCAATTCAAGTCTGGATCAGATATTAATGAAAATGGCACTTTGTAATGGTCTGATAATTGACGTAAGAAATAATGGCGGAGGAAATCTTACCAATGTTGACAGAATAGCGAGTCGTTTTTTTAATGAACGCACACATATAGGATATATTTCTCACAAAATCGGACCGGGACACAGCGACTTTTCTGAAATGCATCCTAAGTATCTTGAAAGTTCAAACCGGGTAAGATACCAAAAACCTGTAATTGTACTCACAAACAGAGGCTGTTATAGTGCAACTAACGAGTTTGTCAGTATCATGAAATATGCTCCGCAAACAACAATTATCGGAGATAAAACAGGTGGCGGCAGTGGTTTGCCCTTTTCGTCAGAACTTCCAAACGGCTGGTCTATACGTTTTTCAGCATCACCGATGTTTAATGCCGAAAAAGAACACATCGAATTTGGAGTAGAACCCGATATTTATGTAAGCATGGAACAGGAGGATAAAGAGAAAAAAAGGGATACTATCATAGAAAAAGCCAGAGAATTACTAAAGAGACAGTAGATTAAACAGATAGTAGTTGCTAACCATGAATATTGTCGTTTCTCCTTCAACAATACCGTCATTTAACTTATCAGCTGAAGAATACCTCTTTAGTCAAAAAAGTAAAGATTTTCTTTACCTTTATGTAAATGAACCAAGTGTCATCATAGGTTCTAATCAAGCAGTAATTAATGAAGTTGATTTAGATTATTGTATTGAGAAAGATATATCTGTAATTCGTCGTTTATCAGGCGGAGGAGCCGTATATCATGATATGGGTAATCTGAATTATTCATTTATTCATGATAAAACAGGTGAACCGTTAAGTGCTAAATTCCTAAATCCGATTATTGAAACACTTCACTCTTTAGATATTCCTGCTGAAATTGGAAAAAGGAAAGATATATGGCTAGACGGATTTAAAATTTCAGGTACTGCATCCCATATTTCTCGTGGAAGAGAGCTTCACCACGGAACTCTTTTATATGATACAGATTTGGATGTATTACAAAAAGCTCTTTCTTCAAAACAGAAAAATACCATAAAAAAAGCTACAGCTTCAGTGCCAAGTCCGGTAATTAATATTAAAACATTTTTATCAGAGAGCAATGGAAAAGCACCTGACGTCTTAGGGTTTATTGAGATGGTGATAAAAAGACTTTCTCTCATTTTCAATGTAGAAGAGACGTTTAAACTTCAAAAAGATGACATTGAAAAAATCGAAGAGATTAGGAAAAATAAATATATTCAGAGAGTTTGGAACTTCAAGATGTAATTTGTACATTTATTTTCTCTGTTATTATAATTTTTTTGTACTTTTATGGACTTTATGCTTTCAGTTTGCCTGAAAGCTTTAATCATATTTTTCATATCATACTAAACTACAATGTCGAGAATTTCAAAAAGGAACAATAAACCTAAAAAGAAATTTTATCAACGAAGAGGTTTTATCCTGAGCACAGGGATTATTATAGGAATAGTATTTGTAGCCGCTTTATACCAGACTTCGGTCTATTTTTCTACAAATGAATCCTGCATGATCTGCCACGTACATCCACACGCAGAGGAAAGCTGGCAGCTTTCTGTACACGTAAATAACGGAAGCGGAGTTATGGTTAATTGTGTTGATTGCCACCTTCCTCCAACAGATAATACGTGGGCACATTATTCAGCAAAAGCAGTTTTGGGTGCAAGAGATTTGTGGGGATACCTGACAAAGGACAGTGCAGATTTTAACTGGGATCAGAAATCAGAACTGGAATATGCTGTTAAATATATCCCCAATGAATCTTGTGTAAAATGTCATCAGAATCTATTTCCTGAAGGTGTAACAGATGATGGAATTACAGCGCATCTCTATTACGAAGACAATGCAGAGAAGCTTGATTTGCAATGCATAAGCTGCCATCTGGATGCAGGTCATTACAACCCGAATTACGCTCACGGTCAGATGGTAGGCATCCCCGGAATGGCCGGTTCCTATGCAGTTGATACCAGTCTCTATTTTAAAGAAGCAACCCCTGTAAGTAGTTTTACTGATTTCAGGGAACAGATACCGGGTACGCCGATCTCTTTTAATATGATTGCCATTGACGGCGGTACCTTTAAGATGGGCAGCCCTGAAAAAGAACCCTTCAGAAATCCTGATGAATCACCTCAGCATGAAGTTACAGTTAGTCCATTCTTTATGGCAGAGGTTGAAACAACCTGGGATCAGTACTGGGCATTTTATGCTGAAACAATGAGTGAGGGCAGAACACCTCCTGAGGTGGTTTATGAAAACAATCTGAATGCTCTCGGTGTAGATGCGATCTCAGGTCCCACACCGCCATTTGGTTATCCCGACCAGGGTTGGGGACAGGGAGACAGACCTGCAATAACCATGACTCATTATGCTGCTGAGACTTATTGTAAGTGGTTGTCGGAGAAAACAGGAAAGAAATATAGGTTACCTACTGAAGCTGAATGGGAATATGCTGCAAGAGGTGGCAGAGAAACGCCTTACTTTTTCAGCGGAAGCCCCAAAGAATTCTCAGACCAAGGGTTTATGCGTAATATTTTTAAACCTAAGACGGACAGTATCAGTAGCTATGTAATATATGATAATAACAGCAACGGACGCACGCAACTTCCTTCTGAAGTATTTCCAAATCCTTTCGGACTCAAGAATATGTTGGGCAACGTACTTGAATATACCGCCGATAAATATGATCCGGAAGCATATAGTAAAAGAAGCGGTACAACTATTGATCCGATTGTAACCGAAGGTGAAGAGTGGGTCGTTCGCGGAGGAAACTACACCTCTGATGCTGCCGATGTACGTAGTGCTTCCCGTTTTCATACACATCACGATGATTGGATGAGAACAGACCCTCAACAACCAAAAAGTATCTGGTGGTATTCGGATATAAAAGGTATAGGGTTCCGTGTAGTATGTGAACCTGATATTTAATTTAAAAGCTGAAAATTACTAATTTATTGTTTTATATAATATTTATCCAAAATGAAAAAAGAGAATAATTTAACCAGAAGATCATTCCTGAAGACTTCTGCTGTAGCAGGCGCAGTAGGTGTAATAGGCACAGGTTCTGCAGGTTTACTTACATCCTGCAGTGGTGGAACACAAGGAAAAGGAGCAAATGCTCCACTGAGAGAGCCGGGCAGTTATTACATCCCCGAATTGCCTGATCTTGCAACAGACGGAAAAGAGCTTAGAGCAGGAGTAGTAGGTTGTGGCGGTCGCGGCTCAGGTGCTGCAATTAACTTTCTGAATGCAGCAAACGGAGTTACCATTGTAGCTCTGGGTGATGTTTTTCAGGACAGAGTAGATAGTCTTGCCGATAAGTTAAAATCAGACAAAAACATAGATATTCCGGCTGAAAAGAGATTTGTAGGTCTTGATGCTTACAAGCAGGTTATTGACAGTGATATTGATGTACTAATCGATTGTACTCCTCCTCTGTTCCGTGCAGAACATTTTAAATATGCAGTAGAGAAAAACAAACACTGCTTCCTTGAAAAACCGATATGTGTTGATGCGGCAGGCTACCGTACAATTGTAGCAGCAGCAAAACAGGCACAGGCTAAAAATCTCCGTGTTGTAACAGGAACACAAAGACATCACCAGCGCAGTTATGTTGAATCCTTTAAACAGATTATGAATGGCGCAATTGGTGAAATTACAGGTGGAACGGTTTACTGGAACCAGAGTATGTTGTGGTATCGTGAACGTCAGCCTCAATGGAGTGATTTCGAATTCATGGTACGCGACTGGGTTAACTGGAAATGGCTGTCGGGCGACCATATAGTTGAGCAGCATGTTCATAATATTGATGTATTCACATGGTTCTCCGGGTTAAGGCCGGTTAGTGCAGTAGGATTTGGTTCTCGTCAGCGTCGAGTGACAGGCGATCAGTACGACAACTTCAGTATAGATTTCACAATGGAAAATGGTATTCACCTTCACAGTATGTGTCGCCAGATTGATGGTTGTGCCAACAATGTAAGTGAATTCATTCAGGGCACAAAAGGCTCATGGTCAAGTAACGGAGGTCATGTTATTAAAGACCTTGCCGGTAAAGTTATATGGCAGTTTGATCACGAAGCAGAAAAAACTAATTACAAGCAGACAGACCCTTACACACTTGAGCATGTTAATCTAATTAACAGCATCAGAGGTAATAAACCAATCGAGCAGGCTTCCGAGACTGCAATATCTAACCTTGCAGCTGTTATGGGACGCGAATCAGCTTATACAGGCCAGGAAGTTACATGGGATGCAATGACTGCATCACCGCTTAATTATACTCCTGCAGACCTGAATATCGGTAAGATGGATATGTCAGGATTTACTGTTCCTGTTCCAGGCAGTGCACAAAAATAACAACTTATGGCATTTGACAGAAGAAGATTTCTTAAAACTACTATTGCCGGTTCAGCAGTACTGGCAGTAGGCGGATGTAACTCATTTGCTTCAAGTGAAACTAAGGCAGGTGATATTACAACAAATGCAAAGCTGAATATCTCTTTTCAGGAAGGTACAGCTCCGGGAGCAAACCTTAATGAGAAGTTTGATTTCATGGAAGAGCATAATGTTGTAGGATTTGAGCCTCACGGTAAGCCTCTTCTTCAAAGAAAAGAGGAGTTCAAAGAGGCTCTGAAGGGTAGAAACATAAAAGTAAGTGCTGTATGTGCAGGCTTTGACGGATTTATACTTTCCACCGATCCAGAGGTACGCAAGCTGTGTCGCGATACAATGGCCCAGCTCATAATTGCAGCAGGGGAGTTTGAGTCTACAGGTGTTATTATTGTACCCGCTTTCAACAGTCAGGTACCGGTAATGCCTCACACACAGGAGACCCGTGATTTCCTTTGCGAACAGTTTGATGAAATGGGAACCTTTGCTCAGCAACACGGAACTACCGTAATTTTAGAACCTTTAAACCGGAGAGAAGCTTTTTATCTTCGTCAGGTAGCTGATGCAGCCTCAATATGCCGTGATATAAATAATCCGGGGGTAACCTGTTTGGGCGACTTCTGGCACATGACCTGGGAAGAGACCTCAGACATGGCGGCCTTTATATCAGCAGGAGAATATCTTCAGCATGTGCATATTGCAAGTCGTAAACGACGCAGTATGCCGGGTGAGGATGGAGAGGCCGATAATTATGTTGATGGCTTCAGAGGTCTTAAAATGATCGGATACGACAAGTATGTCAGCTTCGAGTGCGGTCTTCAGGGTGAGCGTGAGGTAGCAGTACCTGCGGCACTTGAGTTGATGCGCAAACAGTGGGAAGACGCCTGATTATGATTTAGTATCCTTCAATATAAGAATGGGTGAGGGGAATACATTTCTTTCACCCATTTTTTATATCTGTTTAAAATTCAGTATTATATTTATCCGATATTTCACAGCATGGAACGATTTATCAAATTTCTGTCCTCTTACAAAGGTTCGATTGTTTTGATGTTTATCTACTCAATAGGATTAGCAACTGCAACTATTGTAGAAAAACAGATGAGCACTCAGGCCGCCAAGATGCTTATCTATTACTCACCGCTTTTTATATTCTTGCAGTTACTGCTTGTTGTTAACTTCCTGTTAGTTCTTTTCAAAAGTAATTACATCAAAAGCAAACGGTGGGCACTGATTATAATTCATGGAGCACTTATCGTGATTCTTGGCGGTGCATTAACTACATTCCTTTTTGGTAAAGAGGGACAGATACATATTCGTGAAGGTGAAAAATCTGATCAAATGGTGATGCATACATCAAAAGGAGTCAAGACAGAAACATTACCGTTTGTACTTGAACTTACAGACTTCAAATTAAACCGATATCCGGGATCAAATAGCCCCTCTTCTTATGAAAGTGATCTGCTGGTGTATGTAGATGATGAGGTGAGAGAAGTTTCTGTTTTTATGAATAATGTGCTGGATCTCAAAGGATATCGTTTCTTTCAGGCTTCTTACGATCAGGATGAGCAGGGAACGATTCTTTCTGTTAATAAGGACGTGGCAGGCAGAACAATCACCTATACCGGATATATTTTATTGCTTATAGGATTTTTATTAATGTTTTTAATGCCTGATTCAAGATTCCGAAAACTTGGTGAGCAATTAAAAGAGACCAGAGACAGAGCAAAGAAATTATCACTCATATTCGTTTTGGCACTGGTTCCCTTGATTGGTTTCGGGCAAAATAATGAAGTAGATTCAATATCAACATCAACATCAACATCAATATCAATTTCAGACCATAACAACGTTTTTAATCATTCAACCGTAACTGAGGCTGTTAAGCAAAATGCAATACCTGTTGAGCAAGCAGAAAAATTTGGCTCACTACCCATACAGTTTCGTGGCAGGGTTATGCCTATGAACACTTTTTCGTCCGATATATTACGTAAGCTCCATAAGGAAACAACTATTTATAATCTTAATTCTGATCAGTTTCTCCTTAGTCTTCTTGTAATGCCACAATTATGGACGCATGTAAACTTAATAGCTACTTCAGGTGATCAGCCTTATGCTTATTATAATCAGTTTTTTGATGAAAGAGGCAATTACTTGTTGTTAAGCCAGCTTCAGCATGTTTATCATCAGCCGGCAGATAAAAGAACTTCTTTTGAGAAAGACCTGATTAAACTTGATGAGCAGGTGAATATTCTTTATCAGCTATTTATGTATATGATACCGGGAGTATTTCCAAATGCGGATGACCCTTCACATACATGGTATAATTTGGGAGATGATTTATCTGTTTTTGCAGAGCAAGACTCAGTCTTTATAACTGAATCATTTAATAATTACCTTGCGGAAGTGCGATTGTCATTGCAAACCAATGATTGGAGCAAACCTGATGAAATGCTTAGTTTAATAAATGAATATCAACTCAATAATGATAAAGCCTCACTGATTAATTCAAAGAAAATTCAGGCAGAGCTAAATTATAACCGCTTCAATATATTCAACAGCACTAAACTAGGATATTTTATCTTTGGTGGATTGTTGCTAGTTTTTGCGTTTATGCAACTGATAAATAAGAGAAGGTGGATTCATTTTGCAAATATCATTCTGATTATCGGGATATTGATTGTTTTTATTTATCACGCTTTTGGAATAGGAATGAGGTGGTATATCTCAGGTTACGCACCGTGGAGCAATTCGTATGAGACAATGGTATATGTGGCATGGGCAACAGTCTTGGCCGGATTCATATTCGGCAGAAAGAATATTCTTACACTTGCACTTGCAACCCTGTTTGGCGGTGTTATTCTGTTTGTTTCGGGACTTAACTGGATGGATCCTCAGATTAACACACTCGTGCCTGTACTTAATTCACCCTGGCTGATGTTTCACGTTGCTGTGATAGTAGCCGCTTATGGTTTTTTTGGTATAAGTTTTTTGCTGGGGCTAACTAATATATCAATAATGTCTTTCAGTAAAGGAAGTCCACTAATGACTCTCAGAATCAGAGAACTCAGTATAATAAATAATATGTCACTGCTGACAGGACTGGCACTTATGACTATCGGCACTTTCCTCGGTGCGGTCTGGGCAAACGAGTCTTGGGGAAGATACTGGGGGTGGGATCCTAAAGAGACATGGGCACTTATTACAATTGTGGTTTACTCCATAGTTACACATCTGCATCTGGTGAGAAAATGGAACAACGACTGGATATTCAATTTCACTTCCGTATTGGGATTTTCCTCTGTTTTGATGACCTACCTCGGGGTAAATTATTTCCTTAGCGGGATGCATTCTTATGGTCAAACGGATAGTTCATCCTCAGTTTTTGTTTATATTGCATTTGTATTTGCAGTTATCGGGATTCTTGGTTTACTTTCTTACAGCAGGAGAAAGAAATTTAATGATACTGATGTTTCGAGATTATAATAGTTGTTGCTAAATAAACAAGAATGGATATATCATTGTGAATTGATGAACAGACCTGTTTAGTTTAGTTGCTGAAGTTCAAGTTGAAAATAGAGTTTACTTTTTAATATCTTGATTATGATTAAATGGGGATTTATAGGTTGCGGAGCAGTTACAGAGAAGAAAAGCGGACCCGCATTCAGAAAGGCAGAAGGCTCTGATGTTGTTGCCGTAATGCGCAGAGACACTGTTAAGGCAGAAGATTACGCCAGACGTCATGAAATACTGAAGTGGTACGATAATGCACTCGATTTGATAAACGATCCGGAAGTAAATGCTGTTTATGTTGCCACACCTCCGGGATCTCATGCCGAATATGCAATAGCCTCAATGAAAGCGGGTAAGCCTGTATATATCGAAAAACCTATGGCAGCATCATACGAAGAGTGCGTACAAATAAATAAAGTCTCGGAAGTAACAGGAGTACCCTGTTTTGTAGCCTATTACCGCAGAACCTTACCCTATTTTAACAGAGTAAAACAGATAATTGATGATGGTCTGCTGGGAGATATCTCTACTGTTCAGATACAATTCGCCATTCCTCCTTATGCTACTGATTTTGACAGAGACAATTTACCCTGGAGAGTCAAGAAGGAGTTGGCTGGAGCCGGTTATTTCTACGATCTTGCATCACATCAACTTGATCTGCTTGATTATCTGTTAGGTCAGATTGAAGATGTGAAAGGGTTTAAAAACAACATAGGCGGTTTATATGATGTAGAAGATACAGTGGCTGCTTCATTCAGATTTCAATCAGGTGTTTTGGGAAGTGGCAGCTGGAGCTTTATTGCACCTAAAGATACACGTACAGACCTGATATTCTTTACCGGAACCAAAGGTAAACTGACATGCTCCACATTCAATTTTTCTCCTATTCTGTTAGAGACATCTGAAGGCGTTGAGGAATTTATTGAAGAAAATCCAGAAAATATTCAGTTTTATCTGATTCAGAGTATTGTGAATTTTCTTAACGGTAAAGGCAAGTTGCCTGTAAGTACAGGTATAACTGCTCAGCGTACTAATTATATAATGGACAAGATTTTGGCTTAAAGCTGCATAGACATGATTTTTGTTTACGTTTAGAGTGAACATTTTTCATGATTAGACAAAGAATGGGCAGGGAATAGATCGTCTTCCGTTCAACTCCCGCTTATGTCCCGCTTATTACCGGCTTATATCAACCTCATAAAAACATAAGCCGATAATAAGCATTTTATTAAGGATAGATATGCTAAACAGGATTTAAGCAGGGCAGATTACTCAATCTGGTAAGTAATAAAAACGTAGCTAAATAGATTTTACTTCCAAGTGAATATTTGAAGTTTGTTATCAGAAGCTTCCCTTGAAAATTGTGGGATTTATTGTGAGACTCAGATAAGCCCAGTCCTGCCAAGCATCTGTGTCGCCGGGGCGCCCTTTAGCAACAGGCATAGCGTCAGTTGCAAGCATAAATGAATATCCTCCCTCTAGCATGATATATTTTCGTATAGGATAATTAAATTTGAAGTCTATTTCAGATCCAAGATTCTTTTTCATTGCACCGGCCACATCTATCTCTTTGTGTGAATTAAAATGGTGATAACTCAAATCCAGTAGAAGTTTTTTACCTGTATTCCATTTCAGTCCAAGATATTTATGGAAAACGCCGTAAGGATCGTTGCCTCTAAAATAATCCATTGCACCCATGAAGGAGTGATTTGAGCGATACAAGAGGTCCATAAACCTCTTTTTATCAGAGTCGGGGTCCTGTCCCGGATGCAACTCCATTCCCCCATATAATGAAAAAGCAGGACTGACATTATAACCTCCGCGCAATGCAAGCATATAAGCATCAACACCTTCGTTATCAGCATTAGTTCCCGTTTGATAATAAGCAGTACCCATTATATTAAATTGTTTATTATCAAAACCGATGTTAGTACCCACAGTCTGCATATAAACCTTATCAGAAATCTGTGTGTCAGGATCACCTGTTTCAAAGCCCAGGTTAATAAAAACTGCAGAGGCTGTGAAACCACTGTTGTTGTGAAACTGATACCACAATGTCTGCATGTTTTGATAAGGCTGACCGGTGGCTTGGTAAAAAGTGCCAGCATTTGTTAATTCTCTTGACTGATTGTATGCCAAAATAAAGTGCAATGTATTCAGATTATCTTCATATCCGAGTTTAACTGCATCATGCCAGATACCAGTGGGGGTCCAGTTTGATACAGAAAGTATTCGTCCGTCATCGTAGTTTAATGACTGTCTCCCGACTCTTGCAAAAAAATTGTTGTGAGTCAACTGACCCCATGCTTCATTAAGGGTAAAACGACCACCGTCATTATCATTCTGCCTCTTTTGTCCCCAGAGTGATATGTCTTGTGCGGCTACTCTTGCAGAGAAAAAACCGTTATCAAAATTTGCACCTATTCTTGCCCTGTTGGAGATAAAAGCTGAAGCATCATCACTTTCTAGTCGCGGGTAATTGTAACCGTTTCGATATTCAAAACGTGGACGAAAGTTGATGTCAATTGAAAACTCTCCGCCAGTTTCTTCTTGTTGTGCAATCAGATTCATTGGCATTAGAATGCCGGCCAACAATATTATTGTCAAAAATCTTTTCATCGGATTAAAATTATTGATTTTCAAATATGTTATTTTATACTAATTCAAGTAATACATCAGGTTGATAATGATTATAATTATTATGCTGATTCGAACTATATTTAATTGATTAGTGATCCTGTAAATTAATAGAAAATATCAATAAGGAATTCAGAAACTACAATAAGGCAAAGATAAATTAATTTGGATAAAAAACATTTAATTTACCTGTTTTCGTTTGGCATTTCTCCAAATCTGCCACGAATTTACAAGATTTTGCCACAATACGTATGTTCCGGGACCTAATGTTGCAAGAGGGTTAAGATAAGTTTGAGTGAGCCAGATAGCAAGAACAGTGTTTTTTTGCCCCAACCCCTGTCCCCCTGCCACAGTTCTGCCAAACTTGCTGCCTATTAGTCTGCCGAAGTAAAACTGCAAAACACATATAATCATAGAAGAAGCAGCGATTATAATCTCTAAAGTGTAGTTACCGTCATCCTGCAAGCGAACATATTGCGTCACGTTGCCAATCACAATCGTTAAAGCAGCTGCCCATATGTAAAATGATACAATTTGCGCATCCTGTATTTTCTTATGAATCACAGGCGCACTCTTTTGAAGCAGAAGAGCAAAAAGAAAAGGAACTATTAGTATTGGTATTACGCTTAGAAAAATGTGCCAGAAAGAAGATAACAGATTAAAGTTTTCACTTGTACCCCCTACAACAGATAGGAAAAGCGGTCCGATTAATGCTACAGATAAATTACTTATTATTGAATAAGCCGCAGTTGCCGAGATGCTGCCTCCGAGTAAACCAGACACAACTGGTGCCGATGTTGCTGTAGAGGTTAATACACATATCATTGCAGCCTGTGCCAGGATCTCATTGATCGGGCGCAGTGCGATATAGATCAAAGCACTGCCAAAATATTGTATAGCAAGCAGGATGTAATGGAATTTAGTTAATTTGATGTCGTTTAAGCTTACCCGGCAGTAGGATATAAACAACATCAAAGCAAGAAGAAACGGAAGAAAAGGAGAAAAGACAGAAAGTTGTTTGTGAAATGCTATACCTACAACCATAGCTATAGGGAGCAGATATTTTTCTAAGAATTTTTGCATATCAGTTGTAATAACTTACCGGTGTGTCTGATTGTTCAGGCTTTCTCATTATATCCTTATAGTTGATATCAATCATCAGCTGTTTGCGATCTAACACAAAGTCAGTTATAAACTTCTCAATCTCCGGAAGGAATTCTTTCATAGGGTATTCAGAAACTTCATGACCTATATCCTCCATACTGTAATACTGATATGGATAACGTTCCTGTTTAAACCTATTCACCAGTGAATTGGAGCCAAACATGCCAATATGGAATAATCTTAACTTATCATAAGGAACAAGTCTGTCGGCACTGCCATGAAAGAAAAGAGTAGGTGCGGGCTTCTGTGTGTAGGACGGCAGACCTTCTGTACTGAAAATACCTCCTGCAAACGAAATGACACCTGCATAACGGAAATCGTCAGGCAGAATTTCAGCAGAAGAATGATTGTCCCTTTCCTCATAATCAGCATGCAAAACTGTAATAGCACCTGCACTTGATCCGCTTAAAATTATCAGAGAAGGATCAATATAAAGCTCTTCAGCATTTTCCAGAAGATAGTTTGTTGCGGAATATAGGTCTGATACAGCCAAGTCAATTGCGTTCTGAAGTGGTTTATAGTTCAGCATACCAGGCGCTTTCTGATCCTTCATTCCCAGACGATAATCTATAGAAACAACCGTATAGCCCCTTTTTGCAAAATATTTAAAATATTCGGAGTAGTCCTGAGTGTCTCTGGTACCTTCCTTAAAACCACCGCCAAACACAAAAACCAGACATGGCTGAGGAAGAATTGCTGCTGAATCACTTTGGTATATATCCATTTTCAGTTCCTGCCCATTCTTAACTGCAAAAACCTGAGTCTCTTTTTGAACAGTATAGCCCAGCAAGATAAATGGTGAAATTAAAACAGCAAGAAAAGTAATATACCTCATGCGGATCATATTAAATGCAAAAATATTATTTATTTTTGGGTAAAGTCACTGACTATTTTCAGGATTTCAGCTCTGGCCCTGTCATAGTCATCATTACAGATCGTAACGTCAAATTGCGGGGCGAAACTTATCTCATATTCTGCTTTTGCAAGACGACCTTCGATTACTTTAGGAGAATCAGTTCCTCTTTTTTCCAGTCTCTCACGGAGCACTTCAATCGAGGGAGGCATGATGAAAATGCTTAATGCCTGTTCACCATATATCTTCTTTATATTGAGACCGCCTATGCAATCAACATCAAAAATAACGTTGGAGCCCTCTTCAAGGATACGATCCACTTCACTTTTAAGTGTTCCGTAATACCTGTCGGGATACACCTCTTCATACTCAAGAAATTCGTTGTTATTGATTCGTTCACGGAATTCTTCAGGCGAAAGGAAATAATATTCAACACCGTTCTTCTCTTCTCCCCGTGGTTTACGGCTCGTAGCAGAAATGGAAAAGCGTATATTCAATTCCTGTTTTAGCAGATACCGCACAAGAGTCGACTTACCTGCACCTGAAGGGGCTGAAATTATAATTAGTCTGGCCATTCTCTTTTCAGTTGATTGATATATTATAAGATATTTAGAATTTGCTCCTTTATTTGTTCTAGCTCGTCCTTCATTTGAACAACAATTCGTTGCATATCAGATTGATTAGACTTAGAGCCGAGTGTATTAATTTCACGTCCTATTTCCTGTCCTATAAACCCGAGTTTTTTACCCTGTGACTGATCTGACCTGAGAGTTTCATCAAAATAATTAAGATGATGAGCCAGGCGGGTCTTTTCTTCGTTAATGTCCAGTTTTTCCAGGTAATATATTACTTCCTGTTCAAACCGGTTTTTATCTAATTCAAACCCTTCCAGATGATTTAATCCCTCATATAACCTGCTTTTAACTTTCTCAATTCTTTCTGCTTCAAATGGCTCAATGTCAGATAATAAAGTGCGAATATTACTTATTTTATCCTTGAGAACATTTTCAAGCATAACACCCTCTTGTTTGCGGAATGAAATAACCTCATTTGCTGCATTTTCTGTTGCTTCTTCAATTACTTTCCACTCTTCATCATCAAGCTCTTCAATGTCCTGTTTCATTACATCAGGAAGTCGCAGCAGTACCGAAAACCAATCAGCAGGTGCAGGGATATTATTATTAAGCGCAAATTGTTCAATTTCTTCACGGTATTGTGTTAACACATTGTGGTCTATTCTCGAAGATACATCTTTAGAGAATACCTCCACATTCATGGTAAGGTCGATTTTTCCTCTCTCTAGAATTCGGGAAAGCGAGTTGCGCAATTCAATCTCCTTTACACGATATACGCTTGGAATGCGTGTGTAAAGATCAAATTGCTTGCTGTTTAAGGATTTTATTTCTATTGTGATTTTCTTGTTGGGGAGTTCAGCAACAGCTTTGCCATACCCCGTCATTGAGTGTGTCATACCTTCAGTTTTTCACAAAGGTATAGATTTTTATTTAATTATGCATGCTCCTTTTGCAAGGCTTTCTGCTCTTCCGCTTTTAAACTGCGGTTTGCTTTGTCTTGTTCATCAGCCAGTTTGAGAAGTTTGCGTGACTCAACAAGATTGGAAATCAGTAAAAAGATACATGCAGCAGATGCAAGATACTGTATAGTGCCAGGGATAAAAACCTCAAGTATAATAATTGTGCCTATAACCAGGCGTACTTCAGTAGGACCGAAGATACCGGAGTCTATAGAATATTGTCCGCCTATTTTGTATCGCAGTTGTGCCGTAATCATTTCCCAGCCATACAGTACAACGAAAAAGAATCCTGCTAACTTCCATACACCCGGAGCATAAATGATGAATCCTGTACCGATAAATATAGTGCCAACCCAGTCAACTGTAACATCAAGAGAGAAGCCATACCATTTACGGGGTTTGTTGCGGTAATACGCCAGTCTGCCGTCAAGCGAGTCCCCAATCCAGTTTATAATAAAGCCCAACAGGGACAGGAGCATCCAGTATCTGTTAATATAAGCTCCCAGCACAAAACTGGCCGCAACCATTAAGTTTCCAAAAAAACCAATGGCAGTAAGTCCGTCAGAAGAAATCCACGCCGGCACCTTTTGTACAAGGTAAGCTATCGTTTTTTGTTCCCATACTCTAAGTATATTTGTTCTTTGTCTGTCTGCGCTGATAAGTCTGAGCGACTTAGCCATGCTTCTTTTGTTAATATTCATATCAATACTTATTTTGCGGGTGACTTTCAGTTCTATCTCTCATTGCAAATGTAACCAATAAAATCTGGATGTTACAAATTTGTTAAGTGAAAAATAAATTCTAAATTTAATTAATCCTAAATTTCCAACTTTTAAGAAAAGCTAAGTTCTGATTATAGGAGTATAAGCTCTGTTATTTTTACGTACATTTGCAGCATGAAGAAGGTATTCACATCGTCGCAACTGGAGATTTACAGTCCCGAATTCTCGGAATTGAATATTCCGCTGGCCGGGGTGGCTTCTGCCGGTCCGTTCACTAATGTAGATGATTTTGTGAGTGAGCGGATTGATTTGAATAAACTGCTTATCAGACATCCCGAAGCTACGTTTTATGCTAAAGTTAAGGGTAACTCAATGAACGGAGACTTCAGCGACGGGGATTTGCTTGTTGTGGATAAGGCAGAAGAGTGGTCACATGGCAAGATAGCTCTCTGTTACATGGATGGAGAGTTTACGGTTAAAAGAATAGATATTGAAAAGGGGGTTTGCAGACTAATGCCATCTAATCCCGAATTTAAGCCGATAACCGTTACTACAGAGAATACCCTTCTTATCTGGGGAATTATTGTATATTCCATCAGGAAGCACGGGTAGTAAAATATTAGTCAAATAAAGGTCAGTTACAAACAGCGTATATTAATGGTAGCACTGGTAGACTGCAATAATTTTTATGCATCGTGCGAAAGAGTATTCAACCCCTCTTTAAACGGACGGCCTGTCGTTGTTCTTTCAAATAACGACGGATGTGTTATTGCCCGAAGCAATGAAGCCAAGAAAGCAGGTGTAGCCATGGGAGTGCCTGCATTTAAAGCCGCAGAGTTATTTAAGAGGCATAATGTTGCAGTCTATTCAGCAAATTTTGCTCTCTACGGTGATATGAGCCGAAGAGTTATGTCTGTTCTTTCAGATTTCACTCCAAATCAGGAGGTCTATTCCATAGATGAGTGTTTTCTTGATCTTTCGGGTATTCAGGAAGATTTAAGAGATTATGGCTTTAAAATAAAGGAGAAAGTGTGGAAGTGGACAGGTATACCTGTTGGCATTGGTATAGCTCCCACAAAGGCTTTGGCAAAGATAGCCAATCGAATTGCAAAGAAATATCCTTCACAAACAGGCGGATGTCATGTTATAGACAGCGAAGAGAAGCGGCTGAAAGCACTAAAATGGCTCCCTGTTGAGGATATTTGGGGAGTGGGCAGAAGGAGTGCAATGAAACTGAATGCGGCAGGAGTTACCAAGGCTATTGAATTTGTTCAGATGCCTGAGTCCTGGGTGCGCAAAAATATGACTATAACGGGAGTAAATCTTCAACGTGAACTTAAAGGTATTCCTTCAATCGACTTAGTAGACCTTGAAAAAGCAAAGAGTATTTCTGTCACCCGTTCTTTTGAGAAGGAGTATGATACCTGGGATGATGTGAAAGAGCGTTTGATTACATTTGTCTCTCTGGCAGCCGTTAAGCTGAGGGCACAACAATCTTTATGCCGTCGTATGCAGATCTTCCTGCAAACAAATTTCTATAAAGACAGTGAGGAGCCTGTTGCGCGTAGTGTGGAGGTTAGACTGCCATTCCCGACTTCCTCAACGCTTGAGATTGTTGATTTTGCACTGGCGGGTTTAAAA
>JAQVXD010000011.1:36798-62951 GCA_028709385.1 Fermentimonas sp.
TCAGACATTATAAGAGGGCAGGGGTAACGCTGTATGATTTTATAGATACGCAAAACTGTCAGCCTGCACTTTTTCCTGAGATGAACTCTGATCCGCGTCACCGGCGACTTATGGACGCTGTCGACAGAATTAATCACAGAACAAAAGGCAGGGTCAGGCTGGCTTCTATGGATGCACGAACGTTTAAAATGCACCGCAATCATCTTTCAAAGGAATTTACTACCAACATTAATGACATTCTCGAAGTGAAATGTGACTAATCTGTTTGAATTTTAATAAATTGACCTTATATTTGGATAATATTAGATGCTCCTCGTTTAACTAATGAGGTAATGTTTATATCCATGAACCGAAAGATAATCCATATTGATATGGATGCTTTTTATGCATCCATTGAACAGCGAGATAATCCTGAATATCGCGGTAAGCCGCTTGCTGTGGGATATGGTGAAAAACGGGGTGTTGTGGCAGCCGCCAGCTATGAAGCCCGAAAATATGGTGTTTACTCTGCAATGCCTTCAGTAACAGCGCTTCGTAAATGTCCGCATATTATTTTTGCACCGCCAAGATTTGATGTATATCGTAATGTTTCTAACCAGATAATGCAGATTTTCCATGAATATACATCACTTGTTGAACCACTGTCGCTCGATGAAGCATTTCTTGATGTTACCGTTAATAATAAGGGAGCCCGATCTGCTACTCTTATCGCCAAAGAGATTAAGCAAAAAATATTCAACCGTACACACTTAACTTCATCTGCAGGTGTTTCTTATAATAAGTTTCTTGCAAAGATAGCCTCGGATTACAGAAAACCTGACGGTCTGTTTGTTATTGAACCTGATAAAGCGGAAGCTTTTGTAGAGAAACTGCCGATAAACAAATTTTTCGGTGTCGGCAAAGTTACTTCCAAACGTATGCTTGAGTTGGGAATACGTACAGGTTACGACTTAAAGCAGTGGTCAGAGATAGATCTGGTCAGGGAGTTTGGAAAAGCAGGCAGCTCATATTGGCATTTTGCAAGAGGATTGGATGACAGAGAGGTTGAGTCTGAAAGAGTGCGTAAATCATTGGGTGCGGAGGTTACATTTATGGATGATCTGGATGAGATAGTGGATGTTTTGGGATCACTTGATCAAATTGCACATGAGGTAGATCGCAGAGCCCAAAAACGTAAATTCCTTGCCAAAACAGTCACATTGAAAGTTAAGTATTCCGATTTCACACAGATTACCAGAAGTAAAACGGTAAACTATTTTGTAAACAGCTACGAGAAGCTGTTTGATCTGGGTAAAGAGCTGTTGCTTCAGGTTACTGATATTGAAGAGAAAAAGATACGTTTAATGGGACTCACTCTCAAGAAATCTGATGCTGAATTAACCTCTTCTCCATTGGGAGCTATCCAGCTGACTCTCGATTTCGAAGATTAGCCCCTGATTACAAGGGTATATAATTTTCCGGCTTTCTTGCTTTAATATCCTTATAACATGATCTGATCTTCACGATGTCACTATCGTAGTCACCGGTGGGATGAAATACTTCCAGCACTCTGGCTTCTTTTTTACCATAATCAAGTCCAACAAGCAGTATAGGAACATTGGCTTTCAAAGCGATAAAATAAAAACCCTTTTTCCACTCTTTCACAGGCTTTCGTGTTCCTTCAGGTGTAATACCCAGGTGCATCCACTCACGATTCTGAAACTCTTCGGCCAGTTTGGTGGTAAGCGATTCGCTGCGGCCTCTTTTAACAGGTATACCTCCAACTTTTTTGAAGAAAATATTGAAAGGGAAGACAAACCATTCTGCCTTAATAAGGAAATTTGCCTGTCGTCCCAAAGATGAATAAGCAAGCTTCCCAACCACAAAATCCCAGTTACTCGTATGAGGAGCCACTGCCAGCACACATTTAGGCACTATAGAGAAAGGATCTGTTACTTTCCATCCCATGACCTTGTTTAAAATGAATTTGCTTAAATTAGCCATCTGTTATCATCTTTTTATTATATAAATTTCTCCAGTTCTAATGTTAATTTCTCCCATTTACTCATAAAGCTGTCCAGATGATTTTTTGTTTCAAGATACTTCTGAAGCTTTTTTGAGTCAGAAGCGCCTTCCGGAGTAGCCAGTTGTGTTTCGAGCTCCAAAATCTCAGCTTCTAACTTCTCTATCTTATCCTCAGCCTCTTCAATCTCTCTTTCAAGCTTTCGCTGTCTGCGGCTAAGTTCTTTCTGTTCCTGGTAAGAGAGTTTATTTGAAGTTTCCGGCGTCTGCTCTGAATTTGCTGCAGCAGAAAATGGAGCCAGGGTAGCAGATGAGGAAAGCTCCAGTTGATGCAGGCTGTTAAGTTTCTTTTTAGATAAGTAGTCATAAATCCCGCCGATATGTTCATACACTTTACCGCCGCCAAATTCATACACTTTGCTGACAAGTCCGTCAAGAAAATCACGGTCGTGTGATACAATAATTGCAGTTCCGTCGAATTCCAGTATTGCCTTCTTCAAAACATCCTTTGAGGCAAGGTCCAGATGATTGGTAGGCTCATCCAATATAAGCAGATTTACCGGTTCCAGTAACAAACGTATCATGGCAAGGCGACTTCTTTCACCTCCCGACAAAACTTTCACCTTTTTATCAGAGGCTTCCCCGCCAAACATAAAAGCTCCCAGAATATCTCTGATTTTAGTGCGTATATCACCTACAGCCACATCATCAATAGTTTCAAATACTGTCATATTTTCATCCAGCATCTGAGCCTGGTTTTGGGCAAAATATCCTATCTTCACATTGTGTCCGAGTGTAAGCTTGCCGCCATATTCAATCTCACTCATTATACATTTAACCAGAGTGGACTTACCCTCACCGTTTTTACCTACAAATGCTATCTTTTCGCCACGTTCGATAGTAAGGTTAACATCCTTAAAAACAAGGTGATTTCCGTATGATTTAGATAAATCCTCCATAATTACGGGATATGATCCGGAGCGCGGTGCAGGAGGAAATTTCAGATTAAGTCTTGAGTTATCCACCTCATCAATCTCAATCCTTTCAATCTTATCAAGTTGTTTGATTCTCGACTGAACCTGATTAGATTTGGTGGGTTTATAACGGAAACGTTCAATAAAGTCCTCGGTATCCTTAATTTGTTTCTGCTGATTTTCAAATGCCCTGATTTGCTGTTCACGCCTCTCTTTGCGAAGCTCTACATATTTCGAGTAATTTACCTTGTAATCATGAATATCACCAAGAACGATTTCGAGTGTCCTGTTAGTTACGGCATCCAGAAATGCACGGTCGTGTGATACCAGCATTACCGCATTGGCATGAGTACTTAAAAAATTCTCCAGCCACTGAATAGATTCAATATCAAGGTGATTGGTAGGCTCATCAAGCAAAAGAACATCAGGTGCCTGAAGCAGTATTTTTGCAAGTTCTATTCGCATACGCCAGCCACCACTGAATTCGCCGGTTGGTCTGGTAAAGTCACTGCGCTTAAATCCAAGTCCCATCAGTGTTTTTTCTACTTCTGCCTCGAAATTATGAATTCCCGACATCTGCAAAAGTTCCTGCAGGTCAGTTGCACGTTCAATAATAGTCTGATATGCTGTCGATTCGTAATCAGTGCGTTCGGCCATTTGATTATGAAGATGCTCCAGATCCTGCTCCATTTTCTTAAGATGACCAAATGCCAGAGATGCTTCCTCAAAAACAGTGCGACTGTTATCGAGTTTCATCTGTTGCGGCAAATAGCCGATAGTGGCATCTTTTGGAACGGAGACGTTTCCTTTGGTAGGCTTCTGCAAACCGGCCATAATTTTCAGAAGGGTAGATTTTCCCGCACCGTTTTTACCGGTTAATGCTACTCTTTCATTTCTGTTCAGTACAAACGAGATACTGTCAAGTAGTGTAAAGCCGCCAAATTCAACGCTTAGATTTTCAATACTTAGCATTCGAATTAAATTTGTGCAAAGAAAACGCTTTTTGAGAGACTATAAAAATATATTTTTCTCACTGTTGATTTTAAATGTTTCGCGATAATCTCTACTTTACAAGATCCATTGATTTCTGCTAACTTGATAAAGTGGATAATTTTCACTATATTTGCAAACATAATATTAAACATAAAATATGGCAAAATCAAATTCATTTAGTAAAAGAGAAATCGAAAAAAACAAAAGACAGAAAAGAAAAGAAAAACAACAGAGAAGAGAGGAGAGAAAGCTTCAACCTGCTGATACCTTTGAAGACATGATAGCATACGTGGATGCCAACGGTGTAATTACAGATGAGCGTCCTGAGCCCGCTAAAGTTGATGAAATCGAACTTGAAGATATTGAAATCTCAATTCCCCCAAAAGAAGTTGAAGAAGTAAAAGAACCTACAGGCAGAGTTGATTTTTATAATGAATCCAAAGGATTCGGATTTATTAAAGATTCTTATGGCCAGAACAGTTATTTCTTCCATAAAAGTAATGCAGAATACGGCATTGAAGAAAATCAGATTGTGACTTTCCGATTGGAAAGAGGTCCAAGAGGAATGAATGCAGTAGATGTCAAAATGCTTAAGTAAAACTTAAGCATTTTTTTAACCTGTCTGATAACCCTATTCAGAATATTTCCTTAAGTGGTTTTTAATTATCTCTTTGATTTCCTGAAGAGATACACTTTTTTGTTCCCCCGATTTCATATTCTTTAAGGTAATGGTGCTGTCTCTCATCTCATTCTCACCAACCATTGCCACAAAGGGAATCCTGTTGTTGTTTGCATAAGAGAGTTGCTTCTTCATTTTTGCTGTTTCAGGGTAAAGTTCGCAGCTTATTCCTGAGCCGCGTAGCCGGGTTATTAATGGCAATATGTGGTTCTCCTCTTTTTCTCCAAAATTAACGAACATCAGTTCAGTAGAGTGAGTAAGATTTTCAGGAAACAGATCCAGTTGTGTCAGCACATCATAAATCCTGTCTGCACCAAAGGAAATACCAACTCCCGAAACGCCGGGCAGTCCAAAAATACCTGTAAGATTATCATACCTTCCGCCACCGGTAATACTTCCCATCTCAGCATCAAGGGCCTTAACTTCAATGATAGTGCCGGTGTAATAATTTAATCCCCTTGCTAGTGTAAGGTCAAGCACAACTTCATTATTCAGAGAAATTGATTTAGACTTATCCAGCAGATAATCTATCTCAGCCACACCATTCAACCCGATTTCAGATTCAGATAATATCTCTTTAAGCTTAGCTGTTTTCTCTTCCGTCGATCCGGTAAGTTCTAAAATAGGCTGCAACTTGCTGATGGATGACTCAGTGAAACCTGATGAGGCAAGCTCTTTATTTACTGATTCAATACCGATCTTTTCAAGCTTATCAATTGCAACAGTAAACTCGGTAATCTTTTCAGATTCACCGATTATTTCTGCTATACCTGACAATATCTTTCTGTTGTTAATCCTGATTGATACATTTATTCCAAGGCGTGAAAACACCTCATCAATTATCAGTATCAGTTCAATTTCGTTTAACAGAGAATCAGAACCTACAATATCAGCATCGCACTGAAAAAACTCCCGGTACCTGCCCTTCTGGGGGCGGTCGGCGCGCCATACAGACTGTATCTGGAATCGTTTGAAGGGAAATGTTATCTCGTTACGGTGCATTACAACGTAACGGGCAAAAGGCACTGTAAGGTCATACCTCAGTCCTTTCTCCGAAATCTTGTTGGCTGTTTTAACGGAATTCCCTTCAGTTATATCCTCATGATTAACATTTTTGAGAAAATCACCTGAATTAAGAATCTTGAAAAGAAGTTTATCACCCTCTTCGCCATATTTCCCCATCAGAGTGGACAGGTTTTCCATTGCAGGTGTCTCAATCTGGCTGAAACCGTAGAGCCGGTAAACATCCTTAATTGTGTCAAATATATAATTGCGTTTCGCCATTTCTTCCGGCGAAAAATCACGTGTACCTTTTGGAATAGAGGGTTTCTGCATCTTTGTTTTCTGTTTTAAAATGCAAAGATACAGTTTTACCTCACATTTTAAAAGAGCTTGAGTAAATCAATTGCTTTCTCTTCCCCCAAAATTAAATACAACAGGAATAGCGGCAGGCACCTTAATTAAAGTATTACCTACAGTCAGTTTGGGCCACAGTTTAACGGTAACAGTTGTCTCGTTGTGAGTAATCCCGAGGAATCCGCTCATTTCGTTAGCCACCCTATCCTGTGAGTATCTGTTCATAAGGCTTTTAAGGTCTATGCTTATCGGAATAGGAACAACAGTTGTTTCTCCTGGCTGAATCCTTATAGGGATATCCATCTTTCCCTCTGCAAATTCCAATTCATTAATCATTATTGAGTAATCCAGAGCATCAAGAAATGCTGCAGATGAATTAGGATTAGTCACATCCATATTAAGAGTCATGCTGAACGGAATATTCTGCATTGTGCTGCTTCCTGCCAGAACAGTTGAAATAGAAGCAAGATTAGAAAGAGAAATAGCTGAGGCATTGCCAAGATTAATACCTGCAAGCTGTATATTATTTAATGAATTATAACGGTATTCACTTTGTGAAAGCTGATATGCTCCACCGATTTTGTTCATTATATCACAGCCCGTCAGCATCACAGCTGCAAGAGCGATCAACATTATTCTTTTAGTCATTTCTGTTTAGTTTATTTGATTTTAACCATTGTAGCTCCATATCCGTATTCCTGGAAAGAAGCATCCTGGTAGTAACAATTAGGGTAATTTTTCTTCAATTCCTTTATTAAAGCGGTTTTAAGAACACCGTCACCTTTTCCGTGAATAAATACTATTCTAGCGTTTTTATTATTAATATTTTCTTTCATCACATCATTGAATTTCTTTAGCTGGTATTCAAGAATGTCAGCATTATTCATACCTGCAGTAGTATCCAGCAATTGATTTATATGCAGGTCGATCTCAATAATCGGATCACCCCTTCTCTTTCTTACAGCTTGTTTCTGCGGTCTTCTTTCCGAAACCTCCTTTTCTCTCATGGCACGCTCCAGATCACCGGCTGATATCAGCAATTCTTTCTCGGGAACATCATCCTTAATTATGTAATAGACAATTGCATCATCTTCAAAATAATCATTTTCTCTGAAACTGTGCAGCTTATAGAACTTTACGGTATCTATACGAAGTTCAACTGAACAAGGGTTCTTGAATTTATATGTTTTGTTATGCTTGAAAGCGATAAACTGAACTGATATTTTCTCAATATCGTTAAGCGCAGTCTTGTCAAACTCTTCAAGAAAAATCTTTGTGTTGGGTTCAACTATCCCGTTATACCTGCTTTTCCAGGTATTATTCTCACGGTTCATATAGTTGAAAAACAGGTAATAATTACTGTCATTCACAAAATAACACTCATAACTTGTTGTAGAAAGGTTTTTCTGATCTAAAGGCAAATAGGCAAGACAAGCAGTAATCTTTTCACCTTCAGCTGTTTCCTCAGGTTGATATGATTCGCTGATACTTACTTCAGGAACTGAATCTTTTTGTTTTTGCATTTTATCCTGTACTGTTTCTTTCTGTGTGTTGTCCTCTTCAGAATACTTTCCCATTTTACTGTCTGAAGCAGATTCCACAACCACACATTCAGAGATAAGCACCGGGACATCAAATCCATGCTCATCTTCAACTATAACAATCTGTTTACTCTGGAAACCTTTCACTATTCCTCCTCCAACTGTGTTGAGGAATCTAACCCTGTCTCCTGTCGATAATTTTTTCATTTCTATGTTTATCACTTTTTATCACCAAATTCCGTTTGTTTTGATTCCCGTTAACTTGGTAGATTACGGTTATAACTTTTGTTTTGGTGTTTAATTTTGTAGTGTCTTACAAAGTTGACTATTTTTGCGGAATAAATGCACTAATTAATATGAAAATCGATTTTTCGATACTAAAAAAATGAAAAAAGGCGAAATAGGTAACATTAAGATTTCAGATTACACATATATATTACCCGACGAAAAGATAGCGAAGTACCCATTATCACAAAGAGATTCCTCCAGACTTTTAATATATAAAGACTCAAAAGTAAGCAGCAGTGAGTTCTCTTTACTTCCGGAACATTTGCCCGAAAATAGTCTGTTGATTTTCAACAACACAAGGGTTATTCATGCCAGACTCCATTTCAGGAAAGTGAGCGGGGCAATAATTGAAATATTTTGTCTCTCGCCATATAAACCGGAAGATTATGTAATGAATTTTCAACAAAGAGGTGAGGCTTCATGGATCTGTATGATTGGTAATGCAAGAAAATGGAAAGATGAGGTTTTGTCAATGAATATTGATATTAAAGGAACAGGGGTGACAATCAATGCTCAGAAATTGGCGGTGTCAGACATCTCAAGTAAAAACAGTTCAGATGTAGTTGTAAGGTTTTCATGGGATAATGAGGGTTTCACTTTTTCTGAATTACTTGAAGTTGCCGGCAAACTTCCAATTCCTCCATATTTAAACAGGCCGGCTGAAGAAAGGGATGACGAGACCTATCAGACTCTCTATTCCCAGGTTGAGGGTTCTGTTGCAGCTCCCACGGCCGGTCTGCACTTCACATCTGAAGTAATGGGTCGTTTAGCTTCAAAAGGTATACAAACAGCAGAAGTTACTCTGCATGTAGGTGCAGGCACCTTCAAACCGGTTAAATCTGGAGTCATAGCCGGTCACGAAATGCACACTGAATTTATTTCGGTACCTAAGGAAACAATTGAGAAAATCATTAATCATACAGTAGACCTAATAGTTGTAGGAACCACTTCAATGCGTACTGTAGAGAGTCTCTACTATATCGGCAGGAAGCTTAGAGACAATATTGAAAAAGAGTCATACAACCTCTCTGTCAGCCAGTGGGATCCTTATGAGGAGGATGAGCCCGCAGACCCCTACATTGCGTTACGTTCAATTCTTGATTACCTTGAGCAGACAGGGCAGGATCAGCTGATTTCTGCAACAAGCCTGATGATTGCGCCCGGTTACACCTTCCACTATCCGGATGCTATGATAACCAACTTCCATCAGCCCCAAAGTACTCTGTTACTACTTGTCTCAGCTTTTGTGGGAAACGACTGGAAAAACATATATGAATACGCTTTGCACAACAATTTCAGGTTTTTAAGTTATGGCGACAGTTCACTATTGTGGAAAAACTTCAAATAAACCTGTTTTTTGGTTAAAAAGAATCTCCATCCCCACTTATAAAGCCTTTTTTTGTATTATTGCATAATAGATGAGTTAGATGTAATCACAATTTCAAGCAGTTCAGTTTGGTAAAAAAAATAGCCCGTATAATAGCAATCATTGTAATCAGTATTATATTGCTCAATATAATACTATATATTACATTAAGTATACCACCTGTTCAGAAATGGGCTACCAATTATGCATTGGAAAAACTGACGCCGGTTATCGGTACTCAGGCCAACCTCGACGGTATTCACATCCGTCTGTTTAATACTGTTGAACTGAAAGGATTGTATGTTGAAGACAAACAGCAAGACACTCTTTTTTATGCCGATAAAATCAGTGCAAGGATCAGAGCACTCGATCTGCTTAGAAACAAACTCACAGTCCAAAAAGCAGGAATAGAGAATTTTAAGGCAAACATATACCGTGAATCACCGGAGGAACCTTTTAACTTTCAGTTTATAATTGATGCATTTGTAACAGAAAAAGATACTACTGTCGTAAAAAAGGTAAAGGACCCCATGTTGCTGACAGCGGAAGAAATTATCCTGATCAATGGCACATTAAGTTATAATATACACTCAGAACCGGAAACTCCGGGACAGTTCAACGCTAATCATATCAATGTTTATAACTTCAATTTCAAAGCAAATGCTCATTTTAAAAGTATTGAGGATATGAAGGCTGATATTGATATTCTGAACTTTATTGAAAGCAATTCCGGACTATATCTCACAAAATTAAAAGCACACATTACAGGGAAAGGAAAACAACTGAAGAGTGATAATTTTCAGATAAGCCTTAATCAGTCGGATATAGAAATTGACAATGCAAGTTACAATACCGAAACTAAAGAGTTTTCAGTTTCAATGTTAAGCGAACAGACAGATCCGAAAGATATCGGTAAGTTTTACTCTCCAATCAACGGTTTAAATGAAAAACTGTCATTCGAGGTAGTAGCTGACGGTCGTTTGCCCTTGGCAAATCTAAATAAGTTTACATTTCAATACGGAGCTGATACTCAGTTCGATATTGCAGGAATGATTTCGGATTACAGTGATTTTAATAACAGCGACATAAGAGTTGACATAAGTAATTTTTCAGTATCGCAAAAAGATCTTGAATCGATTATAAAGGTTTTTGCCAATGAATACTCCTCACCGCAACAATTAACTGCACTGGGTGATCTTGACCTTAAGCTGAAGGCAGCAGGTAAACTCAGCGGATTCAATTACAATGGCAATATTACTACAGAACAGGGCGATGTCACACTCAATGGCTTAGGCAGGATGATAAACAATTTTAAGTATTTAAGCTTCGAAGGTCCTGTAAGAATTGATGATATTCAGCTGTCCAATATAATAGGCGAAGGTGCAGGTGTAGGCAACGCCACCATGAGAGCAAACGCAAAAGTGGTTATACCTTCAGATACCCCGCTTTCAGTTACAGCAGAAGGGACTATCGAATCATTAATATACAAGGATTATTACTACAACGACATAAATTTCGATGGTGTATATCTGGGAGATAATGTATCGGCAAATATTAATATGGATTCTCCTCTTAATCAATTTGATATCAACGGTGACATAACATTTGGCGACAGTCTGGGATTCATTGTTAATGGAGATGTGCAGCGGCTCAGCATGAGACCTTTCATCATGATGGAAACTTGGAAAGCTCCTACACTTACAACACAAATAGATGCTAATATGTCGGGCACTACAATAGATGATATGACAGGCACACTGATTATTGAAAACACATCAATTGTTGACAGTAACTTTATATATAACCCCGGACCAATATATTTGCAGGCGCTCGCCGATACAGGAGAGGGTAAAAAATTGCAGATAATGTCTTCATTCATGGAGGCAGAGTTAACGGGTGATTATTATTTCTCTACTATTGGAAAAGAATTGAAACAGGTAATGCGTTCTCATCTGCCTTCTTTGATTGCTAAAGATGAAAAGGAAATTAAATCAGCTTATGATGATAATTTTCAGTACTTTGATGACTCAGAAACTGAGGGCAGACTTTCCGGCATAAACATTTTCAATTTCAGTTTACTCCTTAGCAACACTGAGGATTTATCTCATACTTTCGGATTACCTTTCTACAATGTTGAGCAAGCCACCATTAACGGAAGCGTTGATATGACTGCCGATAACTCACTGCTGATAAATGCTTACATTCCGAGGGTAATGTTTGGGAATAATGATATCAGGGAGACAAGATTTAATTTCGATAACAGAGAAGACGGAGCAACTGTTAATATTAACACATATCTTGTTCAAAGTAACGGTTTTATTAATGCTATACTGAAAACTGAGGTTGCCAGAGATTCTGTAGTCAACAACCTGACTTTTGATGTTGAGAAAAGCAGCAGCAGTGCGAATGGGAAACTTTTAATTTCTATGGGATTTGATCGTGACTTTGAAAATGAGCTTACTTCAAATATCAGGATACATCCTGCAAAAATTGATTTCAACGGAAATCTCATCGATATTAATGATGCAGCAATTGTTTACAATAAATATCGCATCACTATTTCAAATTTCGGTATAACAGAAAACGAAATGCTTTTGTTGGGAATTGATGGTGTTGCATCAAAGAGTGAAGCCGATAATTTACACATCTTTTTTAATAACACTGAGCTGGCTAATATTCTCACTGCATTTAACATTTCCAACTTCACAGGTTCTATAAACGGAGGAATAAGTATACGACAGGCTCTTGAAACTCCAATGATCAGTACCGAAAATCTGCGGATAGAAAATATCACTGTTTATAACGATACAATCGGTACATTAGTTGTTGAGGGTAACTGGGATCAGATTTACTCAGGTTTAAACCTTGAAGCTTATCTGACAAACAAAGGTGAAAGGAATATCGAAGTCAAGGGCTATATACCTACAGGTGACGAAAGTCCTTTACCTATGGATGTAGGTATAATTATGGAGAATTTTGAGCTTTATGCACTACAGCCACTAACTCTTAGTGCACTGAGTCAGTTATCCGGCCGGGTCAATTCTAACATATCAATCACAGGAAGCATCAAGGAGCCTGTAACTGAAGGCTGGCTCGGTATTGATGACGGGGAATTGAAAGTCGCTTACACAAATGTAACTTACTATCTGTCTGATACAATCCAGATAAAAAGAGATAATGTGGGTTTGGATAATCTGGTAATCCGTGATCAGAATAATAAAACTGCTACTTTGAACCTTAGTCTCTCACATACAAATTTCGGAAGAATGGTTTATAGTGCGGGGATTATTTTAGACGATTTTATGTTGCTTAATAATAAAAACCGCACCGATCTTATGGTTTACGGTGATCTGAGACTTTCAGGCAATTTAAGTGTTACCGGCTCTCCTATGGGTATTTACGGAGATGGAAATCTGACAACAAGGAGTGCATCCGAAGTAACTGTTATGCTTCCGCAAACAGCTCAGGCTGCAGAGTATAGCGGTGTAGTTTATATAAATACAAATCAGGCTGATTCATTGGCTTTCCTGCGAAGAAAAGATGAAGAGTTGAGAGTTTCAACCAACACGGTTAAAAAGACAATCCCTATTGTGATGAGGGCTACAGTTGATCTTAATCCTCTGCTGGAGGCGTCAGTTTTACTGGATCCTACAACGGGAAACGCAATTGAAGTCAGCGGAAGCGGCGAACTGAATATAAACTTCAACTCCAAATCAACGCCTCCTGTTCGTTTATATGGTGATTATGTTATCAATAGCGGTAAGTTTCATTATAACCTTCAGAATCTGCGAACAATCGATTTTAGTATCCGGGAAGGCAGCAGGCTCACAATGGAAGGAGATCCTTTGAACACTCAGTTTAATATTACGGCATATCTGCCTGTGAGAGCCGACCTGTCTGCTCTGAGTCCCACTTTTGCAACAGAGCTGGCAAATACTCGTGTCCCGGTAAACGCTTTGCTCCAGATAAGAGGAGATCTTCAGGCGATGGATTTGCAGTATGACATTGAATTACCTGAAAGTTCAAATGATATTCAGCAGCGGGTAAACAGCTTTATCAGTGACGAAGAAACAAAAATCCTGCAGTTTGCCTATCTGGCAACAACAGGCAGCTTTATTCCTTCACAGGGATCGCCCGATTTGAATTTTGGCTCATCTGTGTTTACTAAGTTTGCTGCAAATACATTGTCACGCGGACTTGACGCTCTGTTTTCCAGCGCGCTGAATGATAACTGGTCGGTCAGCACAAATCTTGAGTCGGTTGACGGTACTCTCGATAATGTGAGAATGGGACTTGATGTATCTACCCGTTTGCTGAATAACCGACTGCGTATGTCAACTAACCTGAGTTACGGTGACAACAGCATGATGGCTTCTCAACAGGCGTTTATGGGAGAGTTCGACTTGGAATACGATATAAACAACTGGCTTATGTTACGCGCATTTAACAGGGCAAACGAACGGTTTTACAGCCGTACACCTACAACGCAGGGTGTGGGTGTAGTTGTAACAAAAGAGGCACAATCACTCAGAGACCTGTTTAATTTCAGGTTTATCAGACCAAAACAAGATGATGAATAAACATATAATTAAATACTTTCTTTCTTTTACTGCAATAATTGTATTTGCTGCATGTAATGTTACTAAGAAGGTGCCTGAAGGAAGCTATCTGCTTAATAAAGTGGATATCAATTCTGACGTCAAAGGTATCGGTTTATCAGAGCTTAAACCTTATCTGAGACAAAAACCAAACTCATCTGTACCGGTTTTAGGGAAATGGAAATTGCATATTTACAATTTTCCAAATAATGATTCAACATGGCTTAACCGTCAGATGCTTAAATTCGGGGAACCGCCTGTACTGTTTAACGATCAACTGGCTTATGTATCGGCAGAACAGATTCGTCTGCATCTTAATAATAAGGGGTATCTGAATGCCGAAGTGGATACAACTGTTGTAAAAGAGGATAAAAAAGCTAACGTCACTTATGATGTAGCAGGTCATGAGCCACATAGAATCCGTAACTTCAATGACACTATTAACTCTGTGGATACTACTATCTACAATATTCTGAAAGATGCTGACAGGCTTGATATTATGAAGGTGGGAGATATTTTTGATCTGTCTGTTCTTGAGCAGGGAAGAGAAAATATGGCAACAACTTTAAGGAACAGAGGTTATTATAACTTCACAAGGGATAACTTCTATTTCCTTGCCGATACAGCAGTAGGTGTCAATCAGGTAGATGTTACTCTTTCGCTTAATAATCCTGAAGATGCACCGGCTCACAGGCAATATAATATTGGTAAAGTAACAGTTATAAATGGTGTTGATCCTGATATTCTTAAAGATTCTACAAAGTTTATTCTCCTGGATACAACGGAGTACAGGGGGTTACAGATTATCAACGGAAAAGAGCCATTCCTCAAACCAAGGGCGGTATATTATAACACTTTCTTAAGGCCGGGGCGTCTCTATTCTGACCGGATTGTTGAAAGAACATACTCATCACTGAATGGTATTGCGGCAATTAACCAGACTTTCATCAATCTCACTACTGCAGAGAGAAATGATTCTTCTCTTATCGATTCGAGAATAACTCTTTATCCCGGAAATGTTCATTATATGCAGTTTGGAGTTGACGGTACAAACTCGGCAGGTGATCTTGGTGTTGCCAGTAATATAACCTATGAGCACCGTAACTTTTTTAAGGCAGGAGAAACATTTAGGATAAGGCTTAACGCTGCATACGAGTTTATAAGTTCCGACAGTCTCGATCTAATAGATAACAGTTATTATGAATATGGTGCTGAGGCGTTTCTTTCTATTCCACAACTGCTTTTGCCATGGCTATTGCAACAACTTAGAGATCAGCCTTCTGCTTCTACCGAATTTTCGATTGGTACAAACTTTCAGAAGCGACCTGAATATCTGAGACAGTTCTTCAACCTGTCCACACGCTTCCAGTGGTCGGCAATGGAGTGGAAGTTGCTAAATGTGCTTGAACCGGTAGGTATCACTTACGTTCGCATGCCATGGTCGTCACAACGTTTCAAGGATTTGTACCTTAGTGATGAAGTAAACCCTATACTTCGTTACAGTTATGATGAGCAGCTCATCGTGCGATCGGCTTACAATATCACTTATACAAACTTCAACCGTATCTCCCGCGGAGATATGCCAAAGATACCGTTCAGAATTCGTTCAGGTATTGAAGTGGCCGGTTGGCTACCGCGACTCGCAACAAGTATGGGTGCCGGTGATAAGGATAAGGATGGCAGGGAGTCATTCTTTAAGATTCCATATTCAGAGTATGTTAAAGGGGATTTTGATATTGCTCCTATGTATGTTTTTGACGATAAGAGAACTATCGCAGCGCACTTTTCTTTAGGTGTTGCGGTACCGTACGGCAACTCTGATATTCTCCCTTTTGAGAAACGTTACTTTGGCGGTGGTGCCAACAGTGTAAGAGGGTGGAGTACAAGGACACTGGGACCCGGAACTTATAGCAAAGACTCAACAGGGCATGATTTCGGAAACAGGGTAGGGGAAGTCAAACTTGATTTCAGCGTAGAGTATCGCCGTAAACTGACTAATCTTTTTGAGTTGGCAGGATTCGTGGATGCTGGTAATATCTGGACCATAAAAGATTATGTCAAACAGCCGGGTGGACTGTTTGACATAAATGAATTTTATAAGGAGCTTGGCGTTGCGTATGGCGTTGGTCTCAGGGTTGATCTTAACTTCCTGTTACTCAGGCTTGATTTTGGTATGAAAGCACATAATCCTGCATTACCCGAAGGTTCAAGATGGACTATATTCAAGCCTGACATTGGCAGAGACTTAGCCTTCCATTTCGCAATCGGCTATCCTTTCTGATTTTAAATTTTGTGCTTGATGAATGTTCCATCATCCAGTTCATCAAATGCCGTTTCAAGTTCTTCGCGAGTATTCATCACAATCGGACCTCCCCATGCTACCGGTTCCCTAAGTGGTTTTGCAGCCAGTAGTACAAACCGTGCACCCTTGTTACCTGAGCGAACAACAACAGTGTCGTTTTCTGCTGCATTTTTATCATCAGATGTAAAAAGCACAGCGCATGATTTGTTTTCAAAGTCCGATAGTATTCCATCCACAGCTAGTGTACCATCCAGTAAATAGATAAAAAGTGTTTCGTCGTTGGGTGTTTCAGAATAGGTCCAGGTGCTGTCAGGAGCAAGGTCAACATCCAAGTATTGAACTTTAACATATTTTCCTTCAAAAACGCCTGTTTTACCTTTGTAAGAACCTGCAAGTATTCTGATTACCGCATTTTCTTCTTCAGATACTACAACCTTATCCTGTGTTATATCGCCATAAGAAGGGAGATTCATCTTGTTTTTTGCAGGCATATTTACCCAGAGCTGACATCCAAGCATTCTGTCTGATGCTTTCGGCATCTCCTGGTGAATAATTCCGGATCCTGCCGTCATCCACTGACACTCCAGATCATTGATTGTTCCCTTGTTGCCCAGACTGTCGCCATGTTCAATCTTTCCCTTCACAAGATAGGTGATTGTTTCAATTCCCCTGTGAGGATGCCATGGAAAGCCCTTAATGTAATCATCCGAATCTGTAGAATCGAATCCGTCGAGCATTAAAAACGGATCAAAATCGACGATGTTACTTGTTCCCAATACCCGGCGTAAACGTACTCCTGCGCCGTCGACAGCATGCTGTCCCCTGATAATCTGTGCAGCTTTTCTTTTATTGATCATGTTATTCCTGTTTTGATTTAAATTATCTATCCTCAAAAGTATTAAAATTAGTGTGATCCGACAAGAAATCAGGGTTAATTGATTTAATTGGATTTACTTACAAATCATTATTTAATGATGTATCAGATATAGATTGGTCTTGTTTGGTATATAACTAGTCCCTACCAACTCCCAATCAACCTCATTCCTATATAAGCTATGTATGGAGATGGTATGGAGTATGTATATACCTGGTTAGTATTTGGTATAGGTTTTGACCATTATTTTTTACCGTGTCTCATATTGTTTCATAGACGTTAAATTTAATAGCGATTTGATTATAGTTAAATAAAAAAATGTCGGACCAACTATTAGTCAATCCGACACCCCTTCGTGTCGTTTAATGTTATTGATTATGAGGTAATTACGTTGTCTTACCAGGATTCGAACCTGGACAAACAGGACCAGAATCTGTTGTGCTACCGTTACACCATAAGACAATTAATTCTGTTTGATGGTGCAAAAGTACAAAAAATGTGATTATCAAAAAATCTTTTGATGAAAAAGATTGCACCTATTTTCAACTCATTAATGAAATTTACTAAACAGGCACATCACTTCTTCTGAATACGTTTGCCTTCCTGTATATTTCGTATTAGTTCGTAGCCCCATAATCCCAAAGCTGTGAGTTCAATAAAGCCTGAAACTCCGATAAATTTATATGCTTCAGGATAGAAATCGGTTAGTATCTGAGAGGTAATGCGCCAGGTATTGCCAAGGTTGAGAAGAATGAAAACAGTCCAAAGTGAATTTGTTTTCCTAATATCAACACCTGCAAACTGCGATATAATTTTACTGGAGACAGCCACAATCATCATCAGGATAAAACCGACAGTCAGAGCATGACGATAAGCCCCAAAGTAAGCGTGTGAAAATGGATTCTCACCTCCGGTCATGGGCAGATATATTCCGAACATGTAGTAGGGACCGAATGCAAGGAGCAGCATTGCCACGATAAACCAGATATAGGCAGCTCTAAAAATTTCAGGCTTCGGTCGTTTCTGTCACTTTGCACCTTACTGAAAAGGCGAAAATGTATTGGAGTTCCGATTGCTGCTATAAGAAGAATTATGTATGTTATACCATTTGCGGCATGCCACCAATGCACTCCGGTTGACATTCCTGCAGTGAAAGATATTGCTCCGAAAAGAATAGCTCCGTTTAATAAAAGATTGATAGCTCCCCACATACATCCTAATGTAAATATGGTAACCAGTGCACTAATGAAAAAATAGTGGTGAATGGTGTGATTTTTGTTCTTAACGATCCTTATAGCTGTGATTATTAATAAGCAAATATATAAAAAATACACAAAAACTGAAAAAGAAGACTTATTTGTCGCAAATTATTCTGGATAGAAATTTATGGATTGAGAGAAGGCTCTGAATGATTATTTACAACACGACTAAATTATCACTATAGAAATTAACAAGTGATTCATATATAGGATGATCAGATAATATTTTGGCATTCCCGACAAGAAAAAGCTGCTGTCGTGCACGTGTTATTGCAACATTCAACTTACGGTCGACAGTTCCGTCATGATTCAGGTTACAGAGATATTTGAATTGTCCGGGTTGATTTATACAAAATGAAACAATAATTATATCGCGCTGACTCCCTTGAAAACGCTCTACTGTATCAATCATTATATTCTCATAATCGGGTATCCCTGCTACTGAAAGCTTGTGTCTGATAAGAGCTATCTGATTTCGGTAGGGGGCAATAATTCCAATCTTTGTGCTGTCATAAGTTATGTTGTTATCATTATAAACTCTCTGAATTGATTCAACAAGTTGCGCAATGATTTCAGCTTCATTTTGGTTGATCTTATTTGAAATAGGAATATTTTCTTTCCTTTCGGTATTATTCTCTTTTCTTTCAGTTGAAAATAAAACAGTTCTCCTTGTGGCAATATACTTTTCATAGAAACCGCCATTGACATTACTCATTCTCCAATCACCTGTTTGCCAGCCAAGTGCAGGGAACAGGTTTTCAGAATAGAAGTAAGTTGACGGGAATGCGGCAATATCATTATGCATCCTTCCCTAACGCGTGAGCTGAGTAAATGAGTGACTCCAGCCTATCGACTTACATCGGCGCAAAAGTCTCTCGAAAAGTGATTCGCGACAATCAGTTATACCGATCTCCTGCAACTGCGGTTCATTTATTACGGACATCTCCTCTTCCTGAAGTACGATGGTTGAAAGCTGATTATGGTCACCAATCATTATAAACTTATCAAACAGCGGAAGTAGTCCGATTATCTGAGGCTCCAAAATCTGTGATGCTTCATCAATAATTGCAACCTGAAACTGTTTGAGCGAAAACAGCTCCATCTTGCCTGTGATGGAGGCCAGAGTTGAAATAAATATACGTGTGTCATTTATTTCCTTTCGGAGTGATTCCCTGTCAGGAGCTTTTTCTGATACTCTCTGGAGTAGTCTTTGCTGATAAGCATTGTCACACGACAGCTCACTGCCCACACGAATATACTTATCGCAATCGCCATTACTGCATCCAAAAGCAGCATTAATAGCAGCGCAGAGTTCATCCACAGCACGGTTGGTATATGCAACGACCATGATATTTGTATCAGGCTTTTTGTAATACTCTTCAATCAATCGCCTTGCAAATATTGAAGTCTTGCCTGTACCGGGAGGTCCCACAATAAGAAAATAATCTTCAGCATTCAGAGCCTGACTGATGATATTTTCAGGATAAGAGATGTTCTCATTATCAGAGGTTACTTGTTTGTTACCAGTGATTACTTGTTTGTTAACTGAACCTACTAGTTTATTTATTTTAGTTGCAGTATCAATGCATCCCGGCTGCTTTGTACCCAACAACAAATCTCTTTTTTGTTTAGGAGCGGAGATAAAACTGAACAGACTCTTATACATGCTGTTAAGAGATGAGTCGAGTGAGTCATGCTCAATAGCCCATAATAGATTGTCCTCGAAATAATGGCGGTTTTTCTGTTTGTAACGAAATCTTACAATCACTTTACCGGTTGTTATCTGAACAATCGTACCTTTTAAAATCTGTTTGTTCAATACAGTATCATTTTCATCTTTCCTGGGATAAACAATACAAATATCACCTTCACGAAAATTTACGATATTATTTCCATTCTGATTTCCATTCTGATTTTCATTTTCACAGGTGGTTTGAGGTCTGCTGAAAATAATTGTCATATCATTTGCAGAGTCATCAATGTTGGCAATAGATAAATCGTAAAGTACATTTAGAGCCTCTGCACGTTCACTAAAGCTGCTGTTCCACAAAGAGGCCATCCCTGTTGGAGTTTCATAATCAATATCACCTGTTTTGTGATGATATAACTCTCTTGAGATGAATTGTGTAAATCTGTAGAAATATAACTTTTCTATATCACTGCATTGTGAAAAGACAGTTTGAGACCTCTCTATTTTGTATCGGTAGAAATCCGGGAGTCTTTTTTCAGTATCTGTTTCACTGAATATTGATTTGAAAATAGATTCAACTGAGTCTGTATCACCTGCAATTATTTTGTGCTCATTAATAATAATAAGATTACGAAGATTCAGAATAGACTTTTCAAGATCACCGTCGATATTTGCCTTTCTTATATTTTCTCCGGGATTATTTCCTGATGCATACAAAATTGATGCTTCCGGATTGGATTTTTTATCACTGAAAACACTTTCAATCATAAGGCGGTAGATATAAGTCTGCACTTTATGATTAAGCGTAATCTTTGTAGCGAAATACGCAGGGTAGGGTAACCGCCCCGATTTCAGCTCAATAATTTGTGTATCATTATTGACAGGGTTAGTGTAAAGCAGGTCGAGCCTCCCCTGAAAACCATACTTAACACTAAAGAATGAGGGCTCCAGGGTACAGTAATTCACATTAATCCCCAGTTTAGGGAAATCACTGCGAATAACACGTTTGATATTATTGAAGAGTTGACGCGCCTTTTTCATAAACTCACGGAAATCGCTCTCAGAGTGTATATCCTCACAGCTTGTATACTCGAAAGGCGACTGTCTGAAGGACTTCAGGAAGACTTTTTCAAAAGAAACATTATCAATTTCTCCGGCAAACACCAGCTCATCGAGGAAGAAGTTGGCAAGGTTTCCAAGTAGCAGATATGAACGGTTTTCCATAACTTCAAACCTGTTGCGGAAAAAGTGCAACGGAGAGATCAGGAATTCCTGAAAACACTCAGCTATGGCAGATGCATCTATGAGATAGTCGGGTTCAAGAATAATATATGTAGGGATAAGAAATCCATTCTCATCTTTATAGGAGTTGATGAGGTTCAGTTTTGCACCTTCCCAAAACAGCTCTGCGGAAGAGTTGAATGCTGAGTTGTCGGGACTAACATCGTATCTTACAATGCAGTGACTCTCAGGCTCGTCCTTAACGAAGCAGATTAATAGTTTTTTGTCATGGTCGGTTTTAAGTAACTGCACCTGAATAATTTCAGGATCATTTAACGATAAATTTGAACTCATACTTTATTAAAGGAAGTGAAAGGGCCAAATTCAAAAGTACAAAAATTGTTTCTCATGTCAAACACAAAAGGTATCTTTGTAAGGATAATGAATTAATTACTATAAGTTAGTTATATGAACCTGATCTGCCCTCTTTGTGGAAAATATAAACCGGAAGACTCGCTGTTTTGTGATGATTGCTCAAAAAAGATAAACACTGATTTTGAGATTAATATTCATGAAAGTGATGAGTTGAATGAAGATAAAACTGTGGTTGAAGAGCAGACTGAAGGAATTTCAGAACTGACTGAAGAAGATACAAAACTGACTGAGGTAGTTGAAAAACAGACTGAAGTAGTTGAAGATCAGACTAAAGAAGCTGATAATAAATCATTTGATTATGATTCAGTAGAGAATAAATATCCAAAAAAGAGTAAGAAAATAGGAGGTTCTCTGTTTTGGGTCCTCATCGGGGCAATAATATTAATTGTAGCATTTCTGATATATAATAAAACAATTCTTTCTAAAACGCTGGAACAGAGAGCATGGGATACTGCTGTTAATGAAAACAGCGTGAGTGGATATCTTGAATATATTGAGTCGCATCCTGACGGAATTCATTTTGATGATGCGCAAGCGGGACTAATGAAGCTAAAAGAGGATGAGGCAAATAACTGGGATAAGCTGAAGGTTTCGCAGAATATAGATGAACTGGTTAATTTTACCAGGCAGTATGAGAGTAGTCCTTACATTCCACTTGTGAGAACGAGAATCGACTCATTATCATGGATATCGGCGCTGAAAATGAACAGTGTTGGTTCATATTCTGAGTATATTATGAACTCACAGAGTGGTTTGATAAACGGAGATTATATTTCTGAGGCTACTAAAAGATATGAAATGCTTTTTCAGTCTACTCCCGTAAACAGTGCCGATATGGATAGTATAAGATCCACAATAAATGGCTTTTACGCATCGCTCTCAGAGATAAACCACACAGGTATGTATAAATATCTGGCGCCTGAAGTTCAGAGGTTTTATGATTCAGGCGGTTTAACAAGAGAAAAAATTACGGGTCAACTAATGGTTACAGCGGCACAAATCGGTAATCGTCGTTTTAGTTTTGAGCCCAATCTCGAAGGCGTAAAGTATGCAAGAGAAACAAATGGTTCATACAAGGTGAATGTTCCGGTTGTTAAGTCTTACTTGGAAAACGGTAATTCAGTTCATTTGCCCGGCTATATTGCCCACATTGAAATGAATACCGACTTCGAGATAACAAGTATACATGAGTCCAAACCATTTCCCGGATCACCTTGATTTTGATTGATAAAAATTATGCAGTTTCAACTTACATCTGACTTTAAACCTACAGGAGATCAGCCTGATGCAATAAAAGCGCTGGTTGAGGGCCTTCAGCAGAAGGTGCCTTACCAGACTCTGTTGGGTGTAACGGGGTCGGGTAAGACTTTCACCATTGCAAACGTTATTCAGCAGATAAATAAACCTACACTTGTACTGAGTCATAACAAAACACTTGCTGCTCAGCTCTACAGTGAGTTCAAGAGTTTTTTCCCAAATAATGCGGTTGAATATTTTGTATCGTACTATGATTATTACCAGCCTGAAGCATATCTGCCTACTACCGATACTTACATTGAAAAGGATCTTTCAATAAATGATGAGATAGAAAAACTGCGGCTTGCCGCAACTTCATCTTTGCTATCGGGTAGGAGCGATGTGATTGTTGTTTCTTCTGTTTCATGCCTGTACGGTATCGGAAATCCTGAAGATTTTGAAAAGACTACGGTAGATGTCAGTGTAGGGCAAAAGATTGACCGTGATCAGTTCTTACGTTTACTGGTGAACAGTCTGTATTCCCGAAATGAAACAGCTGAATTTGACCGGGGGAACTTCCGGGTGAAGGGTGACACGGTTGATGTGTTTCTTGCATATCACGATTACATCATCAGAGTGATTTTCTGGGGTGATGAGATAGAAAGTGTTGAAGTTGTTGACCCGCTTACGGGTGTTACAACTGAGAGGCTTGACTCTTACCTCATCTTCCCTGCCAACCTTTTTGTTACTACTCAGGAAAGAATTAACCGTGCTGTTGATGAGATCCTAATTGATATGGGGAATCAGGTGGAGTTCTTTAAGGAGATAGGTAAGCCTTTGGAGGCAAAAAGAATATATGAGAGGGTAACCTATGATGTGGAGATGATTAAGGAGATTGGCTACTGCTCAGGGATTGAAAACTATTCACGTTATTTTGACGGAAGAGAGCCGGGTACGCGTCCCTTCTGTCTGCTTGACTTTTTCCCGGATGATTATCTTACCGTTATTGATGAGAGCCACGTTACTATACCTCAGATACGTGCGATGTACGGAGGCGACCACTCACGTAAGATAAATCTTGTTGAGTACGGATTTCGTCTTCCTGCCGCAATTGATAACAGACCTCTTAAAATTGAGGAATTTGAAGCAATAACACCCGAGATAATTTTTGTGAGTGCCACGCCTGCCGATTATGAACTGGAGAAATCTGAGGGCATTGTGGTTGACCAGCTGATACGTCCCACCGGATTGCTTGACCCGCCAATTGATGTGAGACCAAGCATGAATCAGATAGATGATCTGATGGAAGAGATTCAGCTAAGGACAGAAAAAGATGAGAGAGTTTTAGTTACCACGCTTACAAAAAGAATGGCTGAAGAGCTTACAGACTATCTGACAAACAACGGAGTGCGTTGTAATTATATCCACTCTGATGTTGAAACACTTGAAAGAGTGAAGATTATGGATGATTTGAGAGCTGGCCTGTTTGATGTTTTAATTGGTGTTAATCTTTTAAGGGAAGGACTGGACCTGCCGGAGGTCTCTCTTGTGGCAGTTCTTGATGCCGATAAAGAGGGATTTCTTCGCTCACATCGCTCGCTCACACAAACTGCAGGCCGCGCAGCACGTAACGTGAATGGTAAGGTTATTTTCTACGCTGATAAAATTACAAACAGTATGAAGATGACCATTGACGAAACTAATCGTCGCCGCGAAAAACAGATGCAGTATAATGAAGAACACGGAATTACACCACAACAGATTAGGAGAGGACACTCCTCTGCCCTTAGTAAGGAATATACATCTACTATTGAAGCAAAGGCTTATATTGAGCCGGACTATTCATCTCTGGCAGCTGAGCCGGTTGGTGAATATGCAACTAAAGATGAACTTAAGACTAAGATTGAACAAACACGCAAAGCTATGCTTGCTGCTGCTAAAAAGCTAGAGTTTCTTGAAGCTGCACAGCTTAGGGATCAGTTGGATATGTTGGAAAATATGTTGAAATAATTATATATAATATACTTAAATGAAATCGGATATTCAAATTGCAAGAGAAACACCACTCAAACGTATTAAAGATGTGGCAGAAGGTATTGGTATACCACGTGATGAGGTAATTAGTTTTGGAAGACACATGGCAAAAGTTCCTGTTGAACTGATAAACAAACAGAAAGTTGATCAGAGTAACCTGATTCTGGTTACAGCCATTACGCCTACAAAGGCAGGAGTAGGCAAAACAACCGTCTCAATCGGTTTAGTTTTAGGCTTAAATAAAATAGGGAAGAATGCAATTGTTGCTCTTCGTGAACCGTCTCTGGGACCAGTTTTCGGGATGAAAGGAGGAGCTGCGGGAGGCGGCTATGCACAGGTGCTTCCTATGGAAAATATAAATCTTCATTTTACGGGAGATTTTCATGCGGTAACTACCGCTCATAATACAATATCTGCATTGCTGGATAATTATAATTTTCGTGTACAGGGAACCGAAGATGCATTAAAAGAGGTTTTGTGGAAGAGGGTGCTTGATGTTAACGACCGAAGCTTAAGGTATATTGTGACAGGTCTGGGACCTGGCAACGGCATACCTCAGGAGGCAGGATTTGATATTACTGCTGCATCTGAACTTATGGCAATTCTTTGTCTGTCGGAAGATGAGAATGATTTGCGCAGACGTATAGAGAATATTCTTTTGGGTTATAAACGTCACGGTGAACCGTTTACAGTGAAAGATCTGGGTGTGGCAGGTGCTATAACCGTACTCATGAAGGATGCTATTCATCCTAATCTTGTGCAGACTACCGAAAATACTCCAGCTTTTATACACGGAGGACCTTTTGCTAATATTGCTCATGGCTGTAACTCAGTGATTGCAACCAAGATGGCTATGTCATATGGTGATTATGTGATTACTGAAGCAGGTTTCGGAGCTGATCTGGGAGCAGAGAAGTTTTTCAATATCAAGTGCAGGAAAAGCGGACTGAGACCAAAACTTACTGTTATTGTTGTTACTGCGCAGGGACTTAAAATGCATGGCGGTACTCCTGAAAAGGATATCAAATTGCCCGATTTAGCGGGATTGCAGAAAGGACTTGCCAATCTTGAGAAACATTTAAATAACCTCGCTTCGTTTGGACAGTCGGTGGTTGTTGCATTTAACAAATACTATTTTGATACTCCTGAAGAGATTGATACCGTTCGTAGGTTTTGTGATGACAGAGGTGTATCGTTTGCCGTTAATGACGCCTTTACTAAAGGAGGTGAGGGTGCAGTTGAATTAGCAGAAAAAGTGGTTGAAGCGATAGATAAAAGTCCCTCAGGTGAATTAAAGTTTACCTAC
>JAQVXD010000088.1 GCA_028709385.1 Fermentimonas sp.
GAAGTGTTGTAAGTGAAACGATAGAATCTTTTACTATAAGCCTGGATATTTCCTGATCCGCCACTCGCAATAAGTTGGATGCTTGATGCTTCAGATGTCGGAGCCTTTGAATCGATTCCCCAGTTGACAGCGTCAACCCATGCTGCTTGGCCTGAAATCTTGAATCCATTTGCAGCTTTTGTCCCAAAATCAATTATTCCTTGATAAGTTGCATCGCTATTAAAACTGAATAGATGTTGGGTGTTGTCCCAATTCCATCCACAATAATCGCCAATAATGTATATCTTGGGATAATCTTTTTCTGCTGAGTAGGGCGTGACAGTTGTATTAACAACATTGGAAACAAGGGTATTTGATGCATTTGAAATAGTAGAGATGACCCTGAATGCTAACTTTACAGGTGATAGATCCATGTTGTAATTGTCAAGCATACTCAATATTTTGTTATTGAGTTCGCCCACCGTAAGAGTGTATGAGCTGTCTGTTTTTGTGGATGATAATGCAATTGCGTTGGCGAAATCCTTGCCATCAAGATCCATCTGTAGAACACTTGTCACTTCTGCCTGGTAACCTACGTCCGGTTTGTCCCACGTAACGGTGAAGGCACTATCTTGTGTGTTGTCTTGATTCAAGACATAAGAGCTTTGCTTTAATGTCTGCAACACAGCTGGCTTTGCGGTATTGCTGTTATATACAACTTTATCTAAGTTGCTTTCGCATGCCGAGAATAGTAGTGCGGCGCTGCCTAATGCGAATATATAATGGAATAATTTCATGATAATGTACGAATTTAATTTGTATAACCTTCATTCTGGGAGAGATTTCCGTTGACACTTAAATCTGTTTGGGGTATTGGGAACAGATCATATTTATTATCGATACCAACACCTGTGATGACACCACCTTTATCAGGCCATACATAAGAAGATGATGTAAAGAGACCGAAGCGGATTAAATCTGTACGGCGAACGCCTTCCCAATATAACTCACGTCCGCGCTCGTTCAGTATGTTCCTGAAATTGTTGGCTGTGAGCCAAGCTGCGTCTATATCATGGCCCTTATCACCATAACCACGTTCTCTTAGCATGTTGATATATCTTACGGCAGTGTTGATATCTCCTCCCTGTCCGCCACGAGCTACTGCTTCAGCATACATCAGATAAACATCACCAAGTCTGAATAAAGGAAAATCGGTGTCAGGGAATGCCAAATTGCTTCCATTTGCTCCCTTACTCGTTATATTTGTCCATTTGTAGACAGACCATCCTTCTGTAGTAAATGTTCCCTTTACACTGGTTGTAATATTGAGATTTCGTCCTTTACTATAGAAAATTCCTCTTTTATCTAAGATAGTGTTATTGGCTTTGTCTACACCACTTTTGAAATCAAACAAGTTGATTAAGTTCTGAGTGCTTCGAAAACCATCCCACCCACTGTTGATCCCTGAAGGAACTACACTATAGTCACTGGCACTTCGAGACCCGAGAATGATAGCTGCCATGCCATAGGACTGTGTCTTGTTTCCATCGAACATAATTGGATAGATAATTTCTTTTCGTGTATCAGCATTTTCTCCATTATCAGCTTTGAAAAGATCTGCATAGTTTGTTGCTAATGAGTAGCCGTCATTGATAATTCTCTTACAAGCGCTGATGCAATCCGTGTAGCGTTCGGTTCCGGTATATACTTTTGCATTGAGATACATACGTGCCAACAAAGCATCGTCGGCAGCCTGATCAGCACGGCCGTAAGTGGTGCGAGGTTTGGGTAAATCTGGACGAATCGCAGTCAACTCACTTTCGATCCATTTAAACAGATCAGTTCGAGAGAGCTGACTAGGTTGGGAAGAATAGTTGTTTTCTGTAATAAAGGGTGGTCTGCCAAACATATCCATTAATACATAGTAGGCTAATGCCCGATTAAATCTGGCTTCAGCTTTGTATTTCGGGATGTTTACATTACTTGGAGCATTGCTAATATTGCGAAGGAATTCATTGGTTAATGCCACTATGAACATGCAGCGTTGATAAACTCCTTCTATTGGTTCCACTTTTTCGGTCCCCCAGGTCTGTCCATTGATTTCTGCGCACCAGGAATCAGGCCATGCATTCTTGCATTCATCTGTGGTTTGTTCTTGTAATGTCCACCAGCTTCTCAATAACACAGTATTTCCTGGATCAAGTCCACTTATATCCGATGCACCAGCTCCGTCTTGACCAGATAAAGCCCAAACTGAATATATCTTGTTTAATCCTTCGGCATAACTTAATGAATCGGTATATGCTTTACTTGCCGTAATCTGCGTGGGATCCAGAGGCTGTACGTTCAAGTCATTTACACAACTTGAAGTAAAAACTGCCAGACCAATGATCGCAGACGTGAATATTGTATTTATCTTTTTCATATTTATGCTATTAAAAATTAAGATTGACTCCTATCGTATATGTGCGTGGACGAGGAACTGTATTTTGGTCAATAGAAGCAGTTTCTGGATCCAAGCCACTATATTTTGTGATAGTAAATACATTCTGTATTGAAGCGCTGATACGTCCTGATATATTTGTAGAGAATAATTTCAAAAAAGAATACCCCAATGTGATATTATCCATTTTTAGGAAAGATGCATTTTCGAGGAATAAATCACTGGCACGCTGTTCTGTACGACTGATCTTATTAAATCCCGTTTTATAGATGCTTTTCGGATAATTACTTATCATTCCTTGGTTGGAGAAGTTGTCTGTTGTACTGTTATCAGCTGCAAAAGCGTTATATACGTAATTGCCTATATTAGCACGGAGATTAAATCCGAGATCCCAGCTTTTGTATTTAAATTCGGAACTGAAACCCATATAAACCTTAGGCATAGGACTCTTTTTGGTCATATAGCGGTCAGCTTCTGTAATTTGTCCATCACCGTTACGGTCTACGAATGCGTTTTGGATGGGCTTGCCGTTTTTGTCATATACTTGCTGATATAACCAGAAAGTATAAGGAGCATAACCTACTTGGTGCTTTTCAAGTACTGTGGAATTGCTACCATAACTTGCACTACCCGCATCTATTCCTGGATAATTTGGATTATAAGAGGCAGTCAACTTAGTGATTTTACTGGTATTCCATGTAATATTATAACCTAAATTCCAGCTAAAATCTTTAGTTTGTATAGGATATGCGTTGATATTGAACTCAAGTCCTTCATTTTTCATAGATCCAACATTGGCAATAATTTGATTGATAAAATTGGTACCTGCAGCTGTGCTTACAGTGTTGAGCAAATCTTTTGTGTGTTTCTGATAATAATCGATACTGCCATTGATGCGATTATTAAGAAAACCATAATCAATACCTATGTTATATGTTGCAGTCTGTTCCCATTTTAGATCTGGATTATAGCCGTTTGGTTTTAAAAGATACGTGCCAAGGTATTGACCGTTAGGATTTGTCCCCAGAGAATATGTAGTGAGATAAAGATAATAATTGCTGAATTCTTGTTGTCCCGTTATACCATAACTTATGCGAAGTTTTAGATTGGATAGTATATCGTGTGTGCCATTCATGAATGGCTCATTGATGATCTTCCATGCCAAAGCTGCTGATGGGAATGTCCCCCAACGATGATTTTTATTGAAGCGAGAAGAACCGTCTCGGCGTATCGTAGCTGTTAATAAATAGCGATTCATCAAGTTGTAATTTAAGCGACCGTATAAGGATATGAGATAATTCTCATAAGGATTGGCGTGTTGTCCGTCTTTGATATATCTTTTTTCAGTAGTATCATAATTCCATCCTTCTTTGTTGCCAAAAGTGTTTTCTTCAACGATGTTTGATTTTGCGATGGAATAATCCTTGTAATAGAAATGTTGCCAAGAATATCCTGCCATTACATTGATGTCACTTTTAATTGGGGCTATATTTTTAATATAGTTCAAATAAAAATCCATTACTTCGTTTCTTCTTAGATTATTCCAGGAATTTCCTTGCCCGATGTTTTTGAAATCAGTGTCTTTGGCACTGGAAAAAGACACCGGAGTTACAAAATTATTTCCTGTGGCTTTTGAAACATCATATCCAAGATTTAGATTCGCGTGCAAATCTTCTAATCCGTGGATTTTATAATCCAGTTGAATATTCCCAAGACTTCGTTTAGTTG
>JAQVXD010000089.1 GCA_028709385.1 Fermentimonas sp.
CTTATTCAACTTTGTCGTTTAGTATACCTGCACATGCATCATCCTGAGATTGAAAAACTTTTGCTTTACCGCTGAATTTCCATATACTTTCGTCTACTCCTGCAGTCTTCACCACACAACCATCCTGTGCAATATTTCCCTTAAGTATTGCAAGACCTCCATCAGCAGTATAAGCATGCTTAACACTTCTGATACATCCATTTTCTCTGTCTGTATCAAGCTCCTTAAATCGTGCATCCTGAGATCCCATTACCAGGTTGAAACGGTTTCCAGGGGCAGAAGAATATATGTTCAGAGCTTCTGCATCCGGATTATCTTTTGTAATATCATATTTCTCAATTGCCTGTGCCAGTGTAAGTCCGTCAGCCCTGTTGACTGAAGTATCAATAAGATCTGCTTTTGCAAGTTCATTCAGGATTCCCATAATTCCTCCAGCGCGGTTGACATCCTGGATATGATATTTTTTAGAGTTAGGTGCAACCTTACATATGCATGGCACACGTCTTGACAATTCGTCAATATCATCAAGATTGAAGTCAATACTTCCCTCATGCGCAATTGCGAGAGTGTGCAGGATTGTGTTTGTTGAACCACCCATTGCTATATCTAAAGTCATAGCATTAAGAAATGCCTGACGGGTGGCAATATTACGCGGGAGAACTGTTTCATCTCCTTCAAAATAATACTTTTCTGCATTTTCAACAATCTGCTTAGCTGCCTTTATAAACAGCTCTTTGCGGTTTACGTGTGTGGCAAGGATAGTACCGTTGCCGGGCAAGGCAAGTCCGATTGCTTCATTAAGGCAGTTCATAGAGTTTGCCGTAAACATTCCTGAGCAGGATCCGCAAGTAGGGCATGCCGAGACTTCGAGTTGTGATACTCGTTCATCAGAAACCGAATCGTCTGCCGATTCTATCATTGCATCAATAAGATCGATCTGTTCATCATCAATCTTACCAGCCTCCATTGGTCCGCCCGAAACAAAAACTGTCGGTATGTTTAGTCGCATTGAGGCCATAAGCATTCCGGGAGTAATCTTATCACAGTTGCTGATACAAATCATTGCATCTGCCTTATGTGCATTTACCATGTACTCAACTGAATCTGCAATCATATCGCGCGAGGGTAGTGAATAGAGCATACCATCGTGACCCATGGCAATGCCGTCATCAACTGCAATAGTATTGAATTCAGCAGCGAAACAACCCAGTTTCTCAATCTCTTTCTTTACCTTTTGTCCTATATCATGCAAGTGCACATGTCCGGGTACAAACTGGGTGAATGAGTTTACTATGGCTATTATCGGTTTACCCATCTGCTCTCTGGTCATACCGTTTGCATGCCAGAGTGCTCTTGCACCTGCCATACGGCGACCTTGCGTGCTTGTTGCACTTCGCAGATTTGATATATTTTTTGAACTATTAGTCATTATGCACTTTTACTTTTTAATTATATAATCGGTACTACACTCTCCCACTTCTCTCAACTTGTAAGCCTTGCCTCCCTCTGCAATATCTTCAGTTACAATTCCGGCTTCAAGACTTGCATTTACAGCTTCGCGAATCATGGCTCCTTCTTCATTCAGATTGAAACCATATTCAAACATCAACGCAGCTGAAAGAATCATTGCAAGCGGATTGGCAATATCTTTACCTGCAGCCTGGGGATAAGAACCGTGAATAGGTTCAAAAAGCGAAGTGTGCAGTCCTATTGATGCAGAAGGAAGAAGTCCCATGGATCCTGTGATTACAGATGCTTCGTCGGTTAATATATCACCAAACATATTTTCCGTTACCATTACATCGAAGCTTTTGGGCCATTGAATTATACGCATTGCAGCATTATCAACGAAGAGGAAATCTGTCTCTACATCAGGATACTGAGGAGCAATTTCCTGAGCAATCTGACGCCAGAGTCTTGAAGTTGCGATTACATTTGCCTTATCAACAACTGTCAGTTTCTTACGACGCTGTCCTGCAAATTTATAAGCAAGATGCAGAACTCTCTCTATCTCTTCTCGGGTATAAATACATGTATCATAAGCTGTATTACCATCCTCGCTCCTGCCCTGTGGTCTGCCGAAATACATTCCGCCGGTAAGCTCACGAATGCAAACAAAGTCGGCACCTTCTACCAAATCTGCCCTAAGAGGTGATTTGTGAATCAGTGACGGGAAAGTCATTACGGGACGAATATTACCGTATAGTCCAAGCTTCTTGCGCATACGTAGCAAACCTTGCTCAGGTCTTACCTTGGCATTTGGGTCGTTATCATATTTTGGATCACCGATAGCACCGAAAAGAACGGCATCGCTTTTCATGCAAAGTTCATGCGTATCATCAGGATAAGGATCTCCCGTTGCGTCAATTGCACAGGCTCCGACAACTGCTTCTTTGTAGGTTAATTCGTGACCGAACTTATTACAAACAGCTTTTGTAATGTTTAAAGCTTGTGTCATGATCTCGGGACCTATTCCATCACCCGGCAATACTGCAATATTCAATTTCATTCGTTTATTATATTTGTATTCTGTTATTTATCTTAATTCTCTCTTTATTATTTATCTGAATGTTTGGAGTTTAAGGTAGTTCCATATAATTCATATTAGGAATATTTCCACTCTCAAGCATATTCAGCATCTTCATAGTAGCTTTTATGGCAGCTACTGTTTGGTCTATATCAAGTGCTCTTGTTTTGAAAACTTTACCTTCAAACTTCCATGTGATAACTGTTTGCACATAAGCATTTGTTTTTCCGCCGGGTGGTATCACAACCTCATAATCTATCAGCTCGGGAACAGGTTTATTCAGACTCCTGTAAATCTTGAACATTGCTTTAGAAAAGGCATGATATTGTCCTTCCCCTGCAGCTGTTTCCTGATATACTTTACCCTTTATACTAATCTTAACGGTGGCATTGGGCCTTAATCCATCAGTCAGTGTAAGGGAGTAGTTTAACATTTGAATATCTTTGAAATCATTCCCGTTTTTCAGAACATCTGAAACGATATAAGGTAATTCGTCAAGACTAACTACCTCCTTTTTATCACCCAACTCAATTATCCTTGCGGTTACTTTACTTGTTGACTCTTCGTCAAGCTCAATTCCAAGTGTTTCGAGATTCTTAATAATATTAGAACGTCCCGCATTTTTTCCAAGAGCATATTCACGGTAACGACCGAAACGCTCTGGCAAGAGATCATTGAAATAGAGGTTTTTCTTTTTATCTCCATCTGCATGAATACCTGCTACTTGTGTGAAGACATTGTCACCTATTAATGGCTTGTTATTTGGAATACGTACTCCGGAATAACTCTCCACAACTTTACTGACATTATATAGTTTTGATTCATCTACATTTGTCTTCAGTTTCATTTGATCGTGTATAAGCGCTATGACACTTGTCAACGGAGCATTTCCTGCTCGTTCTCCCAAACCGTTAACGGTTACATGTACTCCATTAACACCTGCCTTTAGTGCTTCATATACATTGGCTACAGCAAGGTCATAATCATTATGAGCATGAAAATCAAAATGAATTCCGGGATAACGTTCAATCATCTCAGCACAAAACTTTCCGGCTTCATCAGGGTTTAAAATACCTAATGTGTCAGGTAGCATAAAACGGGTAACGGGCTCATCTTTAAGTCCGTCCATCATCTGAAATACGTATTCTTTTGAGTCACGCATACCATTGGACCAGTCTTCAAGATATAGGTTAACCGTAAGCCCCATATCACGGGCAGTGTTAATACATTTTTTTACATCTGCCAAGTGCTGCTCAGGTGATTTTCTTAACTGATATGTACAGTGTTTCAGCGAGCCCTTACTTAATAGATTGACAACTTTGCATCCGGCTTTAACAATCCATTCGAGAGAGGTGGTGCCATCAACAAAACCAAGCACTTCCAATTTGTCGATATAGCCATGGGTTTTAGCCCATTGTGCCATTTTTTGTACCGACTTGAACTCACCTTCTGATACTCGTGCGGATGCTATCTCAACTCTGTCAACTTTCAGCTCATCCAGTAAAAGACTTACAACACTCACCTTTTCCTGTGCAGCAAAGGATACTCCGGATGTCTGTTCGCCATCACGCAGGGTAGTATCCATTATCTCTATTT
>JAQVXD010000012.1 GCA_028709385.1 Fermentimonas sp.
TATTCTGTCCCTTATCAAGAAATTAAAGGAAGCATAAAGAATCAACTTCACATTAACTTACTAATTAAAATTTAAAAACAAGAATGGATACGCTTAGTTATAAAACCATTTCTGTAAACAGAGAAACGGCTCAGAAAGAATGGGTTGAAATAGATGCCACAGGGCAGACATTAGGGCGTCTCAGCTCAAAAGTAGCGAAACTACTTAGGGGTAAGTATAAAGCCAGCTTCACTCCACACGTGGATTGCGGTGATAATGTTATAATTCTGAATGCAGATAAAGTAGTACTTACAGGAAATAAGTGGACAGAACGCACCTATTATCGCTATTCGGGATATCCGGGAGGACAGCGTGGAACAACTCCGGCTGAATTGCTGGCAAAAGGTCCGGACAGACTTTTCAGAAAAGTGGTAAAAGGAATGCTGCCTAAAAATAAATTAGGTGAGGCAATTTTAAATAATCTGTTTGTGTATGCCGGAAACGAGCACCCACATCAGGCACAGAAACCAAAGAAAATAGATATAAACAGTCTTAAATAATAATGATGGAAGCAGTAAATGCAATAGGAAGGCGTAAAGCAGCAGTGGCCAGGGTTTTCGTGACCGAAGGTACCGGAAAGATCGTTATTAATAAACGTGATTTAGAAAATTATTTTCCCTCATCTATACTTCAGTACATTGTAAAACAACCGCTAAATACTCTTGAAGTAGCTGATAAATATGATATCAGAGTAAATCTTGACGGGGGTGGCTATAAAGGACAATCAGAAGCAGTAAGATTAGGAATTGCACGCGCTTTAGTGAAAATAAACCCGGAAGATAAGCCTGCATTAAGAGCACAGGGCTTTATGACACGCGACCCACGTGTGGTTGAGCGTAAGAAACCGGGACAGCCGGGCGCAAGAAAGAAATTCCAATTCTCAAAACGTTAATATATTGGATGTGTATGAAATCCGGATTATGCCGGATTTTTACATAAAAGCCGCAGTGACGGCAATTACGTTTAGTATCTAAATTGTAAGGACATTATCTCTGATTAAAGTTCAGGCAAGGGTGATTTACCTTATGATTCGGCCTAAGAAAAAGAATGTAAACGAATAATAACAAAAAAACAAAAATGGCAAAGTTAGAATTTGACCAATTACTTGATGCCGGAGCGCACTTCGGCCATTTGAAAAGAAAGTGGAATCCTGCAATGGCTCCTTATATTTTTATGGAGCGTAACGGTATTCACATTATCGACCTTTACAAAACTATAGCTAAGACTGAAGAGGCTGCTGCTGCTATGAAGCAGATGGCTAAATCAGGAAAGAAGATTCTTTTCGTAGCTACTAAGAAACAGGCTAAACCTGTTGTCGAGGAAAGAGCACAGAGTGTAAACATGCCTTACGTTATAGAGCGTTGGCCCGGTGGTATGCTTACTAACTTCCCCACAATCCGCAAGGCTGTGAAGAAAATGGGAAGCATCGATAAGATGATTAAGGATGGTACCTTTGATACTCTTTCGAAAAGAGAGAAACTTCAGGTAACACGTCAGCGTGCTAAACTTGAAAAGAACCTTGGTTCTATTCAGGATCTTACCCGTCTGCCATCTGCAATATTTGTAGTGGATGTGATGAAAGAGCAAATTGCTGTAAGAGAAGCTGAACGTTTGGGTATTCCTGTATTCGCAATCGTGGATACTAATTCTGATCCCTCTAAAATTGATTTTGTGATTCCTGCTAATGATGATGCAGCAAAAGCAATTGATTTGATCTTAGGTGTTCTGTGTGACGCTATTAAAGAGGGTCTGGAAGAGCGTAAGGTTGAAAAAGCCGACGCTGCAGCAGCTGAAGATCAGTCGGATGATGCACCACAGCGCAGGGAACGTAAGACTAAAGCTGCAAGGAAAGAGCGCGTGAAAAAAGAGGACTCTGAAGCTATGAAGGCAGCTGTTGTAAGCAAGTTTGCTAAGGACGCAGAGGTTGACGAATAATAAAAAACAATAAACATAAAATATATATGGCAGTAACAATGGCAGATATACAGCACCTGCGCAAAATGACAGGTGCCGGTATGATGGATTGCAAAAATGCTTTAACTGAAGCAGGCGGTGATTTCGATAAGGCTATGGAGATTATCCGTAAAAAAGGACAGGCTGTAGCGGCTAAAAGAGAAGATCGTGATGCTTCTGAAGGTTGCGTACTTGCAAAAACTGAAGGCAATTTCGCTGCAGTAGTTGCATTACAGTGCGAAACTGACTTTGTGGCAAAGAATGAGGAATATATTGCTCTTACTGAGCAGATTCTGGATCTTGCTATGAGCAAAAAGCCTGCAACTCTTGACGAGCTGCTTGCTTTGGAACTTAGTAACGGAACCGTATCTCAGGTGATTACAGATAAGATGGCAGCTACGGGTGAAAAGATGGAGCTTGGTTTTTATGAGTATGTAACTGCTCCTTATGTGACATCTTATATTCATATGGGTAACAAACTGGCTACTGTAGTTGGTTTTAATAAAGCTGATGTTGATGAATCTGTAGCAAGAGATATTGCTATGCAGATTGCTGCTATGAATCCTATTGCTGTATCAGCTGATGGTATTCCTGCAGAGATCAAGGAGAAAGAGCTGGAGATTGCCCGCGAGAAAGCTCGTGAAGCAGGTAAACCGGAAAACTTACTTGACAGAATCGCTGAGGGTGCTTTAACTAAATTCTACAAGGAGTCTACACTTCTTCAACAGGATTATGTGAAGGATTCCAAGAAGACTATCGAACAGTTTATTAAAGAAAATGATAAGGAATTAGAGGTTACCGAATTCAAACGTGTATCATTGAACGTTTGATTGTAGCAGAAGATTTACTTATTAAGATATAATTTTAAAAGCTTCGGATTGTTCCGGAGCTTTTTTTTGACTATACTTTTAGATTACTCAGTGTCTACAACCCAAGTAAGAACATACTCAGGATGTACTTCGTAATTGAGATTGTAGGTTCTGTTTTCTGCTGTTCTGAATTCAGTGGCTGTAATTACTCCATTTTGCTCAGGAGTAAACCTGTGAATTAACAGATGTTTTTTGAAATCGATACCCTGTTCATTAATCAATTTGAACATGCACTCTTTTACTGACCAGTGAAGTAGTTGGTGCAGGATCTTTTGTTCAGGATCGATATGCTCTTTTTCGGAAACAAATTTATATGCAAGCTTTTCAACTCTGTCTGATTTAATCTCTATATCTATTCCTACAGGAAATGATTTATTCAGTATTATTGCTGCATGGTTTCTGGTGTGAGATATGCTGATGTTATAGGAACTGTCGGCAAGATAGGGCTTGCCGTCTTCCCTGTTTTGTATTATTTTTGTTTCGCCAAGAAGCTCGAATAGCATAATTCTTGTACAAAGCCATTCCGTGATACGTCTCTTAGAGCGTAAACTGTTTATATAGTTGTTGGCCTCTGATCGGAGAGTGGGTGGGAAGAGCTCTAAAAGCTCTTCAATAGTTTCGTCCATTTTCCAGATACCCATCAGAGATCCGTCGACTGAATAATCTTTCCTGATAAGCATAAGTTATTTATTCAACGTCTTTTAGTTTTGTTTTGGGAGGAATGTAGCGCACTTTAATAATTCTCTTCTTACTCATTTCCTCAGCCTGGAAAGTGTATTTTTTATATGTAAATGTTTCTTTCCTTTTTGGGAAATCACCTTTTAGCTCCAGAAGGAGTCCTGCGAGAGTGTCAACTTCAACGGACATCACCTCGAAATCCTTTTCGGAGACATTAGTGATTTTTATAAAATCCTCAAGTGGTGTTTTACCTTCAAATATGTATGATCCGTCTGAAGCCATCGTGTAGAAGGGCAATTCTTCGTCATACTCGTCGCTGATATCTCCGACTATCTCTTCGAGAATATCTTCCATCGTTACTAAACCTGATGTGCCTCCATATTCATCTACAACAATTGCCATATGAATTTTGTTTGTGCGGAACTCTTCAAGTAAATCATCGATTCGTTTGGAGCCGGGCACAAAATATGCTGAGCGGATAAGCGACTGCCATTTGAAATTGTGAGGTTTGCCAAGATGTGGGAGGAGGTCTTTTACATAAAGTATGCCTTTAATGTTATCTGGATTCTCTTCGAATACCGGTATACGGGAGAATCCTGCTTCGACTATGAACTCTATTACATCAACAAAAAGCGTTTCTATGTTAATGGCTATCATATCACTTCTGGATATCTTGATGTCATCCACACTCTTATCCCTGAATCTGATAATGCCTTCAAGCATCTCCTTTTCCTGATCGCGTGATTCTACGTCTGAAGTAATTTCAAATGCTTTGGATAGATCATCCATTGACAACTCATGCCTGGTAAATGAGACAGGGCGGTTGTATGAGGATGTTCTTTTTGCCAGAAAACCGGATAAAGGGCTCATTAATTTGTTGATCACTCTTATTATCGGTGCATGCCTGGAGGCGAACTTATGCGGATTGTGGGATGCATATAACTTTGGAAGGATATCTACAAAAAGAAGAATTACACATATTGTTATGATAACTTCGAGTATGAGTTTTGAACCGATTTCGCCGGCAAAGTAGGGGATTCTGTTCAGAAGATATATAATCAGTACCGCAATAGTTACATTTAGCAGGTTGTACGTTAAGACTATAGATGCCAGCAGCTTTTCGGGCTTTTTGAGTAATTTGTTTATTTGGTCTGCCGATGGTTCGGAAGATTCATCCAGTTTATCCTTCTGCTCTTCCCTTAATGAGAAAAAAGCAACCTCCGACCCGGAGACGATAGCATTGATAATAATAAGCAGAAGGAGAATTGCTGATAAAGCATAGTTTGAAACCGCGGGTGTAAAGACCTGCAGGCTTACCTGTAAAAACGATAAAGGGTCAGGATCCAAGTGATAATGATTTAGTGAAACAAAAAGAGAATGTTATATAACATTCTCTTACAAAATTACGATGTTTTTTTAGAATGGCAAATCATCTACATCAGAATTATTATCCATTTCATTAGTTGTGTCTTCTGAACTGGTGTAATCCTGTTTGATGCCTGAACTTTCATTCTCCCCGCTTCCTCCTTTTCTGCTAAGCAGCTCAAGACTATCGGCTATAATTTCAGTTATATATCTTTTAACTCCGTTTTGGTCGTCGTACGAACGGGTTTTTATTTTCCCCTCAATATAAACTAATGTGCCTTTTTTTACAAATCTCTCGGCTATTTGTGCAAGACCTCTTCTGCAGACAACATTGTGCCACTCTGTTCTATCGGGTATCTGCGTACCGCTTGAAGTAGTGAATCCTCTTTCATTTGTTGCTACTGAGAAGTTTGCTAACGCATTGCCCTCGTCAAAATACTTCATTTCCGGGTCTTTACCCACATTTCCTACTAATATAACTTTGTTAACCGACATAACTAATAATTTATTTGGTTTGAAAAACAGCTGTTAAGCTTTAAAACAAAAATAAACATTATTTTATAATTACACAATTACAAAAGCCTATTGTTCAAAAATATTGAGTATATTGGCATAACAGGTTTCAATTAGTTCAAAAATAGAAAAATTGTATATATTTATTTTTAGGGTTGAGAAAAAAGCTATATATTTGCATTCCAAAATTTTACTAGCTAGAGAGTTGCTGTAAATTATTAATAATATAAACATATCAAAAAAATGACTAAAGCAGATATTGTAAACGAAATTGCGAAGAGGACTGGTGTCGACAAAGCATCGGTATTGTCAACAGTTGAATCTTTCATGGATGTTGTTAAAGATTCATTGGCTAACGATGAGAATGTGTATTTGAGAGGATTTGGCAGCTTCATCGTTAAAAAAAGAGCTCAAAAAACTGCTCGTAATATTTCAAAGAATACAACTATTATAATTCCAGCACACAATATACCCGCTTTCAAGCCATCAAAAACGTTTGTTGCTCAGGTTAAGGAAATTAAAGTAGATTAATTAAAAATAGGAGAATTAAAACATGCCAAGCGGAAAAAAAAGGAAAAGGCATAAAATGTCTGTCCACAAAAGAAAAAAAAGACTAAGAAAGAACAGGCACAAGAAGAAAAAATAAGCCTGTAGTTTATTTCAGCCATATACAGGAACAAACTTATAAGAAAACCATCAGGGTGATAAGTTTGTTCTTTGTGTATAAAATAGGGAATAGTTCAGGAGTGAACTCCCTTTCTGTTGAGATGACAGAAGAAAAACATTATTTTAATCATTATTAAAAAAGAACAATTGTGACAAGCGAACTTGTTGTAGATGTTCAACCAAAGGAGATTACGATTGCAGTTCTTGAAGACAAGAAACTAGTTGAATTGCAACAGGAAAATCAAGACGAATCATACTCGGTTGGAAATATCTACATGGGCAAAGTCAAAAAGCTTATGCCCGCCCTTAACGCCGCATTTGTGAACGTGGGACACAAAAAGGACGCTTTTCTTCACTATTTGGATTTAGGGGTTGAATTCAACTCGATTCTGAATTTTCAGAAGCTTGCTGAAGACAAGAAAAAAAATCTGCAGCTCCAGAAGATGAAGCTGCAACCCGATATCGATAAAGATGGATTAATCTCGGATGTACTGAAAGTGGGACAGGAAATTTTGGTACAAGTTGCCAAAGAGCCTATCTCTACTAAAGGTCCAAGATTGACATCTGAAATTTCTTTCGCGGGAAGGTTTATGGTTTTAATACCATTTATCAACCGTGTATCGGTATCACAGAAAATTAAGTCACGGGAGGAGCGAGCACGGCTTCGTCAGCTTATTCAAAGTATAAAGCCCAAAAATTACGGGGTTATTATAAGAACAAATGCTGAAGGAAAGCGAGTGGCTGACCTCGATGCAGAACTTAAGGTTCTGATTAAAAGATGGGAGGATTGTATAAGCAAGATACAGAGAGCCAAAGCGCCATCTCTTATTTATGAAGAGACTGGACGTACAGTAGCTCTGTTGCGCGATATTTTTAATCCCTCATTCGAACAGATACACATCAATGACAGTGATGTATCTAAACAAATTTCCGAATATGTAAGTCTCATTGCACCTGACAGGAAAAATATCGTAAAGGAATATAAGGGTGCATTGCCAATCTTAGATAATTTCGGTATTACAAAACAGGTAAAATCGCTCTTTGGAAAAACTGTTACATTTAAAAATGGTGCTTATCTCATTATAGAGCATACAGAAGCGTTGCATGTGATTGACGTCAACAGCGGAAATCGTAACAAATCAAAACTGGGTCAGGAAGACAGCGCATACGAAGTAAATGTTGCTGCTGCAGAAGAGATTGCCCGCCAGCTTAGATTACGCGATATGGGAGGCATTATTGTAATTGACTTTATCGATATGAATAAAGGTGAGCATCGAAACAAGCTATTGTCTAAGATGCAGGAGCTGATGTCGACTGATAGAGCAAAGCATAACATTTTACCATTGAGTAAGTTCGGGTTAATGCAGATAACACGTCAGCGTGTGCGCCCCGAAATGGAAATAGCCACAAGCGAAGTATGCCCCACTTGCTTTGGCAAAGGAAAAATAAAATCGTCGTTCCTATTTACAGATACTCTGGAAGGAAAGATTGATTATTTGACAAATAGTCTGAAAGTGAAGAAATTCAGTCTGCACATACACCCTTATGTTGCAGCGTATGTTCAGCAAGGTTTCTTTTCGTTGAAAGGTAAATGGAAGAAAAAGTATAATGCAGCTATGAGAATAATACCTAATCAAAAATTAGGATTCCTGCAATACGAATTCTATGATAAAGACGGAAACGAAATCGATCTGAAGGAAGAAATTGAAATGAAATAGCTTCCGTATTAGCGGAACTACAAATAGTATAAAAGCCGGTATTCCATTTGGGGTACCGGTTTTTTGCATTTATACCTTATCCACATCAAAATGAATCATTACATATTTGAAGTCTTCTTTTGTATGAAATATGGTTTCTGCAGATCTTATTATCTCGCGGGTTTTTTTGATAGAAAAGCTGTAATCAAGTTTAAGCAGAATCTCTCTAAGGTGGTAGCGCTGTATAAAGCTTACAATTGGTTTACTTGGTCCCTTAACTTTATCACCAAAAGATTGGTGTAGTAATGCAGCAAGATACTCAGAACCATCCTCTACCTTTTGTTCAGTTTTATGCTTGAGTACGATAGAAATAAGTCTGCTGAAGGGAGGATAGTTGAACATTTTTCTTTCAGCCATCTGAGAATTAAAGAAACCATCGTAATCGTAGTTTAAAATGTAGCCATATACCGGCTGGTCGGGGTCGGCACTCTGAATAATAACTTTTCCCTGTCTGTTTTTTCTTCCGGCACGTCCTGCAGCCTGCATCATGAGCTGAAAGCCGCGCTCGTGAGATCTGAAATCGGGGTAGTTTAGCAATGAGTCAGAAGAAATAATTCCTACAATACCTACATTTTCAAAGTCAAGTCCTTTTGAAAGCATCTGTGTGCCAATCAGAATATGAATTCTTTTACTCTGGAAATCATCTATAATCTTTTCGTAAGCATCCTTCCCGCGAGTGGTGTCTAAATCCATCCTGCCAACAATATATTCAGGGAAAAGGCGCTCAACCTCTTCCTCCAGTTGCTCAGTTCCCTGACCCAATGTCTTCAGGTTTTCTGAATTACATGACGGACATACCGCAGGCATCGTGTAGGAGGCATTGCAATAGTGACAATTCAGTCTGTTTCGTTTTTTATGATAGGTGAGTGTAACATCGCATCTTTTGCATTTTGGCGTCCATGCGCAATGTTCACATTCAACAAGAGATGCATAACCCCTGCGGTTACGAAATAGAATTACCTGTTCCCCATTTTCCAGAATCAGCTTCATTTGTTCAATCAGTAGAGGAGTCAGAAGAGATTTCATCTTTCGCCTTTTGCGCAACTCAAATGTATTCTCTATCTGTATCTCCGGCATCAGGATGTTTCCGTAACGTTCCAACAGTGTTACTATTCCGTATTTACCGTTTCTCGTGTTAAAATAAGACTCTAAGGAGGGTGTTGCAGACCCTAGAATTGTTTTAGCATCATAAAAGTGTGCCAGCATTATTGCTGTATCACGTGCATGATAACGCGGTGAGGGCTCTTGCTGTTTATAGCTCATTTCATGCTCTTCATCTATGATAACCAGTCCCAGGTTCTGATAAGGCAGGAATATTGATGACCGAACACCTAAAATGATTTCATAGGGTTCTTTTGACAACATTTTATTCCATATCTCAGCTCTTTCATTATCATTTATCTTAGAGTGATATATGCCTATTTTGTTGCCAAAAACAGTCTGCAATCGTTGTGTCAGCTGAGTTGTAAGTGCGATCTCGGGTACAAGGTAGAGTGTCTGTTTACCAGTAGAGAGCGCTTCTTCAATCAGGTGTATATATATTTCTGTTTTCCCGCTTGAAGTGACGCCATGAAGCAGGCATGTATGTCTGCTTTTGAAACAGTTTATTATTTCATTAAATGCTTTTTGCTGAAACTCATTAAGAGGATGTGGTTTTCGTGTAGGTTTTATAGCTGTATTTAATCTTCCTGTCTCTACTTCAAAAGTTTGAAGTATATCCTTTTTTACAAGTCCGTTTAGCACTGAAACAGAATAACCTTCTAATTCAGAAACCTCTTTTTTGCTTATGTGTTCAATTTTGTTATATGTAAGAATAATCTCTATTTGATTATATAGGGAGAGTTGTTTTGCAGCTCTGCCTATAATACCTGTTATATTTACAGGATCTAGTTCTGGATTAACCCTTATGTATGTCTCTGTTTTAGGTTTGAATTTTGATTTAAGATCCTCAGATTTCATAGAGGAGGGGAGTGCTGTTTTATAAACATCTCCCAAAGGGGATAAATAATAAAAAGAGATCCATTCCCATAATTTGAGTTGCTGTTCGTTAACTACAGGTTTTGAGTCTGATAAGGAATGAATCTCTTTTATTTTAAAATCATTTGATGCTGATTCTTTTATTTTATATACAATAGCCGTGTAATATTTACGGTTACCGAAAGGAACTATTACTCTGGATCCTCTGGTAATCTTGTTCCTCATTTCAACCGGTACAGAGTAGGTATATAGATCGGAGAAAGGTAACGGCAGTATTACATCAGCATACATGTACTGAAATTAAAAATATATTACACCTGTTATAGTCCAAGACTCATTTTTACCGTTGAGTGGTTCTTTCCAGTTTGGCTCGTCTATTGAATAATTGTCAGTTAGCTTCACACTGTAATTCAAACCAACCTGTAAAAATCTTAAAACTTCTACTCCAAATCCCAGGTTAGCACCTGCCTGAAATTCTTGGGCTTTTATATCATTTGTAATATCATTAATTCTGAATTCATCACCATCGATCAGATATCCTGCCCAGGGACCGGCTGTTGCAAACAATCTCACTGGTAGCATCCCCAATCCGAATTTAAGCTTGGCATTTACAGGCAAATTAAGATAACGGTTTGAAACTTCTGTTGAAGTACCTGCTTCACCACCGGGAGGAGGAGTAATGGTCATTCTGTTATCGTTATAAAGAAGTGCAGCATCTATACCAAAGTCTGCAATTCCAATAGGAACAATCATTGCTTCAATAGAGGGTCCTATACTGTATGAGGTCATATTCTCAACATTAAATGTCTCATCGGGGGTATTAAAGTCGGGATTATTCAGTCCCACACTTCCTTTAACACCAAATCTCACCTGAGAGAATACCGGTGAGCTTAGCATCAAAATAAACATCACCGCTATTCCAGTTCTGATAATACTTTTTGTTTTCATATTAGTCTGTTTTGGTAATTCTGATTATTATTTAAAATCTCTAATAACCCACACAAAGTTATACCTGTGACTTAGATTAAACAAAGAAGATTAGAAAATGGTTGTTAAAGATATTTAAATAGAATAGTACAGAAAAAGCGTCTTTCACTTTTTTATCAGTGATAAGACGCTTTTAAATATGATGTTACGCACAATATCGAACTTAATGCGATATACTAATATTTAAATTTAGCTTTAAGAAATTCGCGGTTAAGTCTGGCGATATTTGATATTGAGATATTTTTAGGACACTCTACTTCGCAGGCTCCTGTGTTAGTACAGTTTCCGAAGCCAAGTTCATCCATTTTAGCGACCATCGACTTAGCACGTTTTGCTGCTTCAACTTTACCTTGTGGCAGTAGTGCAAGCTGACTTACCTTTGCAGATACAAATAGCATTGCCGAGCCATTTTTACATGCAGCAACACAGGCACCGCAACCAATACATGCAGCAGCATCCATTGCCATCTCGGCCTGGTCGTGAGGTATGAGTATTGCATTTGCGTCGGGAGTACCACCAGTATTAACTGAAGTGTATCCACCAGCCTGTATTATCTTGTCGAAAGCAGTTCTGTCAACCATCAGGTCTTTGATTACAGGGAATGCAGTAGAACGCCACGGTTCAACTGTTATGGTATCTCCTTCATCAAATGTACGCATATGGAGCTGACAAGTAGTTATATCTTCATCCGGGCCGTGTGGATGTCCGTTGATATAAAGACTGCATATACCGCAGATGCCTTCACGACAGTCATGATCAAAAACTACAGGCTCTTTACCTTCATTAATAAGTTTTTCGTTAAGAATATCCAGCATTTCAAGAAATGAGCTGCCCTGTGAGATATTTTCCAACGGGTATATTTCGAAATGCCCTTTATCTTTCGGTCCGTTCTGACGCCAAACTTTTACTTTTATATTGATATCTTTATCCATGATTATTCAATTTTTAAATGTTCTCCTGTTTTATCAACAGCTTATGATTTGTAGTTTCTCTGCTGACGAACAATAAATTCGTAATCCAGTGGTTCCTTATACATGACAGGATCTTTGTCCTCTCCTTTATATTCCCAGCAAGAAACATATGAGAACTCATCATCGTGTCTTAAAGCTTCACCCTCTGGTGTTTGGTGTTCAGTACGGAAGTGACCACCGCAGGATTCCTCTCTGTCAAGTGCATCATGAGCAATTAGTTCACCTATCTCAATGAAGTCGGCAAGTCTGAGAGCCTTTTCCAGTTCCGTGTTTAGAGTATTCTTTTCACCCGGTATACGTACATTAGTCCAGAAATCTTTCTTGATCTCCTTAATTTCCTCGATAGCCTTTTTCAAACCGGCTTCATCTCTGTTCATTCCAACATACTCCCACATTATGTGACCCAGTTTTTTATGTATGCTGTCAACAGAATGCTTTCCTTTGATACTCATCAATCGATCAATTCTCTGATTGATCTCTTTCTCAGTTTTTTCAAATTCAGGAGAATCAGTTTTGATTCGTGGAACAGTAATCTGATCTGACAGATAATTCTGAATTGTATATGGAAGTACGAAATATCCATCTGCAAGACCCTGCATAAGAGCAGAAGCACCAAGTCTGTTAGCACCGTGATCAGAGAAGTTAGCCTCTCCAATAGCAAATAATCCTGGAATAGTTGACATCAGTTCATAGTCAACCCAAATACCACCCATTGTGTAGTGAATTGCAGGATAAATCATCATAGGAGTATCATATGGATTATCGTCGACAATCTTTTCATACATCTGGAAAAGGTTTCCATAACGATCCTCAACCACATTCTTGCCGAGTCTTTCAATTGCATCAGCAAAGTCAAGATATACGGCAAGTCCTGTTGTGCCTACACCGTAACCGGCGTCACAGCGCTCTTTCGCGGCTCTTGAAGCCACGTCACGAGGCACAAGGTTACCAAATGCAGGGTAACGACGCTCCAGATAATAGTCGCGATCTTCCTCTTTTATTTCTGTTGGCTTAAGCTTACCATTTCTGATAGCCTCAGCATCTTCTTTCTTTTTAGGTACCCAAATGCGACCGTCATTTCTAAGCGATTCTGACATAAGAGTCAGTTTTGATTGAAACTCACCATGTACCGGTATACATGTAGGGTGAATCTGAGTCATGCAAGGGTTAGCGAAATATGCACCTTTTTTATAACATTGCCATGCTGCAGAGCCATTTGATGTCATGGCGTTTGTTGAAAGGAAGAAAGCATTTCCATAGCCTCCTGTTGCAATAACAACTGCATGAGCTCCAAAACGTTCAAGTTTACCGGTAATAAGGTTACGTGCAATAATACCGCGTGCACGACCATCAATAATTACCAGGTCAACCATTTCGTAACGGGTATAAAGTTTTACCTGTTTTTTATGCACTGCGCGGCTCAAAGCGGAGTAGGCTCCAAGGAGAAGCTGTTGTCCGGTCTGTCCTCTAGCGTAGAATGTTCTGGAAACCTGAGAACCTCCAAATGAGCGGTTAGCCAGCAAGCCTCCATATTCCCTTGCAAATGGCACACCCTGTGCAACGCATTGATCAATAATTTCGTTTGATACTTCAGCAAGACGATATACGTTTGCTTCACGGGCACGGTAATCGCCACCCTTTATAGTGTCATAGAACAGACGGTAAACTGAGTCGCCGTCGTTTGGATAATTCTTTGCAGCATTAATTCCACCCTGAGCTGCAATAGAGTGAGCTCTTCTGGGTGAATCCTGAATACAAAAGTTAAGTACGTTGAAGCCTTGTTCACCAAGTGTAGCTGCTGCTGATGCACCACCAAGTCCAGTACCTACAACAATTACATCCAGGCGTCTTTTGTTGGCAGGGTTAACCAGCTTCTGGTTATTTTTATAGTTTGTCCATTTCTCGGCAAGTGGCCCTTTGGGTATTTTAGAATCTATCTTATTCATAATGTTTGATTTTCTTAAGTTAAGCTAATAAATTGGAATATCCGAAGTGTATTAGCACAGCTACTGCTATAAATCCAATACAGATAAATGCTGAAAGGATGTTTCCAATCAATTTAATACGTTTCATCCAGATGTCATTATTCCATCCCACAGTATGCAGAGCACTCCAGAAACCGTGTGTCAGGTGAAACCAAAGAGCTATAAAAGCGACAACGTATAAAATCACTACCCAGACGTTAGAAAACACCTCATCCACCAGCTGAGCGCTGTCGTGACGTGCTCCTTCGATCATAAATAGTTCTTTAAACTGCATTTGATACCACATCTGATACAGGTGCAGGACTAAGAAAAGGGCGATTACAAGACCCAGAACAAACATGTTTTTTGACGACCATGCTGCAGGAGTTTTGCTTGATGATTCATATCTAATGTTCCCTCGTGCTTTCCTGTTTTGTAGTGTCAGGATGATCGAGTAAATAATATGAACCCCGAAACCAAAAAAGATTACAACAGTACCGACAATTGCCCACCAATTTGCTCCCAGCACTTCATTCGCCAGAAAATTGTAAGTTTCGTAATTGAAGATAAGTACCAGGTTCATAGAAACGTGGAACAACAAGAACAGAATCAGGAAAATTCCGGATATGCTTTGCACAAACTTCCGCCCGATTGATGATTTGATTAACCAACTCATAAAGTTCTAATTTAATGATTAATTTTAATATAATTTTCTTTGAATTTTAAAACAAATGCTATTCAATCCTTGCAATTTCCCTGTACAACTATTGAATAATATCGTCTAAGGAGCAGCCCTTAACTTTCATAGCACAAAAATAGTACATTTAACCGTCAAAAAAGAATGATTTAAAGAAATATTTCTTTAATAGGCTCTTTTAACTTATCAATACTCAAAGATAAACTATACATATCACTACTCAAAACTCTTTTTGTAAATATTTTATTACCTTTGCGACTTTAACAAATATGAAATTACTTTTATGGATATTGTTTTAAGTGGAATACGCTCAACAGGTAAATTACATCTGGGTAATTATTTTGGTGCACTGCTCAATTTTACAAAGATGCAGGATGTAAGCAGATGCTATTTTTTTATTGCAGACATTCATTCACTTACTACACATCCCGATCCCAAGTTGCTTCATCAAAACGTGAAAAACGTACTTGTTGATTATCTTGCTGCAGGTATTGATCCAGAGAAATCAGTAATATATGTGCAGAGCGATTTACGCGAAACGATGGAGCTATATCTTTATCTGAACATGCATGCGTATTTGGGTGAACTGGCCAAAACAGCTTCATTTAAGGAGAAGGCGCGTAAACAACCCGAAAACGTTAACGCGGGACTTCTTACATATCCGACACTTATGGCTGCCGATATTCTCATTCACAATGCCGATAAAGTACCGGTTGGTAAAGACCAGGAGCAACACCTAGAAATGACACGCAAGTTCGCAAGGCGTTTCAACAACTTTTACGGTGTTGAATACTTTAAAGAGCCTGTAGCTTACAATTTCGGGAAAGAGCTTGTGAAGATACCCGGTCTTGACGGAAGCGGGAAGATGGGAAAGTCAGAAGGAAATGCAATTTACCTTAGTGATTCACCCAAGGAGATAGAGAAAAAGGTGAAAAAAGCACTGACAGATTCAGGTCCTGCACAGCCAAACTCAGCTAAGCCTGATTATATAGAAAACCTCTTTACAATTCTAAAAGTGGTTTCTACCGAAGAAGTAGTAAATCATTACGAAGATCAATGGAACAGGTGCGAAATCAGGTACGGTGACCTTAAAAAGCAGCTGGCGGAAGATATAATTAAGGTTACTACACCCATAAGGGAAAGAATCCTTGAAATTTATAAAAATGATGATTACCTGCGCAAAGTAACACATGAAGGTGTAGAGAAGGCCAGGGAGAATGCTTCAAAAACTATCGCTGATGTAAGAGAAATAATGGGATTCAAGAAGTTTTAACCGAATTAACCGAATTAACTGAATAAATGCTATGCTAACATTCAGATCATTAGAATTAGAAGACAAAGATTTAATCAATTCATACCTCATCAATCAGAATTACAGAGTATCAGACCTTTGCTTTGTAAATCTATATGCGTGGGGAGAAAAGTTCAATACACAATTTGCTGTTTACGACGACTGGCTGTTTATCAGATTTAAAGATAATAATGGCAGAAATTCCTACCTTAAGCCAATAGGAAAAGGGGATATAAAAAAAGGAATAGAAATCATCGTAGAGGACCATAAGCAGTTTGATACAGTTTTTCAAATCAGGGGGCTTACTAAGGAGATGATAGAAGAGATTGAGGAAGCTATGCCGGGTAAGTTTAATTATAAGCTCAACATGAGTGTCTCTGATTATATCTATACGTCAGAAAAACTAATCCACCTTAAAGGTAAAAAGCTGCAAAGTAAGCGTAACCACATCAACAGGTTCAAGCGTGAAAATGAATGGAAGTACAAAACGCTTACCGGTAATCCCGATTTGGTGAAAGAGTGTAACAGTATGCTTGACAAATGGATGGAAATCAATTCAGAGGATAAGGATCCATCGCTTGCATATGATGATTTTGCAACAAAAATAATGCTCGATAACTTTGAGTATCTTAATCTCAAAGGCGGACTTATTTGTGTAAATAATGAAATAGCTGCTTTCTCTATAGGTGAAGTTCTGACAAAAGACACTGTAGTTGTTCATGTTGAAAAAGCATTTACTTCTATACATGGTGCCTATTCAATCATGAATCAGCAGTTTGTTTTAAATGAAGCTGCTGATTTTAAGTATATTAACCGTGAAGAGGATATGGGAGTTGAAAATCTCCGTAAAGCTAAACTTTCATATCAGCCCGATATTCTTCTGGGAAAATATAATGCAAGATTCAAAGAGTAATCCGATCGTGATTACACAATTGTAAGGATCTTCAGATCATAATTACTAACAGGTTTAATCAGGACAGTAATGATTCAGTTTGCCGATGATTCAACAAAGCAGCAGGTCTGGGACATGTGGAAATCAGTTTTCGGAGATTCTGATGATTACATGCTGATTTACTTCAGGCATAAATACCGAAATGAAAACACACTAATCTTCTTTGAGGAAGATAAAGTTGTTTCATCTCTTCAGATACTTCCCTATCAGTTTACTTTCTGCGAACAAGAAATACCGGTTTTTTATCTTTCCGGAGTTGCTACTTTACCTGATTATAGAGGAAAAGGCCATGCACGTGAGTTATTGATCAGAAGCTTTGATGCAGCAGGAGAAAGGGGTATCCCATTGGTTATTCTGGTGCCACAAGAGGACTGGTTGTTGAGTTTCTACGATAAATTTGGGTTTGCACAAACATTTGATAGCGGAAATGAAGATTTACTATCACTAAAAAAGATAATTGAAAATAATCAGGGAGATCTTTACAGTTCATATAAAGAATTCGATGCTATCTATCGGAAAAATGATATGACAGTTCAGAAAACCTTTAGTGATTTCGAAGCTATTGTCGAGGAGGCTGAACTATTTGGTTTTCCTCCAAAAAGGAATCTAAGAGGAATGGCACGAATTATCGATGCAGAGTTTTTAATCAATATATTTGCGCGGTTTTACAAAGATAAGTCGTTTACACTTAAGGTCAGTGACGAGATACTCGAAGTCAACAATACTACGTATCAGGTTTCAGAAGGTCAGGTTCAAAAGAATCCCTCCGATATTATTCAGCCTCTTTTAGAATTAGATATCAGAGAGTTGGTTCAATTACTTACGGGCTTTCACACTTCAGAAAAAACAGCCACTATTAATTCACTTTTTCCTGAGAAAACACCAGTCATGAACATGATGCTGGAATAAAATTACAACCATTTTTTCTTCCTGAAATAGAGTAGGATAAGCAGGGAGGAGAGCACCATTAAAATTAACGCACCCGGGTAGCCCCACTTTTTATCCAGCTCAGGCATGAAAGCGAAGTTCATACCGTAAATACTCGCAATCAGTGTAGGCGGCATGAATATTACTGAAACAATCGTAAATATTTTGATAATCTTATTCTGCTCAATATTAACATACCCCAGAAACGCGTCCTGCAAATAATCAAGGCGGTCGAAACTGAATTTAATGTGTTCAATAAGTGAGTTTATGTCCTTTATTATGATAGTAAGCTTTGGCTGCAGTTCACCGGATATAAATTCACTTCTCAGCATACTGGAAATAACCCGTTGTTTATCTATTATGTTTTCACGAAGCAACATAGTCTTTTCCTGAAGGTTCTTGATTTCAGAAAGAAGTTCTTCATCCGCTTCCCTCAATGATATAGAATTACTCAGTTGCGTAACTTTCTGAGTCATATTTTCAATCATGTCAGCATCAAAATCTACTCGTGTTTCAAGCAGAGCTACAAGCACATGTGCCCCTGTAGGATAGTTTTTAGGATTAGCAGAGATTTTTTTAACTGTTTCGTGAAAGGATATCAGTTCCTCGCTTCGTACAGTTACAAGTATATTATTTTTTAAAATAAAAGATACAGGATCTGTTTCGAAATTAGATAAAAGGAAATTTGAGTTAACCACAAGTGTGTCAGTGGTTTCTATATATCGCGAAGACATCTCGATTTCTATCATCTCCTCCTCTTCCTGAATATATATCTTAAGAAAATCTTCAAGTTCGTTTTCAACTTCCTCATCAACGTCCATAAGGTCAATCCATAGAAAATTCTGTATGGGGTTTGATTTCAGGAAATCCAGGCTGCGGCTTAATCTCACGATACCGTCTTTATGATAGAATAATTTTATATCCGCCATGTCTGTTATTTTAATCGTGTTCTCAAATATGAACTTATCTCTCTGGCTGCTAAGCTTTACTGACCAAGGGTTCCAAAAGATTGGTCAAATGTTCAAACTGTTCAATCGACAATTGCTCAGGTCTTTTTGTCAATATCGAATCTTCGGGTAGTAAGCTATCTTCTTTTAATAGTGATTTGATAGAATTGCGCAGCATTTTCCTGCGTTGGTTAAAACTAGTCTTCACTACTGTTTTAAATAATTTCTCGTTGCAGTTGAGCTGCTTTCTGTTGTTACGGGTTAGTCTCACAACTGCCGACTTAACCTTAGGCGGAGGAATAAACGCCTGTTCGTTCACAGTGAAAAGGTATTCAATATCATACCACACCTGCAATAATACGCTAAGTATTCCGTAAGCCTTTTTTCCAGGCAAGGCAATCATGCGTTCCGCAACCTCCTTTTGAATCATACCGGAAACACATGGGATATTTTCTTTGTAATCCAGTACCTTAAAAAAAATCTGCGATGAAATATTATAAGGAAAATTGCCAATAATGCAAAAATTCCCCTCATACAGCTGCTTAAGGTCCATTTTCAGGAAATCCTGCTGAATAATACTTCCTTTAAGTTCGGGGAAATGCTCAATCAGGTAGGCGATTGATTCATAGTCTATCTCCACAACTGTAAGGTCTTTGTCTTTTTGAATCAGGTATTGGGTAAGCATGCCGGTACCACCTCCAACTTCCAGTACCGGAAGAGTTGGATAGTCATCAAGTGTTGATGCAATTCGTTTTGCAATCTCATGATCTTTGAGAAAATGCTGCCCGAAGCTTTTTTTTGCCTTTACCTGAAACATTGATTTATAACGATTATTCCTTATCTTTGCCGCCGCAAAGGTAATATTTTATTACTTAAAACCGGGCAAACCTGTTCCAAAAAAACAAGATACAACAATATTACATTTCTCTGAAGTAATATGAAGTCAGAATCCGTAAAAAATATAATAAAGACTTTATTATCTCTAATGCTTGGATTACTAATAATCTGGGCAATGTATCGTAATTCCGATCTTGGAGAATTATGGAGTATTGTTGAGACTGCCAATTTCAGGATAATTGCAGCATCTTTAATATTTGGACTCGCAGGAAATGTCCTCAGAGGATTAAGATGGGAGCTGTTTGTAAATTCACTCGGTTATCATCCGCCAAGAGCAAGTTTAGTTTACGCTACCCTCGGTAATTATGCAGTAAACTATGTATTGCCCCGCGCAGGAGATTTCTGGCGATGCGGAGTAGTCAGCAAGTATGATAAAATTCCATTTTCAAAAACATTCGAAACTTTCCTTATCGATAAGGTAGTTGACGTTATTGCCGGACTGCTATTAATATTTATTAGTATCATACTATATATCGATTTCTTCATCTCATATTTAAACAAAAATCCACAGTTTGGAGAAAACATTGTCTCTCTCTTTTCATCCGCATGGACGTACATTATTCTTGTAATAATTATTCTTCTGATAATCCTGTTCCTGGTGTTTTTTAAGAAAAATCCAATCATGGTTAAGGTCAGGAATTTCTTAAAGACTGTGAAACACGACCTAAGGCTTATTTCTAAGATGAAAGAGAAGAGAAGGATAATAATTTACACAATCCTTCTCTGGTTATGTTTTTATTTGTATTTTTACATCTGTTTCTTTGCATTCGATTTCACAAAGGACCTTGGTCCGCTTGCAGGATTGATTGTTTTTGCAATGACCAATATTGGAATTTCGGTTCCTGTACAAGGAGGAATAGGTCCTTGGCACTTCATGGTATCCTCCTCGTTGGTTATACTGGGAGTGGCAGATAATCAGGCACTCGCATTCGCCGCAGCCGTTTTTACAATACAATCAGTATGGCAAATATTATACGGACTCTTTGGCGTTTTAGCTATGCCTTTTGTGAAGCGGGAACACCACTTTGGAAAAAACAAGGACACTGAAAAGAAATAATCTAAACAAAAATAATTATGTCAGCAACAGAAATTTTAAGTTTGAACCCCAAGAGAGTATGGAAGCATTTTTACGAACTGACTCAGATTCCACGACCCACAGGCCATATGGAAAAAGTCACACAGTTTGTTAAGGATTTTGGGGAAGAACTGAGTCTGGAAGTTGAACAGGATAAAGCAGGCAATGTGTTAATCAGGAAACCAGCATCAAAAGGATTTGAAAGTGCCAAAACGGTGATTTTGCAGTCGCATCTTGATATGGTGCCTCAAAAAAATTCAGATGTAAAGCATGATTTCACAAAAGACCCCATAAAGGCATACGTTGACGGTGATCAGGTAAAGGCAAAGTCCACAACACTTGGTGCTGATAACGGCATAGGCTGCGCCATGATGATGGCAGTACTGGAAGATAAAATGTTGAAACATCCCGAAATTGAGGCGCTTTTTACTGTTGACGAAGAGGTTGGCATGGATGGTGCAAACGGTCTCGAGAAAGGCTTTCTGAAAGGATCTGCTATGTTAAATCTGGATACAGAGGCAGATGGTGAATTATGTATCGGTTGTGCCGGAGGGCGTGATGTAAATGTAACCTTCAATTTCAAACCTGATACCGATATTGATGAAGACGATATAGCTTATAAAATAAGTCTCAGAGGATTAAAAGGAGGACACTCAGGAGTTCAGATTCATTTGGGACGTGCAAATGCAAATAAACTGATGAACCGCTTCCTGAAAGAAGTGGTAAGTGATTACGAAGCAAGAGTAGCAAGTATTGATGGCGGTTCACTCAGGAATGCCATACCAAGGGAGTCGTTTGTTATACTCACCATTCCCGGTCACCTTGAGGATGATCTGCTTGATTTAGTAGACGAATTTGAAATGCAGTTCAGGGAGGATTTTGCAGGTACAGAAGACAGCATCTCCTTCAAAGCAGAAAAAACAGATAAACCCGATTTTATATTGCCTGTTGAAATACAGGACGATCTTATAAATGCAGTGGAAGCGTGTTCAAATGGAGTGATTAGCTATCTTGCAGACTTTCCGGGAGTGGTTGAAAGTTCCCTGAATCTCGCTTTAGTAAAGTCATCAGAAGGTAAAATTGAAGTTAAGCTTTTGGTCAGAAGTTCCTCCGAAAGTCGCAAAGATTGGATATGTTCATCACTTGAGAGCCTTTTCCTGCTGGCAGGAGCAAAAGTTGAATTTGCAGGAGACTATCCCGGATGGCAACCAAATGCCAGCTCAGAACTCCTTGGACTAATGGAGAGAATATATATTGAGTCGTATGAAGAAAAACCTGAGGTCATTGTAATACATGCAGGACTTGAATGCGGAATTATTCAATCCAATGTTGAACAGGAACTGGATATTGTTTCATTTGGTCCTACAATCACAGGTGCTCATTCACCTGATGAGTCAGTTGATATAAAATCAGTAGCCAAATCATACGAGTATTTATTAGAAATTTTAGAGAACCTGAAATAATAATGTATAATACACTTATCGTTTTTGCTTCTGAGCACGGTACAGTGGAAAAGTGTGCGCGTGAACTCTTTCGGTTGATAGACGGCAAGGTTGATATTTGCGATCTAAATAAACGCGATATCATACCGGAACTTTCTACGTATGATTCAATTGTCATAGGCGGTTCAATTCACTCAGGGAAGATACAGACAGTAATATCAGAATTTTGTGAAACAAATCTCGATCTCTTGAAAAACAAGCGCATAGGTCTGTTTATCAATTGTATTTACAAAGGTGAGAAAGCCCTTAAGCAACTGGATGAAGCTTTTCCCAGGGAGCTAAGCGATAAGGCGGTTATTCGTGAATACTTTGGCGGAGAAATTAATGAACTGAACCTCAATTACTGGGAAAAATTTATAACCAAGCAAATGATTGATCAGGAAAATCTTGTTGTCACTCTGTCAGCAGAAAAGATAGATAATTTCGCTAAAACAATATCAAATCACGATTTACATGAGTAAAAGATATATTCTGTTTCCTTCTTTACTTGTTATCTATACCATTTTAATGGCTGTTATAGCTTTTCCAAGATATCAGGAATCGGGTAACTGGACAGAGTATTTGATTGTTCTCGGTGGTAGCTTTCTAATAGCAGTTTTGCTTTATTTTATTCTCAAAAGAAAGCAGAAAATAAGAGATAAATTTTCGGAAAGGGACTAAACAGATGAAGTATTTTTTTTCTATCCTTTTTTTTCTATTCTCATTGCTGTCTTACAGCGAGACTCAGCCTATTCAATATAAGTTCCGCGTCTACCTTACCGATAAAGGTGATACCGGTTACTCTGTTGATAATCCCTCTGAATTCCTTACTGAAAATGCTATTGAAAGAAAAAGAGTACAGAAGGTAGCGATTGATGAATCTGATTTCCCAATATCAAATGATTATTTTGCACTTGTTGAAATGGCCGGAGGTAAAGTCGTTTCTCACAGTAAATGGTTTAATACACTTGTAGTTGAGGTTGCCGACAGTCTGAAAATTGAAGATATCAAATCCCTGAGTATCGTTGATTCAGTAAAATATTTATGGAGAGGAACCGCAAACTCATACCGCAAGGCTACGCGTCCGCGTCTCGAAAGATTCAGGCCTGAAAAAGAGCCGGCCGACTCGGTTTATGGTTACACATATCCACAGTTTACGCTACACAACGCTGATGAAATGTTAAATGCAGGATACATAGGTAATGGTATTCAGATAGGTGTTATTGACGCAGGCTTCACTAATTTTGATGTAATACCGGAATTTGAATCGGTTAAACTGCTTGGCTATTCCAATTTTGTACCCGAAGGTGATATGTTTGCCTCAAGTGATCACGGTACTAAAGTACTGTCCACAATGGCCGTCTGCCAGCCCGGAATGATGATAGGATCTGCTCCCGAAGCCTCATATTGGCTGCTGCGATCAGAAGATGTTATATCTGAATATCCCGTAGAAGAGGATTATTGGATACGTGCAGTTGAGTTTGCTGACAGTTTAGGGTTAGACCTGATCAATTCATCGCTTGGGTATAACGAATTTGATGATATAATACTTAACTACACACATGATGATCTGACGGGTGGAGTCTCTTTAATGTCACGAGCTGCCGATATGGCCTACGATAAAGGAATGATTATAGTTGTAAGTGCAGGTAATGAAGGCAATAAACCATGGCAGAAATCCACTCCTCCCGGTGATGCGAAGAATGTTATAGCAGTAGGAGCAGTAGGCACAGACAGTATTATAGCCCCCTTCAGTTCACACGGAGAAATGGCCGACGGGCGCATTAAACCAGACCTTGTGTCTGTAGGAAGGAATACAGTTACTATTAACCAGTTTGGTGTTATCGGAACTACAAACGGTACCTCTCTATCATCCCCATTCCTTGCAGGGCTAATAGCATCGCTTTGGTCAATAAACCCAGAATTACACCGTACTGAACTAATAGATATAATCTTCAGATCATCTGACAGAAACCAGTCTCCCGACCCGGTTTACGGACACGGTATAACCGATTTCAGCAAGGCCATGAATGAAGTGCTGAAAATTATTGAATAATTTCTGTCACAAAGTTCATACAAGATCGTCTAATTAATAAAGACCGATTATTAACTCCTTTATTTATTATTGTATGAACAAAAGATTTCTAATTATCTGCACTTGCAGTTTACTCGCATTATCTCTTTATTCACAGACATCATTCAATCAGCTTTATAATTCTTTCGCTAAAGAATCTAATGTAGACAAAGTTAATCTAAACGAGTTTGCAATGTTTTTAATGAGGCCATTTTCAGGTAGCAACACTGAGAGTAAAATAACCAGTATCAGTGTTTTATCTTTAGAGGAGTGCTCACCAGATGTGAAAGATCGTTTCAACAAGTCTGCACTTGATTTTAATGATGATGAGTATGAGCTCTTTGTGAGTTCAAACGAAGAAAATGAAAAAGTGCGCATCTTTTTGAAGTTTCAGAAAGAGGTCATTCGTGAAATGGTAATATTGACGATGGGTGATAACCCTGCGCTTATACAATTGAAAGGAAAGATACTACCATCTGAGATTGAAAGAATGAGTGATGGACGGAAATGAGTTTAAAAGTCGGTTTTTACCTTTTACAAAGTTGATATACAAGGTATCTTTTGCAATTACAAGAGATAAAGAGGATGCCGAGGATATTGTACAGGAAGTGTTTGAGAAATTGTGGAAGAGTCGCGATTCGTTATCATCAGTTCTGAACGATGAAGGATATATAATAACAGTTGCAAGAAATTTGGCGTTAGACAGGTACAGAAGCAAGACAAAACGAATCATTCTCCCCTTTGCTGAAGTCAGCGAAATTTATGAAGATGGATTTATTGACAGTAAAATTGAACAGAAAGAGAAACTGATAAATGTAGAGAAGTTGATATGCACTCTCCCTCAATCGCAACAAACAGTCATAAGATTAAGGCACTTTGGAGATCTTTCAATATTTCAAATAGCCGAGACAATGGAGCTTACACAAGAGAATGTGCGACAGCTGTTATCAAGAGGAAGAAGAACGATAAAAGAAAAAATAGAGAAGATTTATGAAAACTGAAGATATAGACATACTGATTGCCAGATTCTACCAAGGTGAAACAGAAGAGAATGAAGAAAAACTTCTTGTAGAGTATTTTACCGTTGATAATACAAGTGCAGACTATAAAACAGATAGTACAGTTTTACATTCTCTTTCAGAAGAAACAGAAGTGCCTCAGGGATTAGAGAACAAGATTTCATCTCTTATTGATTCATGGGAAGAGGGTGAAAAAAGCAAAACAGAAAAGATTGCAAAATTGGAATTCAGAAAACGGATTCTAAGTATTGCTGCATCATTACTGCTTATAGTAAGCATAGGAATTTGGTATCAGTATAACAGTTCAGTCAACTCAGAGATGGTAAATACTTTTGAAGACCCCCAGGAGTCGCATGAAGTTGTAGTTGAAGCATTAAGGCTTTTTTCAAACAATTTCTCGAAAGGCACACAAACTATCGAAAAAGCAGATAATCGTGTAGATAATACATTCAAAATAGTGGAACAGGTATTAAGCGAAAGCCCAGTTCAGGAATAGTCAAATCAACAATTAAACATCAAACTTTAAAAAAATAACAGAAATGAAAAAAATAATATTCACACTCGCACTCATTTTAGGAGTTACCGCTGTTTCTGCGCAAAAAAATCCATTCGAGAAATTCACAGACATGAATGGAGTAACTTCAGTTTATATTTCAAAGAATATGATGTCTCTCTTTCCAAAAGACTCCGGTCAATATGGAGGTGTAGATGTTACAAACTTTATAGAAAAACTCAACTCTATACTCATACTTACTACTGAAAATAAAAAAGTTTCGCAGGATATGCTTACTCTGGCAAACAGCCGGATAAAAGAGAATAACTATGAATTGCTCATGCGGGTTAAGTCTGAAGATGGTGAGCTTGTTAACTTTTTCATGAAAGGCAAACCGGAAAATATTCAGGAATTGATAATGATAGTGGACGGTAATGATGATGAAAGCGTGATTATGCAGTTTCTCGGAAACTTTAAGCTGGAAGATGTACAGGAAATGACCAGGAGTTTTGATAAAAACAAGTAGACAGCAGTTGACAGACATTCGTCTTTTCAGTTTAATTGTATTATTTTTGTTTGCAATTAGACACGCTTATGCCTGAAAATTCTTTATCACTAACAGAACTCAACTTAAGAGTAAGAGATGCAATAAGAGATTATCTCCCTGACACATACTGGGTGCGTGCAGAAACAAGCGATGTTCGGCGCAACCGAAACGGACACTGTTATCTGGAGTTTCTTGAAAAGGATTCAGTTGATCAGTCGATAGTTGCCAAAGCCAGGGGAGTAATATGGTCTAACACCTATGAAATGCTTTCAGCTTATTTCCTAAGTGAAACAGGTCAGCAATTTACATCAGGACTAAATGTGCTGGTATGTGTTTCAGTTACATTTCACGAGTTATACGGCTATTCTCTCACAGTTGTGGATATTGATCCTACCTTCACTCTCGGTGAGATTGCACGCAACAGGCAGCTGGTAATTAACAGACTTGAAGAAGAGGGTGTACTTACACTGAATAAAGAGCTGAAATTGCCTGAATTAACCAACAGGATAGCTGTTATTTCTTCTCCGACTGCTGCCGGCTATGAGGATTTTCGTGATCAGCTTTATAATAATCACACCGGCTTTGTCTTTTACACAAAGCTTTTTCCTGCAGTTATGCAGGGCGATCTGAGTGAGTCATCCATCATTGCTGCACTGGAGAAAATATTCCTTAATAAAGATCTTTTTGATGCTGTAGCAATTATACGCGGTGGGGGAGCTTCGGCAGATCTCAATTGTTTCGACTCCTATCTTCTCGCTAATAATGTAGCTCAGTTTCCGCTTCCGGTAGTTAGCGGAATCGGTCATGAAAGGGATGTTACCGTTCTTGATGTTGTATCACACACAAGGGCAAAAACACCTACTGCCGTTGCTGAGTTTTTCATAACTCATCTTACAAAAACTGCCTCTGAATTAATTGCTCTGCAGGACAGAACAATAACTACAAGCGAAAAGATTATATTGAGAGAACGCACAGACCTTCTTTCACTTTCGAAAGAGGTGATTCATCGTTCTGCTTTAAGAATTCAGAAAGAAAATGGCGATGTTGAGAAGTTGACAACTGCCATGAATAACAATATAAGGCAACAAATGCAGGGTCAATTTCACCTGCTGGAGAGAAACGAACAATATATTAATATGATATCACCTCTGAATATTCTTAAGAGGGGTTATACGCTTGTTTTGAAAAACGGAAAGATCGTTACTTCAACAGATGAAATAGAGGAGGGTGATACTATTCAAACCCGTTTTAGAGATGGAAACATAACTTCTGAAGTTATCAATAAAGAGGCATCGGGAGATTCAGTATTGTAACATATAACTGGTATAAAAAAACAAAGGAAAAGATTATGGAAGAAGAAATGAAAAAAATGACCTATACTTCTGCAAAAAAGGAGCTTGAGACAATTGTTGCATCTATAGAATCGGGGGCACTGGATGTGGACGCTTTGACGGATAAAGTGAAAAGAGCAACAGATCTAATCATTTTTTGTAAGGAGAAGCTTACTAAAACGGATAGTGAGCTTCAGAAGTTATTGGAAGAGCTTGATTAATTATTCAATTTCAATATTATCAGATGATACCTGAAAGAAAGTACAGTGCAATTATTGTTGCCGGCGGCAAAGGATATAGGGTAGGAGGTGAGTTGCCCAAGCAGTTCATATCTGTTGGTGGTAAACCTATGCTCATGCATACAATTCAGGCATTTCATGATTATGATTACAGAGTACGAATAACAGTTGTACTTCCCGAAGGATATATGCCACTGTGGAAACAGTTGTGCGAAGATTACAAATTCACTGTTGATCATAAAACAGTATATGGAGGAGAATCCAGATTTCATTCAGTGAAAAACGGATTAGCAGAAGTGTCAGATGAAGAGACTGTTTGTATTCATGATGCTGCAAGACCTTTTGTTACACCTGATCTTATTGGCCGTTGTTTTGATGAGGCGTTTAATAATAACTGCGGTGTAATACCTGTTGTTGATGAAGTTAATAGTGTACGCAGATTAACTGAGTCAGGTAGTGTACATGTTGACCGCCAGGAACTGAAAATTGTACAGACTCCACAGGCCTTTCCTGCAGTACAGTTGAAAGCTGCATATAACACAAAATATGAAACAACTTTTACCGACGATGCATCCGTTGCAGAAAAAAGCGGTATGAAGATTAAGCTTGTAGAGGGTGAAGAATCTAATATAAAAATCACGACTGCCTTCGATGTGGAATTTGCTGAATTCTATTTTCAATATTTATCAAAACGATAAGTTTACTGCATTTTCTTAATATTTTAATTGAAAATGTACTTAAAAACATAATTTAGCCTTTCATTTTGATATAATATCATAGATATTTATTACTTTTGTACTAATTATTTATAGTAGAGAATCCCCCCATGGAAAAAATTGACAAATTAGACAGACAAATTCTGGAGATTATTACTCAAAACGCCCGTATTCCATTCAGAGATGTAGCTGAACAGTGTGGTGTATCGCGTGCTGCCATTCACCAGCGGGTGCAAAGAATGATCGAAAATGAGGTGATTACAGGATCAGGTTATACTGTAAACCCAAAAGTGCTGGGCTACGCATCCAGTGCCTATATTGGAGTGAAGCTGGAAAAAGGCTCGATGTATAAAAACGTTATTCCCGAATTCGATAAAATACCCGAGGTTACGGAATGCCATTTTACTACAGGCCCATACACATTGCTGATAAAGCTTTTTGCACGTGACAACGAGCATCTTATGGATCTTCTAAACAATCGTATTCAGGAGATACCGGGAGTAGTGGCTACAGAAACTATGATTTCACTCAGCCAGAGCGTTAAGCGTGAAATACCCATCATGAAAGAAAGCATGAAAGAGTAGATTCTACTCAGGGGCGAAAATTAAAGACATAAAAAAACAGACGAAAGCTGATTGCTTTCGCCTGTTTTTTATTTCTGTCAATATAAGCGACAATTTGCAGTCAAATTCAACTTTTTGTCCCCTTTGACTGCTATTTTGTCTGTCGGGATGAGAAGACTCGAACTTCCGACCTCCACGTCCCGAACGTGGCGCGCTAGCCAACTGTGCTACATCCCGATTTTTATGCTGCAAAGGTAATTATTTTTTTCATTTTATCCGAAAAATATTTACTTTTGCTAAGTCTGTTTGCGGCAATAGCTCAGTCGGTAGAGCATTAGCTTCCCAAGCTGAGGGTCGCGAGTTCGAGTCTCGTTTGCCGCTCTTTCATTATTAAGCACTTATCGATTTATTTCGGTAGGTGTTTTTTCTTTTATTATAGCCATAGGTCATACAAAAGTGCTTAAACAACAAATAGTAGCTATGATAGAATAATAAAGATCGGAGTAGCATGAGCAAAAAAATGTAAATTAACAATATATGACATGAAAATGCGATAAATATAAAAAAAAGAAACAAAACTCTTAATTTTGTTAATATTTCACTATATTTGCAGCAGGCAATTGAATAAATATGTCTATAAAAGAATTTAATATAAAAAACAATGAAATCAAAGCTTCTTTTTCTGTTTTTTGTCACTTTTCTCCTAATCTCACCCAGAATACAGGGTTGTACAACATTTTTAATGAAAGATGCAAATGGCAATCTATATTTCGGAAGAAACTTCGATTTTAATACGGGCGAGGGATTAATACATATTAATGAACGGAATATGGTAAAACAGGCTTTGGTGCTGCCACCAGATAAACCGTTCAGCTGGGTATCCCTCTATGGCAGTATCACTTTCAATCAAGTGGGGCGTGAATTTCCCTACGGTGGGATGAACGAGGTGGGGTTAGTGGTGGAGCAGATGTGGCTTGATGATACACGATACCCTGAACCTGATCAACGGCCTGCTCTTAATGAACTGCAATGGATCCAGTTTCAGTTAGACAGGGCTGCAACACTTCAACAAGTGATCGATAGCGATACGCTGGTAAGGATCTCAGATAAACCTTTTTCATATATCCATTTTCTAGTTACTGATGCGCAGGGAGACTGCGCAGTTATAGAGTTTCTTGATGGCAAGATGGTAGTACATCGTGCCGAGGAATTACCTGTAGCCGCACTTTCCAACTCTACTTATGAGAAATCTATTAACTACAGAGAAATGCTGGGGATATGTAAGGTTGATCAATACGATGAAATGGAGCACAACTCCTCCGGCAGGTTCTCCAAAGTAGCAGAGAGGTTGGAGGAGTATGACGGTTATGCTGATGCGATGAAATACTCGTTCGAAACACTCGATAGTGTTTCACAAGGTGAGTTCACCCGCTGGAGTATAGTTTACGATGTGAACCACCGGTTGATCAGCTACAAGACAGAAGCCAACCCTTTGGTACAGTCAATTGTAATGGATAACTTCGATTTCTCATGTGGTGGTCGTCACCTTAGCCGCTCCATAGAGGTGACTGCCACCGGAATTAATGATTTTATGATGCTCACACCTGAAATCAATCTGCAGTCTCTGAAGATTATGAAATTGAAAGTGCCTTTCCTAAAAGATCTTCCTGTGGAGCAAATGGAGTTCCTATCCTCGTGGTTTCTTAGGGTACAATGCAATTGAAAATGTTTTTTTAGGGTATATATTTTGGGAAACTCAAAATAACTGTTGTCAATTAATTTAAAATAGTGTTTTTTAATCGTGTTAACTTTTGACCAACTTTGACGATTACATAAAAGAGAAGAAAACCATTGATATTTATAAGGCAAGCAAACTGGCAGTAATATTGTTTGTTGTTCCTATGCTTGTTTTTGGAATACCGTTTTACCTTATCTGGCAACCTGAATTTGCATTTTCATGGAAGTCTATACTGATATTTTCAATACTTTTCATTGCAGGAATTGCTTTACATGAACTGATTCACGGACTGTTTTTCGGACTCTTTGCAAAAGGTGTGTTCAGGAGTGTGAAGTTTGGTGTGTTGTGGGAGTATATCACTCCATATTGTCATTGCACCGAACCTCTTAAGCTGAGACATTATATGATAGGAGCAATAATGCCTGCTATCTTACTGGGCATTATACCTGTTATAGTTTCTCTTTTCAACGGGAGTTTGATGCTACTTGTTTTAGGTGTTATATTCATAAGTGCTGCTGCAGGTGATTTCATGGTAATATGGATTCTGCGCAAAGAAAGTATGGAAAGCTATGTAGAGGATCATCCAAGTGAACCAGGATGTTTTATCTATACAAAAAAAGATTTTTAGATTGTTTTTCAGACGTAAAAGGAAATCAAGAATTATTTCAGTATCCCTATTCTTCACAAATATAAGTTTTACTGATTTAGCATAATAGTTCTGTAAAAGAAGCATACTTCGACTTTAAATCGCTTATTAAAAGTATACTAACCGTTTATAAAAAGCTTAATATCGGATTATAGAATTATAAGCCGGTATTAAGCAGGATATAAGTGGAACATAAGCCGGATATAAGCCGGTAATGGAGAAAGTATAGCAAATTTTGAAGTATAATCCTGGAATATGTTTAAACTAAATACAAATTGTTGTGAACAAAAATCAGGATGATACATGACTTTATTATTATCTTTGAGATATGCAGACATTCGCAGATAGAGTAATCGAGTTTAACCGCGATTTGGTTTATAACGGTAAGTTGCCGGATGGTTTTCAGGTTATGAATCCTTTTGTGGATAATCCGGAGACTATGATTGTTATGGGTAAGTTTTATCACAAGTATTACAACGATAACAATCAGCGCAAATTTATAATCGGGATAAATCCAAGTAGAAATGGCGCAGGAGTCACCGGTGTGCCGTTTACTGATACTAAAAGACTCGAGAGCGCCTGTGGTATTACCATGAAATCAGCCCGCACTCATGAGGTATCATCTGTTTTTATCTATGATATGATTGAAGCTTATGGAGGAACAGAACAGTTCTACAGTGAGTTTTATATCAACTCACCATTCCCTTTGGCAATAATCAGAGAAGCGAAAAGCGGCAATTGGCTGAATGCTAATTATTACGACGACCCAAAACTGTTTGAGTCTGTGAAAGATTTTATGATAGAGTCTTTAAAGAAACATATCAGTCTTGGTTTGGATACCTCGGAGGTTTTTGTTCTTGGTAAGAAGAATACTGTCTATATCGAGAGGCTCAACAAAACAGAAAGAATGTTTGATAAATTGACCGTTTTAGAGCATCCGCGATATATTCAGCAATATAAGTCGAAGGAAAAGGAACTTTATATTGATAAATATCTGATGGCATTAAGTAAGTAGCCATTTCCATTATTATTTTGCCGGCAAAATGTTTATACCATATATTTGCAATACTCTGATTTGTATAAATATATATTGAATAGTTATATTTGAAATCTTGATTGAACTATTATAACGAAATTACGTTCTTAGAATAACCTAAACTATTAGTTCCATTTATTATTCATCCTTTTAAAATCATTAATTATGTCTGTATTAAAAGTCGTGGAACTTCTTTCTTCCTCAACTGAGAGCTGGGAAGATGCAACAAAGAAAGCAGTTGAAAAAGCAAACGAAAGCCTTAAAGGTATTCGTTCTGTTTACATCAAAGAGCAATCTGCTACCGTGCGCGATGGTAAGATTCAGGAATTTCGTGTAAACGTGAAATTGACATTCGAAGTACTTGGTTAAAGTATCAAATTAACTTTACATGGTGAAATCGGGCTAGGAGTCAGACACAAGTTGTCTGATTTTGATAGGGACTAAAGAAAAAAGGTAAACAGTTTTATTACAACCGTTTACCTTTTTTTAATGTGGTGCCACCAGGAATCGAACCGGGGACACACGGATTTTCAGTCCGTTGCTCTACCGACTGAGCTATGGCACCAACATTGCTTTAATCGCGAGTGCAAAGATAATCGCATTTTCAGGATTTACAAAATTTGAAACAATAATTTGCAAAAAAATATTATTTATCTGCAATAGGGTTCCATCCCTGAGCATTTAGTTCAATTTCTGTACCGTCGCGTGTGATCATATAGCAGCCCTTTTCAGACTTGGTAATGTGTCCCACGAGGTGTATTCCCGGAATGGCCGACATCTTGTCGTGTAGTGTAAGCGGGACGGTAAACAGCAGCTCATAATCCTCTCCACCGTTAAGTGCGGCAGTTGTAACATTCATATTAAATGTTTCAGCCATTGCTGCAGTCTGGTAGTCAATAGGAATTCTTTCTTCAAACAACTGACAACCTACATTACTCTGTTTGCATATATGCAGTAAATCAGATGATAGTCCGTCTGAGATATCAATCATGGAAGTGGGAATGATATTGTTTTCAGCCAGCATATCAACTATATCCTTACGTGCTTCGGGTTTAAGCTGGCGCTCAAGGATATATTCCCTGCCACCGAAATCAGGCTGAAAACCTTTGTCTGGGTCGCTTTCAAAAACAGTTTTTTCTCTTTCTAGCAGTTGCAGGCCCATGTACGAAGCACCAAGGTCACCCGAAACAAAGATCAGGTCGGTGTCTTTTGCTCCGCTCCGGTAAACTATCTTATCCTTATCAGCCGTGCCTATGCAGGTGATGCTTATAGTGAAACCGGTATAAGAAGAGGTTGTATCACCACCTACAATATCTACTCCATATATTTCACAAGCCATCTTTACCCCACTATAAAATGTTTCCAGGTCTTCAACCGACATTCGTTTTGCAATACCCAGAGAGACTGTTATCTGCTGAGGTTTTCCATTCATCGCGTAGATATCTGAAAAGTTTACAACGGCAGCCTTGTATCCAAGGTGTTTCAATGGAGTATAAATCAGATTGAAATGAATACCCTCCAGTAAAAGGTCTGTAGTTATCAGAGTGCGTTTACCTCCATTATCCACTATCGCAGCATCATCACCTACACCCATAATTGTTGTTTCATGCGTAAGCTTGATATCTTTGGTGAGATGATCGATTAGTCCAAACTCACCCAATGTTGCTATTTCTGTTCTTTTCATAAGATATAAAAAAAGGGAATGCCATCTAATTAAGTATCAGACATTCCCTGTTATATTTTGATTATTAATTAATTCAGACTCTCTGAATGATTGTTCGCATAATTTCAGCCATCATTGGTTGTGCAATTTTTGCTGCTTCCTGTACCTCTTCATGAGAAACTTCTACTATTTTTCCTAACACTCCGAGGTCGGTTATGATAGAAAATGCAAGTACCTTCATTTTTGCATGATTAGCTACTATTACTTCGGGAACTGTTGACATGCCAACTGCGTCTCCACCCATAATGCGGAAGAAATTGTATTCTGCGGGAGTCTCAAATGTGGGGCCCTGAAGACCAACATACACACCGTGCTGCAGTTTGATGTTCTTTTCCTTAGCAATCTCCATTGCCATAAGGCGAAGATTTTTGTCGTAAGCTTCACTCATATCAGGGAAGCGTGTTCCCAGTTCTTCAAAGTTTTTGCCGCGAAGGGGGTGTTCAGGGAAGAAGTTGATATGATCTTCAATAAGCATAATATCACCTACGTCAAAGCTTGAGTTCATTCCTCCTGCAGCATTCGATACAAACAGATACTCAATACCCAGTGCCTGGAATACGCGTATCGGGAACGTTACCTGTTGCATATTATAACCTTCGTAGTAGTGGAATCGTCCCTGCATGGCAATGACTTTTTTGCCACCCAAAGTGCCGACAATCAGTTTTCCGCTATGACCTTCAACCGTTGAAATGGGGAAGTTGGGTATCTCTGTATAAGGGATTTCGTTTTTGTCCTCAATCTCATTGGCAAGTTCACCAAGTCCTGTTCCCAGGATAATAGCTGTATTTGGAATTTCTCCAATCTTACCTTTAAGATAATCAGCTGTTTGTTTTATAATTTCTAACATGTTCTACAATTTTTTTATTAAATGAAAATCTCTCTTTGTTATTTAAAAATGTAACCCTCACCGGAAGGTAGTACATCATATATTTTATTTTATCAGGCAAGTACAACAATCCACGGAATCGGACAGCATCCTTTTCCGTTGTGACAATGATCTTGTTTTCATCTTCAACCGTGTCAACCATATCTGCAATAGAATGAATGTCATTGACCGTGAAGTTGTGATGATCAGGAAAGAATTTAGTGTACAGGTTGTAAGTCTTTAGTTCCAGTTTTCTAACAAGCGGTTCAGGCGAAGCGATACCGGTTACAAGAAACAGGTGCTTTTTTCGCAAGTCGTTCATTGAAACCTCTTCAGACTGCAATTCAGGGAAAACAGGTCTGAGCTTATCATAATCAAATGACGTAAAGAATAGTTCCTGATATGCGAAAAGATTCAGTCCGTTTGTATAAATTCTGAAGTCAATCGGCTGCATGTCCGGGTTGCATTTAGTTACCACTACAACAGATGCTCTGTAGATGCCTTTTAGTGGTTCACGCAGCAGTCCGGCAGGCAATAGCTTGTCCTCAAAAACTGGTCGGTTGCTGTCAGCCAGTACAATTGATAAGGAAGGCAGCACATAACGATGCTGAAATCCGTCATCGAGAAGAATTACATCCGGACGTTCCTCTTTTTCGATAGAGATAATCTTTTCAATTGCGTTAGCTCTATTTCTGTCAACTACAACAAGGGTATCGGGGAACTTCTTTTTAATCTGTAGCGGCTCATCACCAACATCACGTACTTTTGAGTCGGTATCTACAATCAGAAAACCTTTGGTTTTACGTTTATATCCTCTGCTTAGTACAGCTACTTTGAATTTAGGTGAAAGTAGCCTTATAAGATATTCTATGTGAGGGGTTTTTCCTGTTCCTCCCGCAGTAATATTCCCTACACATATTACCGGGATATCGAATGACCGCTGTTTGATTATCTTTTTGTTGAACAACCAGTTTCTGAAATTCACAGCAGTCCCGTACAGCCACGATAAGGGCAGTAGGGAACTGCGGATTTCAACCTTTGGTAAGTCCATGAAAGATCAATTAATATTTAAATCAAACGGGATGCGTGCCTGTATATAATCCTGTTCTTTAATATCTTTTAAAAGCATAAACAACTCGTAACTTTCGCCGAGATACTCTTTAATTGTTTTGGCAGCAAGTTCTTCTTTAGCAGGATCAAGCAGCTCTTCAAACGGAGAGCGAAGTTTGGGATACTCAAATACAACATAGCTCTTGCCCAGATTTGATAATTCAGCAGCAATCTCTATGGCTCTCTCTATACCTCCAAGTTCATCAACCAAACCAATCTCGAGAGCCTGATTGCCCGTCCACACACGTCCCTCGGCATATTGTGCAAGTGTATCTTTTGATATACCTCGTCCTTCAGCACAGCGAGTGAGGAAAAGATCATAACCATTCTCAACATATCTCTGCATAATCTGCTGTTCGTTTGCATTCAACGGACGGGTCAGATTGCCAAAGTCGGCATATTCGTTAGTCTTAACAACATCACTGTGAACACCGATCTTCTCTGTTGTTCCTTCAAAATTGGGCAACATGCCGAATATTCCGATTGAGCCTGTTATAGTTGTTGGCTGAGCCACAATTCTGTCAGCATTAGCAGAGATATAATAACCTCCTGAAGCTGCCATGTCGCCCATGGAAACCACAACAGGTTTCACTGCCTTAAGATCTTCTATGGCTTTCCATATCTGTTCTGAAGCATATGCGCTGCCTCCTCCGGAGTTAACTCTGAAGACAACAGCCTTAATATCATCATCTTTTCTTAGTTTTTCAATCTCGTTTACAAAATACTTGTCCTGAATGTTGGATGAGCCGTTACCGGAAATAATATTTCCCTGAGCATACAAAATTGCAATTGTGTTGCTTGTTTTCTCAACCGACTTCGTTTTCACGGATTTCATATTCTGAACAGTTGCTGAAGGTATTTTTTTATCTTTGTCAATATCCAGCAGAGAGCGCAGATAATCTTTCATTTCAGTTTCATACACAAGAGTATCCACAAGATTTGCAGACAAAAGAAAGTCAGGAGTCTGCATGAGAGTCAGAGAGTTGGCTAGTGAATCAACCTCATCAATTGTAAGAGAGCGTGATTTGGCTATATCTTTTCTAAGAAAGCTCCAGGCATCATTGAGATAAGAATTTACCTGTTCTCTGTTGGCGTCACTCATCTCGTTCTGAGTGAATGGTTCAACTGCCGACTTATACGTCCCTACTTTAAATATCTGCATCTCTATACCCAATTTATCAAGTGCATCTTTGAAAAATATTGGTGTAGATGCCAAGCCATGCAGATCAAGCATTCCCTGTGGATTAAGTGCAACTTTATCTGCTGTAGATGCAAGGTAATAACCACCTTGTGAATATGTGTCAGCGTAGGAAACGATAAATTTACCACTCTCTTTAAAGCTTTCAAGTTCTCCGCGTATCTCTGCCAGAGTAGCCATAGAAGCTGAGAGCATACGTGAATCGAGATAAATACCTTTAATGTTATCGTTATTTTTAGCTTTACGAATTGCGCTTACAATATCGTTTAGTCCCATATTTGTCGGGTATTCCGAGCCAACCAGTGAGGTGAATGGATCGGATTCAGGTGTCCGTTCAACAATAGTCCCGTTTAATCTTAAGTTTAGTACAGAATTTCCCTGAAGAGTAAATTTCTCAGAGGACATGGCGCCCATGAATGAGCCTGCTGCGCCTATAAACATTATCATTGCAATGAAAAACAGTAGAATTTGTGCAATGAGGAATCCAAGGGCAGAAGCAAGCATGATTTTCAGAAAATCTTTCATAATGAGGATTTTTTTTGAATTTATAATTTGACCTATAAACAGAACAAAAATATACAAAAAACATAGCTCTTCCAATTTATATTTACATATTCTTAATTATTTTCACTTGCAGGATATCGCCATGAACACTATATTTGAATAATAAAAAGGGGTTTCAAAGAAGTATCGATGACTTTCCTTTCTTAAAAAATGGTAAATAAATGATAAAACAGTGTTGCTTATGCAGCGTTTTCTCTTTTAATTCATCTATATAGTAACTGCGAGAAGAATGGATGATTCGCAACTAATATCAGCGTGTAAGAAACAGAACCGGGATGCACAAAAGGCATTATATGAGAAATATGCTCCTATAATGATGGGTGTGTGCATGCGTTATTGCGGTGATGTGGAGACTGCACGCGATTTGTTGCACGACGGATTTATCCGTGTTTATACGCAGATTGGCTCGTATAGGGGCAAGGGTTCTTTTGAAGGATGGCTAAGACGAATATTTGTGAATCTGGCACTTGAGGATTACCGGAAAGAAAAGAGGAAGAATCTTTTTCTGGAAGAGTATGGATACATGTCTGCAAACAGGACAGAAGATCAGGAAGATGATTTACTTGATATAGAAGATATTCCGAGAAAAGTGGTTTTTGAAATGATTAAAAAACTGCCCCCGGGATACAGGACAGTATTTAATCTATATATTTTTGAAGATATGTCGCACAAAGAAATAGCTGAAGAGCTTGGCATTAATGAAGCAGCTTCAAGGTCGCAGTTTTTCCGTGCTAAAAGTCTTTTAAAGAAGAAGATTTCAGCCCTCCTTGAAAAAAACCAACAAAGAAAAGTACAATGAATTCAGAAGAAAAAATAAGAAAACAGTTTCAATCGAAGTTTGACGACTTTACAGTACCTCCTCCGGCTGATGGCTGGTCTAGGTTAGAAGAGTTGTTAAACAACACTGCTGTTGCAAAAAAGATGATCATACGCCGCAGATGGCAATACGCAGGATCTGCAGCAGCAATTCTACTGTTGATAGTGGGCGGACTGTTTTACATGAACAGACCAATGGAGGATGAGTCGCCGCTTTTATCTGATGCGATTTCAACAGCAAAAGAGGAGATTGCAGAAGTGGAACAGGCACCTCGGATAAATACAGAAGCGACCGGGACTACACTTTATGCAGGCAGAAATGTTGCAGGTGGATCTGTAGCTTCAAAAACTCCTGATGTAAAATCAGTTGATCCTGCTTTAATGATGGCTGATTATGTTGAACAGGGAGATCTGCAAAATGAAGTTGGTTTGGATAAAATAAATAAAGATATAGCAGTTCCAAAAGATAATTATTTGAATGAAGAAACTGTAAATACTAAAGAGTATATACTTACTGATGAATCTATAATTGTTGATGGAGATAACTCTCTGCTATATGCTGATTATAATGTAGGTAGTGGTGAAGATGACTATATTTTATCATTCGGAGGAAAAGGAGGACTTACTTCATTTCATCAGACTGTAAACTCTCCTATGACCTTAAGAAGTGCTGCCGTATCGAGTGATGCGCCATCAATTGAAGAGTCAGAAAAGATGCTGTTCCAGGCAAATAATTTCAGAGATAATATTGCTGAGATGGAGCATGATCAACCGATATCATTTGGTGTAACTGTTTCTAAATCAATTGCACATAATCTCTCAATTGAAACAGGCCTGGTATACTCTTACCTTTACTCAAGAAGCAAAAATACAAGTACTGCTGTTCAGAATCGCCAAACACAGAGCTTGCACTATCTTGGAGTGCCGTTGAACCTGAATTACAATCTTTTTAATATAAGAGACCTGAATGTATACGTCTCATTGGGAGGAATGATAGAGAAGGATTTTTATGGCAAATTCAGGGAAGAAGGGGAAAGTCAATCCTTGGATTCTCAGAATAAGTCAGAGATTTTGATCAATGAAACTATTTCTCAAAAAAATCCGCAGTTGTCTATAAATACAGGACTTGGGTTGTCATATCCAATCTACAGGGATATTAAACTTTATGGGAAAATTGGCGGGGCTTACTATTTTGATGCAAAGAATGAATTTAAAACAATTTACTCAGACAGGAAGATAGTGATGGATTTGAGTCTGGGTATCAGATATGAATTTTAAATAAACTATTAAAATAACAGTATAATGAAAAAATCAATTCTTTTTTTAACTGTAATCGGAGCTGTACTATTCATGACATCCTGTCTGGGAGAGGTAAGCAATAATTATGCTGATACATCATTTGTATATTTAGATAATGACGATGTTGGCACCGTTTATGGTAAAACAATCTCGCTTTATTCACCTGCGAGAATAATTACTTCAAATAATATGACTTTGATGACTCCCGGTACATTTAAAATAATGAGTTACAGCTGGGATGAGCAGAATGGAACTAAACAGCTAAACGTTGATGGACAGGCAATACCTGCAGATGTGGTCCAATTATCGGGCGATGCGCTGGATGTACGTCAGACAACTCTTAGGATGAGCCAGTTGCCTGAGATTGAAGATCCAAAAGAGTTTCTTGAAATAGCTCCTCCGTTATTTGCAGATTCTCGTGAGTTTATGGGTGACAACTGGATCTTTCAGTATTCTTATGAAGTTCCAAAAGGACAATCGGCATATGTTGAATTTTACAAAAGAGATGATGTGGCTGACAGTGATGATATTAAGATTGATGCAAATATTACATTTACAGGTACTCCCGATGGTACTGCACTTGAAAAGAAGACAGACTATCTGGCACTTAATATGTCACAATTGAGAACTATGTATGAAGGTACAAGTACAACTGAAACAAAGAAGCTTAGTATCAAATTTGTTTATCACCTAAAGGATCGTGATGAACCGATTGAATCGCAGCCATATATGCTTAGCGTGAAAAAGTGAAATAGCCGGCTCAAAAAATCATATATATCAGCAGACAGCAGTACTTTATAAGGGTGCTGCTGTTTTTTTGATTGAAAATAACTACCTTTGCTCTCCAAAATTGTTGAGAAATGTGGAGAGATATTTTTGTAACTATCACACAACTTATTGTAGCTTCTCCAAAAGCATGGAAGGATATAAATAGGGAAAAGAGAACTCATAACGAATTCCTTAACCGTTTTCTGCATCCGCTTTTTGGAGTTGTCGCTCTAACTTCATTCATAGGAGGATTGTGGATAATAAGCGATGGAAGTGTGGAAAGTGCATTAAAAAAGTCTATTATTAGTGTTGTGGCAGTATATGGTGGTTATTTTATTGCATCTTATGCTTTAAATGATTTGGCGCCAAAGTTTGGTCTTAGAAAAAATCTGCCAATGTATCAGAAGTTTGTTGGATATTCTTCTGCAGTCATTTATTTGTTGTATATTATCATTCCCTTTTTTCCGGGTTTTATTATATTATGGCTGTGTGCATTATACACAATTCATATTGTATATACCGGAGCTCAGAATTTTATAACAATTAAAGAGGATAAGCTTATAAATTTTACTCTACTTGCATCAGCTTTGATAATTCTTGCTCCGGCAACTATTCATCAGCTTTTTTCTATAACAATTAATTAATGAATCAGCCTCAGATAAATATAAAAAATAAACGAGCCACATTCGATTATGAATTGCTGGAAGTTTTTACTGCAGGAATTGTTCTTACGGGTACGGAGATAAAATCCATACGTCTTGGTAAAGCAAGTCTGGTAGATACTTACTGCCAGTTTGAAGGTAGTGGTTTGTGGGTGCGTAACATGAATATTTCGCCATATTTTTATGGAACATATAACAATCATGATTCACGCAGGGACCGCAAACTGCTGCTGAATAAAACCGAACTTAGGAAAATCAGGAGGCTCACTAAAGAAACAGGTTATACTATTATACCTGTCAGGTTGTTTATAAATGAAAAGGGATTGGCTAAGATGGTTATTGCTGTGGCCAGAGGAAAAAAACAGTATGATAAGCGTCAGTCGTTAAGGGAAAAGGAGGATAAGCGCGCGATGGACAGGATGTTCAAAAAGTAAATTTCTCCACAATAGGTTATCTTTTAGTAAATTTATACGTTTTATTAGTTATGCAATTTAAAAAGTATATTCTTACACCGGCTGTAAAGAAGTCGGGTTCCACGGCATTATGGCTGATTAAAATGATTCTGCCGATTTCTCTTGCAGTAAGGTTTTTGGATTACTTCGGAATACTCACTTACATAGCAGCTTTTCTTGATCCGGTCTTTATGAACCTGGGATTACCCGGCAGTACTGCAATCATTTTCATTACATCCATTTTTCTTCCTCTATATGCACCACTTGCGATAATAACATCAATGAGTTTAACATTGAGAGAGCTTACAATTCTTGCATTGATGTGCCAGATTGCTCATAATCTTCCGGTGGAGAGTGCTATACAGGCAAAAACGGGAACTACATTCTGGGGAATGACTACATTACGTATAGTAATGAGCATAATAACAGCTTTTATACTTAATCTTATTTTACCCGCTGAAATGGGTATGCCACTGTTTATTCAGACAGATGTTGTAGTAATAAATTCTATTGGTGAACTCTTGTTAGCATGGCTAAAAAGCTCTGTTAATATATCAATATTGATATTTGTTATAATTTTCTCTCTGAATCTGTTATACAATATTCTCAATGCTTATCACCTGATATCGAAACTGAGTAAAGGAGTTGAACCACTGCTGAAGTTTTTTGGCCTTTCGGCCAATACCGGTTTCCTGTGGCTGATTGGATATATTGTTGGTTTAGCTTACGGAGGCGCACTTATGATGGATCAGTTGAAAGAGGGTAAAGTTTCACGTGAGGAAGCAAACCTTCTTAATCATCATCTTGCTGTATCACACTCAGTTATTGAGGATAATCTGCTTTTTGTTGCACTCGGTGTTTCGATTTGGTGGATATTGGGTGTTAGATTTACTTTAGCATGGATTGTTGTTTGGTCTCGCAGACTAATATTAAAGATGTCAAGTAATAAAAAAGTCAATTATAATACTTATTTTTGACTTAATATACTCTTTTTAAACAGGAATAGGTATGTTTTTACATTAAATTTTCCGACAGGATATTTAATGATTGGGTAATAAAATAAAAGTAAAGAGAATAAAGATGAAATTGGAAACACTTTTATCCGATCGCATCCTGATTTTGGATGGTGCGATGGGAACTATGATACAGAGATACAAGCTTTCTGAAGAGGATTTCAGAGGTGAGCGTTTCAAGGATTTTGATGTGCTGCTTAAAGGAAATAATGATCTGCTTTCTTTGACAAGACCTGATGTAATTAGTGAAATACATCGTGAGTATTTGGCTGCAGGAGCAGATATAATTGAAACCAATACTTTCAATTCAACATCAATCTCGATGCAGGATTACAAGATGAGTCATCTTGCAGGAGAGATAAACAGGGCTGCGGTAAAACTGGCTCGTGAGGCGGCAGACGAGTATACAAAGCTGACTCCTGATAAGCCGCGTTTTGTGGCCGGTTCAATCGGGCCTACAAATAAAACTGCATCAATGAGTCCGAGGGTTGAGGAGCCGATGTATCGTGCTGCAACTTTTGACGACTTTAAATCTGCTTATAAAGAGCAGATTACCGCATTGGTAGAGGGTGGAGCAGATCTGTTGCTGATTGAAACAATATTTGATACTCTTAATGCTAAGGCTGCTATTTTTGCAGCTGAGGAGGTTGCTGCTGAAACAGGTATCAATACTCCTATTATGTTATCAGTTACACTTTCAGATAAAGCAGGCAGGACTTTATCTGGTCAGACACTCACTGCTTTTGTCGCTTCTGTAAGTCATGCAAATCCATTGATAATCGGATTAAACTGCTCTCTGGGTGCAGCTGAACTAAAGCCTTACGTGAAAGAGTTGGGTAAAGTTGCTCCATTTTATATATCAACATATCCTAATGCCGGTTTGCCTAATCAACTGGGTGAGTATGATGAGACACCTGAAAAGATGGCAGCTCAGATTCAGGAATTTATAGATGAAAGCTTAGTAAATATTGTGGGTGGATGCTGTGGTACCACGCCTGAACATATTGCAAAATATGTAGAGATGGTAAAAGGTGCAGAACCCCATAAGAAAGCAAATCCGCCTGAATATATGCAGTTATCCGGTTTAGAGCTGCTTGAGGTTTCGCCTCAGATTAATTTTCTCAATATCGGTGAGAGATGTAATGTTGCAGGTTCCCGAAAATTCTTAAGGTTGATTAAGGAGCAAAAATATGAGGAAGCGCTTGATATTGCTCGAAAGCAAGTTGAGGATGGAGCTCAGGTCCTTGATATTAACATGGATGAAGGACTTTTGGATGGTGTGCAGGAGATGACCAATTACCTTAATATGCTCGCTTCTGATCCTGATGTTTCGAGAGTGCCTATTATGATTGATTCTTCTGACTGGAATGTTCTTGAAGCAGGATTGAAATGTGTACAGGGTAAGCCAATCCTGAATTCCATCTCCCTGAAAAACGGTGAGGAAGAGTTCCTGAAACAGGCAAAACTTGCACAGATGTATGGTGCTGCTATTGTTGTAATGGCTTTTGATGAAACAGGTCAGGCTGCCAGCTATGAGCGGCGAATCGAGATTTGCAGTCGTGCTTACAGATTACTAACTGAGAACGGATTTGATCCTAAAGATATTATTTTTGATCCTAATATTCTGGCAATTGCCACAGGTATGGATGAGCATAAGAACTATGCTGTTGACTATATAGAATCTGTTTCATGGATTAAAGAAAACCTTCCGCATGTAAAGGTTAGCGGCGGAGTGAGCAATCTTTCTTTTTCATTCAGGGGTAATGATTATATCCGTGAGATTATGCACTCGGCATTTCTTTATCATGCTATAAAAGCAGGTCTCGACATGGGGATTGTTAATCCGGCTCAATCTGTTATTTATGAAGATATTCCTGCAGAAGAAAAGGAGCTTGTGGAGGATGTTATTTTCAACCGGAAAGATGATGCTACCGAGCGCTTAATGGCATATGCAGACAAGATAAAAAAAGATAAAACGCCTGAGTCTGAACAGACAAAAGCTGAAGAGTGGCGTAATCATCCTCTCGATGAAAGGTTAAGTTATGCACTCATGAAAGGCATCAGCGATTACATGGAGGAGGATCTTGCTGAAGCTCTTCAAAAATATCCGCGTGCAGTGGATATTATTGATCAGCCGTTGATGGAAGGTATGAATCGCGTAGGTGACCTTTTTGGTGCCGGTAAAATGTTCCTTCCCCAGGTTGTTAAAGCTGCGCGAGCTATGAAGAAGGCGGTTTCTGTATTACAGCCTGCACTTGAAGCAGAGAAGTCATCTGAAGAGTCTAACAAAGCTGGTAAGATTTTACTTGCGACAGTAAAAGGTGATGTTCATGATATCGGGAAAAATATTGTATCAATAGTGTTATCATGTAACAACTATGAAATTATTGACCTTGGTGTGATGGTTCCCCCTGAGAGAATAATTGAGACAGTCATTAAAGAACGACCGGATATTGTAGGGCTAAGCGGATTAATTACTCCTTCATTGAGCGAAATGGGCGTAGTGGCTGAAGAAATGCAAAAAGCAGGTCTTAATATCCCGCTGCTAATTGGTGGTGCCACAACTTCAAAATTACATACAGCTCTCAAGATTGAACCGAAATATAGTAATGGACCCGTTGTCTACGTTAAGGATGCTTCACAAGCTCCCTCTGCTGTTGCTAACCTGATGAACAAAGAAAACAGGGCGGAATACATAGAAAAAGTAAAAGAGGAATATGAACGCCTCAGGGAAAATTATTCGCAGAAGGAAGTAGAATTAGTAAGTATCGAAGAGGCACGTGAGAATGCTTATAGAATCGACTGGAACTCATTTGAGCCTTTCAAGCCTAATCAGATCGGTCGAATAAAACTGGATAAGATACAAGTCTCGGAAATCATACCCTGGCTGGATTGGAAGTTCCTCTTTCCTGCATGGAACTTATCAGCTCGTTTTCATACAATTACCAGAGTTGGGAAAACTGAAGCTGAGAGAGCTGAATGGCTGGAAGGTTTTAGAGAAGATGATCGTGATAAAGGTAAAGAGGCAATCAAACTATATGACGACGCAGTAGAGATGTTTAATAAATTTGTGTCTGAGGATGTGGATTACATTAAAGCGGTATACGGAATATATGAAGCATATAGTGAGAATGATACGGTTTATATAAAAAATGATACAAGTACAAATTACACCGCATTTCCCTTCCTGCGACAGCAGAAAAAGTCCAAAAAGAATGAATATTACTGTCTGAGCGATTTTACTGCACCACTTGAATCCGGTAAGAAAGATTACGTGGGAGCATTTGCTGTAACAGCAGGCTATGGTGCAGATGAGCAACTGGAAAAATACATTGCTGAGGGTGATGAATATAACGGTCTTCTGATGAAATCGCTGCTTGACAGATTAGCAGAGGCCGCAACAGAATGGCTGCATGCAAAAGTACGCAGAGAATATTGGGGATACGCTTCGGATGAGAATCTTACTGTAGATGAAATGCTGGCAGTAAGATTTCAGGGCATTCGTCCTGCAGTTGGTTATCCCTCAATCCCTGATCAGACAATTAATTTCACATTGCACGACCTTTTATCTACTGAAGAAATTGGCATCACCTTAACTGAAAACGGGGTAATGTATCCTAATGCTTCTGTAAGCGGATTGTTTTTTGCACATCCTCAGTCAAAATATTTCGGCATTGGTGAAATTGATGAGGCCCAGATGGAAGATTATGCAAAGCGTAAAGGAGAGAACCCCGAAGACATTAGAAAATTCCTTCTTGCTAACTTAGGATAAAAGTTATTCCAAAATTAAGTATCTTTGTAAATAAAAGTTACTTAAATGAGAAGTTTTGGCAGTGATAATAATTCGGGAGTACATCCACGAATAATGAAGGCTCTTTCAGAAGCAAATGTCGACCACACAATTGCTTATGGTGATGATAAGTGGACAGCAGAAGCCGCTGGTCTGATAAGTGAATTACTGGAGAATAAAGAAATTGATTCTTATTTCATGTTCAATGGTACAGGAGCAAATGTTGTTGCGCTTGAGGCTTGCACTTTACCTTTTCATTCAATACTTTGTGCTACAACTGCACATATTGCTGTAGATGAATGCGGAGCACCTGTTAAAATGACCGGTGCTTCACTAAAGGAGATTCCTACTCCAGACGGTAAGCTTACTCCAGAGCTGATTAAACCTCATCTGCATGGCTTCGGTTTTGAGCATCATTCTCAGCCCAAAGTTATTGCAATTTCCCAGACAACAGAACTAGGTACTGCATACACTACCGAAGAGATAAAAGCTTTAGCTCAACTTGCACATAAGCATGATATGTTTCTTTTTGTTGACGGTACACGTATAGCAAATGCATGCGCTTATTTTAATGTAAGTCTCAAAGAGATGACGGTGGACTGCGGAGTTGATATCTTTACTCTCGGCGGCACTAAAAATGGACTGATGTTCGGTGAAGCATTAATTCCTTTACGTAAAGAGCTGTCCGAGAATATCAAATATTACAGGAAACAAACTACCCAGCTATATTCAAAGATGAGGTATATTTCAGCACAGTTTATACCTTATCTGAATGAAAATCTCTGGATGATGAATGCAGGGAAGTCTAATAAAGCGGCGCAAAAGCTCTATTCTGAGATGATTCAGATCAAAGGTATCGAGATTACACAGCCTGTTGAGTCAAACGCACTCTTTTTTATTCTTCCGAAAGAAATTACAGACAAGCTTCGTGAGCGCTATTTTTTCTACGACTGGGATGAAAGTCGCAACGAAATGCGTTTGGTGTGCTCGTGGGATACAACAGATGAAGATATTTATAATTTCATTGATTACCTTAAAAGGATAACTGAAAACAGTTGACTAGTAACTTGCAACTAGTAACTAGTAACAAATAACTAATAACCAATATTTATTCATTATATACTCTATGTTTGATTTTTTAGATGTTTACCCCTGGCTGCTACCGGTTTTGATATTCTTTGGCCGTGTAGTTGACGTTTCGTTAGGCACTCTTCGAATTATATTTGTTTCTAAAGGTGAGAAGTATAAAGCACCAATAATAGGATTTGTTGAGGTCTTTATATGGGTAGTGGTAATATCACAGATTCTCTCAAGAGCAAATGACTTAGTCTCGTATCTCTCATACGCAGCAGGTTATGCAACCGGAAACTATGTAGGTATTCTGTTGGAAAACAGAATTGCATACGGTATAGTTCTTTGCAGAATATATACTCAAAAAGATGGCAATGTGTTAATCCAGGCACTGAATAAGTTGAATTTCGGGGCCACGGTTACACATGGTAAAGGTTCAACAAATGAGGTGGATATAATTGAAACCGTTGTTGACAGGAAAGAGATGAAAACATTAGAGATGACAATAAACAACTTCGATAAGAATAGTTTCTACGTTGTAGAGGATGTACGTACAAAGCAGAACGGCATATTTCCGAAACGTAAAACAATACTCAATCGCTGGAGGGTAGGGAAGTAGGTTACTTTTTCTCAGTCAATTTTGCTTCCTGCCAGATCTCTTCCAGCTCTTCCAGTGTAAGTTGATTTAACAGCTTACCCTGCTCCCTCACCTTTTTCTCCATAAAGTTAAAACGGTAAATAAACTTTTGATTAGTACGTTCCAGGGCATTGTCCGGATTCACTTTGTAAAGTCGTGCCGCATTGATGATGCTAAATATTAAATCGCCGAATTCTGCTTCGGTTTTATCTGCATCCATTTTTTCTATTTCAGTCTTAAGTTCAAGCATTTCCTCTTTCACCTTATCCCATACATCCTGGCGCTGCTGCCAGTCGAATCCCGAATTACGCGCTTTATCCTGTATCCGGTAGGCTTTTACAAGAGAGGGCAATGCTGCAGGCACACCTTCCAGTACTGTTTTATTACCTCCCTTTTCCTTAAGTTTAATCTGCTCCCACGACTGTTCTACCTTGCTTGCAGTATCAATCTTTTTGTCTCCGAATACATGAGGATGTCTGAAAATCAATTTGTCGGAGATAGAATTACAAACGTCAGCTAAATCAAAAGCCTCCTTTTCTTCGCCAATTTTTGAGTAGAATACAATATGAAGCAGCAGATCACCCAGCTCCTTTTTTATTTCATTATTATCATCATTAATAATTGCTTCAGCAAGCTCGTAGGTTTCCTCAATTGTATTGGCACGAAGGCTTTCGTTGGTCTGTTTGTGATCCCAGGGGCATTTCTCACGAAGTTCATCCATTATATCAAGTAATCGCCCGAAAGCCTCCAGTTTCTCTTGTCTGCTATTCATTATAAGTAAATGGTTTTATCTGAATAATTTTAAATTATAAGCTGAGTTTATCTACAAAAGAAAAGAGACGGAAATGAACCGTCTCTTAGGTTTGATAGTTAATTCTTGAAATTCCTTAATCCAGTTTGAAGGAATTCCACATAGTTATCCACACTTTCATCATAAGCATGTGCCGGTGAGAGAGGTTTTCCCTGATGATCCAGTACTACATAGTATGGTTGCGATTGTATCCCAAATTTATGACGCTGCAGGTAACTCCATTTATCACCTACAGTTCTCAGGCGACTAGTTTTACCTGCTTCATCAACTTCTAATATCTCAGGCAATCTGGTTCTCTCATCCACCATCAAAACAATAAATACAAATTCCTCTTCTATAAGATTCTTTACCCGGTCTTCTGCAAGCACGGTTGCATCCATCTTATGACAGTTCACACAGCCATGGCCTCCAAATTCAAGAAGCACAGGCTTACCTTCACGTGCTGCATAAGCCATACCTGTTTCATAATCATCAAATACCAATCCCTTTGATTCACTTGTAAGATTAAAATCAAGAGTGGATAACGGCGGAGCAATAGCGCTAAGCGGTTTAAGAGGTGCTCCCCATAATCCGGGCACCATATAAACAGCAAATGCAAAAGACAACATCGCCAGAACCAGTCTTGTCAGCGACACATGTTTCATATCGCTGTCACCTTTAAGCTTGATCTTTCCAAGCAAATAAATTCCAAGCACCACAAAAAGTACAATCCATAAAGCAAGGAAAATATCCCTGTCCAGTATACCCCATCCGCTCGAAAGGTCTGCTACAGAGAGGAATTTGAGTGATACTGCAAGTACAATGAATCCCAGTACAACCTTAACAGTATTAAGCCAGCTCCCTGATTTTGGAAGAGTCTTTAGCCACGACGGGAAAATAGCAAAAAGAGTAAACGGAATAGAAAGTGCCAGGGCAAATCCAAACATACCAACAGTCGGAGCCATGAAATTACCATGTGTTGCAGCATCTACAAGCAGCCATCCTATTATCGGCCCTGTACATGAGAAAGATACCAGAGCAAGGGTGAATGCCATGAAAAAGAGACTCAGCCAACCTTTGGAACTGTCAACTTTGCTGTCCATTTTGTTTGTCCATGAAGCAGGCAGTACCATCTCAAAAGCGCCCATAAATGAGAACGCAAAAGTGATAAGAAGAGCAAAGAATATCAAATTAAAGACCGGACTAGTTGCCAGATTATTTAAAGCACTTGCACCAAATATAGCTGTGATAATCAGTCCCAGTGTCACATAAATTACGATTATTGAGAGACCGTAAACGCTGGCATCCTGAATAGCTTTTTTACGGCTTTTCTTATTTCTGTTAAGGAAGAAACTTACTGTGATAGGTATCATTGGCCAAACACAGGGAGTAAGAAGAGCTGCAAATCCCCAGATAAGACCTTTTAAAAATATACTCATCAGTGATGCATCAGCCAGATCGTCACCATCACTAAGTACTTTTAAATCCTCTATTACAGGTGTCCACAGTATATCGCTGTTTACAGGTTCTGCTGTTAGATTTGATAAATCTGAAACAGTTTCTGCAGCAGATAAAACTTCAGTTAAAGCAGTCGTTTCTGTATCCAAAACATTATCAACTTCACTTGCCGATGCAGTCACAACCAATGATGCCGGCATGTCTGAACCGGAGAATGTGAAATCTACAGGAAGTGGAGGGGTACAAGTCTGATCGTTACATGCCTGTGCACGTACATTGCCTATAACAGAAAACGCCGACTTATCGGTCACTTTCAATCGCTGTGCAAAAGTAACACTGTTTGTAAATGAGCCTATTTCCATTTGGAATATCTCATCAAACTTTACTTTTGCCTCTTTGTCTATTGACCTGAAATCTCCTACAGCTACTGCCCCTCTGATTTCATCAAACTCAATCATTGTAGGGTTAGGTCCCCCTTCGGGGATTTTGGTATCGTACATGTACCAGCCCTGTTCTACAGTAGCTGTTGCTAATATATTAACCTCTCCGTTTCCTGCATCAGATAGTTTAAAATCCCAGGAAATCGGATTTTGTGCATGTAGAGAAACAGATACAAGGAATAATAAAATTCCAATGCCGAATTGTCTGCGTGCTATTTTTTTCATAACTGTTTTATGATTGTTTTATTTTCAAACTTACAAAGTTAACGAACCAATGTAAATATCCTTAGTTAATATCAGTTATAAAGAATATTGTTGAGTTAAAGTAAAACGGGGTCCGTACATATGACTGATAGAAATTATTTATTAATTAAAATATCCAGTACAATCTTATCAGTCTCAGCCATTCCATCGTTACCTATCAGTGCCAGATTCCTGATTGTTTGGTCGATATCCTGATCAATAATACCTTCTTGAGAAGTTACCACCTCATCTTCAATTGCCATGAGTGCAGAAAGTGTAGCCGTTGAAACGCCGCTTGCAATTTTTAAGGCACAGCTCGGTTTAGCTCCGTCGCAAATCATGCCTGTAATATTTGCAATCATATTTTTAGCTGCATATGTTATCTGATAATAATTGCCACCCATCAGATAGGTTATACCGCAACTCGAACCGGTTGACGCTACAACGCATCCGCATAGAGCTGATAATCTGCCTATATGTTGTTTTATGTAAATCATCGACAGGTTACTTAATATAAGAGCTCTAATAAGCTGATCTTCAGAAGCCCCGATGTTCTCAGCAAAAGTGAGAACAGGCAATGTTGCGGCTATCCCCTGATTTCCGCTTCCACTGTTACTCATTACCGGCACCATTGCTCCTGCCATCCTGACGTCACACGCGCCGGCTGTTGAGGATACCATCCTGCTGTGAAGGTTGTCCCCAAAAATTCTCTGACCTGTTTCGCCCTTAATGTTTTTGGATACATTATGACCGAATTGTCCCTCATCTGATTTTTCAGCAACCTTTTTATTCATTTCAGCTGCATCAAGGATATATTCAAGTTCTTCTATCGGAGATTCAGTTGCATACTGATATATTTTCCTGAAAGTGAGCTGAGTTTTGTTGTTTATGTCCTGTTTGTCAGATTCACTGTTTTCGTATAACGTTGTCCCGTCTAGTTCAATAAGTGAGAATGATGTGTGACTGCCGCATATAATAGCTCTGGATTTTTCCCCCTTTTTCGTACAATGAACCTCAATATATAACTTCTCAGAAATATTTTCCTTTATATTTATATTGATTATTTTATCTCTAATAAATCTTTTGCCTTGTTCAACCTCTTCGGGAGACAGATTCTCAAGCAGTTCCAAACCCTTTTCTGATTTCCCTCTTATTGCACCCAAGGCAATAGCAATAGGCAATCCATTCATTCCTGTGCCGGGAATACCCACTCCCATTGCGTTCTTTAATATATTTGCGCTTAAGTAAACGTCAACTTCATCAGGTATTTCGCCTAAAACTTCTGTAGCTCTCGCTGTACATAGGGATACCGCTATTGGTTCGGTGCAACCAACTGCAGGAATTATCTCCTGCTGCATAAGTGATCTTATTTCTTTTCTGTCTTTGGCTGTTAACACTTTAGCGCATTTTTAAAAATGAAAATACAAAGATACATAAAATTTTGCGCACAAAAACCCGGTCTCATTTGTGTTAATTTGTGAGACCGGGTTTTATTAAAATACAAAATAGATATTATCTATTTTTATTGAATGCCTGCTTTGTCGTAAGAAATACCTAAAGCATCTGCCACGCCTCTACCATAAGCGGGATCGGCTTTATAACAGTTGCCTATGTGACGTATTTTGATAATTTCATCACTATCACCCATATTACGGGCAGTATTTTCAAATAACCTTTGCTGTTCATCCGGTTTCATCAGGCGGAACAGTTTACCCGGCTGTTCATAATAGTTATCATCATCTGCACGGAAATCCCATCGTTTGATGTCTCCGTTGACTTTTTGTACCGGCTCGTCATGCTCCGGCTGTTCCTGCCATACATTATAGCTGTTTGGTTCATAATGCAGTGTAGCGCCATGATTGCCATCCACACGCATCTGTCCGTCACGGTGATATGAATTATAACCCTCTTTTACCCCCTTAGGCTGATTCACAGGAATCTGATGATGATTCACTCCAAGTCTGTAGCGTTGAGCATCACCATACGAAAACAGTCTTCCCTGAAGCATTTTATCAGGAGAGAAACTGATACCCGGAACCACGTTAGCAGGGTTGAATGCAGCCTGTTCAACATCCTGGAAATAATTATCAGGGTTGCGGTTAAGTTCAAATTCGCCTACCGGGATAAGAGGGAAATCGCCTTTATACCACACTTTTGTTAAATCAAAAGGATTATAAGGCATATTTTCTGCCTGCTCTTCAGTCATTATCTGAATATACATTTTCCATTTAGGGAAATTACCGTTTCCTATTGCTTCCAGCAAATCACGCTGATTACTTTCGCGATCCTTTCCGACAACTTCTTCTGCTTCAGCATCTGTGAGGTATTCGATTCCCTGTTGAGTAACAAAGTGAAATTTCACCCAGTGGCGTACATTATCTGCGTTTAGGAAACTGTATGTATGGCTTCCGAAACCGTGCATGTGACGAAAGCTACGTGGAATGCCCCTGTCGCCCATCGTAATGGTTACCTGATGGAGAGCTTCGGGAAGACTTGACCAGAAGTCCCAGTTGTTATTCGGACTTCTCAGGTTTGTGTGAGGGTCTCGTTTCACAGCATGGTTCAAATCAGGGAATTTAAGAGGATCCCTGAAAAAGAATACAGGAGTGTTATTACCAACCAAATCCCAGTTACCTTCTTCTGTGTAATATTTCATAGCAAATCCACGGATATCTCTTTCTGCATCAGCCGCACCTCTTTCACCTGCAACGGTTGAGAATCGAACAAACATTTCTGTCTGTTTCCCTATCTCAGAGAATATTTTTGCCTTGGTATACTGTGTAATGTCGTGCGTAACGGTAAATGTGCCAAATGCACCTGATCCCTTTGCATGCATTCTTCTTTCAGGAATTACTTCCCTGTCAAAATGTGCCATTTTTTCAAGAAACCATACATCCTGCAGCATCATAGGTCCACGCGGACCTGCTGTCATGGAATCCTGATTGTTGCCTACCGGTGCCCCTGCAACAGTAGTCATTTTCATCTGGTTTTTCTTGTCTTTCTGTTTTTTTAGTTCTTCTGCATTCATATATTCTAATTTTAGTGTTGATAAATTCCTCTGATCTCCCTTTAAAAGTTTTATTCTTGGATGTAATTTCCGTTTATGTGAACCTTAACCGATTTAATTTCGAACCCGGGGATTCTGTTTCTTCTGAAAAAATCTTCAAGCAGTAAGTTTAGTTCATCGTTGATATAGTCAACTATTTGATTGTCATCTTCAACGTATAAGTGATGATGATTATCAGTCCGCCAGTCATATCTTGATGTTTCGTCTGTATGGCGTACTTTGGATATCACACCGTTTTCAACAAATGTATCCAGTGTCTTGTATATTGTGCCTACAGAAATGTTGGGGTTCTTTTTATGAACCGCATCAATAATCTGCTGAGCGTTAGGGTGATTTTTTAGTGAAAAAACTGTTTCGAGAATACTTACTCTCTGAGGAGTAATTTTTAAGTTTTTATCTTTTAAAATTTCCCTTATTTGATTTGTGACCATTGAATTATAATGAAAGTATAAATATTAAGTGAAAATAATTATCAGTTAGGAATAGTTACTATATAATAACAAGTCAGACGGTGAAAGGTTCGTTTTTTTTAATAGTAAATTTGTTATCTTTATGCTTAATCATTTTGAGAGTTTGAATGTAAATAGTTTCAAAAGTTTTCAACACCCTTTTGTTAATAACTTATGAGAAACATTAGTAATTAAAATTCCTTTAGGAAGAAATTACTCCCTAACTTTACAAACTTTTTAAGAAGCAAAACCTATTCAAATGGAGAAACAGAAGCGCAAATCATCAGTTAAAGTAGTCGAAAAAACAGTTGTAGCACCTGATATCGGCAAACTGCCCCCTCAGGCCAGAGAGCTTGAAGAGGCCGTACTTGGTGCCTTGATGCTTGAAAAGGATGCATATTCAATAGTAGGAGAAATTCTTAAGCCCGAAAGCTTTTACGATCCTACACATCAGTTAATATATGGAGCTGTTCAGGGTTTGTCTATGCAGCAAAAACCTGTTGACGTGCTTACGGTTGTTGAAGAACTCAAACGTCGCGGTGAACTTGAAGCTGCCGGAGGTCCTGTTTACATAGCAGAGCTGTCCGAGAAAGTAGCTTCGGCTGCCCATATTGAGTATCATTCACGAATTATAGCTCAAAAATATCTTGCCCGCGAACTGATCTCTTTCTCCTCCGAAATATCACAAAATGCTTTCGATGAAACAGTTGATGTGGATGATCTTATGCAGGAGACAGAGGGGAAACTGTTCGAGATTTCACAGCGTAACGTTAAAAAAGATGTAATACAGATCAATCCGGTAATTAAAGAGGCAATGGATAATATCCAGATTGCAGCAAATCGTAAGGATGGAATGAGCGGCCTCCCAACCGGATTTAAAGAATTGGATAAGCTTACTTCAGGATGGCAAAATTCAGATTTGATTATTATTGCTGCCCGTCCTGCAATGGGTAAGACCGCGTTAGTACTCTCCATGGCAAAAAACATAGCACTTGACTATGAACAGCCAATAGCGATATTCTCGCTTGAAATGTCTAATGTTCAGCTGGTAAACAGGTTGATTGTGAACGTTTGTCAGATAAAAGGAGAGAGTATTAAAAGTGGACGGCTCTCAGATGATGAGTGGGAGCGACTTGATAAAAACCACAAACTACTTTATAATGCACCTATTTATATTGATGATACTCCGAGTCTCTCTGTTTTCGAACTGCGTACAAAAGCACGCCGACTGGTGCGTGAACACAAAGTCAGAGCGATTATTATTGACTACCTGCAGTTGATGAATGCGAGCGGTATGAACTTCGGAAGCCGTGAGCAAGAGGTTAGTATGATTTCACGATCGCTTAAAGGATTGGCAAAAGAACTAAATATACCTATTATTGCACTATCACAGCTCAACCGTGGTGTGGAATCCAGAGTTGGTACAGAAGGTAAGCGTCCTCAGCTGTCAGACCTTCGCGAGTCGGGTGCAATTGAGCAGGATGCTGATATTGTTTGCTTTATTCACCGTCCTGAATATTATCGTATTACTGAAGATGAGATGGGTAATTCGCTTGTAGGCATAGCTGAAATCATTGTTGCAAAACATCGTAATGGTCCCACCGGAATTGCAAGTATGCGATTCGACGCCGAATATGCACGCTTCCAGAATCTCGATGATTATGCAGTAGGTAAAAATTATGTAGAACGGCCGTCCAAAATGAACAGGTCGCATAGGTCCAACGACCACACTGTTTCTGACAATTCTTCAGGCGTAATTCCTGAGGATAAAGATGCGCTTCCATTTAAGCCCGGGGCTTTTTCTGTCCCCTAACTATTCATCTACACATCTGATAAATAGAAATATAATTGTGTTAAAATAGCTCTAATTACTGTAAAACAATTGTAACTCAGAGTGACAAGAGCTGATTTTTGAATAATATTAGTACTTTTGTGAGTAATATTTTCAGAACAGTTTATAATTAAGATATATAAATAATGAGTGATTCTCTTAGGTTTAGCAAAATATTGGTAATCGTTCTTTTGTTTTTAACAGGAATTCAAGCTCTGAAAGCTCAGAGTATGCCATACGAAACCGTAACCATTGATGGAAAATCATATTATAGATACAAGGTGCAGCCCGGAGAAGGTTTATATGCTGTTTCCCGCACTTTTTCTGTTAGTGTTGCCGATCTGCTTCGAAGTAACCCGGGTGCAAATCAAGGGTTGCAAAATGGACAGGAACTACTTATTCCAATTACACAAGAAAATTCTCAATCAGCTGTAAGTAGCTCTGTTAACAGAACAACTGCACCAAGTGCGGCAACAGTTGGTCAAACTCCTCTTGTAGATCAGAACCAAAATTTCAAACATACTGTTGCAAAGGGTGAAACTGTTTTTAGTATATCCCAGATGTACAACACAACGGTGGAAGAGATCTATCGGCTCAATCCGGATGCAAGAGAATCAATATCAATCGGACAGGTGCTGACAATACCTCAAAGACGAGTGATAAGTGAGGTGAAAGAGGAGAATTATAGATATCATACCATACTCCCCAAAGAGACACTTTATTCTGTTTCGAAAACATATTCCCTGAAACCTGAAGATGTAATAGCGGCTAATCCGGGACTCTCTGTTGAAACTTTTCAGATCGGGCGTACAATTCGTATCCCTTTTTTCGAATCATATGAGGTTGTAACGCCATATGAACAGCAGACTACAGACATAGTTCACAGGGTTAGCAGAGGCGAAACACTTTACAGCATCTCGCGGCAGTATAACGTGCCGGTAGGTGAGATTGAAGCTAAAAATCCCATGCTTGCAGGAGGATTAAAGACAAATATGGAACTAATAATCCCTGTTAAGAGGAGTTCTCTCGAAGGTACAACTCAAAGATTGGAAAATGATGTAAATCGTCTTCTTATTCAGCGCCAGGGGCCTCAAAGAGTGGATGTAATAAAAGTAGGTCTTCTGCTTCCATTTCTCGATGAAAGGGGCGGAGCCCACTTGCGTCTGCAGGAGTATTATGAAGGGTTTCTTTTGGCAGTAGAAGATTTAAAAAACAGAGGAACAGATCTTGAACTGTATGTTTTTGAGATTGGCAAAGGCGCCGATACTAAAAAGCTTGAGAGTCTGCTTCAGACAAATGAGATGCAGTCGCTGAATTTAATTATCGGAGGTGTCAGCGATGCCCAGATAAGAACTATTTCAGATTTCTCGAGAGCCAGGAACATTAAATATGTTGTTCCTTTTTCTAACAGTAACGGAGAAGTACTGAATAACGGCAATATATTTCAGGTAAATCCTCTTCCTAAGTCGCTGCACGACAATACATCAGAAGTGTTTTTAGAGACATTCCGTAATGCAAATATCATTTTTGTCAGTGGAGGGCAGAATGATAAAATGGAACTGCTTTCACAAATTCAGAATAATCTCCGAAGTAACAATTTAAAGTATGAGACTATAAGTCTGACAAGCACTCTGGAGACATCTATACTTTCATTGTTGAGTTCAGACAAAGAGAATGTAATTGTGCCTACCACCGGCGACTCAAACACATTAAGACGAATTATTGAGGAGCTGAAAGAGGTGCAGGAAACTAATTCTGATTATGTGTTCAGACTCTTTGGGTATCCCGAATGGCAGACTTACTCAAACTTAATTGATGAATACCATCATTTCGGAACATATATTTACAGCCCTTTCTTTGTAGATAATGAAAACACCTTCACCAAAGCATTCAGGGAAAGGTTTCATAAATGGTACGGACGTAATTTACTTGATACAAATCCGGGATACGGAATGTGGGGATATGATACGGGAATGTTTTTCCTGACAGCTCTGGACAGGTATGGCGTGAACTTTGAGCAGCAGATTGACAAAGTTCAGGTGAACTCATTACAGTTTCCGTTTTATTTTAAAAGATTAAACAACTGGGGCGGATTTTTAAATTACGGTATGTACATAATTAATTACGATACAAACGGTAGAATAATTAAAAGGGAAATAAGCAGATGAAACGTATAATATTCATCTTTCTCGCGTTAACTGTTGTTACCTCGAATAACCTTTTCGCACAGAGAGAAATCTTTCAGGGTGAATTTTATTTCGGTGCCGGAGCCGGTCCATCCATTACAAGTATAGACTTCCAGCCTTCCGTTCCTCAGGCACAAAAAATAGGACTTTCAGGGGGTGTTGCACTAAAGTATATTTCTCAGAAGAATTTAGGATTAGTAGTAGAGGCAAACTATTCACAGCGTGGGTGGGAAGAGGAATTTGATCCTGAATCCGACTTTTCATATAACAGAACCTTAAATTATCTCGAAATTCCATTTATGACCCATGTCTATTTTGGAAATAAAACACGTTTTATAATTAATGCAGGTCCACAGATAAGCTTTCTGCTCTCTGACAGTCAAGAAATGAGTCAGGCACTTGCCAGCGATCTCGAAGCCCGCAGAGAGGCTAATCCGGATCTCAGGATAGGTTATCAGTACGGCCCTTTCAGCGAAATGCAGAGAGTGGATTATGGTTTGATAGGGGGTATAGGTATTGAGCTTCAAACAGGGATTGGTAACTTCGACCTTGAAGGGAGATATTATTTCGGATTAGGCGACATTTTTACAAGTCGCCGAAGTGAGAATGCCTATTTCGGACGATCTGCACACCGCCTAATCGAGGGAAAACTAACATATTACATAAAATTCCGCTAAACAATTATTGCTTTTATTCAAAATTATTGTACTTTTGCTGAACAAAATCATATGAATGTATGTTCATATATCAATAAGACAATTTTCAAGCAAATTACGAATATGGAAATAGGTGAAATGAAGAAAATAAATGACGGGAAAATAGATCGCTCTCAATTTGAAGATGCGGCCTATATTCTTAAAGCATTGGCGCATGAAACCCGTCTCTGTGTTGTTATGCAGCTGTCTCAGACAGAAGAGATGTCTGTAAGTGAGTTGCGTGAAAGAATGGATTGCGAGCAATCGCTGCTTTCTCATCATCTCACAGACATGCGTGCCAAAGGTATTCTTGACTGCAGAAGAGAGGGAAAAAACAGTTTTTACTCACTCAAGGATAAGCGCGTTACAAACATGCTGAAATGTATGGTGAATTGCGATAATGCTGATTCAGCATCAGGCTTATCAGATATAAGCGAAACGAAACTTAATTAAAATATTAACAGTAAATTACTGTAATGGTAATTAAATATAGAACATAAAAATGAAGAATTTTTTTTCAAAACACTGGCTCAAAATTGCAGGATTGGCTACAGGAGCACTGGGCGGTTATCTCTATTATTTCTATGTGGGATGTGTCAGCGGCACCTGTCCCATCACTTCAAATCCTTACAGAATGATGATTTATGGTGCGGTAATAGGTTACCTGCTGTTCGATATGTTCTCGGGAGATAAATCTCAAAAGAAAATGATAGAGAGTACAAAAGAAATTGATAATTCAGATAAAAATAATGAACTATGAATATTAAACTAAAAGGTCTTCTATTATTGGCCATTGCATCAGTTTTTACACTTACTGCATGCAATAATCAGAGTCAGAATAAAAATTCAGATACAACAGAAACAAACACAATAAATACAGTAAATAATATGACAACAACAACAGCTAAAACAATTCATTTAACGAGAGCTGACTTTTTAAAGAAAGTAGCAAATTTCGAAGAAACACCCGACAAATGGGTATATCTGGGTGATAAACCGGCAATTATTGATTTTTATGCAGACTGGTGCGGACCATGTAAAATGATTGCACCTATACTTGAAGAATTGGCCGAAGAGTATGATGGTCAGATTTATATCTACAAAGTAGATACAGAAGCGGAACAGCAGCTTGCAGCTGAATTTGGAATTCGCAGTATACCATCGTTACTTTTTGTTCCGATGGGCGAAGCTCCTCAGATGGCTCAGGGTGCACTACCTAAAGATGCTTTTAAGCAAGCTATTGAAGAGGTTTTATTAAAAAACTAAGAGATAGTAATTATGGAACAGATGTTTTATGAAAATAGCAGCAAATACAGTTTCGATGAAACTGTTGCCAAGCTTTCAGAAATTATTGCTGAAGGCGGATGGAGAGTAATACAAGTTCTCGATCTACAGGAGATAATGAAGAAGAACGGAAAAGAGGTACTTCCTGTTAAAGTAATAGAACTCTGCAAACCGGATTACGCATACAGGATGCTGTCTGATGACGGATTACGTCTCTATTCCAATATGCTTCCCTGCAGAATTTCGGTGTACGAAAAGTCGGATGGATCCACTTATGTATCCCGTATGAATGCAGGAATGCTCTCTGCTCAGATAGGCGGTGTTGCTCAGGAAGTAATGACCAAAGCTTTTACTGATACGGAAGAGTTTATCAAGAAGGTTTCAATAAATTAATTATATTTTTACTTTTATAGTAACTTGTTAAGTTGAAAGGGGTGACTCGTGATGAGGCACCCTTTTTTTTGTATATCAGTCTGGCTTTGTTCATAATCAGTTTATATTTTCTTTTTATTTAGTTTATATCCAGCATATTTTTGGCATATATTTTTATAAGCCGGATATATACCGGATATATACCGGATATAAGCCGGTAATAAGCGGGAACAGGACGATACATAGTGGAAAGTGGCATGAATGCTTGCGTTATACAGTATTCTCTGCTCTGAAACTAATAATGAAATGTTGTGAATTGCTTTCATATTCGGTACCTTTGGTAATAGACAACAAC
>JAQVXD010000038.1 GCA_028709385.1 Fermentimonas sp.
GGCATTTATAATAGACGATACACTTTGTATACCTACTGTGTTTATTTCTTATACAGGAGAAGCGCTCGACTATAAAACACCATTACTTAAAGCACTTTCTGCGGTAGACAAAGCATCAGTGGAAGTTTGTAAACTTTTCTATCCTGAAGTAAAGAAGGTTTATTCATTCCTCGGCTGGGAACAGGAGTATTTTCTTGTGGACCAGGCTCTATATGCAGCAAGACACGATTTGAGTCTGACCGACCGCACACTCATGGGTCATGAAAGTGCTAAGAACCAGCAGCTCGAAGATCACTATTTCGGTGCGATACCTCCACGGGTAACCGCTTTCATGCAGGAGGTGGAATTTGAAGCGTACAAATACGGCATTCCACTTAAGACACGTCATAATGAGGTAGCCCCAAATCAATTTGAGATTGCCCCCATATTCGGCGAAACAAACCTGGCAGTTGATCAGAATCTCCTGATTATGTCACTGATGCATAAGATAGCAGCAAAACATAAGTTCAAGATACTATTTCACGAGAAACCCTTTGCAGGAGTCAACGGATCAGGAAAGCACAACAACTGGTCACTCTGTACAGATACAGGAATAGGACTATTCACACCGGGTAAAACAGCTAATGAAAATCTGCTGTTCGTCTCTTTTCTTGTCAACACCCTCTTAGCCGTTTACAAACATAACGGCCTTCTCAAAGCGTCCATCATGTCGGCCAGCAACTCACACCGTCTCGGGGCAAACGAAGCCCCACCGGCAATTATCTCAGTCTTTCTTGGCAAACAGATCTCGGCCGTTCTTGATAAGATAGAATACAGCTCAGAAGATGACGACATCACTGTAGACGAGTTACGAAAGATGAAGCTCGGCATAGCGCACATACCCGAGGTACTGGTTGACAATACCGACAGAAATCGTACTTCACCGTTCGCTTTCACAGGCAACCGTTTCGAGTTCAGAGCAGTAGGTTCATCCGCCAACTGCTCATCTGCCATGATAGCCCTTAATTCAGTTGTAGCAGCTCAACTAATCGATTTTAAAAATGAAATCGATATCAAGATGAAAAAGGGGATGAAAAAAGAGCAGGCAATATTCGACACCCTGCGAATCTTTATTAAAGAGTCCAAACCAATCCGTTTTGAAGGAAACGGCTACAGCGATGAATGGAGAGAAGAAGCCCGCAAACGCGGACTCAACTGCGAGACCAGCACACCCTTGGTTTACGATGCCTACACCTCAAGGGAAACAGTTGAAATGTTTGAAAGCATCGGTGTATTAAACGAGAAAGAACTTCATGCACGAAATGAGGTTAAGTGGGAAACATACACCAAGAAGATACAGATTGAAGCGCGTGTATTGGGAGATCTCTGCATGAACCATATTATCCCTGTGGCTACTGAATACCAGTCGGTGCTCCTCGACAATCTCTATAAAATGCGAGTTGTCTTTGATAAAGAAAAAGCCGACAAGCTATCCAGGGAAGATGCAGCACTGATTGAAGAGATTGCCGATCACATTTCAGCAATAAAAACCAATGTGGATGACATGGTTGAAGCACGTAAATCAGCAAATAAAATAGAAGATGCAAGAGAAAAAGCAATAGCTTATCATGATACTGTCAACATATATTTCAATGTCATCAGGTACCATGTTGATAAGCTAGAGCTGATAGTTGATAATCAGATGTGGACCCTGCCTAAGTACAGGGAACTGCTGTTCATCAGTTAATATTAAACATATTCATCTCCGTAACGGAATTTCACGTCTGTCACGAAATGTTTTATGCGCTGTTCCTCGCTTTTCTTACAAATCAGAAGAACATTATCTGACTCTGCAACAATGTAATCATCAAGACCCTGAATTACAACCAGCTTATCCTCATTCATGGCGACTATATTATCGCTGCTTTCGATATACAGAGTTTTGCAATTCAGATTTGCATTGTTGCTGTCATCACGTTCCGAAACCTCATGCAGAGCGCCCCATGTTCCAAGGTCGCTCCATCCGAAATTAGAAATATTCACATAAACATTATCAGCTTTTTCCATTATACCATAATCGATTGACACGTTGGGGCAGAACGGAAAACTGGCATCGATAAACTCTTTCTCTGCAGGTGTATTAAACAGATCTTTCCCTTCAGAGAACTTTTGACTCATGTCCGGCAGATGAACACTGAAAGCATCCATTATACTCTTTACATTCCAAAGGAAGATGCCGGAGTTCCATACAAACTCACCGCTCTCCACGAATTTCGTGGCAAGTTCAAGATTAGGCTTCTCCGTAAAAGCCTTCACCTTATGAATTCCGTCCTTCTCCTTCTCATTCACCTGAATGTAACCATATCCCGTTTCGGGGCGGCTTGGAGTAATGCCTAAAGTAAGCAGTACCGGGTTATCATTAACAAACTCAAGACCCTTAAGCATATCAATCTCAAACTGATCCTCCTTCATGATAAGATGATCCGAAGGTGCCACTATAATATTTGCATCAGGATTTATGGCATTTATCCTGAATGTTGCAAATGCAATTGCCGGGGCTGTATTCCTTCTCATCGGCTCCAGAAGAAGCTGATTATCTTTAATTTCCGGCAACTGTTGCTTAGTCATTTCAGCATAAGCATCATTAGTTACGATAAAAATATTCTCAGCCGGAACCACCTTCTTAAAACGATCGTATGTTGATTGCAACAGAGATCTTCCAGTTCCAAAAAAATCAAGAAATTGTTTAGGCTTATTCTCCTTGCTGAAAGGCCAGAAACGGCTGCCTACCCCACCGCTCATAATCACACAATAGTTATTTTTATTGTTTCTCATTACCAAGACTATATATGTTTATTAAACTGTAAATTCAAACGGATAATATGTCATTCAATTAACAAATCGGTATATACCCAAATAACACTTTTAATATCATTTTGTTTTTAATAGATGACATTTTACCCTTAAAGATACGAAATTAAAATGAAAATTTAGTACCCCAACAGCACTAATTAATGAAAATATTACTACTTTTGCATTCGCATTTGCCCAGATGGCGGAATTGGTAGACGCGTTGGTCTCAAACACCAATGGATGCAAGTCCTTGTCGGTTCGATCCCGACTCTGGGTACTTAAAAAAGGCTAATTGGTTTAAATCAAACCTATTAGCCTTTTTCGGGTCTAATTTTTTCTTCACTGACAGCAGTGATATACAAAATATATTCAATTACCAAACATCATTCAATAACATTAATTCTCAAACCCTGTGTGTGAGAAGTGAATTCAGGAGCATACATACACTGTATGGTAGTTATACCGTTTGAATAACTTCCTGCACGGGTTACGTATACTGAATACTCGAACAGATAAGTACCACGCGGCAGGACATCGAAATAAAAGTTAGTTGATGCATCCTTAGACGTCCTGTAATAAATGACACCATTCTGCCAGCTTACTGCAGACACCTGATCAACAGGTTCAAAAGATGCGGTACGCATATCTTTAAGATGAACGAATTCAAAATCACGATCGCCACGTACTGTAAGTCTCACCATTACCTTATCGCCCACTTTCAGTTGATTATCCTCTGTAATACTCATCAATCGTCTGCCAGTAGAATCAGTCTCTTCAATAAACAGCTGCTTTTCGATATCAAGGGCAGCATCACTCTTCTCAATCTTGTCCAGATCCTCGTAATACTGCCTGTACATAGCACCCCAGGCAGGTGAATTTCCTTTGTGAGCAACATTAACCCTGCCCATTTCAGGAATAATCTCACCCTTGCTCCAGGTCTCTTTCATATAACCTGTACCCGCTTCACCTTTATCAGTTTCAACGAGCTGATCACCCACAACTATTGTAGTTACACCATCACTGGAAAACCAGTCGCTGCCCGTACTCAACAAAGCATAAACAGCATCAGTTGTAGCGTGAGTAGATTCCCACATCTGTGTCTGCTTCTGTTTAAGCAGCCATCGTTTCATATTATCCATCTCAGCTCTATCAGCACCTCCAGCTTGAAATGCCTGCATAATGAAAGTATGAACGGTAACAGCCGACTGTGACATAAACACATTAGCACGGTTATTTGGCCAGTACATTCCCAACTCCTCAGAAACTACTGCATGTTCACGATACGAGTCCAGAATATTTTTCACAATATCCTTTTTCCCCTCTCTCTCCATTAAAATTGCAATTAACGAACGTTCGTACAGACCATAGGCTGTCCAGTTTTTCGTCACCACAGAGGTATAAAAATCAATCAGTTCCTTAACCTGACTTTCAACCGGATGATTATCATAAGCACTCCTTACAAACAGATACTCAAGATCAGTTGAAGAAATGGTTTTTATATTCTTCCAGTCTTTGTTATACTTTTTAAGATTATCAAAGCGTCTTACAGCCTCAGCATCAATATAACCCACTGCCTGAGACTGCATTGACAGGAGATCTTCTGTGGTCTCAATTGACTGCAGAGACGAAAGCTGACTGAATCCATACAATATATATTGTGTTATGCTTACACTTGGACGGAAACCCTTAAACCAACTCCAGCCACCCTGGGTAGTCTGAAGTTCACGAAGTTTATCAATTGCAGTTTGAGTAAGATTACGACTCCTGTTTAGATCAAACAGCAGTGAGATTTTCTCTTTTTGCTCCGATTCATTTTTTGCTTCCATGACCCATGGGGTCTCTTCCAGAAGTACATTTTTAAGATCACTGTTCTTCTCGAGGTCGGACAGGAAAGTTTCGTGAGTACCGCCCTGTTTTTTCCAGGCATCAACTATTGCTGTAACCCTTGGGTAAGATTTTCCTATGTGCGCTCCCAGTGAATTGGCGTAATAAGATGCAAACCAGGAGACTGCATTATCGCTTACAGGCTGCCCCAAAACAGGAAGTGCCTGCACAGCATACCATACCGGATTTGAGGTGAATTCAAGTGTAAGACGGTAATTGGTTTCGGTGTCACTGGTTTTATCAACAAGAGACTCCATTGTGAAACTCTTTTCTTCATTTCCGTTAATATCCATCCTCATGCTTTCGGTTACCATCATCCTGTTTGGCAACACAGCCAGAGCATGTTGTTCTCCATCACTGAAGAGCTCACTCTCTGCAATAATTCGGATTCCCAAAAGATCAATATCTGCAGGCACTTCAAAGGACCAGGATGCATCTGTTGAGACATCAGCTTCCAATGTAAACTCTCTCGCATTGACATACAAATCACTTAGATTGTATTCAGACTCTTTTAGATTACCAAAAGACTCTTCCTGACTATCAATCAGTGCTATATCACTAATAATCTCTTCTGTAACAGGATTAAAGAATTCAAGTCTTACTTTGCCTGTAATTGTGCTATCCGAAAGGTTAGAAACTTTGGCTGATATTTGTGTTATGTCGCCATGACGCAGGAATCGGGGCATATTTGGTGTCACCATCAACTCCTTCTGTGAAACAGTAAACGCTTCAGCCGCACCGTTATTCAGCTTTTTATCATGAGCCAGCACTCTGAAGCGCCATCTGGTATTACTTTCAGGAACCGTGAATGCTATTTGTACAGCACCATCACTGTTTGTTTTCAGCTGAGGGTAAAAGAAAGCTGTTTCATTGAAATTCCTGCGAATCTGAAGTGAGGGTGAATCCTGTTCCTGCGCTCCAGACTGTACTTCACCGTTTCCTACAACTTTTACCTTATCTGCATCTGTTGTAAATATTTCCTGATCAGCATTTGCTTTAAACATTGAACTCTGCCTGTCTTCTGCTTGTGGAGCAGGTGAAGATATTCCCTCAACGCTTTCTATGGCTCCAGATCTGAACATTATTACCCTGCCATAATTATATAAAGAGAAGCCAAACCAGTTGAACATGTCGTACTCAAACTGTTTCACCTCTTCTATTGATAATTCATAGCTACCTCTCGCTGATTCAGCACTGAACGAATTATCCTGTTCCAGCGCTCTCATCGCTTTGTAACGGTCAAATGCATAACTGGTTATATTCCACGGGTGCGTCTTGTAAATATTATCAAGCGAGAAATCATACATAGAAGCCAGTACCTCAGCGACAGTCGGATTCCCTTTAGAGTCCGTCACAGAAATCCGCCACTCCTCCTGAGAGGCTGGGCGTATCTTGTCTCTGAACACATCAAGACGTACATTCAGCTTTTCAACCTCTTTTTCTGGTCGAAGTTCCACCCTGTGTGAGTAAAACTTCTCATTTTTAACATAAGTCAGTATCAGCGTAACTCCATTTTTATAATTCTCCCTATATGGAAAAGAGAACAGATGATTTTCATTGTTCAACAATATCCACTTTCTTTCCAGCAGATTATGTTCATGCCATAGTTCATACAAAACATTCACCTTTTCAGATACGCCAAGAATAACCTCTGCATTCTTTTTGGGAGAAAAGAGTGTACTCTTCTCAATCAGCCAGTCGTTGGTCTTTACCGGCGGCCGCTTATCTGTTACCGAATAAAGAATGAAATCCCTCTCAGCTTCAATTTTATTACCCCTGTCATCTTCAGATGCAAGTTTTAATCTGTATTTACCTGAATCTATTCCTGCCAGGCGACGCTTAATCTCTTTCTGAACACCAGTTTCAAACAGACCCTCAAACATTAGTTTGTCAGTTGAATCATTCTCCAGAAGTGAAAAAACCTTGTAAGTCCCTTTTGCAGTTATATCAGCACCATCCAGGTTTTTGGCTGAAATCACTATATTAACATCACTGTTCTTATCCAGCCTGTCAGGTATCTCTGTCTGCAAAATCATTGAAACATCACCCACTGTAACTGTATAAATCCCCGTCTGCGTTTCACCATTAATATCAGTAACAGTTGCCTCAACACTGAACGAATATACAGCTCTTGACGAGAGCTGAATGTCAGGCTTTTCCGGAATAAATGAAATCTCAAAAACACCTTCGTTATTGGTCACGCTTACACCTTCAGAGAAATGTTCAGGAGCACTTCGCCATGACCACCACCAGCTCTGGTTTCTGGTTATCCGCCACTCTACGATTGCATTCTGCAGTTTAATTCCTGAGAAGTTTTCAGCCTTACCTTTCAGTAATATCTCCTCTCCAAACTTATATGTCTCTTCAATCTTTTCGAAGGTCACTTCAAATGTTGGCCTTTTGTACTCCTCCACCTGAATATTAACACTACCCTTCTCTGATTCAATTCTGAAATTACCGGGGAGTAAACCCTGAGGCAGAATAAACTCTCCTGTTACAGAACCAAACTCATTACTCTTCAGAGACTGTTTGGAGATTTCTCTGTTATTTGCATCAAACAGAACGAATTCAGCTGTTCTGTTTGCCAGTACTGAACTCACACCGTCAGCTGACTCAGATAATATTGCTTTATAATAAACCATTTGTCCGGGACGATACAAACTCCTGTCAGTAAATATATCAGTTTGCTGAAACACTCCTGAATCGGTACCCGAATCTGCATCTGTGTAGTTGAAATAAGCAAATGGAAGTCTGCTTAAAAGCGACCCTGAATCCTTCCCTTTTACAGCATGATAGAAAACATCATAATTAGGAATATCCTTATTATATAAAGCATAACCTTCGGAGTTGGTTTTCAATGTCACTACCTCAGTAAGCACTGAATTATTCCAGTTACCCGGCAGCTTATAAATAACTATCTCAGCATTATTAACCGGTTCTCCCGTTACCCTGTCAACTACAAAGAAATCGAACCTGTTTTTTGAGACAGATCTGGAGAAAACCGTGAGGTCGGAAACTGCGAAATAGATTACATCACCCCAACCGTTAGTTTCAGCTTCATGGTCTGAAGAGAATGTCAGCATGTATGTGCCCGGAGTATCAAAATCAACATTGAAGCTCATTTCACCCTTTTTATACTCGGGAATTACTTTCAGAGGAATATCAATATTCTTTATAAAAGTTCTTTTACCTTCAATATCCCGTCTGAAACGCGATCTGGTCATCTGTACATCTACGGGAGAATCAACCCTGTACAGTTTTGCAGTAAGTCGTTTCAGGTTTTGATAAGTCAATTCAAAACTCTTCTCCTGTTTTACAGGGAAAGTGCTGTTGCCGGTTACAGTAAAAGATGGATAAGTGAGCCTCTGCACTCTGTTTTCCAGTACTGATATACGCTCATAATCTGGATACTTCTTTATATAATCAACAAGCAGATTATATAACTCTTCTGTTTTATGATCAAGATTCAGAGTGTCGGATTGCACAAACATCCCTATTTCGTATTGATATAATGATGCTATTTTATCAACTATCTCAACGCTGAATTCGTTGTCTTCCCACTTCACGAGAAGACTCTCCAGGTAAGGCAGAGCATTGTTTTTATATGAGTTTTGTAACAAACTCAGGTAGTCCAGTTTATCCAGCTCAGTCAGTAAAACAGATGTTTTCATTCCCCTTGCGGAAAGTGATTCAATAAGCTTGCGGTAAGTTTCCAGGGTCCAAAGATTATACTCTGAAGAGTGAGGGTTGAAGTTGATTCCTGTAAACACTTCGGAAGAGAGAAACAGTGAATCAGATGAAATATTTTTCTTTGCGAGAGTGCGGCTCAAATCCTCATCACTATCAATCTGCCTGAACAAATCAATTGCCCTGCGAGCCAGAAAATCATACATAGTCGGGAAGAACCTACGCGAATCTTTACCTAATTCAATTATATCAGCATATGCATCTACCTTAATATCAACCAGCTCTTGCTCAGATGCGAGTGAAGCATTCAAATGCTCTGTCACCTTATCATAAAAGTTGTTTTTTGTCCACTCTTTCATATCAGAAGGCACAAAATCACCCAGCTCCGTGCGCTGATTGATTGTCCACTGATCTCTCTGATAATATTGAAGATACAACTCACCCAGCATTGAGTGAAGGACAGATTTCTCAATCGGATCAACGCTCTTAGACAGCATTTCATCAAGATTGATAAATATCAATGAGTCATTCTGATTATCGATAGATAAATCATATTTCCCTTCGTGGATAAGGGCTTTAATGACTTGCGGACTGTTTTTATCCTCTATTGCTTTTCGCAGTATCAGATCCACCTGCTCAGATGCAGATTTGGGCAGCGACTTCTTCTCAAAATCAGCAACTATTGCCCATTCTTTTTCATAGCTATCTCTATTCATATCCACTCTGTTCTGGGAAAAGGCTCCTGTTACAAACAGCGACAGGAGTAAAAACAAGTATGTCTTTTTCATACACGGTTATGGTTTTCTTAGAAGATGGGACTCACTCACCTCACAAAATGTTTAAAAGTGATGATCTATTTATACTACAATTTAACAATTCGCAGGACATTTTGTTTTCACGGCTTCATTACAACCCCCATTCTCTTTTTACCGTTTATCTTTATTACAATCGGCTTATCGAAGCGAACGTGACGGATGTACTCAGTTTCGAATATAGCAGGTTGTTCATTTAAAAATTCCTCATCGAAGTAACCATCATTCTCCAAGAAAGGATTTACAGTAAAATAACCTACCCCGAAAGAGGTGAGATTCTGAAAGAAATGAGTACCCTGGCTTGGCTCAATACGATAGTTTTCCATTCCCGACTCAACAATTATCTTCGCCTGAGAGATATGTGGCCATTTAACAGGTATTCCCAGCCATGGATCAGATGAGCCCCATCTGCCGGGACCAACAAGTACATAGTTATTCCCGGAAGATAAAAACTCCGCATTCAGTCTCTCAATCTCACGTGCTGCCAGTGGGTTTTTGGATGCATTAAACGACTTTGTTTTAACATAAACAACATCATAAACATCATCAACAATTCCATGCCCAAGTGCATTCCGGGAAAATAAAATTGTATTATTATAATCAATCTCCTCCAGATTCTCATGCATCACCTCCCTGCTGTCGACGATGGGACGAATCTGCAGAACATAAAAAGACGCATTTTTCTGATCCGTAATATCAACTGCAAATTCAATTTCAACCGGTCTCCCCATCTCTTTTTGACCGGCTTTAAGCAGTTTTTCAAAAACCTCTGCAAGTGGAAACATATCATGCTGAAGAATATTGGCGAAAGAGACTATTTTGCGGCCCCCTTCATAATATCCGTCACGAATTATCTGATCCTGCGGGTCATAGGTAGACGCGACATATCTAAGCGGACCGGCATTCTCTGCAGCTTTAAGTCGGACCTTTAGCAAATTAAAACTATCATCGACTGTAAAATCTTTCGATACAGAGTCAAGGTCAAGAGCATAAAAATGAGTCTGAGTATCTTTTAAAGCCATATCAACTGTACTAAGCTGAAGAATATTAGAGGTGTGCATTGGTGAAAAACGCAGCCCGATATTACCGTCAACAATATATTTACCTAAACCGAAAGCCATATTTACGATACCATCCTCTGTCTTCTCATTGCCTATAGGATAATAATTTATAGACCTGGCAACTCCTGATATTGCCGGATAGTAGAGATTGTCGTATCGTGAACCAACAACCTCCTGGAGCACAATCGCCATTTTCTCCTGATCAATCAGATTCTGTGTTGCTGACATATAAGCCTTGCTATCCCTGTAAAAAACAGACGCATAAACAGCCTTTATGGCATCACTAAGCAGGCGCACCATAGTATACTTGTCACTCACATAAGGTATCATATAGGTTGAGTAGATACCCGCAAAAGGCTGATACTGCGAATCCTCGAGAAGACTCGAAGATCTGATGGCTACAGGCGACTCTATAGCTTCAAAGAAAACAAGGAAGTCACTCACCAGTCTTTTCGGAAGTTTAGCCGCAAGAAAGTGCTGCAGCATATCTTCATCAGAACGGTCAGCCAGAGCTATAGGATAAAGGTCATTTGCCTCCATAAACTCATCAAATATATCGGTACACAAAACAACGGTCTTGGGTGTTGTAACCGGAAAGTTGTGATGATTATTTAGTTCAAGGTGCGTTTTAACCATATACCCGATAAATGCGAGACCTCTGCCCTTTCCGCCGAGGGAACCTTCGCCGATGCGGGCAAAATTTGAGTATTGATCAAATCTGTCCTTCTCAAATACAGCCACAACACCGGTATTCTTCATTCTGCGGTACTGCACTATTGTTGCATAAATCAGTTCACGTGCATCATTCATACTTGCATACTCCGAAACATTAATTTTCTTGAGCATTTCAGCCACGGGAAACATTGCACGCGAGTAGAAAAACCTTGAGAAGTGATTGTGTGAAAGGTGGTAATAGAGAGCCTCATCCGGAATATTACGTATATTCATCTGCAGCTCCTTCAGGTTTCTGATTCTGAATATCTCTTTTTTAGTATTTGGATCAGTAATAATAAAATCTCCAAATCCCAAATTCTCCTTAATAGCCTTACTGAGATCCTGAGGAAATGTCTTGGAGTTTTTGTCGATAAACAGATCAACGCTTTCGTCAACATATTGTCTGTTTGCCGATTCCGACGAAGTGAAAATCAAAGGTATATCTGCATCGATTCTCCTCACCCACTCCCCCAATTTTTTCCCTGCCAGTTTATCTTTAACTCCATTATGATTGAAACTCATATCACTTATTATTCCAAGCATATTGTCGCCATATTTTTTATTATACGACACAGCCTCTTCATAATTACGGGCAAGCAGAATCTTAGGACGTCCGCGCATTCTAAGCATTTGCAGATGGTCGTTCAGCGCCTCTTTCGAAAACTCCTTGGATTCAGAAAGCACAAATTTATAAAGCAATGGCAGTGCAGATGAATAAAAACGAACAGAATCCTCCACAAGCATGATAGTTTGCACACCAACGGTTTTAACATCATGCTCCACATTCATACTGTCTTCAATAATCTTGATTATTGCCAGAAGAAGGTCAGTATCACCCAGCCAGCTAAAGACATAATCAATGCCGCTGAGATCCTCCATGCTTAAAGATTGAGTTACAGCCTTTGAAAAAGGAGTCAGCAATACAACAGGAATTCGCGGATAGTCACGCTTAAGCATTTTAGCCAGATCAAATGTTTCGCTGCTATCCATGTTAGGCATACAGATAATCAGTTCATAATGATTCTGTTTTAACTCAGCAAGAGCCTCCTTATTATTGCTTACCTGTGTAAACCGGGGAGGATACCTTAGATTCAGTGATGTATATTCATTAAATATCTGTTCATCAACACGTCCGTCATCTTCAAGAATAAACATATCATATCTTGATGCAACCATCAGAATATTATAAATACGCTTATTCATTAATTTAACGAAAGGAGTATCCCTGAATCTGAGCTGACTTATATCGTGGGCTTTTATAACCGAGTTGGATGTTTTTAATTTCATATTTTAAATATTTTACACAAAATCGGGTATTCTGTCAAAATGATAATACCTTTTGTAAGATTGCTTCTCTTATCAATTGTACCCTATTTGTGATGGTACTTAACAGAAATCAAATATAAATTAAATAAACGAACCTGTAATATTTTTATCTCATTCTTTCTCAAAACTCATTCTATTAAACAATGTGATATTAGCAGATTAACCAAAAGCAAAATTCCTTATATCCAAAAAAGTAACTAACTTTGTTAGTCGATTTAAAAATTCCGGTAACCTTTTTATCTCTATAAAGAGGGTCCCGCAAAGAATGAATAAAATGAAAAAATCACTGCTTTTTTCTTTAGTACTTCTGCTGGCTGGTATTGTGACCGCCGTAGTTTTATTGACATCAGGAAATGATACTGTTAAAACTGAGACTGAAAAACCTCAGGTACTATCAATGACTGCATCAGTATCAATTCCCGAAAAGATGACATTTGCAGGAGAAGAGATAGTATTTGACCGTTATGATAAACGCGAGAGGATGGACAGAGAACTAAACAGTTTCACCTATTTCCACTCTACAACAATGCTCCTGATTAAAAGGGCTAACCGCATCTTCCCAATAATTGAACCAATACTAAAAAGAGAAGGTGTTCCCGACGATATGAAATATCTTGCAGTAATAGAAAGCAGTCTCGATCACAGGGCAGTATCCCCCGTGGGTGCAGTAGGCTTATGGCAATTTATACAGTCGGCCGGTCGCGAAAACGGCCTGGAAATCAGAACTGACGTTGACGAAAGGTATCACATAGAGAAATCAACTGTCGCTGCATGCAGATATCTTAAAAACGCACATCGCAGATATGGGTCCTGGAGCGCAGCCTCATTGTCTTACAACGGAGGACAGGGAAGGATTACAACAGAACTGAGGGATCAAAAGGCTGATGATGCACTTGATCTGTGGCTGGTGGAAGAAACCACACGCTACTACTACCGGATGCTTGCAATCAAACAGGTTTTTGAGCAGCCGCGGCAATATGGTTTTGTGATTAAACCGGAACATTTGTACAAACCAATGGAGTTCAAAAAAGTAAATGTTACAAGTACACTTCCCGATCTTGTATCCTTTGCTCAACAGAACGGTATTACTTACGCACAATTAAAAGATTTCAACTCCTGGCTTAGAACAGATAAATTAAACAACGCTTCCGGAAAGACCTACACTATTCTCATCCCTACAAAAGAAGATTTGTACTACAAAAAAGGCAGTGAGCCTAAAGTTCACAACCCTGCCTGGGTTATTGACATAAAATAAAATATGGCATATGAAACTGAATTAATAAATGTATACGGAGCACGTGTACACAATCTTAAAAATATTGATGTAACTATCCCACGTGACTCGCTCACAGTGATTACAGGGCTCAGCGGGAGCGGAAAATCCTCACTGGCTTTCGACACTATTTTTGCCGAAGGTCAGCGTCGTTATATCGAAACATTCTCAGCATACGCACGAGGCTTTCTCGGAAAACTTGAACGTCCGGATGTTGATAAGATAACCGGACTGAGTCCCGTTATCTCGATAGAACAAAAAACGACCAACAAAAATCCAAGGTCAACTGTTGGCACGACAACCGAAATATACGACTTCCTTCGTCTGCTGTTTGCCCGTGCCGGTGAAGCCTACTCCTACATCACCGGAGAGAAGATGGTCAAATATACCGATGAACAGATTCTGGAACTTATTCTTGAGAAGTATATCGGCAAGAAAATATACATCCTGGCACCGGTAGTCAGAAACAGGAAAGGTCATTATAAGGAGCTTTTTGAACAGATACGTAAAAAGGGTTACCTCAACGTGAGGGTAGATGGCGTTATCAGGGAGATAATCCCCGGAATGATTGTTGACCGTTACAAAAACCACAGTATTGAGATACTGATTGACAAGCTGGTAGTATCCAACAAGTTTGCCGATAAGCTCAAAGCGAGCGTTAGGACTGCCATGAAGCAAGGCAACGGATTAATTCTTATTCAGGATGTGGAGGCAGATGAAGTTAGACATTACAGTCGCAGTTTAATGTGTCCCACTACAGGGCTATCATATAGTGAACCCGCTCCGCACAATTTTTCGTTCAACTCACCACAAGGTGCCTGCCCCCGTTGCAAAGGACTTGGTGATGTAGATCAGGTGGATGTTGAAAAGATAATTCCCAACCCTGACATCAGTATTTCAGCCGGAGGAATTGCTCCTCTGGGCAAGGAGAAGAGCAATATGCTTTTCTGGCAGATTGCCGCAATATGCGAAAAATATGGTGTAACCCTCAAAACACCGATAAAAAGGATACCTGAAGAGGCAATTGAAGAGATACTTTACGGAACAAACGAACGGCTTAAAATCAAAAACGAGTCGCTTGGGAATTCCAACTATATGGTTTCTTACGAAGGAGTCACCAAATATATTGAGATGCAGCAGGATGACGAAGCATCGGCTACAGCTCAGAAATGGGCAGGACAGTATATTACAACATCAGTATGTCCCGAATGTAATGGTCAGCGACTTAACAAAGAAGCCCTTCATTTCAAAATCAACGAAAAAAATATAGCCGAACTGGCTGATATGGATATTCAAACACTGTTCGACTGGTTTTCTGAGTCTGACACAGAGGTCACAGAAAAACAGAGGCTGATAGCTGCTGAAATCAAAAAAGAGATACTTTCACGATTACAGTTTCTTCTGGATGTGGGTCTCGGATATCTCTCCCTGTCCCGTGCTTCTGCCACTCTGTCTGGAGGCGAGAGTCAGCGTATCCGCCTTGCCACACAGATAGGTTCACAGCTTGTTAACGTGCTTTACATATTGGATGAGCCGAGTATCGGACTTCATCAGAGAGATAACCACAAACTGATTGACTCTCTCAAAAAACTTCGTGATACGGGTAACTCAGTGGTTGTTGTGGAGCATGACAAAGATATGATGCTGGCATCGGATTACATTGTTGATATGGGTCCCTTTGCCGGCCGTAAAGGCGGAGAAGTGGTATTTTCAGGTGCACCTGATGAGATGCTGAAAAAAAACACTATTACCTCCAATTACCTTAACGGGAAACTTGAAATCGCCGTTCCCAAAAAAAGAAGAAAGGGAAACGGAAAACATCTTACCATTGAAGGTGCATCAGGTAATAATCTGAAGAATGTATCCGTATCTCTGCCTCTTGGCACCTTTACCTGTATTACCGGTGTCTCCGGAAGCGGAAAATCTACTCTTATCAATGAAACACTGCAACCAATACTCAGTCAGAAGTTTTATCGATCTTTAAAAGATCCACTTCCATACAAATCAATAAGCGGGATTGATAATTTAGACAAGGTGGTTAGTGTCGACCAGTCGCCAATTGGTCGCACCCCCCGCTCTAACCCTGCCACATACACAGGTGTCTTTTCTGATATACGCACGCTTTTCACAGGTATGCCTGAAGCAAAAATCAGAGGCTATAAACCCGGCAGATTCTCATTTAACGTAAAAGGCGGGAGATGCGAAACATGCAAAGGCAACGGTTACAAGACAATCGAAATGAACTTCCTTCCGGATGTGATGGTACCTTGCGAAAGTTGCCACGGCAAACGATACAACCGCGAAACGCTGGAAGTAAGATTTAAAGGAAAATCGATAGCAGATGTTCTGGATATGACAATCAATGTAGCGGTTGATTTTTTTGAGAATGTACCCTCAATACTGCATAAAATAAAAGTATTGCAGGAAGTAGGTTTAGGATATATCAGGCTTGGCCAGTCGTCCACCACCCTTTCAGGCGGTGAGAGTCAGCGCGTGAAACTTGCCACAGAACTTGCCCGCACCGATACAGGCAACACAATGTATGTGCTTGATGAACCCACAACAGGTCTCCATTTCGAAGACATCAGAGTGCTTTTAGGTGTTCTCAATAAACTGGTTGAAAAGGGTAACACTGTAATCGTAATTGAGCATAATCTTGATATTATAAAATGCGCAGACTATATAATCGACCTTGGTCCCGAAGGAGGAGAAAAAGGTGGATATATACTGGCAACGGGTACTCCGGAAGAAATCGTGAAAAACAAAGAGAGTTACACGGCACATTATCTCAGGGAAGAATTGTTATAGTATAGAAATTGAATATACTAACATAAAAAAAAGAGTTAAACGTGAACTTTTATACATACACATTGTTTATTAATTGAATTCACCTGTTATTAAGAACAATTATAAATTAAGAATATATAAATAATGGCAAATATTACGTTTAAAGGTAACCCTGTAGAGACAATAGGAGAACTGCCCGCAAAAGGCGCTGCAGCTCCGGATTTCAGCTTAGTTGACAGAAATCTTGCTGATGTAAAACTTTCAGATTTCAAAGGAAAAAATGTTGTACTAAACATCTTCCCAAGTCTGGATACAGGCACATGTGCCGCTTCAGTAAGACGTTTCAACAAAGAAGCTGCTTCACTCAATAACACAGTGGTACTCGGGATATCTGCCGACCTGCCTTTTGCAGCAGGAAGATTTTGCTCTGCAGAAGGTATAGACAATGTTGTTACTCTTTCAAACTTCCGCGATGAAGCTTTCGGCAAGGATTACGGTCTTCATATGACCAGCGGTCCGCTGAAGGGACTACTCGCTAGAGCGGTTGTAATAGTAAACCCGGAAGGGAAAGTTGTATATACAGAACTGGTTCCTGAGATTGCACAAGAACCGGATTATCATTCTGCAATCAACTCGATAGTGTAGTTTGTTTCATGAAGATTG
>JAQVXD010000090.1 GCA_028709385.1 Fermentimonas sp.
AAGACATATACTGCCACAATTGACGGCGTAGCATCAACATTTAAGGTAATCAGATCCGGAGTGGCCAGCTTGCAGGACACCCCGTCAAATTGGTTGCGAGGTAACTTCTTAACCTGGCAGCCGCAAAGTAAAAAAGTTACTTACTACTCTCCTGAGTGGTTGTCATATTACGCTCAAGAGGCGTGCAATATAATGTTGAAGGCATATCTTCCCGGCGACACAGTTCAAAATATTAATCTGGGTGCTTGCGGAGTCGGGAAGGCCTTCACTTTTAATCTGCAGTATGCTTTTATTGCTGGTAAACTTGGTCAGAAATATCCTACTCACTTCGATGTATGGGCCGAAAATTCTACAGGTGATAGACTTACTTACATACAGCGGTATTTCTACAGTGAAGCTCTATCTGAACAGGAACAATGGTTTATATTCGAAAACACCCTGGGAGGATTAGACACACTTCGTGCGTATGGTGATAGTGATTTCTCTGGTAGTCACGATCATAAGCTTTCGACTGTTGGAGATGAATCTTCAGAATATGATATTGATACAGAGCGTACATACAACAAAAACACCGGTTACCTGGATAATTATGAACGTCAGTGGCTGCTTGACTTTTTCGTAGCTAAGAAAAAGTATATTTATCACTCAGCTGCAGTCAGATCTATTGTTGTGAAAAACAGTGATGTGAAATACAATGCTTCAGATCTGCCATCAGAATATAACTTTACATATAAATTTTCCGATATTGAAACCTCTGTTCTGTTAAACCTAATCAGATCTGAAAACATTCCGGAGATATTAACCATACCTAACATCGACTCGCCGGATTTTCATTTACCCCCTCGGCTATCTGAGTACCCACGTGTACCCTTGCACGAGGGGGTAATATTTCCTGCTTTCGATCCTAGCAGTGAGGATCCAACTGTAACCACATTAGGTGCAATTCTTCAAGCTGCAATTACAGAAGTATTCAAATTTCTTGAGTCTGGTGAAGGTGGCGGTGAGCTTGTTGATATTCTCCGCTCCACAGATCCTCGGGATCCTTCCGATTATAACGTTTTTTCTTCACTTCGCACACTAATAGAGGTTCAGAAATATATCTCTGATCACTTTGGAGATCTAGATAAAAAATATCTGCGCAAGGATATTGAAGATACAGCCAGGGAAAAGATCACGTTCCTAAAAGGAATAGCAGCTGCAGATCTATCCACATTCATCGATCTGATTGCATCCGGTAAGATAACAGCAGAAAACATCGACGTAAATAATCACCTGCTCACCAATAGCCTCAAAGTTGTTCTTCAGGCAGATATAATGACGCTATTGCTAAGAGGTCAGATGAACTCTGAAACATTCGCTTCCGGAATGTTTGGCCACGGCATGAGACTCAGGAAAAATGGTGAAGATTGGGAGCTGGAGCTTGATAAAATAACAGTTCGCAAAGCAATGACTGTTTACGAGTTGATTGTTCAGGAAATGCGCTATCAAGGCGGTCAGCACATATATGGACCTGCAGGCGGAAAACTCACTAAAGTCACAGATGGCGGGTCTTACTGGAAGTGCGAACATGATGGTACTACTGATTTCATTACCGGCGCTCAGGTGTTATCTCAGCGATTTCAGGTAGGTTCTCGCGCACAAAACCCGGATGGGTCAGAAACATTCAACGATGCCCGTATCAAGCGCTATTGGCGCCTGGTTACATCATACGGTCCTGGGTGGTTCAACCTCTCTAAACAAGACTGCGAATTCGGATCTGATTATCCCGAGATACATGATCAGGTTGCTGTTCTCGGTCACCGCACTAATCCTGATTGGCAAAACGCAATAGTTTTAGTCAGCACCGGTACTGACGCTCCGTATCTCGCATATATGTCAGGAATCAACTCCTACTCTACTGTAGGTAAAGAGAAAATACGTCAGGGTAATCTTGCTGGTATAATAGATGCCGATTTTGGTCAGCTATTCGGCCATGGACTGTACGCAGAGAATGTTTTTCTCAAAGGTCAGTTCAGACTCTCTAATAACAAGATGGTTGAAGATGCTATTAATGATGCCTACAAACAACAGCGAGTAGGCGCACTCAACTTGCTGAGAGAATACGATGCCCGGTTTAATTTTAAATATTGGGGAGATAATGGCGAGAAGTTAGAAGTTGACTTTAACAACATAAAACCTCATAGGGTGCAGATCCTTACTGATAGAGATAGTGTATTGACAACTGAAGACAACTTCGCATTTAAAGTTATATTATGAGCGCAGAAGAGTATGCTTTCAAAGCAACATATAAAGATCAGTATAAACAGGCTATAAATATGAAGCCTGGCATTTATACATTTCAGGCACTTGTAATGTTTCAGTCTAACAGCCCTGACGGCAAATACTCGATATCATTTACAGATGAAGCTGGTCAAATCTATGTAGTTAACCTTAACTGGCAGATAGAGCCTAATATGTGGTGTGAGGTAACACAACAGATTGAACTCGAAAAAACCATGTATGAGTTCTCTCTTATGGCTTCTCCTCTCATGGAAGGCGAAGTCGTTTATATTGGCTTACCACAGCACGAAGAGGGTAATAACAGATCGACACCCCGCGCAAATCCGCTCGATGAAACTGAACAGCTACAAGGTGAAATTGATCTGGTTAAAACATATATCAGCTCGCAGGTTGACTTCCTTGAAGATCGTATCACTTTGAAAGTCGGAGAATATCGGATGGGCGGTAAAAACTTACTGCGCAATTATGACGGTCGTTTCGGTATGGATTATTGGAGTGCAGGAGCAGATCCTGTTGATGAAACAGGTGTAGCTATCCCTGTCACTATTTCAAGTGTTACAGCACCTAATCCAATTTCGGTTTATGCACTACAAATACCTCAGGTTCCTGAAACTATTAAGCTTTGGCTTGATAATGGATCCTCAGTTGTTGTACCCGTTACATGGGGATCTATCGACACTTCAGTAGTTGGAGAGCTTGAAGTTTCTGGCACTTACGACCTTCCAGAAGGTGTTGTAGGTGAAAAGCCTGAAGTCCTCCTGAAAATTATTGTATCAGCTGTTACTGTTGTGAGCGTAGTCCCATTAACACAGGTTGCAGTAGACCAATATCGCAAACCCGAACTACCCATTGAAATATATCTCAATTTGAATGATGGAAGGTCATATCCTGTAATAGCTTCTTGGAGTGGATATAATACAAATACGGCAGGAACATTTGAGCTGACCGCAAGCTATGATCTGCCAATAGGAGTTACAGGATATAAACCGACTGTTAAAATTACGATGGTTGTTAGTGCAGTGGCTGAAACAGGCACGTTTGTAGATTTAAAACCTTATTTAATTGCTGCTAAAGGCCCTGGAGGATTTAATAATGGCTGGATAACTGGCTCAGATGAAAACGGCGATTATGTTTTAATCAACTCAAATGAGGGTATAATAACAAGTTTAAGTCAGCATCTAAATAGTTCGTCTATTATATATACTGAAATGACATACACTCTCGGCGGTACACGTAGTCAACTAATGCTATATGCCTATGCTAATGGTTATCCCCAAGATGCCAGTCGATTCTGGTTTAATGCCGGCAACCGTATACAAGATTTCACAAGCGTTGCACCTCTAGGAACAATAGAACTCATTAGTGTACAATTCATGAATGTAAAAGTTTACCGCATGGAGTTGCGTAATGATGGCAGTGTCCCACCCTGGTATATTCAATAAATATGACTATGAAAGGATTTAAAATAACCGATAATAATTTCAATCAGGAAGTAAATCTACCTGCAGGTATTTACACCTATTCCTGTAGAGTTATTCCGGTAAATACATATCAGACTTTCAGAATTGATGGCCAGGCATTCACATTCGAAGGCCTTACTGCCGGTGTCTTAAGTGGCCGTATCAAGCATACTTTTGAACTCACAGAAACCGGTGTTGCTCTCTTTCCGGGAATGGTAGGGGATTGTATTTTTGAACCACAAATTGACGAGGGAGTATTTGCTACTACTCCCGGTGCGCATGCTCTCGATTTTGAAAGGCTCATCTC
>JAQVXD010000091.1 GCA_028709385.1 Fermentimonas sp.
TTTGTGAATTATTATCTGGTTTAAATATAGATTGACCGACTTTTTTTCGAAGGTTGATCTGCAATAAATACAAGTTATGGTATGTTCAAATTGTAAATTTTAATGTCAAATTAATTTAAATATGCATTAATTGCATTATAGACTATCCATGAATCCTCTGTATCTCTTGAATGGATAAGTTTTATCCGGTTAACCGGTTTAACTCCTGTATTTATTTTCAATAATCCTGATGAATTCACATTTAGCTGATCGTCTTGTACCTCTATTTTTGCCTCTCCTTTATTAGGTGATACTGTTAATTTTAAATTATACCATCTATCAGCTGTATATGGACTAACAATTGATCTGTCACCATCTGATTTCAGAATTGATATTTCCCCTTTATCAGTTAACATCACTTCAATTGCATGTTTACCCTCTGAAGTTAAAAGCGCGAAACCTGTCTCACTATTTTCCTGTCCGGCTTTTAACCTTATGTCTATTGTGAAATCATTAGTGGCAGGCTCTTTAAATTCATACTCTGCAATTGAAGCTTCAACCGACCCGGAAGTAGACTCCATCTTTAGCCCTCGCAAATCAAGTGGGGTATACCGGGGAACGGTCGTCAAATCAAATATTGACGGCCTTAAATCGCCATCGTAATCGGGGATGTCAACAACCTTTACACTGCCACCGTTTTCAGAAATGATCCACTCCTCAGGATGAGAGTTGAATTCTGTATCACGAAAGTTTTCGAAAATAAGCGTGGAAGGTTTGATTAACACAATATATGGCAAACCCCCGTCTATCCCCTTATTTCTTCCCAGGACGACATTGCCTGCAGGATACTCCTTGGCATAAACTTCAAAATCATAAGTTGTATCGGAGGGTCTGTTCTGATATCGGTAAGGCCATCCCCAATATCCGACTTTCAATGTCTTGCCGGTAGGGTAAAATCCTTCATTTAAAATCCATTCAGGAGTTGAACCGTGTTGGTAGGCAACATAAACTTTTGATTTCCCTTTAAGTGTGAAACTATAATTTTTCTCATAGTCTGTCCCAAGTTCAACCCACTTACCTTTACCGGCAATCGATTGAACACCGATAATCTGAAAAACACCCTCTAACGGCACAAACTCAAATGAATGCATGGAGCCATTCCATACATTATTATTAATACGTTCCGCCTGAGCACCATACACTGCATCCCCAACCTTTGCCGGATCATGCATTACAACATTTCCCCTGAATGGTCTTCGCTGAGGTTCAATATCATACACCACATTCATGGTCTCTGTCTCCAACTTTAATCTTGCTTTTTGATACAGGTTATATAATAGGTAAAAATCTTTATTAGTGCTACTCCGGTACCAATAACGCCATTTATCTGTACTAATCTGATTTTTAAATGCATCATATAATTCAAGGGTAAGCGGGCGGGCGTCATTCAAAGCTGCAAGGGCAGACCTGTTGTCACCTTTTGCCAAACAGGCAATTGCATCATCAGTTGCAATGCCAAGTTTATAAATACCTCTGATTAGACGTATAGCATCAATAAATTCATACTCGAAAAAATAACGGCGGTTCTCAGGTATCGTAGGCCTTAAAGTTAGGGCTTGCTCTAAAACCTCACCCAAATCATTTATTCCCTGTTCATATATCTTACGATCATACTGATAATTCATAACCAGCCCGTCAGTATTACCGGCTTCAATATGTAAAAGATTTGCTATAATTGTGAACAGGGGTTCCATTACTTTATAATAAGAGGGAATGGTCTTAAAACCATCATTTCTTATAGTATGGGGGTATTTTTTATAATATGCATCATACAGTGCAGCCACCTTAGGTGCAGCCTCCTCTCCAAATTCCTCCCTGCAATACCTCAGCAGATATTCCCGCGGATCAAAACTAGGGTAATCCCATAACATCTCAGCAATCCCTCTAATCTCAAGTTGTTGAGAGCGTAATTCATTCATAGCTAAAAGCATATGCTGAGTGTCGCCCCGCTCGTACATTGCATCCATGTTAACCTTTAAATAAGCCTCTATGGGGGTACATTTGGCTATCTGAGGGCCACCTCCAAAATATTGGGTATGAAAATACTGGCCATATTTGCGATTGGGATCACGCTCCTCTGTCCAGAATTTCTTTGAGTAAGACATGCCTGACATGCCGACATCTGAAAACCCCGTTGTAACTTCCGGTGGTACACTTACCCAAGCAGAATCGTAATATCTGCCAACTTCTGCATATAAAGTTGTCATCATTTGCAGATCAGGATTAGTATCCAACTCACGTACCAGTTGTGCCTGTGCCGCGATGGCTGAGGTAAGTATCTCTGCCCTCTGCTTCTCAGTGCCTCCGTCAGGGAGAGTAAGCTCTGTATATGGAGCATCTGCCCAACCTCGCAGGTTCAGTTCCCATACAACATGTGGGGAAAACTCAACTAGTCTTTTTACATAATGAGACCAGAACTCACGAAATGACTCAGGGTGCTTCAAATAAGAAAATACATCCGGTTTACCCTCAGGATTGTGATTATCCCAATAGTGATCCCAAAAGCCGGCATCTGCGCCAAGCCCCTCCATCTGGTGCTGGGTAATAAATAAACCTCGGTCAACCGTTCTCCGTAACTGTTCCCAGTCAGGCTTCCAGTCAACATCTACAAAATACCACGTGAACATGTTCATCTTCAGCCTAAGGGCTGCCTCGTGAAACCTGTCAAATACCTCAGGATGTATTACAAACATATACCGCCCGTAACGGGCACGCTGAACTAAAAGAGTATGCATCCACTCGATTAACTGCGGATGGTCATTTGTTGTCCATCCCCTGTATTTCCAGGTTGGTTCCTTTAACGACTTGAAATTAACACTGCTGTCAAAGACCAACTCGCCCCTGTGAGGCGGTTCATTGTCTGCCCAAAACCATAACGGGTCAACTCCCATATGCTTCTGTTCGAAATCATATATCCCGAAAATAGTTCCGCGCAAATTGCTGCCTGCTATCGCAAGTACCTGATCCTTGCCCCCAACATCATTCAGCACCTCATACTTGAATAACTCCCACTTGCCCTCCAACTCTTCAACGGAAACTCCTACCGATGCCAACAATGTCTTGCCTTCGGGACAATCAGCACTCCCTATAACTACACAACGGTCGGTTGTCTCATTAAGGGAATGAACTATATTGGGTGTAACTCCAGTTATCTTGGTGATATCTCGCTGCAAATCCTTGGCAGCTGCCATAACTCCCGGATGCTCACCGCGGGCAAGAACTATATAAGCAGGATCAACCCCTCTGACTAATTCAAATTGTAAACGTTCGGCATTGGCAGAATAGATATTGTCAGTTAAACCAAATAAAAACATGACAATAATTGATATTCCCAAGTATTTATGTCTGATCTGATAAATAAAATTCATGTCTGTTATTTTAGGTCAATGGTACTCTAACATATTATGCTTTACATTTTTTGAATATTATTTGAAACAGTAATTTTTCCTGCCTCTAAATTTGAATCGACAATTTCTTTTTTAACTTTTGAGAAATCATTATTAAAGAGTAAAATATTTTCTGAATCAGTGTCGATAACCTTAAGAAACGACTTACTATTGCCATAAGGCCTGCATCCCATAATCATTGCATCTTTTATCTTTTTGAAGACAAATAATGCATCTGAATCAGTGTCAATTTTACAATTTAAATTGGTAATGCTCATTCCATTTATATTTTCGCAGTATATTGCCGGACGGACATCTTTATTTTTATATGAAATTGAAATATCATGCAGATTAAGATATTTTATGTGACGACAGAAAAACCCATATACCGGCAGTATTTTATACATTGAACTGCTTGGATAAGATTCGGGCATTTCTGGTATCTCTCTTACAGCATCTTCCAAAGTCCCGCCGCCTTCATATTGTATATGAATATTGCTTAACCTGACGTTTTCAATTATTTGCTCGGGCGACCCTGTAATTGAACAGCCCCAATTACTAATCTCTGTGGCTTGTATATTATCGATAATTATATTGCTCATGC
>JAQVXD010000013.1 GCA_028709385.1 Fermentimonas sp.
AACAGAACCATATTAAAATACGCACCTATAAAAAGAAATCCACAAGTTTGAAGGTTAACCTTCAAACTTGTGGATAAAAATAACTAGTTTTGTAAAAACCTGTAACGGTTATTTAGGACTAGTCAGTGTCATTAATATTGCAATCTTTTTTACAGCTGCACGGTCAATTTTGCCACTGCCCGTTAATGGGATATCTTTCACTTTAATTATATACATTGGCTGCTTGTATCGTGGCACACTGTTTTTAATAATTTTATCTGATTGTTGTTGATTTTCTGTATTATCAACAAGCAGAACGATGGCTTCACCTAATTTAGTATGGGGAATGGAAGTAATTGCATAATTGCCTTTGATAAAAGGTTTTAGTATCTCTTCAACCTCTTCTGCCTGAACCTTTATACCGCCCGTGTTGATTATATTATCAATTCTACCGGTAATCCTGAAAGTACCGTCATCGCGTATTTCAGCTATGTCGTTAGTAATTATTGTATCTTCGGTAATATCAGGAGCATCAATAATAAGTGTTTTATTATCTGAAAATTTCAGGCTTACACCGGATAGAGGAGTATAATAATCTGATGCATCTTCTCCGTTTATTTTTCGAAGAGCTATATGCGATACGGTTTCAGTCATGCCATAAGTAGAATAAACAGAGTTAGGAAATGGCCTTAATGCTTTTTCAAGCTCTATGTTGATTGCTCCTCCGCCAATTATTAAATTTCTGATCTTAGATAGTTTCATTCTCTCATCTTCAATTTGAAGTGAGTTGTAAACCTGCAGAGGAACCATAGCTGCAAAATCAAATGATGATGAGGTCTCTTTCAGCGGATGGCCCTTTGGTTCCACCGGATATATATCCATGCCACTATAGATAGCTCTTACAAGCATCATTTTACCTGCTATATAATCGACAGAAAGACAAAGAAGAGCCTTGTCACTCTCATTAAGTCCAAAGAATTTGCAGGTCATAGATGCACTCTCAAGCATATGTTTTTTGCGAACGATTATCTCCTTTGGTTTTCCTGTTGAACCTGAAGTATAAAGCTTTACGTTTTCCTCATCTGAAAACCACTCTTTCAGGAAAAGATATATCTGCTTGTGGAAATCAGAAGTTCCGAAGAAAGCAGGCATATCTTCTCCCGTGAAGTCTTCCCGGTAATAATTAATCCCGGAGATCTTTATTTTATTCATTTAACAATACATTTAAATCAGGCAACTGTCCTTTTGGATTAAACCATAAATATTCCCCCTTTATTTCCAATGGCAGAGGAATATTATTTGAATACAGTGAACCGGTTCCCAATCCTTGAGGTAAGCTGTTGTTGAGTGTAGAACACCATTGAGAAACAGAGTTTAGTCCAATATTTGACTCCAAAGCAGAAGTTATCCAATAAGATATTCCCATTTCTTTGGCTATTGTAATCCATTCTTTACAACCACTTATACCACCATGCAGCGAAGGTTTGAGAATAATAAATTGTGGCGTTATTACGTCAAGCATCCTACGCTTATCATCAAAATTATTTATTCCGATCAACTCTTCATCTAAAGCAATTGGTATGGATGAATTCTTGCACAAGAATGACATCTCTTCCCACTGGCCTGCCTTAATTGGCTGCTCGATAGAATGAATATCCAAGTCGGCAAGTTGATTTAGTTTCTTTAAGGCATCACCGAAACTGAAGCCGCCGTTTGCATCAACTCTAAGTTCCAGTTCGTCCGGGGTGAATTGTTTGCGGATATACTTTAACAGTTCGATTTCTTTGTTAAAATCAATAGCTCCTATTTTCAGCTTCAGACATCTGAAACCTTTATCCAGTGCAGTTTCAATTCTATCCTTCATCTCGTCAAAAACACCCATCCATATCAACCCGTTTATATTTATTCCTTTTTCACCTCTGCTGAAAGGAGTGTCATAAAGTTGCCATGAACCCTGCTGATAATGACGCATAGCTGTTTCAAATCCAAAAAGTATTGAAGGGTAGTCCCTAAGGATTTCAGTATCTAAAAACTGTCTCTCTTCAGTAATTCTGCAAAAATAAGCAAGTCGCTTTTCATACTCTTCACGGTAGTCGCAGCTTAAATCGGGCAACGGGGCACACTCACCTATGCCAAAGTGTGACTGGTCTTCACTGTTTTTTATGAAAATATACCACACCTTGTGTTCAAGGTAAACGCCGCGAGAAGTACCGGCTGGCTTTTTGAACTTTAACGTGTATGGAATAATATCAATTTTGAACATTGACTCTGGGATGTTTTATTTACTCAGGGCAGTTTTGGGTATTTGCCAAAATCTGGTTCGCGTTTCTCTAAAAATGCCTGCTTCCCTTCCTGAGCCTCTTCTGTCAGATAATAAAGCATTGTTGCATCTCCTGCAAGTTCCTGTATCCCTGCCTGTCCGTCAAGCTCTGCATTCAATCCTGCTTTAATCATGCGAAGTGCAAGAGGACTATGTTTCATCATTGTTTTAGCCCATTCAACAACTTCATCTTCAAGCATGTCAAAAGGAACTACTTTATTTACCAGACCCATATCAAGTGCTTCCTGTGCAGAATACTGGCGACAAAGGAACCATATTTCACGGGCTTTCTTCTGACCGACAATACGTGCCAGATATGATGATCCGAAACCTGCATCAAAACTACCGACTCGGGGACCGGTTTGTCCAAAAATAGCATTGTCAGAAGCTATTGTCAGGTCGCAAACCACGTGTAATACGTGACCCCCGCCGATAGCGAACCCGTTTACCATCGCAATAACCGGTTTAGGGATTGATCTGATCTGTTTCTGTACATCCAGTACATTTAAGCGTGGAACGCCGTCTTTGCCGATATACCCTCCTTTACCTTTCACATTCTGATCTCCACCTGAGCAGAATGCTTTGTCACCTGCACCTGTAAGAACAACCACACTTACCTCTTCCATCTCACGGCAAATTCGCAATGCATCACTCATTTCACCTGTTGTCGTTGGTGTAAAGGCATTTCGGTATCTCGGGCGATTTATAGTGATACGGGCAATACCATTGTAAAAGTCAAACAATATATCTTCATACTCCTTTATTTTTGTCCAGTTTCTCGTTGTCATAATTTATTATTTTCCTGTTGTTGATAATATGATTTTATCTCTAAACTATTATTTTCTATTGATGTGAAAACTTCCAGTAATACCGGTGCTTTACTCGCTGGATCAAGCATTCTACTAATCATAACCTGCAATTCTTCCGCATTGTTAGCGGATAAGTATACCAAGCACTGTTGTTCTGCCCGGCTTTTTGCCGATGTGTTATGCACAGCAGTAATATAACCGGGAAGAGCTTCAGAGTTGTTTAGACCAGGCAGTGTGTCAAAAATCCCGCCACCGCCGTTATTGTTTATCATCACTCTCAGATTTGGCGATATATGACGGTTCCATATACCGTTGATATCATAAAAAAAGCTAAGGTCGCCTGTTAGCAGGATAGTCAGATCCTTTGATGCAGCAGAATACCCCACAGCTGTTGATACAGAACCTTCAATCCCGTTTGTGCCGCGATTGCTGAAACATTTGGTACCCGAAGGTATATCAAAAAGTTGCGCATGATACACAGAATGACTGTTGGCCAGATGAAGCGAAACATTTTCCGGCATAGAGTTTAAGAGTAATCCTGTTGCATACAGATCAGAGTATTCAACCCTTGGTTCCGAAAAACATTCGCACCTTTTCTCCCATAACTTTTTGTATTCAGATTTAACACTTGCATGGTTTAAGTCTATATTGCTGTCTGAAATATGTTTGAGGAAAGTCTCGTTGTCACTTCTAATTATGTCTGTGACGTTCTGATATGTATCGGTTACATCTCCTGACGGGGATACATGCCAATGTTCCTTTACTGCCGCTTTACGTATGAAGTTCTTTATTCTTTTAGAGACTGTATGTCCTCCTATTGTGATCAGAAGTTCAGGTGACAGCAGTGACAACTCTTTTTCATCAGCTGTTCTGATAACCATTTCGTAGCGCCTGTTCTCCCTTCCTGAGATGTTTGAGAGATGATCAGACAGCACAACTACATTATGCACCGAGCTTAATATATCAAGGACATCTGAAACTTTATTTTCAGGTGGAAGCTGTCCGACAATAATCATTATTTTGGAAAAGACTGAGAATCGTTCTTTGTATTTGTTTATATCATGGATGTCATGACTTACAGACGGTCTTCTAATCACTCTGGCTTGTGGCAGAGATTCCACATCAAAGTTAAATAATGGTTCATCTAATGGAATATTTATATGCACTGGACCCTTCTTCCCGTTATCCAGATTTAAAATAGCTTCATTGATTAATCTGTTACAGTACCATAAATCATCACTGTTTTTTACCAACGGGAGTTGAACAGACCTGTTTACCAATTGACCAAATACTCCTGCCTGTGGTATTGTCTGTCCATCCATTTGGCAAATCCATTCCTGTGGACGGTCGGCACTTATCGCAAGTAGCGGCAACTCTTGATAGTGTGCCTCTGCCACTGCCGGAGCCAGGTTTAATGTTGCTGTTCCGGAAGTACAGCACACTGCAGCCGGTTTGCCGGTAGCCTGTATTACACCCAAAGCAAAAAAACCTGCACTGCGTTCATCTACAATGCTGTAGCAGTTAAAGTCGGCGTCGTTTGCAAACGAATGAATCAAAGGAGAATTCCTCGAGCCAGGCGATAGCACAATCTGAGTAATGTCGTGTGCTTTAAGCAAAGCAACAAGCTCCAATACACTTTTCTTGTCTGAATACATCTTATGCCTTAATTAACAAATACTGGTCATGGTTTTAAGCTTTTGCTCTGTCTCCTTCCACTCATCTCTGCTGTTGGAAGAAGTAACTAAACCACTTCCGGTAAACAAAGTAAGCAAACTTTTCCCTATTTCCATACATCTCAGGTTTACATATATGTTTGTGTCAGAGCTTTTGTCCAGCATTCCAAGGAAACCTGTGTAGTAGCGGCGGTCATATCCTTCGTTTAATTCTATATACCTGAATGCCTCCTCTTTAGGCAGACCTGAAACTGCAGGCGTAGGATGAAGTGATTTTAAAAGTTTCCCCAGATTAGTGGTTGCGGGTAAAGTGAAATCCAGGTCAGTCTTGAGATGAACAAGATTTGCAGCTTTAGTGGTGTAAGGACCGTTTATTTCGGGGCTTATATCAAACGATGAAAGCTGTTTCAGAAGATATGAGGTTACGAGATGCTGTTCCCTGAGATTTTTATCGTCCCACGATATTTTCTCTTTTTTGTGATATTGGGTACCTGCAAGTGCAACAGTACGCCATGAACTGCCTTTTCCGGATAAAAGTATTTCAGGGGTACTGCCAAGCCATGTTCCGCTTTTTGGAGTGTGAAAAAGGAATACATATGAATTTTTGTACCTTTCCACTGCTCTGTAAAAACTCTTCCCGGGAGAAAAATATTTATTTCTTACGATGGACTTGCTTCTTGTAAGTACCACCTTTTTTAAAGTTCCGTCATTTAAAGGCAGATAAAACTGTTCAAAAAGCCTTTTATATTCATCCCTGACGATGTTGTTGACCTTTAGATTCTTAATATCATCATCCTTATTCTGTCTTTCCGGAATTAAAGCATCATTCAAATCATTGCAGTCTGGCCTGATAATCAGAACAGGAGTATCTTCTTTTACTCTGTAAGGGGCTATCACGAAACCTTTGTTTTCCTCTAGCTCTTCAATGTCAAAAACTTGCCTGATCTCACCACTGTTTTGCATTACAAACTTTGGTAATGTTTCATTTGGCAGCCTGTAAATTGCAAAGCAGGCATCATTTTCTATAAGTAAATCTAATTTATGGTAACTGTTTCTTAGGGCCATTTTTTATTTAAGTATTGTATTTAAAACCCTTGCAGTTGATATAAGTTTTCCTTCTGAAGTGGTTACGTCAATATTCCATAAATGGGTGGTTCTGCCTAAATGAACGATTGTCCCGACAGCACGGACAGTTTCTCCTTCTTTTGCTGCAGACAGGTGATTGCAGCTTACCTGAGTGCCGGCCGGTTTCTCTCCAGATTTGCAATAAAATAGTGAACCTTCACCTGCAACAGATTCGGCCAGTGCAATAGTTGCTCCGCCGTGTAATATGCCAAAAGGCTGACAGACACGTTTGTTGACAGGCATTACAGCCTCCACTCTTCCTTCAGAGACAACCGTGAATTCAATTCCGAGTGTCTCCATTAAATTGTTTGTTTCGCTCATACTGAGTTGTATTTTTACAGCAAAAATAGTTATAACATCAGTAAAACGGAACAAAGAGGCGAATGTTCTTTATGCAGGAATTATTTTGTAGAATTATATTTTCTTCAGAAGTTTCTCAATCTCAGACTCACTTAATATCTTTACGTTGGTAAACAGGAATTTAGTATCGAGAAAATCTCCGTATTGGTTACATTCTTCAACAGCATCATTGAGGATTGATTTTACATCTCTGTCAAACGGGAAAAGTATAAGTATGGTAAAGTAATTTTCTTTGATTACAAATTTTTCTATCTCTACTTCAGCCTTTTTAATTTGAAATGAGAACTCCCTATCAACTATTTCTTTTTGTAAGTCAGTTAGATCCTGTCTGTCTCTGGTAGTAAACAGTGAGAAAAAGCGAAGTTTCTTGTCTTGACCTCCCAGTCCTGAAGAAATGTATACCTGTTGCTGTCCTGAAAGGTCAGAGCTTAATATTATGCGACTGCTAACCAATGCCATGGATGACCAGTGTGTTAAATCAGGGTCCAGGGGATTGCTGTGATATGTTTCGATTGAACGGTATGCACCAACATCAGGGATCGATGCAAGAAGTGTCAGGCTCTTTTTCTTTCGGGCAACTGTCTCAGTCGGAGAAAAGAGTATAGCCACCTCTTCATCTCTGTCAAATGTTTTATTTTCCCTCCGCAGTTTATCAAAATAGCGGAAGTATTCCATTTGTTCCTCAATAGGCACAAGATCCTCCAGTATATGAAACGAGTCAATTCCCTGCTCGTCTAGTGTCTGGCGTAATTTTGCCAGTAGATCATCATGTCCGCTCATAATTACAAAGATATATTATTTTATCATTTCTTTTGACTGACAATGGCTTAAAGTTTATCAATTTGACAGTTAATTCCTCAGAATTTTATAAATTCGCAGATTAATAATATATCGACTTCAAATGTGAAACTCAAAGCGAGTTCAATATCATACCTCTGAAAATAAACAGTTTTAATAAAATGAAAATTAGTATAGTAAACAGGTCACGACACTCCTTACCCGAATATGCTACAATATCTTCCGCAGGTATGGATTTGAGAGCAAACCTGGATAATCCTGTTGTTTTAAAACCGCTGGAAAGATCACTTATACCAACCGGTATTTATATACAGCTTCCAAATGGATATGAAGCACAGATACGCCCCCGCAGCGGACTCGCAATAAAACACGGTATAAGTATTGTAAATGCTCCCGGCACTATTGATGCAGATTACAGAGGAGAGATAAAAGTAATACTTGTAAATCTTTCAAACGAGGATTTTACAATAAATGACGGTGAGAGGATATGCCAGATGGTAATAGCACAACATGCACGTGTTGAATGGGCCGAGGTTGAAGAGCTTGACGAAACCGAGCGGGGTGAGGGAGGTTTTGGACATACCGGAAAGAAATAAAATAATTACACTAAGTATGATTTATAAAAAATCTCTGTTAAACCGGATTCTCGTTCTTTTAATATTTTGCTCCTCAACCATATTATTTTCATTTGAGTCTTTTGCTCAACAAATTAATGTGCTTCAAGAGCAAAATAAAGTTCTTCAAGAGCTCAATATTGATAACAGGAGAAAATTTGATTATTTCTTCTACGAAGCATTGAACTCCAAAGCACAGGGCAAATATGACGAGGCTATCGACCTTTTTCTTCATTGCCATTCTCTTGATTCTACAAACGCAAATGTATTGATTGAATTAGGCACATTTTATAATGTGCTTCAAGAGAAAGATAAAGCTTATGATTACTATAAAAAGGCGGTTAGTTTCGACAAAACTAACTACTATTATAATATGATGCTGGCGGGGCTAAGTAAGGAGCTTGGATTCAGACAGGAGGTTGTGGATATTTATGAGGAGTTGGTTAAACTGTACCCTGACAAACCGGAGCTTCTTTTCGAAACAGCTAATGCTTATGCCGATAACGGTGAACTTGATAAAGCAATAGATCTGCTTGATGAACTTGAGAAAAGTGTTGGTGTGTCAGAAGCACTGGCATTGAACAAGTTTCGCCTCTACTCAATGCTGGATAACAAGGAAAAGGCTTTTGAGGAGATTCAGCAGATCATTACCAAAAACCCCGAGGATATCAGGTATCTTATATTAATGGGCGATTTGTATATGGATGATAATAAGGCAGAAAAAGCTCTGACTTATTATAATCAGGCAAAACAGATTAACCCTGATTATCCGGCATTGATATTGTCATTCGTAAATTATTATGAAAAGACCAACAACAGAGATGCTGCACAATCGGCGATACAAAAAGCAATAACCAGTCCTTCAATGGATGTGGATACTAAAATTCAGCTTCTCACAAGATATTTAGGGATATTACAACAGAATAAACAAGACATAAAGGAGGCAAATTCTCTGTTTCAGTCGCTCTTTGAACAGCATCCTCACAATACTCAGTTAAACCTGATCTACGGAAATGTTTTATATATGCAGGGTGATAAAGAGGGGGCAGTTGATCAGTTTGAAATCTTCGTAAAAGGCAATCCTGATAATCCTGCAGGATATGAACAAATAATCAGGGTGGCACTTCCAGATGAAGATCTTGATAAAGTGAAAGAAGTGACAACTGAAGCCTTGAAGCATATGCCGGGAGAGCCGCAGTTCTATTATTATCTGGGTGCGGTAAACTTTCAGCAGGAGAATTATAAAGAGGCCTTAAGAATATTTGAGGTGGGTTTGGATAGTGCAAATTTTAATAATCCGATACTTGAGTCAGATTTTCATGGTCAGATTGGCGACCTAAACTACTTTCTTGATAATAAGCAGAAAGCGTTTGACAGTTATGAAAAAGCTTTAAAATTAAATCCGCAAAATCTTCCTGTATTAAACAATTACAGTTATTATCTGTCTCTTGAAAAGAGAGATCTTGATAAGGCCGAACAGATGAGTGGTATTACTGTAAAGCTGGAGCCGCTAAACCCGACATATCTCGATACATACGGCTGGATTTTGTTTGAACAGGGTTCATACTTAATGGCCAAGATTTATATCGAAAAGGCTATCGAATACAGCGAAGAGCCTTCAGCAGAAGTTTATGAACATTACGGTGATGTATTATACATGAACGGTGAACATGAAGAGGCTGTTGTACAATGGAAAAAAGCAAGAGAGCATGGTGGTGATTCAAAGGCATTAAAAAGAAAAATCAGGAGAGGGAAATTATAAGTTTCTTTTTTAAAATTGTGTAGCAATGAAACGTTTCAAAAATAAAAATATACTTATTGTCTGTGTCATAGTGGGATTAGCCATAGCTTCCTGTAAGCCCAGACAGAGGATTGTTTATTCAACAAAACCTGTTGAAGACAAAGAAAATAATCAACTATTCAGCGATATAAACACAAACTCATTTGACTTTAATACTTTTTCATCCAGATTAAATATGAGCTTAAGCAGTGGAACCCGCTCGTTGAGTTCCAAGGCTAATATCCGCATGATCAGGGACAGTGCGATACAAATTTCTGTTCAGCCGTTATTTGGAGTGGAGGTTTTACGTTTTTATATTGATCCTGACAGTGTTGTCATCCTTGACAGGATGAACAAACGTTATGTTGAGGAATCACTTAATTCCTTAAAAGAGAAATATCCTGTTGGTTTTGATTTTTATACTATGCAATCAATTCTTACCAACTCACCGTTTGTTTCAGGGAAAAGCAGAGTTGAAGATTCTGATTATCGAAAGTTTAATATTACTCAAACATCGGACTTAAACTACTATTTAACTTCCAAAGATCCCGAATCTGATATTGAATACTCTTTTACGGTAAATGGTGATGACAGGATTACATTTACTCATCTCATGCAATACGAAAAGCAGCAGTCACTTCAGTGGACATATGATAATTTTGCTGTCTTGGGAACCAATTCATTTCCACACAAAATGAATGCTACAATTTCGTCAAAGTCCAGAAAGATTGATGCTGAATTTCTTTTTTCAGAAATTGTAACAAATCAACCGGTTCAGGTAACTTCCGAGGTACCCGGCAGTTACAGGAAAGCCACTATAGATGAAATACTTAAAATTATATCGACAGAATAATGAAAAAGTTAGCCCTAATTTCACTCTTTTATCTGCTTACAGTTATACTGTTCTCTCAAACACCGCAGATTGAAAATCTTCAAAAGCAGCAACAGGCAATTCAGGAGGATATTAGAAATACCAATAAATTATATCTTGATGTAAAAAAGCAGACAACAACAATACTGGATCGTATTAATCTGATAAATAAACAGATCGCTTCCCGAAAGGAATTGATTAGAGTGCAACGGGCCGAGATAGAGGCACTGCGCAGAGAAGAAATTAGACTCGAAGCTGAAATAGAGCGACTAAACAAGGAACTGAAAAAGAAACAGGAGAATTATGCTGTTGCAATAAAAGGATTGCTTAACCAGAAACACAATCAAAATAAACTGTTGTTTGTACTTTCGGGCAGGACTTTTGGTGAGTCTTTGAGAAGAATGCAATATCTTAAGGAATATTCAAAGTGGCAGAAGTCGCAGGCAGAGGAGATAAAGTTGCAGAATGCCAAAATCACTCTCAAAAAAGATGCTCTGATATTAGCTAAAGCAGAAAAAGAGAAAGCATTGATTTCAATACAGGAAGAGCATAAAAAACTGCAGGGAGAAGAGAAAATCCGTCAGTCAGAGATTTCTCAGACAAGAGGACAGGAACAAGCTTTAAGACAATCACTGCAACAAAAACAGCGTCAGGCAGATAAGCTGAATGCACAGATCGAAAATCTGATTGCGGAAGAGGTTGCACGTCAGGAGCGTGAAGAGGAGGCAAGGCGACTTGCAGAAGCAAAAAAACAAACAGAAAAACCGACGGTTGATGAAAAAACCCCTGAAAGTTCTGTGGCTCCATCCAAAACTGAGTCTGCTGCTCCAAGAACAGGAACTTCCCCCAGAATCGATCCGGGAGCAAGCAAAGTCTCTTCTGAGACCTTTAACTTGTCAAAGGATTTTGCAGCCAATAAAGGCAGGCTGCCAATGCCGGTTACGGGTGCCTCTGCAATTGTTGGTAACTTTGGCACAAAACGTCACAGTGAATGGAATGTTACAACAAATAGTAATGGTGTTGATATACAGGCTGAGAAGGGGGCAAATATAAGAACGGTATTCGATGGTGAGGTGTCAAAGGTATTCTCTTTCCCCGGTTCAAATACTTGTGTAATAGTGCGACACGGTGATTATTATACATTCTACGCCAATATTTATGATCTGTATGTAAAACAGGGAGATAAGGTCAAAGCAGGGCAGTCACTCGGACGAATTTTCACCGATCCTGATACAGGTGTGTCAACTATGCATTTTCAACTATGGCAAAAAACAACTAAAATAAATCCGGCACCCTGGCTAAACAGGGGTTAGCAGTATTAATCTTTAAATTTATTATATGTCACTGAAAACACGTCTTATAGTAATGAATTTTCTCCAGTTTGCAGTCTGGGGAGCGTATCTCACTTCTATGTCCCGTTATCTCGGTCCTGTCGGTATGGGTTCCCACATAGGGATATTTTATTCTGTACAGGGAATTGTGTCAATCTTTATGCCTGCACTTATTGGTATTATTGCGGACAGATGGGTGCCTGCACAGAAATTGTTAGGTGCTTGTCACATCCTTGCTGCTGTTTTCATGTTATCTGCCGGATTATATGGATTAAACAGCGGTAACGAGGTGTCATTCGGTTATTTCTTTACACTATACACTCTTAGTGTAGCGTTTTATATGCCAACCTTAGCTTTGTCAAATTCAGTGGCTTATACTATATTGGAAAGGGCAGGACTGGACACGGTTAAGGCGTTTCCACCTATACGTGTTTTTGGGACGATTGGTTTTATCTGCTCTATGTGGCTTGTGGATATCCTTGGTTATCAAACCACTGCTATGCAGTTTATCGTGAGTGCAATATTGGGAATCGTTTTAGGTTTATATTCATTCACATTGCCTAACTGTCCGGTGAGTACTGATACACAAGACAAAACGCTGGCTCAGCGACTGGGTCTGGATGCTTTCAAACTGTTTAAAGAGAGAAGGATGGCTCTGTTCTTTATCTTTTCAATGTTACTTGGTGTGTCTCTGCAGATCACTAACGGGTTCGCGAATCCTTTTATCGCCAGTTTTGAGGCTGACCCGCAATATTCAAATACATTTGGTGTTCAGCACTCAAATATACTTATCTCATTGTCTCAGATTTCTGAAGCTCTCTGTATTTTGCTGATACCTTACTTTTTAAGTAAATACGGTATAAAGAAGGTTATCCTGATAGCCATGTTTGCCTGGGTGCTTCGTTTTGGATTATTTGGATTGGGAAATCCCGGTAACGGCTTGTGGCTACTGATTCTCTCAATGCTGGTATATGGTGTGGCATTCGACTTCTTCAACGTGTCCGGATCATTGTTTGTGGATAAGGAGACGCCTCATCATATCAGATCAAGTGCGCAAGGGATGTTTATGTTGATGACCAATGGTATTGGTGCCACAATAGGTACTTTAGGTGCTCAGTGGGTTGTAAATCAATTTACATCATGGCAGGATGTTGTTGTAAACGGGCAGACTAAATCTCTTATGGTGGGCGACTGGCAAAGTGTGTGGTTTATTTTTGCAGGGTATGCTCTGGTTGTTGCAATATTATTTGGTATTCTGTTTAAATACAAACATAAACCTGAGGTTACGGTTAATTGATATCATTGATTTATATTCACGAACTCTGATTATAGTAGCTTCTTTATCAGGTATAAAAAAACCGGGTTGTATTTGTGTAACCCGGTTTTTATAAATCTTTTGAGTACCTTAACTCTATTCAGTAGTATTAGGTATCATAATTATTGTTTTTAAATTTCCCTGATTAAGGAATTCGCCTACAAAATTTTGTATGTCAGCTCTTGTGATACTGTTAAGGGTTTCAAGATATGTAGAGTGCATATCTTCCCCGTAGAAATATTTGTTGTCAATAATATTCAGCCAGTATCCGTTTTCCTTCAGATTTTCGTTGTAACTCTTGTTCATATACTCCTTAACCTTTGAGAAATCTGATTCACGCGGTCCGTTTGCAACAATATTATCCAGTTCGTCAAGAACTATCTTATTCAGATGTTTCAGTCTCTCTGTATCAGGGTCTGTATCAAACATAATCTGAAGAATAGACTGTCCCTCAGGATATCTGGATATTGATCCTCCTGAATAAACGCCATAAGTACCGCCCTCTTCTTCTCTAACCTTTTCAGTGTAAACGATATCCAGGATCTGATCAAACATGCTCATCTGTATCTGATTCTTCATGTCTCTTTTAATATTGCCTGTAATCGTGTTGAACACAGAAGCTTTGGGGTTAAGCATGTCGCGGCGGAAAATGTTTTCCATTTTACCCTCTTTGAAATCCATTGGTACTTTAACAAAATCAGCTTTCTCTGATTTAGAAGGCAGTGAAGCCAGATAACGCTCTACAACAGGTCTAACATCATCCTCATTTATATTACCAACAAGTGTAAACACAAAACTGCCGGGGTTGCTGAACAGTTGTTTGTACATTCCCAAGATGCGGTCATAATCCAGTTTCTTAAGATCTTCAGCTTTAATTCTTTTAGTAAGTGGATTGTCTCCATATAAAGCATAGTTTATGGAGTCACTGAAAGCAACCATCGGCTCCGCTTCCTGATTTCTGAGCTGAGTTTCCATACGCTGAACATAAGATTGGAATGCATCCTGGTCTTTACGCGGGTTAGTAAAATATAGATATACTAACTGGATCATTGTTTCAAAATCTTTTATTGAAGAAGATCCGTTAAAGTCCTGAGTGGTTAAACTGACCGAAGGACGAGCTGTTGCAGTTTTACCCGCAAGAACCTTAGGAAGGTCGGTTGCACTGAAATTTCCAATACCGCCAAGTGTTGCAACAGAACTCATCATACTGCTGTTTATGGGATCCTCAACTGCGAAGTGTGAATATCCGCCGGCGCTGGTACCTGTTAACAGTATCTCATCATTTTTGAAATCTGTGTTCTTCAGGATTACTTTCATTCCATTGCCGAGAGTCCATACAGTAGCATCCATATCCTCATCTCTCTCAGAAGAAACAATCTTTCCCGGTTTAGGTAAAACTGATACAAGTGGTTCATCTATAACTTCACCTACATAAGCCTCGATTGTTTCAGCCTTAACTGTGGTCAAAACATTCTGCAGTTCTTCTTTTGAAGGATAAACCAGTCCCTCTTTCTCCGGGCCGGTAATAGCAACCACGATATTATCGTCACCAATAAGCTGTTGTATTGTCTGGTTGATTGCTTCAACAGGAATGTTTGGTGCTACAGCCTGTAAAAACTGATATTCAAACTCAATCCCCGGAATCGGTTCACCGTCAATAAAAGATCTCACGTATTCTTCCGAATAGCTTGAGTTCCTCTGTTTATCTCTGTTGTTATAAGCATCCTCAAAGTTTTTGAGTATGTTGGTTCTTGCAATTTCATACTCTGCAGCTGTGAACCCGTGTTGTTTTGCTCTTTCTGATTCACGGATCATAGCAGCCAAGGCATCTTCAATCTTATCTTCAGAACTGCCGGCTACAACTGTCCATGCATCTTTTGTTTTTGCAACAAAATAGTCTCCGTCATAAGCATATGCTGAAGTAAACGGAGCATCAGGCTTTTGTAACATTTCAGAGAAGCGCTGATTCATCATTGATGCTGCTGCATTTAAAATATACTGAGTAAGGTATCCTGCCTGTGTGTTTTTAAGTTCTTCAGGCATTGGATCATGCTTGTAGAACATCATAATACTTGTGCTGCGGGCTTCAGTGTCTGTTGCCAGTGCAAATATCGGATCTTTATTATCAAGAACAGGATAATATACTCTTTCTGCTACCTCTTCATCCAATGTAATAGGGGAGAATAGTTCAACTATTTTCTTTTCCATCTCATCTACATCAACACCACCTACAACAATAATTCCCTGCAGATCGGGTCTGTACCATTTATGATAATAAGCCCTTATTTCTTCAGGTTTAAAGTTATTGATGACATCAATACTGCCTATGGGCATTCTTTTGGCATATTTGCTGTCAGGATACATTGCAGGCAGCAACTGATCCCAGATACGCTGTTGTGCACCGCCTCGTGTACGCCACTCTTCACGGATTACACCACGTTCATTTTCAATCTCTTCCTCTTCAAGTGCGATGGCGTTAGACCAGTCGTGAAGTACCAGCAAAACCGAATCCACCAGATTCTTGTTAGTAGTGGGGATGTCTGTCATGAAATAGACAGTCTCATCAAATGAAGTGTAAGCATTAATATTGACGCCGAATCTAATTCCGTTGTCCTGTAAATAGTTTAGCATTGATTTGCCCGGGAAGTTTTCCGTACCGTTAAATGCCATGTGCTCCAGAAAATGCGCTAAGCCTGCCTGGTTATCCTCCTCTTGCATAGAACCTACCTTTTGGGCGATATAAAAGTCTGCCCTGTTTTCGGGCTGACCGTTATTACGGATGAAATAGGTTAATCCATTGTCCAGTTTGCCTTTTCGAACGTTCGGGTCTATCGGTAAAGCGGGATTTTGTTGTGCTAAAGCGACAAATGAGATCACTAACAGCAACAATGTTAAAGTTTTTTCCATTTTTCTTTTTTTAATTTGTATCGATATTTTTTTTAGAAGAATCTATATCCTATCCAAAACTGTTTGTATAAGATCTTCCATTGAACCTTTATATTCAGCGTTACTGTCCAGTGCAACACGATTGGCAATTATTGTACATACAGTCATTGCTTTATGTCCCATAAGTTTTGAAAGCCCTGCAATCGCCGAACTCTCCATTTCATAGTTGGTTATAGAATAATCGTCAAAACGGAAAGATTCAATCTTTGAATTTAATTCAGGGTCGGCTAGCGGTAGTCTTACATATCTGCCCTGAGGGCCGTAAAACCCTGTTGCTGATATTGTAACACCGCGTATCATATCATGACCAATTCTGTCAACCAGCTCTTCATCAGCACTGACTACGTAAGGGACACAATGAAAAGGCGACCATTTCACATGCTTCTGAAAAGCTTCCTCAAACTCCTCTTCCCTGATTTTTTTTGAGTCGGCATAGTAGTGTATTAATCCATCGAAGCCGATTGATTTTTCTGAAACTACATATGATCCTGTTGGGCAATGTGGCTGCATTCCGCCTGAAGTACCAACTCTAACCATTGTTAACTGTCTGAACTCATCCTTAACGGTGTGCGTCTCAAAATCAATATTTGCAAGTGCATCTAACTCTGTAAGCACAATATCAATATTATCCGTTCCAATTCCATGTGACAGGGCTGTAATCCTCTTACCTTTATATGTGCCGGTAACAGTGTGAAACTCGCGGCTCTGCACGTCGCATTCAACAGTATCAAAAAATGAAGCTGTCATGGTTACCCTGTCAGGATCACCCATCATAATAATTTTATCGGAGAGCTGTTCAGGTCTGATATGCAGATGAAAAGCACTCCCGTCGGAATTAATGATAAATTCCGAGTCTGGTATTATTCTCATATTTCAGTTATTTTTTATTTCCACCGCCACTCTGAGGTTTAGCTATCGAGTCCCTCATATCAGTATCTGCCTTAATGTTTTCCATTCTGTAATAATCCATTATGCCAAGATTACCGTTTCTGAATGCTTCGGCCATTGCTATAGGAACTTCAGCTTCAGCTTCTATAACTTTTGCACGTGCTTCCTGTGCTTTTGCTTTCATTTCCTGCTCCAGAGCGATAGCCATCGCACGGCGTTCTTCAGCACGTGCCTGAGCAATGTTTTTATCAGCCTGAGCCTGATCCATCTGCAGTACAGCTCCAATGTTCTTGCCTATATCAATATCTGCGATATCAATGGAGAGAATTTCGAATGCGGTACCGGCATCAAGACCTTTTTTCAATACCAGTTTGGATATTGAGTCGGGGTTTTCAAGAACCGATTTATGAGAAACTGCAGAACCGATTGAAGATACAATACCTTCGCCAACACGGGCAAGAATGGTTTCTTCTCCGGCACCGCCGACAAGTTGTTTAATGTTTGCACGAACCGTTACACGGGCTTTTGCAATCAGCTGGATACCGTCAATGGCAACCGCCGATACGGGAGGAGTGTCAATGACTTTAGGGTTAACAGACATTCTTACTGCTTCAAGTACGTCACGTCCGGCAAGGTCAATTGCTGTGGCCATCTGAAATGTCAGATCGATATTAGCTTTAGATGCCGAAACCAGTGCATGTACAACTTTTTCAACATGTCCGCCTGCAAGATAATGAGCTTCAAGATCATCACGTGTGACTGTTTTCAAACCTGCCTTGTGAGCCTCAATCAAAGCATACACTATAGTGTGAGGGGGAACACGGCGAAGTCGCATCAGGAACAACTGAACAAGCGAAATACGAACGCCCGCAGACAGTGCATTTATCCATAGGAAAAAAGGCACATAATGGAAAAAAATCAGCAAAAAGATGATTATTACCGCTATGGTAATGATTATTGGTATTGAAAATTCCATAATGATATAAATTTTGGAGTGAATATTATTGTTTTCTTTTTACAAGAACATTGTAAGTCTCTACTTTTACAACTTCTATTTCTGTATCCTCTTCGATAAACTCACCGTCGTAGGATTTCCCTTCTGCTTCAACATCGTTCACAAGAACCTTCCCGATCGGGTTTAATCTGGAAATTGCTATTCCAAAGTCGCCGGCAGACATCTTTTGAAGATTACTGTTGTCAACCTTGTCTTCAATATTTGTTTCAAGCGATATTCTTCGGAGCGACTTGGATTTCAGGAGCCAGACAAACGAGGCTCCCATGGCGATGGCCGACCCGGCAAGTGTGATATTTCCTGCAGTGCTTCCTATAAACATATAGGAGTATACTATGCCGCCTATAATAAAAATAACTCCTGCAATACCTGCAATACTTATGCCCGGGAGTAGGAATATTTCAATTAACATGAAAAGTATCCCGAGTACTATCACAGAAATAACAACAATGATGTGAAGTGTCATGTACGGTTTATTTAGTTAAAACTATTACGAATTTCATCGTTTCTTGCCTGAATCTCCAGTCTCTCTATCTCTTTATAAAGAGTTTCAGCCTGCTTCTCCAGATTCAGAATTGAGGCAGTGAGATTATTTCCTGATGAGCTGTTGTTAGAAAACTGCTCACGTTTGCTGTCTAATTCAGCATTAATTTCTTTAAGCTGGTTTTTTAAACCTAAAGCCTGGGAAAATATAGATTGTGCTCTGCTGCTTTTAAAATCAGAGAGATTGTGATAAGTAACTCTGTCGTTTATAACAAATTCAAAGTCCCCGATCCTTCTTTCAGTTGAAACATGCGTCTCTTTTGCAGCTGCCCTGAGAGAGCTGTAATCTACATCCGGTTTCCAGCTGTCGGCAATAGATGATATTGCAGCCCTGCGGGCCATATACGCCATATCATCGCTCTCCAGAAGTGTAACCCTTTCATTAGGAATATAAGTATACACGCAAACAGAATCAGCAGGTTGATATCTGTCTGAAGCGAACCATCCAAGTCCCTTTTCTTCATCAATCACCAAAAGGTAATCATTGAACGGTGAGTTAAATGGCATACTTAACTGGTTTGGCGTAAGATATGATTCAGAAGATAGATTGTATCTCGTGACAAAAATGTCATATCCTCCATAAGACTGATGTCCTGTAGAGGCAAAATATATTGTCATCCCGTCACTCATTACAAAAGGAAAATCCTGATCGCCTGAGTCATTAATTGATTCCGGTAGCTGTTTTTCATTACCAAATGTTTCCAGCAGTTTCTCCATGGTGAAAAGATTGGAGTTGGCTGCATTGCCACCTTTTGAGTAATATATCTTCTCCTCCCTTTGATTCATATAAAGTGTTTTACCGCCATTTTGCTGCCCTGCAAAAAAATCACTTACCATCATAAGTGAACCTGAAGATTTACTCAGGTTGTACGCTGATAAAAACTCTGCTTTGGGTACAACCAGACTGTCAATAATCTGCACATCTTCGGTGCGGTTAACATACCTGCTGAGTTTGTCGGCGTATTCACGTACCACTTCAAGTTTTTTCAGCGCTTCGTCGTTTCTGCGATTGGCACGCTGATATTTTTCGAATTCTTTTTCAGCCTCTTCAAATCGATACAGTTTAGCGTACAATTCTCCCAGAGATATGTATGCTTCAGGTATTTTTCTTTCCGATGCATATTTCAGGTACTGCTCAGCTTCCGTTAATCGCCCTGTTTTATATAAGCTCACTCCCAACCATTGATTAAGTGATGCATTTTTTGGATCTTGCTGATACTCCATTCTGAAGACAGGCAGTGCTTCGGCATACCGTCCCTCAAGGTACCAGCTTTTAGCATCATCAAGTGTTTGAGAATGTAATGATTGGTACGATATGACCAATAATATTGTATATAATATATATTTTAATTTCATCCGTTTAAAACTATACATGCTCGTTCATATTGCTCATTATCTGAAATCAAAGATAAGAAAAAACTCTAAGTAATTATAAATTTTGTCTTTATAATGAAGCGAATATAAATCAGTTATTCATTTTCAACCCAGCTCAGTAAGTCACCCGGTTGACACTTTAATTCACGGCATATTGCCTCTAAAGTGCTAAAACGTATTGCTTTAGCTTTCCCTGTTTTCAAAATGGAAAGATTGGCAGGAGTTATTCCTACTCTTTCAGAGAGCTCGTTGAGGGAAATCTTGTTTTTTGCCATTTCAACATCCAGGTTCACGATTATTGCCATATAATAATTCTCTCTCCTTTAAATAGTTAAATCCTGCTCTTCTTTCATTTCAACAGATCTTTTTAATACCGAGGCAATCAGTAAAGTTATCAATCCCATAAAAAGCCATTCTGCATTTGAAAGATAAACATACAAGGAATAATTTGGAATATCAATAAGTGACTTTTTGTAATGGAAATAAATAATATCCAATGAAATCAGAATAGCAAATATAATTATTAACAGTACACCCAATATATTTAATCTCCTCACATTCCGGTAATTAAAAATTTTGTTTTTATAGAAGGCACCAATTATTTTGTAAAAAAATACCGGAACTGCAATAAGTAATATTAATAAAACAAATGTGATGATGAAAATGACTGTATTGTATTTTAATTGTGCTCTGTATTCGTCGTAATCATTAAATTGATATAATACTTCCACTTGTTGGGATTTTGCAGGTAAGTATTTATCGTTTTTCAGGTTCATTAATGAATCAGAGTAATAATGTTGCATATCTTTTGCTCTTAAGTGTAGTGAAAAAGGGCTCTCTTTTAATTCATTCGTTCTTGCCTTGGCCGATGCGTTATACCCTTGCCAAAAACTATTCACACTTGAATCCCAGTCGTTGATAAAGTCAATACTGATTAAATATAGGTAAGCAATACCTGCAAGAACCGAAATAAAGGCTATGTATTTACTGTTTTTATTTCTGTTTTTCATTTTTTATAAGCTGAAATAAATTTATGATGCAAATATATTAAGATATTCCTTATAAACAATAAATAAATAACGAAAAACGATAAATAATTAATATTTAACAATAAATATGCAGAGTCCATTAGTTGTAACTGATTCTTGTTTTGCTCTTGCCTGACTATTACCTCGTCCTTATAATCTCCTTTTAAATAAGGAGAAAGTAAGACTGTGTTATGGTTAATCAAGCAGACAAATAAGATTATACTACGCGTCATTTATCATCTTATAAAGCAGATTCTTTTTATTTCAAATCAATCAGATTCATACTTTTCGTATCTTTGTGTTTTAAAACATCCATATTAAAGCTATGCACGAGAAAATAATTATCCTGGATTTCGGATCACAGACTACGCAGCTTATTGGCAGACGAGTGAGAGACTTAAGCACATATTGCGAAATTGTACCATATAATAAATTCCCCTTTGGCGATGAAAGCGTAAAAGGAGTTATACTTTCAGGCAGTCCGTTTTCGGTAAACGACAAAGATGCTTTTAAAACCGATATTACTGACATCAGAAGTAAATACCCTGTTTTGGGTATCTGTTACGGTGCTCAGTTGTTGGTGAGCGAATCAGGAGGTGAGGTATCTCAGCCTGATAGTCGTGAATACGGCCGTGCACACTTGAATATATTTGATAAAAGAGATCCGCTTTTCGCAGGTCTTCCGCAAAATAGTGAAGTCTGGATGTCTCACGGCGATACAATAGTAAATACACCCGAAAATTTCAGACTTATCGCATCAACAGAAGATGTGAAATGGGCTGCTTACAAAATTGAGGGAGAAAAAACCTGGGGTGTGCAGTTCCATCCTGAAGTGTTTCATACTGAGAACGGAACAGCTCTTCTTGGTAATTTCCTTGATATTTGCGGAATGATGAGGGACTGGACACCCGCATCTTTCATTGAGGAAACAGTAAAGGATCTGAAGGAAGAACTGGGTGACGATAAAGTGATTCTTGCTCTCTCAGGAGGTGTGGATTCATCAGTTACAGCTGTGTTGTTGAACAGGGCTATCGGCAAGAATTTAACATGCGTGTTTGTTGATCATGGTCTCTTACGCAAGAATGAGTTTGAAACAGTATTGGATGATTATGAGCATCTGGGACTCAATGTTATTGGTGTAAACGCAAAGCAGCATTTTTATAAAGAACTGGAGGGTGTAACTGATCCTGAACAAAAGAGGAAAATTATCGGTAAGGGCTTTATTGATGTTTTCGAAAGGGAGGCACAAAAGCTTAAAGATATCAAATGGCTGGCACAGGGAACTATATATCCCGATATAATTGAATCACTGTCAATTACAGGTGTAACAATAAAAAGTCACCATAATGTTGGCGGTCTGCCCGAAAAGATGAACCTCAAACTTTGTGAACCATTAAAATTGCTTTTCAAGGATGAGGTTCGGAAGATTGGTCTTGAGTTGGGCATGAGACCCGGACTGATTCACCGTCATCCTTTCCCGGGACCGGGACTGGGTATCAGAATTCTTGGTGCCATAACACCCGAAAAGGTGCGTATTGCTCAGGAGGCAGATGATATATTTATTTCGGGACTTCGCGAAGCGGGACTATACGACAAAGTATGGCAGGCTGGTGCAATTTTACTGCCGGTGCAATCGGTTGGCGTGATGGGAGATGAGCGTACTTATGAGAATACAATTGCATTGAGGTCGGTGACTTCAACTGATGCGATGACAGCCGACTGGTCACGTTTGCCTTATGACTTCCTGGCAAAAATATCCAATGAAATTATCAATAAAGTGCAGGGGGTTAACAGAGTTGTTTATGACATTTCTTCAAAACCGCCTGCAACAATAGAGTGGGAGTAAAAAATTATTTTGACGGTGCCTTAAGCTCAGGATATGCTATCCTGGAGTGATAGATTGTCATCAGCTTTTCAACAAAAACATTCTTTACTGTCTGAATATCTCTGAACGTGATCGGAGCAAGTTTAAAATAACCCTCTTCCACCTGAGAATCGATTATTTTATCAACCTGATCACGCAAAGATTTCTCGGTATATTCGGTCATACTGCGCGATGAGGCTTCAACAGCATCAGCCATCATCATAATTGCAGTTTCCTTTGTAAAAGGATTTGGGCCCGGATAGCGGAATGCGGCTTCATTTACCTCTTTGCCAGGGTTGGCATTTTTCCATGAAATGTAAAAGTATTTCGGCATGCTTGTGCCGTGATGTGTCTCAATGAAATCTATAATCTGCTGAGGTATTTTGTGTTTCTGGGCAATCTTCACTCCATCTTTCACATGATTGATAATTATACGTGCACTTTCATCAAACGGCAGTCCGGCATGCGGGTTCATACCCGGTGTCTGGTTTTCCGTAAAAAACGCAGGATTAACCATTTTGCCGACATCATGATATAATGCACCTGTTCTGATTAACGAAGCATTGGCCCCCAGTTTTGCAGCTGCAGCCATTCCGAGATTGGACACCTGCAGCGAGTGCTGGAAAGTGCCGGGTGCTTTTTCTGACAGCTCTTTAAGCAAAGGTTTGTTTATATTTGAAAGCTCAACAAGAGTAACCCCTGATATAAAACCAAATGATTTCTCAACAAGGTAAACCAGTGAATAGGAGAACATTATAAATATAAAGTTGATCAGGAAATAAATAAACATAAGCCAGTCGGCCACAGCTGCACTTCCCTCATGATACATGACCAGTCCAAGATAAACCACTGAATAGGTGAAAAGTATAAAGAACGAGCTCCTTATAAGCTGAGAACGTTCAGATAGCTCCTTCAGCATGAATATTGACACCATTGTAGCAGAAATTTCCAATACAACAAACTCGAAAGAGTAGGGGACCATCAGTGCACTGAGTATGATAGTTATTATACTGGCAAACAAGGCTGTTCGTGAGTCAATAAATGTGCGTATAAGTATGGTCAGTATTGTAAACGGTATGATATAAACACTAAAGAGGTCGAAGCGCACTGTTAAGGCTGTCAGACCTACAAATATAACTATCAGCAAGAGCATGAAAACTACATGCTTTCTGTTTCTATACTCAGACGGTCTGAAGAACAGCAGATACATGTAGAAGGATAGGAACATGAATAAAACAAGAATAAACTGTCCGACAATTCTCCATGTACTTTTGGAAGCGCCGCCGCTTCTTTCCTCGTATACCTGCCTTAAAGACGTGAGTATATTATATGTACGCGAATCAACAATCTCTCCTTGATCAATAATCCTTTGTCCCTGCTGAACCATCCCCCGGCTAATGTCAACCTGCTGAATAAATTCCTCTCTGGCTTTTTCAGATGTTTCAGAGTCATAAATGATATTCTCAGAAATATATTCGTTGATGTTTGCGGTTTTCAGAATGTTGTCATAAATACCTTCAGGTGTATCGTTAAGTACGCTTTCATAAGCAGAACGTATGGTGAAAAAAGTTTCAGCTTTTCTTGATTCGGCAACATTTCCTTTCTTGAGTCTCAAAGCTCCTGTTCTGGAAGTAAATATAAGGTCGTAATCCTCAGACCGCATAATTCCGTTATCATAGATTTCGTTCAGCCTTTTGCGGATATATATTTTATACTCTGGCGGAAGTTTTGAAAGTCTGGTATCCAGATTAGCATCTGCATCAAAATTTGCAAGTGCATTAATCTTTACCTCTTCGTTTATCGCGAAATATGGTTCGTAGAATTGCAAAATACTATCCTGCTCAATTTTAAGCTGATCGGCAGGTTTGTATATCGGAAAGTCAAAAGGTGCTGTTAGGAGTCCGTACTGCCAGGGCCTTCCTTCAGTAAAAGTGTAATTGAAACTTCCCTGACTCGGGAATATATAAGTAATAATGAGAACAGCGATGACAAAAACCAATGGTATAAATACTTTGGTTTTTATCCTGATTTTCTTTTTGGGAGATTTGTTGGGTGTAGAGTTCATATTCAATATGTTAACATCCTCATTTTTTAATAGAACAACTTTTTACCGGAATTGTTTTATTTTTTATTTTGCTGATAATCCCTGTTTGACAACAGTTGAGTGGAATCCGGTGTAAATGTAGCAAAATAATTAAAAGATATGCTTTAAAATTGTATTAGTTGCACCTGAATTGCTAAAGATATAGTTCTTGGCAACTTCTCCGGCTTTTTCCCTCAACTCAGGTTTACCGGTAAATGATTCCATAATGTTGTTAAATTCCTCCCTGTTCTTAATTGAAAACCCTCCTCCGATTGCAATCAGATCGCGGGCTTCCCTGAATTTTGAATAGTTGGGACCAAATATCACCGGAATGCCGTAAACGGCAGCTTCAGGCAGATTGTGTATCCCATCGCCAAAACCGCCTCCAATATAGCCAATATCAGCGTAGCGGTAAACTGAAGAGAGTAGTCCGAAGCAATCAATAATCAGGCAGTCAGTATTCACACTGTCATTTTCAGATAATTTGGTGTATCTGATTGAGGGGCGATTCAGCTTCTTCTCTATTTCAATAAGATGTGATTCATTTATTTCGTGAGGCGCTATGATAAGTTTTATGTCAGGACTGTTGTTGAAGTAATTAATGAAAATTTCTTCATCAGCCGGCCAGGAGCTCCCTGCGATAAATACAAGTGCACCATTATCAGCAAAACTTTCTATAAGAGGCAGGTTTGCAGTCTGCTTCTGAATCTCTATAACCCTGTCGATCCTGGTGTCTCCGGCAACAGTTACTTTCTGAATACCATGTTTCAGGAGTAATTTATACGACTCTTCATCCTGTACAAAAAAGTGTGTGTATAATGACAGCATATTTCTGTAAGGGGTTCGAATTTTCTTAAAGAAAGACTGACTTTCCCTGAATACGGCAGAAACAAGATACACAGGGATTCCTATGAGATAGCTTTCGTGAATATAGTTATACCAAAACTCATACTTGATGAAAATCACCATGTGTGGATTTGCCAATTTAAGAAACCTTTCAGCATTCTTTTTTGTATCGAATGGCAGGTATGTAACTATATCGGCAAGCGGATAGTTATACCTTACCTCATAACCCGAAGGTGAGAAAAAAGTGAGTAGTATTTTGTATTCAGGCTGCTCTTTTTTTATTGCTTCGATCAGCGGACGCGCCTGTTCAAATTCACCGAGAGATGCAACATGAAACCATATGTATTTAGCTTTTTTGTCGATTTTATTTTCAAGCAATTTAAAGACATTCTTATGCCCGTCACACATCAGCCTTGCTTTTTTCTTGAAAGTAGAAGCAAGGCGTATTAATAACGACATGAGATAAATACCCAGGTTATACATTTTCCGGTATCTGAATTCTTTTTATAGCAGTTTCAAGCCTTTTGTTGGTCTCTTCTTTTCCGATTAGTTCGGTAATATCGAACATGTGCGGACCTTTACCTTCACCTACAACAGCAAGCCGGTAAGCATTCATTATATTGCCTGTATGCAGTTCATTAGTCTTTATCCACTCCATTACAATCTGCTCCTGGTTATGAGCACTGAAGTCATCCATCTGTTGATTGAGTTCAATCAGCTGTTGCATATGCTCAGGTGTCTCCTTTTTCCAGCGTTTGCGAACAGTCTTTTCGTCGTATGCATCAGGTGCCATAAAGAAGAAAGCCGACTGGTCCCATAACTCACTGACAAAATGCACTCTCTCCTTTACTAGGGAAACCACTTTGGATATCTTGCCGGTTGTAGAAGTTATTCCTTTTTCATTAAGTATCGGCTCATAAAGCTTAGCCAGTTCATCATCAGCCATTCTCATTATGTATTGATGATTGTACCATTTTGCTTTTTCGATGTCGAATTTTGCACCGCTCTTGCTGCATCTGTCGAAAGAAAATGCTTCGACTAACTCTTCAAGCGAGAAAATCTCCTGCTCAGTTCCCGGATTCCAGCCAAGAAAGGCAAGGAAGTTTATTATAGCATCGTGGAGATATCCTTTTTCACGATAGCCGGAAGAAATTTCATCTGTCTGCGGATCCTTCCATTCCAGAGGGAATACGGGGAATCCCAGTCTGTCACCGTCTCTCTTGCTCAGCTTTCCTTTTCCGTCAGGTTTCAGTAGCAGGGGCAGATGTGCGAAAGCAGGCATTGTGTCTTCCCAGCCGAGACTCTTATAGAGCCATACATGTAAAGGAGCCGACGGAAGCCACTCTTCCCCTCTGATTACATGCGTAATTTTCATAAGATGGTCATCCACCACATTTGCAAGGTGATAGGTGGGCAGTTCGTCTGCCGACTTATAAATAACCTTATCGTCAAGTATTGAGGAGTTTATCACTACATCACCCCTTAGCATGTCATTTACAGTGATATCAATGCCAGGTTCAATTTTTATTCTTACAACATACTGTGAGCCGGCTGATATAAGTGCATCTGTTTCTTCTTCTGAAAGAGTCAGAGAATTTCTCATTAAATCTCTGGTAGATGCATCATATTGGAAATTTGAGATTTCAGACCTTTTGGAATCGAGCTCTTCAGGTGTGTCAAATGCAATGTATGCGGCACTGTTGTCGAGAAGCTGCTCTACATATTTCTTGTATATATCTTTGCGCTCCGACTGCCTGTAAGGACCGTATTCTCCTCCTTTGGAGGGACTTTCATCAAATTCGAGTCCCAGCCAGTCGAATGTTTCCTGTATATACTCTTCTGCTCCGGGTACAAACCTTGCTGAGTCGGTATCCTCAATACGAAGTATAAAATCACCGCCTTTTTGTTTAGTATAAAGGTAGTTATATAGTGCTGTGCGCACACCTCCAATATGCAACGGGCCTGTTGGGCTTGGAGCAAATCTTACTCTTACTTTTTGATTCATTATTATGGATGTCGTTGATAATCTGCAAAGATATGCAAAATAGATAAATTTTCAATATCAAATTAGAGTCACAGGTAGAACCGCGACTCATTTCCCATATTGAACAGCAGATCGAGGATACTTAAATTGTTTATAAATCCATGCTTATCCGAAAAGACCTGGTAATATGGTTCGGTTTTAAATTCAGAAGGATGTTTAGGGTGAATAGCCTCACGCATATCAACAACACCTTCTGTGGGTTCTGATATATATGTTTTTGTATAAGATACTTCTCTCTCAATACCTGTCAACCTGCATATCAGCAAGCGCAGCTGTTCGTTGTAATCATGCAGGAAAGTAAATCTTTTTTCGTAAAACGGTCTGAAATCATCTTCATAAAACTGGAAAAAAGGAGTTGAGTTGTAAGCAGAAATAATTGCATTCCAGTGGAGATGTCGCCAGTTGCCATGTTCAGCAATGCGGATATCCTTCATTAACGCTTTGGCGCTTTCCGGCTTCTCTATGGGTATGCTTAGAGATAACGGGCAGTTTGCACCTGCAATGACACATCTGTTGCGGTAAGATTGCTTCTGATAGTTGTCGTTAACCTCGATAACCGCCTCATCGCACCTGTTAAGAGCATAATAATACTCTATCGGGGCAAGGTAAAGAGAGGAGAACAGAGTTACAGATGTGTCGGGAAGTATCATGCAGGAACCTTAGCACTGCGGAACAGCCTGTTCCAGCGAATTTTACCCTTAAACCAACTCTTGTCCTTTTCGAGAGACAACCAGATAAGTTGAGGCTGGCCAACGATGTGATCCTCAGGTACAAATCCCCATGAGCGTGAGTCGGCCGAATTGTGCCGGTTGTCGCCCATCATAAAGTAGTAATCATACTTGAATGTGTAGGAGTCAGCCTCCTCACCGTTGATATAAACTTTCCCGTCATGGTAAGCAAATTCATTGCCCTCATAGTTTTTAATGCACCTCTCGTATGCTGCTACCTTATAATCCAGGTCACCGTCGAATGTGATGGTTGTACCTTTTTGGGGTATCCATAATGGACCGTATGTGTCTCTTGTCCATTGCGTTTCATAGTCAAGAGGGAAATAATAGCTTGTGCCCGGCAGTTCCCTCTCTCCGATTACATCCCATACAAAAGGCTTTGATTTCAATTCTTCCACCATTTCATCTGTCAAAGGTATGCTGAAATAGATTCTGCCATTGTTACGGTTGCGGGGCTTCAGGTTAAACATCGACATACTTAAGCTGTCAACTCCCGTAAGATCCTGTGAGCGGGTAACAGTCTGTCCGTATCCGTTCTGTGTGCTGTAGTCAGCAATGTTTATACCCATACCACTAAAAACATCTGCAGATATAACTGTTCCGTCGGTGTGAATCATATAGTTATGTTGCGACAGCCTGGGATTTGGAATATAATTGCCATCAATGAAAACTGAGTCGCGCTTTAATGCAATTGTTTCACCCGGCAGTCCTATACATCGTTTTACATAATTCTCCCTTCTGTCAACAGGGCGATAAACTATATCTCCGTATGTACGTTTGTCAGCACGCACACCTGCACTTCCGTTCGGATTCAATTTAGAAAGCAGATAAAAATCAACTCCCTGCTGATTGAGAGCAACAGTGTCCCCGACAGGGAAGTTAAACACAACTATATCGTTTCTCTCCACTTCACCAAATCCTTTGAGTCTGTTATATTTCCACTGAGGCTTCTCGATATATGATTTGCCGCCGGTAACAGGCATTGTGTGCTGGGCAAGCGGGAACGAAAGGGGTGTAATCGGGGCACGGGGACCGTAACTCAGTTTGCTTACAGCCAGAAAGTCGCCTACCAGCAGCGACTTTTCAAGAGAGGATGTCGGGATCTGGTAGTTCTGAAAAAAGAATGTATTGATAAAATATACTGCAATCAATGCAAACAGGATAGCATCAACCCACTCCATAGTTTTACGGAACAGGTTGTTTTTGGATTTCTTCCAGAATCCCCATGGAATAAATTTGGTGATATATATATCCAGAAAAAGCAATATGAATAGTAATACCCATATGGATTGAGACCAGATTGAGAATAAAATGGTGAGTATTGTCCACACGGCAAACCATAACCATTGTCTGCGCGAGGCTTGTCCGAAATGTTCTTTAAGAGTCATATTCTTTAATATTTGTTCTGATGATTTACAGATCTCCGAGCATGTCTTTCATGCCTAGAAATCCTTTCTTACCTTTTGTGAATTCAGCGGCAAGAACTGCCCCGAGTGCAAATCCACTGCGACTTTTAGCATCATGTGTAATCTTAATGGTATCGGCCTCCGATTCATATATTACTGTGTGTATGCCGGGCACTTCACCCTCGCGGAAAGATTTAACTTTTAGTTTGTTGTCAGGAGTGTCAGTTGTGATATTTTCTTCCAATACCCAGCCGTTTATTCTGTCAACGTTCGACACTATATCTTCAGCAAGAGTGATAGCTGTTCCGCTCGGTGCATCAAGTTTATGTATGTGATGAGTCTCTTCCATGCTTATTACATAGTCAGGAAAAAGGTTCATCAGCTTAGAAAGATAGTTGTTGAGTGCAAAAAATATATTTACGCCAAGACTAAAATTAGAGGCGTAGAAGAAGGTTTTCCCGTTATTATCACATTCACTCTTTATCTCGTCCAGGTGCTCAAGCCACCCTGTGGTTCCGGATACTACAGGGACTCCTGCTTTAAAAGCATTTGTGTAGTTGCTCAGCGCACTTTTAGGCGAAGTGAATTCAATTGCTACATCGGCACTTTTAAATGAATCGGAACTAAACTTCTCCTCTTCATTTATGTCGATTGTGCATACTATCTCGTGTCCTCTTTCACGGGCAATTTTCTCAATTTCATGCCCCATTTTTCCGTATCCTATAAGTGCTATTTTCATTTATGCTAATTACTTATTAAGAGCAAAAATACAAAAAATGGCTGACTTACACTATTAATGAGTAAAATTGAACTCTTTTCAGAGCCAGCCATTATCTTTGTACCATTTCACGGTTTTCTCCACTCCCTGCTTCAGCCTGTATTTGGGCTCAAAGTTTATATCCTCTTTTAGCGGAGTGATGTCGCATGCCCAGTTGCGCTGCTTCATGATGCGATACTTGTCACTGTTAAATGTAGATGCCTTGCCTAATATTGAAGTTGCCTTTTCACTTATCCATGCTGCAGGTTTCACAATAAACAGGGGTATTTTTAATCTTACAACATGTTTTTTATCAAGAGCGTCCTGTACAATTTGGTTAAACTCCGAATCTGTATATAAATTTCCGTCGGCAACAATATACTCTTTCCTTACTATACCCTTTTCCAGCAGCTTGAATATTACATCAACAAGATCTTCGCTGTAGATGAAAGTGAGAACCTGCTTCTTAAAGCCTGCACCTACATTAAGTCCCCCTTTCACGGCTTTCATTAGAATGAAGTAATCTTTGTCACGCGGACCATAAACGCCTGTCGGTCTGATAATCAGATAGGGGAAGTTCTTGAGTCCTTTTAAAAAGTTTTCTGCTTTTAGTTTACTCTTTCCGTATGCAGTGGTTGGATTAGGAATATGGTTACTGTTTATCGGTGTGTAGTTTTTCTCGTCACCTGTTCCCAGGGCACTCAGTGAACTCATTAAGACAAAAGCTTCAGGTACTGCGTCTATTTCAATAAGTGATTCTGCTAAATTTCGTGTCTGTTCATAATTAACCTTATCGAAATCAGATTTATGAAGTGCTTTTGTTAAACCCGCAATGTGAATAATATAATCGAATTTGCCATGTTTCTCAACCAGTTCCTTTAAGTGGTTCTTTAGACTTTCTTTGTTGGAGTAATCCGGAAAAGTAAACTGTATGCGACTGTCCGATAAATACTTGCGGCTGCTGGACTTTCTGATGCCAGCCCAGGTTTCGTGTCCAAGCTCGAGTGCTTTGTCAACTGCCGTACTTCCGATAAAACCGCTGGCGCCGGTTATTAGTACCTTTTTGTTGTTTATCTGATTAATCATAGTTGTTGCAAAAATAACAATAACTTGATGATTTAAAAGTAGAGTATTGGCGAATTTTTTATTACTTTGCGTAACTAAAACACTGATTGGTTTGTTTTAGTATCAATTAGAATCTAAATCAAAAGAATTATGAGTAAAAAAGCAGTCTCGCAGGAACCTTTATCAAAACCCAGAAAAAAAGATTTAACCATCTCAGTAACTGATTTCCTGACAGAGAATAAAGATAAGCAATATAACTATAAGCAAATTGCAGCAGCCTTAGATGTAAGGGGTGAGGAGGGTCGCAGAGTGCTGATAAAAGTGCTAGATAAACTGCGCGATGATGAGGTTATACTTGAATCATCCAGAGGAAGATACAGGATTAATAACAGGGGACTAATCCTCGAAGGCCGCTTTGAAAGAAGAAGTAACGGCAAAAATTTCTTTGTTGCGGATGATGACGGGAATATTATTCATATACCCGAACGTAACAGTAAGCACGCTATGAACGGTGACCGTGTGCGTGTGCAGCTTCTTGCGAAAAGGAAACGTGCAGATACCGAGGGTGCGGTAATTGAGATTCTTGAGCATACGCAGAGTCGTTTTGTAGGAGTCCTGGATGTTCAGAAGCACTTTGCATTTCTAGTAATGGACAGTAAGTATCTCTCAAATGATATCTTTATACCGAAGGAGGATCTTAACGGTGCTAAGAATGGCGAAAAGGTGGTTGTGGAAATTGTGGAGTGGCCCGAGAAGGCTAATAATCCGGTAGGTAAGGTGATTGACATTCTTGGTGATCCGGGACAGAATGACACTGAGATGCACGCAATTCTTGCTCAGTATGACCTCCCTTATAAATATCCCGAGAAAGTTGAGAAATTTGCAGAATTGATTTCTGATAGAATTGATGATAAAGAGATTTCCAAAAGGGAGGATTTCAGGGATGTGTTTACGATAACAATTGACCCTAAAGATGCCAAGGATTTTGACGATGCGATATCGATTCGTCAGCTGTCACCAAACCTGTGGGAGGTTGGGGTACATATTGCCGATGTTACGCATTATGTGAGACCGGGCGATCTGATTGATGAAGAGGCTGAGAAAAGGGCAACATCGATATATCTTGTTGATCGTACAATTCCTATGTTGCCGGAGAGACTGAGCAACGGGCTGTGTTCACTCAGACCAAACGAGTTGAAACTGTGCTTTTCTGTTATTTTCAATATGAATGAGAATGCAGAAGTGAAAAAGTCCCGTATCGTTCGTACTGTAATAAAATCAGACAGCAGACTTACTTACGAGGAAGCACAGGCAGTAATTGAAACGGGAAAAGGTGCTTTTTCTTCAGAGATACTGAAATTGAATGATCTGGCTAAGCAGTTGCGTGATAGGAGATTTACAAGTGGTGCTATCAATTTTGAAAGATATGAGGTGGAATTTAACCTCGATGAAAAAGGTAAACCACTCGGAGTGTTTTTCAAGGAATCAAAAGAGGCAAATCATTTAATAGAGGAGTTGATGCTTCTGGCTAACAGAACTGTGGCAGAGGCTATCGGTAAGGTGCCGAGAGATAAAAAAGCAAAAGCATTTGTTTACAGGATACATGATGTGCCGGATCCTGAAAAGCTGGATACATTTAATGCTTTTATTCTTCGTTTCGGACATAAAATGAAAACTACCGGCACTAAGTCTGAAGTAGCAAGAAGTTTGAATTCCGTGCTTGATAAAGTTCAGGGCCGCCCGGAAGAGAATCTTGTGGAAACTATTGCTATTCGTACGATGTCGAAGGCTATCTACTCTACAAAGAATGTAGGGCATTACGGTTTGGCGTTTGACTATTACACTCATTTTACTTCACCGATACGCAGATACCCTGATATGCTTGTTCACCGTTTACTTGAACGATACCTTGACGGCGGTAAAAGTGTTGATCATAACTCTCTGGAGGCAGATTGCAAACATTGTTCCGATATGGAACAGGTTGCAGCTAATGCAGAACGTGATTCAATAAAATACAAGCAGGTAGAGTTTATGTCTGATAAGCTCGGTAAAGTTTATGACGGTGTTGTGTCAGGAGTTACCGAGTGGGGTATCTATGTTGAAATCAACGAGAATAAATGTGAGGGAATGATTCCTATCAGGGAGCTGGATGATGACTTTTATGAACTGGATGAGAAGAATTACAGACTGGTAGGGCGTCGCACTAAAAGAGAATACCGACTCGGGCAACCTGTCACTATTCAGGTGGCTAAAGCTAATCTTGAGCGCAGGCAACTGGACTTTATTTTTGCTAACTGATCAGTTTCTTAAATATAGTTGTCTTTCCGAAGGCGTGCTGGAAAAACACAGGTCCCATGAATTCTCTCTTTTCCCATTTTTCAGGATTGTTGAGATAGGGGAAAGGTGACAGGTAATATTTACGGTCACTGTTGTCAACTATCAGATAACCTCCCTTTTTTATATGAGGTATGGCTCTCTTGATACAGGAATTGCGGGAACGTCCATCTACGACAACGACATCAAAATATTCCTTTTCAAACTGATCTATTGACTTTACGTAGTATTCAAAAGATAAGCCAGATGATTTTTTTTCCTTTGATATAAAATCATCGGGATTTTCAGGGTTTAATGTGTCAAAGTTGTTAATAGGCATACTCTCAATTTCTTTAATTGTAACATTGTCAAGGTTAAGCTCTTCAATTTTTTTTCGTAGTGACTTAATCCAGAATGTATCGTGCTCAACAGATGTAACCTCTTTGCAACGTGAAGCAAAAAACAGTGTGGATCCTCCCGATCCCCATTCAAACACTCTCATACTCCTATTGCATATTTGTTCGAGAAAATTTATAGCATCATATGTCATCCAGGGTAGGCCCCTGCTTAAGGTGCTATCTCCCGACTTTTTATCTCTATGCCATCTTTTGAATTGTTTAATATGTCTAAAGGTTCTGTTCTCTTTGGCATATTGAGTTGCAAAACGTATAAATAGTAACGAATCCTTCATTTCTTTTTCTTTTTTAGGTTAGAAAACCAGTTTTCAATCTCCTCTGACATTTCAAGTCTTAATATTCTGCAGAGTGATATATATAATCCTCCGGTCAGAAAAGCATTAGAGAGAATATAGAGTATACTGTTTTGGATGTTTAGTGTAATGTAATATGATATAACGGCACAGAAAAGAGCTACTGTCAAATAGGGCAGTATGTCCTTTAAGAAATGTAAAGGAGTGTAACCTATCAGCTTGCCTGATAAAATAACCGAAATCAGCAGAGTAAGGGTTATGTATATTACCCAACTTCCAGCAAGGGCCATTAACCCTTTGGGCAGAAGAACTATGATCAGGATTATTAATAAAATTGCTTTTATTATTTCAACACCTAGGAAATAAGTTGATTTTTCTTTCGCAATGAACAGTTCGTTAAAAATAAATATAAATGGGGAAAGCATTCCTGCGAATGTAAGTACTCTGAAATAAGGAACCGCAGCCAGCCATTTTTCTTTGAAGAACAGGAAAAAAAGTGATTCCGCAGTTATTATCATGATTAGCCCTACCGGAAAGGAGATAAACGATATTGATTTCATTAGTTTGCTCATTATCCTTTTCATCCTTTCTCTGTCTTTGTTAACTTCAGACAAAATCAACATTGCTACTGAACGAAATGTATTAGACATAGTCAGAAAGGGTATATCCTGATATTTTTTAGCCTGATTAAAATAGGCTACCTGATTCATCGGATAGTACATCGCTATTAAACTTGGATAGATATTATTGGCGATTGTGGATATTGTATTGGATGCAAGGAGTTTGCTACTAAAAGAGAAAAAGGCAGATAATCTTTTTTTACTGAATCTGGTTTTAGGACGCCAACGTGAATATATCCACAGAAAAATAGTCCTGAAAAAGGCATTTAGCAGAGTTTGAGATACTAAAGCCCATACACCTAAATTGTTAATTGCCATTATTACTGCAACAATATCAGCAATAAGAAGTGAAAATAGATTAATTTTCGACAGACCTTTAAAATCTGCTATTTTAGTTAATATCGTTTGATGAATTAGTCCGAATGCATTAATAACTATAGATATAAACAGTATTCTTGAAACAGGTATAATCTCCGGAGTGTGAAATAGTTCACCTAACAGGGGTGCAGATATAAATAGCAGCAGATATAACCCAAGACTTAGTGATATATTGAAAATAAAAACTGTCGAATAATCTTCATCTGTTAAGTTTTGTCTGTTAAGTAAAGCTCTGCCAAAACCGCTATCAATAAGTATTGATGAGAATGCGATAAAGATTGCGAGTGACCCGATAATCCCATATTCTTTTGCACTGACAATATTCATCAGGATCAGCATGCTCACAAAATTAAGCATCTGCTGCCCGAACTTATCAATAAAACTCCAGAAAAGGGACAGAATAGTTTTACTCTTTAATGAAGATTCCGTCATGAGAGGTTACCTGTTGCCGATTATGATTGCAAAAATAGACATTTTTTCCAGAAGTGTGAGGATAAACAAACATGAGTTCGTTTTATTACCTTTTAAACACTAATTAATCGCATATATTTTTGTATTTTTGAAAAAGGTGTCAAGAGATTTATCTTTATATAATAGTTGGATCTGAATTTATTAGATTAGAATAATGACTTTTTCGGAAGAGATAAAAAAAGAGGCTTTAAGGCTTGGATTTTATGCATGTGGTATTTGTCGTGCCACTGATTCAGGAGAAGAAGAGCGATATATGAGATGGTTGGCCGGTAATCATCAAGCCACTATGAGTTATATGGAACGGAATGTCGACAAAAGAATCGATCCCCGTTTACTCGTGGGTGGTGCCAAATCTATTATCTCTGTTGCACTAAACTATTATCCTCATCAAAAACAACCGGCTCATGCGCCTCAGTTTGCTTATTACGCTTACGGGAAGGATTATCATGATGTGATAAAGGGTAAGCTTAAGCAGTTGTTTGAATTTATAAAGGAAAGGCATCAAAATGTTACTGGAAGGTATTTCTCTGACTCTGCACCTGTGTTGGAAAGGTTTTGGGCTGCACAGGCGGGCATAGGGTTTATGGGTAAAAATACTTTGCTGATAATTCCCGGAAAGGGATCTTTTTTCTTTCTCGGAGAGTTAATCGTTGACCTTGAACTTAATTATGATTCACCTATTTCTGAAAATTGCGGGAGTTGTACAAGGTGTATTGATGCCTGTCCCACAAAAGCCATAGAATCGCCCTTTCTGGTAAATGCTAACAAGTGTATATCTTTTCAGACAATAGAAAACAGGGGTGAAATTTCACCTGAAATTGCTCCCAAATTAAAAAACTATGTTTTTGGCTGTGATATTTGTCAGAAAGTGTGTCCGTGGAACAGGGTGTCGACACCTCATGATACTCCTGAATTTATGCCGTCGGATGATTTTATGTCAATAGATTTGATAAAGTTGACAGAAATGAATGAGGAGGAGTATCAAAAGCTTTTTCGGGGTTCCGCTGTAAAGAGAACAAAATTCAGCGGTTTAAAGCGAAATGTAGCGGCAATTTCCAAAAACCGTAATAAATAACTATTTTTGTATTAATATACACTATGGAAGAGAATTTCGATATTCGCAGCAACAACAGTTTTCAGGACACCGATAGTGATTTTGAAATGACTTTGAGACCGCTTACTTTTAACGGATTCAAGGGACAAAACAGTCTTGTGGAAAATCTGAAGATTTTTGTCAGTGCTGCACGTATGCGAGGGGAATCTCTCGACCATGTATTGCTTCACGGACCTCCAGGACTGGGTAAAACAACCCTGGCAAATATTATAGCAAATGAGCTGAGCGTAGGATTTAAAATAACATCCGGTCCTGTTCTTGACAAACCGGGTGATCTGGCAGGAATTTTAACTTCATTGGAAGAAAACGATGTGTTGTTTATTGATGAGATACACCGTTTATCACCAATTGTAGAGGAATATTTATACAGTGCAATGGAAGACTACCGGATTGATATATTAATAGACAAGGGTCCGAGTGCACGTTCGATACAAATTGACCTTAATCCGTTTACTTTGGTTGGCGCTACAACCAGAAGCGGTTTGCTGACAAGCCCTTTGAGAGCAAGGTTTGGTATTAATATGCATCTTGAGTATTACGACGCTGAAACCCTTACAGGAATTGTACTCAGGTCTGCCGATATTCTTAAAATCAGGTGTGATAAAAATGCTGCTGAGGAGATAGCATCAAGAAGCCGCGGTACGCCACGTATAGCGAATGCCTTACTGCGGCGCGTTCGTGACTTTGCCCAGGTAAAAGGAAACGGTTCAATAGATAAATCTATTTCAACATATGCTCTTGAAGCCCTTAATATTGATAAGTATGGATTGGATGAAATAGACAACAAAATTCTTCTTACAATTATCGATAAATTCAAGGGGGGACCGGTTGGCATAACCACCATTGCTACTGCTGTCGGAGATGATCCGGGAACAATTGAGGAGGTGTATGAACCTTTTTTAATTAAAGAGGGTTTTATCAAGCGTACTCCGCGCGGAAGAGAGGTTACCGATCTGGCATACCGTCACCTTGGTCGAAATAAAAGAGGAAGTGAGCAGGGCTTGTTGTTCTGAAGATTTAAACCTGCCTTCTTAGAATTAACAACTACCTGTTTAAAACACTTTCCTGTTTATAGAAAGCTGTTTGTAAAAATCTAAAGGAGAATAATTAAAGCTTACTAAATATTAATTCCAACTGCAGACTACCCTGCCTCTTATCTAAAATAGTAGCTGAGGGCCACATGAGATTTTGAATTTTGGTGAGCATTTGTTGAGATGAATAGCCCTGTTGTACTGAAGTATAGGTAGCTTCAACCGGTATCAGATAATAAACAAGATCATACGGTTCGTCATTATTCTCCCGGTTATAATAATTTATCATCGACGAAATATTATTGAACTTGTAAGAGTATGTTGATGGGTCAAACTTCTCAGAAAGAAAGCTTGTAACATTATCCCTAAGTTTGCGATTCTCAAAAAATCCGTCTAATGAATCTTTGTTAATGAGAAGTAAATAATCCGGCGGACTTAATTTCACCATTTTATTTTCAGACTCATAGGGTAACGCGTAAACCGTAAAGTTTACAAGGTTCAGTGCCATAGACTGTAAATTCTCATGAACCTCAGAAATTGGGAACTTTATCTCCGTATTAACACCTGCTGGACTTTTTATATATGTAACATCAGGGTTATCAACCAACAGCTCGTCATTACTGCTCTTAATGTGGTTGACTTGTCTGACCTCCGGTGTATTATTCAATTTGAATACATCAGTACGTATTGTATCCTGTTTGGTTGAAGATCCTTTTTCGTCAAGATAATGGTAATGAACAAACAGTGAGGTCAGATCTGCGCTGATAATTGTGCTGTTACCAAAGCTTGTTGTGAAATATAGTCCCGGGAAGAACTCTCTGAAAGTATCTGTGTCCGATAATTTACCGTGACCTGCTTTCTTAAATTCTTCAAGAAATTTATCTCCTATAGTCTTAGGTACTTCAACATTTATGAAATATTCTGTGTATGTAACAGTGGAGTAATCCTGCGCTGTGTAAGATTTTATTCTGTTGGTTGAGTTTCTCCCTGTAAAGCTTTGCTCTCCAAGAGGGGCACTCATATCTGCAAACAGTTCCGGGTTAACATTTGTGTAATCATTTGTGCTTGACAGGGATTTTACAACCTCATACACTGATAATGTCATAGGAGCGATTGTGTCCCCAACCATCGATGTGTAGGCTATTTCCACCCTTACTGAGTCAATTACTGCTCCCTCTTTGAATTCCATCCCTTTGGGAAGATAAAACTCAGCAATATACTCAGACTTTATTGAGCCGAAAACCGGATCTGCATATTCTCCGAGTACCGGAAAGCTTGTTTTCCCAAAAATGGAATCAACCTGCACTGTACGTGCCTGAAGCTGCAAGGTGTCAATACCCACCGTCAGCCTGTCCTTATCGGGCTGTATAGAGAAACCTACCTGATCAAGAGTGTCGTTGCAGGAGATAGTGAAAATTGCGACAAAGGTTATTAAAAGTAACTTATATATGGTTTTGAGCTTCATTAGTTTCAATATATTATTTCAACGCCGCAAATATCCAAAAAAATAATGTGATTTAAAAACAGAATGAATCTTTCTTTCTATTTTTAAATATAATTGTGTATAGGTGAAGCTAAAATAAGTTTTAGTTAAGAAAGAAATTCTCAGTCTGCAATCTTATTGTAGAACGATTCTATCTCAACCACACTCTTGTCAAAGTCAGGCTGGAAAGGCAGAAGTTCTACCTTTTCATCTTTTATGTACTTAGCAACTTCCGGATCTATGTTTTCACTTCCAAGAATTATACCATCGGAAAAATCAACAGCCAGTTTCATTAGATTTTGATAATCCATTACTCCTCTGCTTTTTACTTTCTCAATTTCAGGATCACCGATTCCTTCAAAACGGAGCTTCTCAGCTACATTTTTGTTGAAGGGCTTTTTAAAAGTTTCGTCATAAACTGAGTATATCACTTTTGCATCTTTAAAGCATGGATCATCTTTATATCCTTTTTTGACATAAAGCGGTGCTAATGCACTAAACCAACCGTGACAGTGAATAATATCCGGAACCCATCTTAATTTCTTAATAGTTTCCATAACACCACGTACAAAGAAGATACTGCGTTCTTCGTTATCGTCATATTCTTCACCGTTCTTGTCAACCAGTGTTTCTCTGTTTTGGAAATAATCCTCGTTGTCAATGAAATAAACCTGCATACGTGCCGGTTGGATAGAGGCTACCTTTATAATCAGAGAGTTATCCGAATCGTCAATAATAAGGTTCATACCGGAAAGTCGTATAACCTCATGAAGTTGATTCCTTCGTTCATTGATATTACCATACTTTGGCATGAATGCACGAATTTCCATGCCTTTCTCCTGAATGGCCTGAGGTAAATATCGTGAAGTGTTCGAGATTGCTGTTTCATCTACATAAGGGTAGATTTCCTGAGAAATGTATAAAATTTTTTTTTGAGACATGAAGCTAATTATCTTAATTTGAGTACAAAGATAATAAAAAAAATCCACATAATAACAAAATATAAATGCATGAAAGTTATAAGTGGCAGTCAGTTAGCCACATAAGTGTTGTTGCGGTTGTTTTTTAGAGTGAAATAATGCAAATTCTTTTCTATATGTGGCAATTATTTTGTTGCTTTGCACTCTAAAATGCGGGCGATGAAAATAATAGATACAATATCCGAAATAGAAAATCAACTGCAGGGTTGTCGCAAAAAGGGAGAAACTATCGGTTTAGTACCTACAATGGGTGCCCTTCACGAGGGCCATGCCTCTCTTGTGAAGAGGTGTACGGCAGATAATAATATAAGCGTTGTGAGTGTGTTTGTTAATCCTACCCAGTTTAATAACAATGAGGATCTAAAGCTTTATCCGCGCACACCGGAAAAAGATTATGAATTACTCGAAGAATTGGGAGTTGATTATGTTTTCTCTCCTTCAGTTGAAGAGATGTATCCTGAGGAGGATAAACGGGTATTTGATTTTGGGCAGCTTGATAAAGTAATGGAAGGAGAGTTCAGACCCGGACATTTCAACGGTGTTGCACAAATTGTTAGCAAGTTGTTTGCTATAATAAAGCCTGACAATGCCTATTTTGGTGAAAAAGACTTTCAGCAGCTGGCTATTGTCAGAGATATGGTAAGACAACTCTCAATGCCAGTTAATGTAATCGGTATGCCCATCATTCGTGAGAGCAACAGATTAGCGATGAGCAGTCGTAATCAGCGCCTTTCTGAAGAGCAAAAGAAGAATGCCTCAGAAATTTACAAAGTTTTAAGAGAAAGCAAGTCTTCGATGAGCGAATATACACCTGAGAAACTTTCTGATTACGTAATCGCAAGGATAAATAATGTTCCCGGTTTAAAAACAGAATACTTTCAGATTGTAGATGGAGACAATCTGCAGCAAGTCACAGTGTGGAACGACTCTGATTACATTGTTGGCTGTATTGCAGTGTTTTGCGGAGATGTAAGATTAATTGATAATATCAGATACAAATAAAAGATATATGCGGGTCGAAATTTTAAAATCAAAAATACACAGGGCAACTGTAACGGATGCCAACCTGAATTACGAAGGAAGCATCACAATTGATGAAGATTTGATTGATGCAGCCAATATGTTTGTTCACGAGAAAGTGGCAATCGTAAATAACAATAACGGGGAACGTTTCGAGACCTATATCATACGGGGTGAGCGAGGATCAGGAGTTGTCTGCCTTAACGGCGCCGCAGCAAGGAAAGTTCAAAAAGGTGATATAATAATTATAATGAGCTATGCTTCAATACCCTTTGAAGAGGCCAAAACTTTCAGTCCGACTGTCATCAATCTCGATGGAAAATCAAATCGATTAAAAAAATAGTATTAACTGTTACATATGCCGTCAGCTACTTTTTGTATCTGGCGGTTTTTAATAAACTGAAGTGTATACCAACAGACACATTTTTAAAATCAGCGCCCCAATCTTTTTGAGTCTTTTAGCTCAGAATCTGATACAGGTTATTGACACAGCCTTCCTGGGAAGAGTGGGAGAGATAGAGCTTGGAGCTTCAGCACTGGCGGGTGTAATGTATATTGCTATCTACACTCTCGGCTTCGGATTTAGTATGGGAAGCCAGATACTTATCGGGCGACGAAACGGAGAAAAAAATTACAGTAAAATCGGTGATATAGTAATACAGGGAGCGCTTTTCTTATTAATTCCTGCAATTATTCTGATCCCCTTATTGAGATTTGGAGCTGTCAACTGGATTCCCGCATTGTTTAAGTCTGCAGACGTCGCCGGGGCTGTATCAGAGTATCTTCAATGGCGTGTGTTCGGATTAATATTCGCCTTTTTCAATCTTATGTTTCGTGCATTTTATATAGGAATTGCACGTACAAATGTGCTCACGATAAATGCTGTTGTGATGGGTGTCGTAAACATCATATTTGATTACGGGCTTATATTCGGTAATTTAGGAATGCCCGAAATGGGGATAGGCGGTGCAGCAATTGCATCAGTTATAGCAGAATTCTCATCAACTCTTTTCTTCCTGATTTATACAAGAAAAACTGTAGATCTTCTGAAATACGGATTCAATAAGATCAGATTCCAATGGACTGTTATTAAAAAGACGCTTGATATTTCCATTTTCATGATGGCTCAATATCTTTTCTCAATCTCCACCTGGTTCTTGTTTTTCATGCTGATAGAAAATTATATGGGTGAGAGACCACTTGCCGTAACAAATATTGTACGCAGTTTCTATACAATTTTCACGATACCGTCACACGCAATAGGTTCAAGTACAAGCACCCTTGTCAGCAATACCATTGGTGCAGGCTGGACCCATGAGGTTATGGGACTGATTAAGAGACTAGCCCTGATTAGTCTGGGTGTAATGCTGATAGTTATTTCAGTACTCCTTGCTTTCCCAAAATTAATGATCAAAATTTACACAGACGATCCTTCACTGATTTCAGATACTGTGGTACCGTTATACGTAATGATATCATCCCTGCCAATATACAGTCTGGGCTCCGTCCTATTCAGTGCCGTTTCAGGAACAGGGAATACCCGCACAGCTCTTAAGTTTGAAATAATAACCCTTCTGTTTTATGTCACATACATGTGGTTTATTATTGTTTACATGAAAGCTTCAGTTGCTGCAGCATGGACAACCGAACATGTTTACTGGTTTTTACTAATGACTATGTCTTTCTTCTACCTTAGGAGTGAAAAATGGAAAGAGAGAAAGATTTAGTTAGATTTATAGTTATCTTTACCATTTAAAAACAGAGCAGATATATGAGATTTTTACTTCTGTTGTTAACATTTTGCTCAATAGTTTCGATTCAGGCTCAGGATTATATGTGGAAGCTTGGATTAGATTATTTTTTTGATAACAGAGAGTATGAGAAATCCTCTTATATTGAGCCACAGACCTTAAACGGTATATGGTTTACACCTTCGGGCGGTATCACATGGGACTCCGCACATACGATAGTTGGCGGTGTGGATTTATTAAAAATACCGGGAATGAAAAAAGCAATAGACAAAGTTGACATAACACTTTTCTATCAATATAATGCCCCGAACACCTTTTTTCGCGCCGGCTCTTTCCCCAGGAGAGATGTGCTGTCAAACTATTCCGATTTCTTCTTCAGTGATTCCGTAAACTATTTTACTCCGTTAATGCAAGGCTTGTTCTGGCAGATAGGCAAAGAGAGAAATTTTTTCAACGCTTGGATGGATTGGACAGGCTATGCCACTCCCGAAAACAGAGAGAGTTTCTTTATCGGCTTTTCAGGTAAAACTGCCAGAGGTATATTATTTGGTGATTTCCAGTCTTATCTTTTTCATTACGCAGGCACAAACCCCGGAAACCCTATTTATGGTGTAAGCGAACAGATGCAGGGAATAGCTTCAATCGGAGTAGAATTTGAATCTGCCAACAGTTTAAAAGGATTATTGTCTGTAGGTGTTTTTGCAGGAATAGAGCGGGACAGAAAGGCTGATATTGTTCACAAACCCGTGGGATTCATATCAAGAGCAAACCTTGAATTTTGGGGTATCGGAACAGAGAATACATTTTATACGGGTGATCCCAGAATGAGATTCTATAACCAGTATGGCAGATATTTATATTGGGGCACACCATTTCTTCAGGGAACCTCATATCTTAAGAGTAAATTTTATATCAGGTTTATGGAAACTGACAGGGTTAGTATACAACTGAACGGTAATCTTCACTTCACAGAGGGCAATGTGCTTTTTCAGCAAACATTAACTCTCTCGGCATCTATCGACAATATTACAAAAGATAGTAACAAGAGAACTGTTTACCCCTGGATGAGAATATTTCAGTAAAGGATGTATCACTAAATAGTATGGAAAAGATTAAAGAGAAAATCGATTCAATCCGGAAAGTATTACATGAGCATAATTACAACTATTATGTGCTGTCACAGCCGGTAATATCAGACTTTGAATTTGACAGTCTGATGAAAGAGCTTATTGATCTTGAGACTGAATATCCTGAATTTCGCGATCCAAACTCACCCTCTGTGAGAGTGGGCAGTGATATAAGTAACAATTTTCCTCAGGTAAATCATCGCTACCCTATGCTTTCGCTTCAGAATACATATTCTGAAGGGGAGGTCACCGACTTTTTTAACCGTGTGAAAAAAGGGTTAAATGAGGAGTTTGAGATTGTCTGCGAACTAAAATATGACGGTACATCGATATCACTGATATACGAAAAAGGCAGTCTCGTCAGGGCAGTAACACGCGGTGACGGTCGCATGGGTGATGATGTAACAGACAATGTCAGAACGATAAGAAATATACCCTTAATTCTCAAAGGTGATGATGTGCCTGATTATCTCGAAGTACGCGGTGAAATACTGATGCCGTGGAATTCATTTGAGCAGATAAATAAAGAGCGTGAAGAGCAGGAAGAGCCTCTTTTTGCAAATCCCCGTAATGCAGCGTCGGGTACACTGAAATTGCTCGACTCCAGAGTTGTAGCTTCGCGAAGACTCGAGTCCTATATTTACAATATCACCGGTGATAATTTACCCACAGACAGCCATTATGATAATCTGAATCATGCACTAAAATGGGGCTTAAACGTTTCAGATTCTATTAGGAGATGTAAATCACCGGAAGAGATATTTGATTTCATAAACTACTGGAATGTTGAGCGAAAGAATCTGCCGGTGACAACTGACGGGATTGTAATCAAAGTAGACTCTCTGATTCAGCAACGTAATCTTGGATCAACATCAAAATTTCCCAGATGGGCTATAGCTTACAAATTCAATGCGGAACAGGCGATATCCCGACTTGAATCTGTTACATACCAGGTGGGAAGAACAGGGGCTGTTACACCTGTGGCTAACCTTGAGCCGGTAATTCTATCCGGTACAACAGTCAAGCGTGCATCACTTTACAACGAAGATGCAATAAATGCTCTCGATTTGCACATCGGTGATATGGTTTATGTTGAAAAGGGTGGGGAGATTATACCTAAAATAACAGCTGTGAATCTGGAAGCACGACAGGATAATTTCATGATTGGAGACAAAGTGCGGTTTGCTTCCAAATGTCCCGATTGCGGTACACCGCTTGTAAGAAACGAGGATGAGGCAGCACATTATTGTCCAAACACAGAGGGCTGTCCCACACAGATCAAAGGGCGTATAGAGCATTTTGTCACCCGAAGGGCAATGAATATTACCATCGGTCCCGAAACAATCACTCTGCTATATGACAAAGGGCTTATCAAAGATGCTTCAAACCTTTATAATCTGAAGTTTGAAGATCTTGTAGGTCTTGAGCGTTGGGGCGAAACCAGTGCACGTAATCTTATAGATAGTATCGAGAAATCAAAATCTGTTCCTTACGAAAGAGTGTTGTTTGCTCTTGGGATTCGATTTGTGGGTGAGACTGTTGCTCAGAAACTGGCAAGTGCGTTTCCAAGTATCGATTTGCTGATACAGGCAACTTTAGAGCAACTCACTTCGGTTGAAGAGATTGGCAATCGTATCGCACAAAGTATTATTGATTTTTTTGCAAAGCCTGAGTTTATGGAGTTTGTTCAGCGACTTAAAGATCATGGCCTCCAGTTCGAATTAAGTGAAGACATTCTGGCCGCCAAGACAGAAAAATTAAAGGGGTTATCAATTGTAATCAGCGGTACTTTCAAGCATCATTCAAGGGATGAGTATAAAGCTATGATTCTGCAGAACGGGGGCAAAAACAGCGGATCTGTCTCTAAGAAAACAGATTATATTTTAGCAGGTGAAAATATGGGTCCCGCTAAGCTTGAGAAAGCACAAAAGCAGGGCGTGAAAATTATCTGTGAAGAGGATTTTCTTAAAATGATTGAATGATCATTTGTGACTTTTAGGATTTAGTCCTCCATCACAAAACTATGTGAACCAATGTGATGGCCGTCAGCAAAAATATCCGCTTTAAATGTTCCGGGCATAAGAAATTCTTCAATGTCCCAGTACATTGTTACAGGAATCTCTTCTCCTCCGTATTCCACAATTCGCTTCATTGAGTAAAGGATTTCACTGTTTTCATAAGGGAATTTATCGTTAGGACTTTTAGACAAAACAGTACCGTCAGGTGAAAGGATTCTTACAAATACTGTTCTTTCGCCCGGTTCTGTTGTTATGTTTCTTGCTATGGTAAATGTAACGACAAACTGTGTACTGCGGCTCAGGCGGCTTTGTTCCCTTCCTCTGTCGTTAACAGCTTTAGCATTAATGTTTGTTGCTACCAGCTGTGCTGCCAGTGAAACTTTTTCCGATAGTTGTTCCTTTTCCTGTGAAACTTGCTGAAGTGTACGGCTGGTTCTGTTGTATTGATCTGTTATCTGTTCATTCTGCGCCCTCAGCTCATTGTTAAGAGTGTTAAGCGAGTCTATCTGATGGATATAAGAACGCAGTATCTTGCGCAGTGTTGCAAGCTCATCTGACAGTCTTTTAATCTCTGCCTTGTCGCTTGCCTGTGTCATACGCAACTCTTCCTGTAAGCGCAGTACTTTGGCCTGTTCATTCTGAAGCTTGTAAAGCAATGAATCATTCTGTACACTAAACTTAAAGCCTTCATACTGTAATGAAATAGCCTCATACTCATCTTCCAGTTCCTGTTTGTCAACAATATACTGCTCCTGCAACTCTTTCACTTGTGAATTTCGAGTCACAAGAAAACCGATTAGTATAGCAGTAACGATAAGTAAAATTCCGATCAGGGCAATAAGTTGAGGGGTGCGCTCCCTAAAGTTTATCTTCATTTTTTTAGTTTCTATCCAATAGAAAACAAAAATATACGTTTTCATACTAATACCCAATGTTTAGCTGCTCTTTTTCGTAAATTTAATAAATGCTATAGCAAATAAATTCCCAAACATCTGTTTGGTTTCTGTTTTTTTAGGCCAATTAAAATAAAGCAAACACGTTTTCAGCAATTAATTAAAAGAGATTCAATTAATTTCAAAAAATCAACAATAATATCTATTATTTGTTATATTTGTGAAGATGTTTTGTTCTGCTATCAGATTTGGAAAATTATCTGTGTAATAGTGATTTACTTTAGTCTGTTTTGGGGAAATAGAGTTTTAAAACGGAAGTTCTAAAATATAATATTATGAAAACGGTCGGGTGTATTTTATTTTTCTGTGTACTTCTGCTGTCAGCAGGTTGCAGCACCTCAAAAAATGCAATAAGCAGAAAAGCTGACAGAAATGCTGAAAGTATTATCGGTTTGTGGGAAGTGAAAGCTATCCATAATAGTGATGAGGCGGGATATGAGGTCACTCCCAGTGGAATGTTTAAGATTGTGCAGTCGGATGGAAGATTTATTAATTTTATGTCAACAGAAGAAGGTGCAATTATTACTGTAGATGGTTCTTATAAACTTGAAGGAGATTTATATACAGAATCAATTATCAATTCTTTTAATAAAAGTCAGGAAGGGAAAGACAATCCACTCCAAATCAAAATGTCGCATGATAACTTCATGTACCTGCGTTGGTTTCAGCCCATTGATGAATTCGGTGTTGAGCAAAACAGGTGGGTAGAAGAGATATGGCAGAGAGTGTTGATTGAAGATCTGGAAGTGAGTAACGTAGATCTTCGTCAGGAGCTAAGGTTACTTCTTGATGATGAAGAAATCATTGAGAAAGTTGTAGATTAAACAGAAAAAAAGAGGGTATTTCAGAATATATTGAAATCACCCTCGTGTTTATTAACCTTAAAGATTATCTGTTGCTCACAATACTAAATGTGCTTTAAAGCACCATCTATGTCGGCTTTAATATCATCAATATGTTCGAGTCCTAAAGAGATGCGTATTGAATTAGGATAAACCCCTGCTGCAATTTGTGCCTCTTCAGAGAGTTGCTGATGAGTAGTGCTTGCAGGATGAATAACCAATGTTTTCGCATCACCTACATTTGCAACGTGACTAAGCATTTCCAAATTGTCAATAACCTTTGCAGTCTGTTCCACATCACCTCTTACAAAGAATGACAATACCCCTCCGAAACCGTTGTTCTTAAGATATTTCTTGGCCAGTGAGTTGTATTTATTGCCCTCAAGTCCCGGGTAATTTACCTTTTCAACTTTCGGGTGTTTCTCCAGCCATTTTGCAAGTTCTAATGCGTTGTAGTTAGTACGTTCCGCCCTTAGTGACAGAGTCTCAAGTCCCTGCAGCAGCATAAAAGTGTTGAAAGGACTATTCACAGGTCCCAAATCACGCAATCCTTCCACTCTGCATCTGATGGCATATGCAATATTTCCAAGCGGTGAATCACTGCCGAATGTTTCCCAGAAGTTCAGTCCGTGATAACCTTCCGAGGGCTCACTAAACATTGGGAATTTCCCGTTGCCCCAGTTGAAATTACCGCCGTCAATAATTACACCGCCCATTGATGTGCCGTGACCGCCAATCCATTTAGTAGCCGAGTGAAGTACAACATTCGCCCCCCATTCAATAGGGTTGAAAAGATAGCCTCCCTGTCCAAATGTATTATCTACAATCAGCGGGATATCATTCTTACGTGCTATTTCAGCTATAACTTCAAAATCAGGAATATTGTATTCAGGGTTACCTATTGTTTCAAGGTAAATTGCTTTAGTCTTTTCGTTAACAAGCGATTCAATGCTGTCTGCATTATCCCCGTCCGCAAAACGAACCTCAATGCCCATTCTTGCAAAAGCCACCTTAAATTGATTATAAGTTCCGCCGTAAAGAAAAGATGTGGAAACAATATTGTCGCCTACTGAAGCCAGATTATGAATTGCCAGCAGCTGTGCTGCCATACCAGAAGATGTGGCAACTGCAGCTACACCGCCTTCAAGTGCAGCCATTCTTTTTTCAAAAACATCAGTTGTAGGGTTTTGCAACCTGGTGTAGATGTTCCCGAACTCTTTTAGTCCGAATAGATTTGCGCCATGTTCTGCGCTCTTAAACGTGTATGCTGTGGTCTGATAGATAGGAACCGCTCTTGCTCCTGTTATAGGGTCAAGTTCCTGACCTGCGTGAATTTGCAGAGTTTCAAAATGTTTTTTTTCCATATTTTGCTAAATTAATATCACGCAAAAATAGGACAAAAAACGAGAATATGTAATGTTTTATTGTTATTAAGTGATAAATTAACACTCACTCAACAAACAACCTGCTTCTTGCAATCATGCATGCACCTATAACACCTGCTTTATTTTTCAGTTTAGATGCTACTATATCAGAGTCTTTATTAACAAGGCCAAGTGAGTGTTTTTTTACTGAACTCTTGATTGGGAGCATTATAAATCCTTCTGCATCAGCAACCTGCCCGCCCACAACAACCAGTTCAGGGTTGAATATATTGATCAGGCCTGCAATGTATTTTCCAAGCTTGTAACCAACATCTTCAATAATTTCGATACACAGAGGGTCCTCAAGTGCAGTGGCTTTCATGATATTGGTTAAAGTGAGTTTACTTATATCCTTAACCTGTTCAGTTAAAATGGTGCTCTCCCCTTTTGCAATACGCTCATGTACCATTCTGTGAATAGCCAGACCCGAAACTTCTGTCTCAAGACAACCTTTTTTACCGCAGTGGCATAAAATCTCATTATCAAAAGCCGGAAAATGTCCATACTCTCCCGAAAAACCCGATTTGCCGTAGTATGGTTTGCCGTCAATAATTATACCAATGCCAAGTCCCCATGAAATATTTACATAAATAATATCCTGAGCGACATCAATAGTGCCTTTCATGTATTCACCGTAGGCCATAGCCCTGGTGTCATTATCAATACCTACATTGTAATTCAGCTTCTTGGAGAGTACTTCGCTTACAGGTCGCTCATTAAAATAAAAGCTGCTGTAGCTATAACCAGATTCAGGGTTTACCCTTCCTGAAATATTAAGGTTAATGTTAAATATCTTCTGTTTGCGTTCCCCCGTTTTGTCGATGAAGTTTTGTATATGACTGCAAAGCAGGTCGAGTGATTCTGGTGTGTTTTCATATGTGTAAGGCAAACCCATCTGGTTTTCTACTATATTCCCGGTAAAATCCATCAGAGCGATACTCAAATGGTGACGTGTCATATCCACACCTACAAAGTATGCGGATTCAGGATTCAACCCATAAACAAAGGGATGCCTGCCACCCGGTGTGTGAGCTTTTCCAAACTCTTTAATAAGATCCTGATCAATTAGCTCTGTTATAAACTTTGTTATGGTTGGAACACTAAGATCAAGCACTTTCGATACTTCAGAGATAGTATCATTGCCGTTAGACATGAAATGAGTTAAAATGTCCTTTTTAATCTGTACGTTTTTTGGGCTTTTGTCGTTTCTAAAGAATAGATTTTTGACCATGATATTCTGTTTAATGACGTGTATAGCTTATTGATTGCAGTTGTTTCAATTTAGCAGTCAATCTCTATAATAAATAAATTCAGTGAAAAACCCAAAGTTACGAAATATTTTGATTTAGACAACTCTTTTTCAATCTAATCATAATACTTTTTTTATTAAAATGATTCAATTATAACTAAGCCCTTCACCATAGTTAAAAAGAGTGAAACTTTCCGGCTCAAGATAACCCGTTAGATCCTCTTTGTAATTTTCTCAAACCGATTTCATAACGTATCTTTGCAGCCGTAAAAATAAAATAAGATATGGTACTGGTTGACGGGTTAGCTGTTGAGTTCGGGGGGACCACCCTGTTCTCCGATGTTTCTTTTGCAATAAACCCCAAGGATCGTGTTGCACTGATGGGCAAAAACGGTGCAGGGAAATCTACATTACTCAAGATACTGGCTGGTGTGCGTGAGCCCACCAGAGGAAGGGTTTCGATGCCCAAGGATTTCTCGATTGCTTATCTGCCACAACACCTGATGACAGAGGACGACTGCACTGTCTTTGAGGAGACTGCACGTGCTTTTTCACGTGTTCATGAGTTAGAAAAAGAGATTCAAAGAATTAATGATGAACTTAACACACGTACCGATTACGAATCAGACGAGTATATGCAACTCATTGAGCAGGTTGCTGCATTAAGCGAGAAGTTCTACGGTATCGAAGAGATCAACTATGATTCAGCCGTGGAAAAGATGCTGCTAGGGTTGGGATTTTCACGAAGTGATTTCAATCGGATGACTTCCGAATTCAGCGGAGGATGGCGAATGCGTATCGAGCTGGCAAAAATACTTCTTCAGGACCCTGATCTTATACTGCTCGATGAACCTACTAATCACCTCGATATCGATTCCGTAGAATGGTTTGAGAATTTTCTTATCAACAGTGCCAAGGCCGTGGTTGTCATCTCTCACGACAGGGCATTCGTGGATAACATAACCAACCGCACTATAGAGGTTACAATGGGGCGTATTTACGACTACAAAGCTTCCTACACCCACTATCTCGAATTGCGCAAAGAGCGTCGTGAGCAACAACAAAAACAGTATGAAGACCAGCAGAAAATGATCGCTGAAACCAAAGAGTTTATCGAGCGGTTTAAAGGTACCTATTCCAAAACATTGCAAGTGCAGTCGCGGGTAAAGATGCTGGAAAAACTGGAATTGGTGGAAGTTGACGAGATAGATACTTCGGCACTTAAACTCCGCTTTCCACCGGCACCCCGTTCGGGCAGTTATCCCGTAACAGCCGAAAACGTCAGCAAATCGTATGATGAGAAGATTATTTTCAGCGGAGTGGATTTCACCATAGAGCGGGGTGAAAAGGTGGCATTCGTCGGTCGCAACGGTGAAGGTAAATCCACACTTGTAAAATGTATCATGGGCGAAACCCCCTTCGAAGGGAATTTACAATTGGGACATAACGTAAAAATAGGCTATTTTGCACAAAACCAGGCGTCGCTGCTGGATGAAGAGTTGACTGTTTTCCAGACCATCGACGATATTGCCGTTGGCGACATTCGTACTAAAATAAGGGATATACTGGGTGCATTCATGTTCGGCAGGGAAGATGTTGACAAGAAAGTGAAGATCCTCTCAGGAGGTGAACGGACACGCCTTGCAATGATAAAACTACTGCTGGAGCCGGTGAACCTGCTTATTCTTGATGAGCCCACCAACCACCTTGACCTGAAAACAAAAGATATCCTTAAACAGGCATTGATAGATTTTGAAGGAACACTGATTGTTGTTTCTCACGATCGCGATTTCCTGAACGGACTGGTCACAAAAGTGTACGAATTCGGCAACCGGAAAGTCACTGAACACCTTGAGGATATCTACGGATTCCTGGATAAGAAGAAGATGGAGAGTCTTAGGGAAATTGAAAGAAAAGGATAAGTTTCCCTGCACAATATCAAACTCTACAAAAAGATTTTGTGAAAAATAAGTAAATAAAAGAACTGTTGTTAAACAGAATTGTTATTTTTGTGTCTATAGGAGAATAATAGATAATTATCAACAAAATATATAACAATGAAAAAGATAGGTTTTATTTTACTATTCAGTTTGTTAATGACCGGAATAACTTTTGCACAAAAGCAGCCGGCCATGGATTTCGAAAAAACAGAACACAACTTTGGCACAATAAAAGAGGAGATTGGAGCTGTGACCACACGCTTCGAGTTCAAAAATACAGGCGATACTCCGCTCATCATTCAGCGTGTTGCCTCATCCTGTGGGTGTACAACTCCAAGCTATACCCGTGAACCGATATTACCGGGTAAGGAAGGAACAATTTCAGCGCAATATTCAACTGTGCGTCGTCCTGGTACTTTCAACAAAACTATCAGGGTTTATACTAATGTGCCGGATACGGTTTATGTGCTTACTATTAAAGGTAATGTGACGCCGAGAAAATAATATTTTACTTTCGGATTGATAATACAGACCGAATGAAGTAAATTTGCAAATGACTTCATTCGGTTTTAATATTTAATCAGATAATGAAACATCCCGAGAACGACGAAAAATACAAAGGTTTGATTGTGAATAAAGGAGTAACCCAACCCCCAAGTGTGAATCCGTATCTTAAAAAACGGGCAAAGAGAAAAACACGTTCAGCAGAAGAGTATGTAGAAGGTATTTTGTCGGGCAACCGTACAATACTAAGCAAAGCTGTGACGCTGGTGGAGAGTTCACTTCCCGATCATCACGAACTTGCTCAAACAATAGTTGAACTCTGCCTGCCTCACTCAGGTAATTCAATCAGAGTAGGTATTACAGGCGTGCCGGGTGCAGGAAAAAGTACTTCAATCGACTCATTCGGGATGCATCTCTTGAAGAATGGTCATAAACTTGCTGTGCTTGCAATAGACCCTTCAAGTGAACGGTCTAAAGGCAGTATCCTTGGTGATAAAACACGCATGGAGAGGCTTTCGGTTGAACAGGATGCTTTTATAAGACCGTCTCCGTCAGCAGGATCTCTCGGTGGTGTGGCACGTAAGACCCGCGAAATTATTGTTCTTTGCGAAGCTGCAGGTTTTGATTATGTCTTTGTAGAAACAGTGGGAGTAGGGCAGTCGGAAATTGCCGTTCACTCGATGGTGGACTTCTTTCTTTTGATACAGCTTTCGGGCACCGGTGATGAGCTCCAGGGAATAAAAAGAGGAATTATGGAGATGGCCGACGGGATAGTGATTAATAAGGCCGACGGTGATAACAAAGCCAAAGCAAATATAGCAAAGCGGCAACTGCAAAATGCGCTGCATCTTTTCCCTTTACCGGATTCAGGATGGTCACCTGAAGTGCTTACCTACTCTGGATATTATAACCTGGGTATAGAAGAGATCTGGGATATGATCGACCGTTATATACAATTTGTTAAAGATAATGGATTCTTCTATCAAAAAAGAAATGAGCAGGCAAAGTACAGGATGTTCGAAACAATTAATGAAGATCTGCGTAACAATTTCTATAATAATCCTGAAATTGCTGCTCTTTTAGTGAAGCTTGAGGATGATCTGCTGCACACCAAAAAAAGCTCCTATGCTGCTGCAAAAGAAGCTCTGGAGAAATATTATGACCTGCAGAACAGAAAGTAATTTGCAGAATCATGGGTGATCTTTAGAAGCATACTAAAAAAATAAAAGAAAATTATTTTATAACAATTTTCTTTTTTATAATTTTGTAGTCTTAACCAACAAGGCGCATTCTTCTAACGGTTAGGAAAATTGTTTCTCAGGCAATGAATAGCGGTTCGATTCCGCTATGCGCTACTACTTTCGTCTTACGATTCACTCATCTTCGTCTTCGTCTACCGATTCCGACATGTTATGGAAGACATTCTGAACATCATCATCTTCTTCAAACTTCTCAAGTAGTTTTTCTATCTGTTCACGCTGTTCCGGTTCAAGATCCTTGGTGTCTTTAGGGATACGTTCAAATTCTGCCGAGAAGATCTCAAATCCGTTATCCTCCAAATAATTTTGTATATCTGAATAGGATGTAAAATCGCCGTAAAGAAGAATATCTTCCTCTTCATTAACTACTTCATCCACTCCGAAATCGATTAATTCTAGCTCAAGATCCTCAAGATCAACGCCCTCTTTAGGTGCTATTTTGAATACACATTTATGGTCGAACATAAACTCCAGACTTCCTGTAGTACCAAGAGAGCCGCCATGCTTGTTGAAATAGCTGCGTACATTGGCAACAGTGCGGGTAGGGTTGTCGGTAGCCGTCTCCACAACAATCGCTATGCCATATGGACCATAACCTTCGTAAATCATCTCCTTGTAGTTGGAGAAGTCTTTGTCTGTAGCCTTTTTTATAGCGCGCTCAACATTATCCTTAGGCATATTTTCTTTCTTCGCCTGCTGGATAAGTACCCTTAATCTTGGATTTGCGTCAGGCTCGGGACCGCCTTCTGTAACAGCAATAGTTATTTCTCTTCCTAATTTGGTGAAAACACGGGCCATGTTGCCCCATCTTTTCATTTTTCTTGCTTTACGATATTCAAATGCTCTTCCCATAATGTTATCTTGATTACGCCCCTTGCTATTTAAATTAAATGCCTGCTTTTATATGTTTTATGTCTCCGGGATATTTTAAACTTATCCCTGAATTATCTCAATTGTGCCCCCAGCTCATTCTGAAGGTTTTGCTGAATCTTACTCATTACCTTATCAATCTGCTTGTCGGTTAGTGTCTTGTCTTCGTCCTGAATAATGAAGTTGACAGCATACGATTTCTTTCCTTCCGACAGATTCTTTCCTTCATAAACATCAAACAGCACAACGTTCTTCAGCAATTTTCTTTCTGATTTAAGTGCAACCTGCTCTATCTGTGCGAAGGTGATATTCTTGTCTATAAGCAGAGCCAGGTCACGGCTTACTGCCGGGAATTTTGAGATCTCGGAAAATTGCACAGATTGTTTCTCAGACTCTTTCATCAGAAGATCCCAGTTCATCTCTGCAAAGAAAACGTCTGAATCTATGTCGAACGACTTCCTTATTGTTTTTGAAACTACACCAAAATAGCCGAATTTTCGGTTATTCGTGCCAATAGTCATAGCAGCCGAAAATAGATCATTCTGAAGCGGCTCATAAACAAGGCGGTCGTGACCGATTCCAATCCTGGTCATAATGTTCTCAATATGCGCTTTCAGCTCAAATACAGAGCTCTGCTCTTCCGGTGCTGCCCAGTTTTTATGTGTACGCTTTCCGGTTATCCACAAACCAATATAAGTAGATTCAGAATACTCCGAAAGAATATCCCTATTACTCTTCTTCTCCGCGTCGAAGAAATAGCAATTGCCGAACTCGTAGAATTTAAGATCTGCGTGCTTGCGATTACGGTTATAAACGATACTTTCAAGTCCCCCGAAAAGCATAGTCTGACGCATTACACTCAGATCGTTGCTCAACGGATTCACAAGAGAAACGCAATTCTTAAGCGGGTATGTCTCCAGCTTTTCATAATAACTCTTTTTAGTGAGAGAGTTATTCATAATTTCATTGAAACCGTTGGCTGTAAGTTGCTCCGATATAAGAGTCTGCAGTTTTTGTTTCCTGTCAGTAGGAGTCTGGTATGAAAGATTTGCCTTTAGCGAGTCGCTGATTTCCACATTATTGTATCCGTAAATACGAAGTATATCTTCAATAACATCAACTTCACGGGTAACATCAACCCTGTATGTGGGGATACTAAGCACCATTCCACTTTCAACTTCAATTACAATATCGATTTCAAGACTTTTCAGAATGCTCCTAATATCCTCTTTTGGTATCTCTTTCCCAATAAGTTTGTTGATTTTGTCGAACGTTAAAGCAACTTTTGGTATCTTAATCTCAACCGGATAAACATCCCTTATATGACCCGAAATCTCACCTCCTGCAAGCTCTTTAACCAGCATAGCAGCTCTTTTAAGAACGTAAACAGTGTTGTTGGGATCTGCTCCACGTTCAAAGCGGAATGATGAATCGGTATTTAAACCATGTCTGCGGGCTGTCTTTCTTACCCAAGTAGGGTGGAAGTAGGCCGACTCCAGGAACACATCAGTAGTTTTTTCTGTAACCCCTGAATACATACCGCCGAATACACCTGCAATACACATACCTTCATCAGAATTGCAAATCATCAGGTCTTTGTCGCTCAATTCACGTTCCTGCTCATCGAGAGTTGTAAATTTTGTCTTTTCAGGCAATGTGCGCACAACCACCTCATCACCTTTTATATATGCAGCATCAAACGCATGCATCGGATGCCCTGTTTCATATAAAATGAAGTTGGTAATATCCACAATATTATTGATAGGACGCAGGCCAATCAGAAGAAGCTTATTTTTGAGCCAGTCGGGACTTTCCTTCACAGTCACGCCGCGTATGGTAAGTCCCGAATACCTCGGGCACGCTTCCTTGTTTTCAACAATCACCTCAATACCCCCATCTGTCTTGTCGATTGCAAAATCATCAACAGACGGTTTTGTTAAGCTAAACGGTTTTCCCTGCTGTTTCAGCCATGCTGCAAGATCCCTTGCAACACCATAATGAGAAGCAGCGTCAACACGGTTTGGTGTAATATCTATACTAAATACCCAATCACTTTTAACGTTGTAATATTCAGCTGCAGGAGTACCCACTACTGCATCTTCAGGAAGAACTATAATGCCATCATGATTATCACTTAAGCCAAGTTCAGCTTCAGAGCAGATCATACCCACTGATTCCTCGCCGCGTATCTTCGAACGTTTAATCTTAAACTCCTCATCACCTGAGTAGAGAGTGGTGCCGACAGTAGCAACTACCACCTTCTGTCCCGCTGCCACATTAGGAGCCCCGCAAACAATATTAAGCGGTTCGTTTCCGTCACCGATGTCAACAGTTGTAAGATGCAGATGATCAGAATTAGGATGATCCACACAAGTTAAAACTTCACCGATAACCAAACCTTCCAAACCACCTTTAAAAGTCTGAACCTCTTCAACACTTTCGGTTTCAAGTCCGATATGTGTTAACACGTCTGATGTTTGCTGCGGTGTTAAATCAAATTTAAGATACTCCTTGAGCCAGTTGTACGAAATATTCATTGTCTTGTGATTGCATGACAGGAGTTACAGGTATATCCCGTAATCCCATACTTTTTCGAAATAGGTTTCAAAATTACAAAAAAAACCAATACGTTACCTCAAAACTCCAAAGAATCCCATTATAGTGTTTCCTGAATTATATGTGCTTATTGTCACAAGAATGAATTTGCATTTGTTGGTGTAAGTGGTAAATATAGGTAATGATTCGGACGTACATCGGCTATATCAACTATGTAACATCTTCGTTACAACATCGTATCAACCTCATAATTTATCGAGGATGCTTTAAGCGAAGTGTCTATTATGTGTATCGAATTCACATCTGATGTATTGGTTAAGTATACTTAGAAGGTTGTAAAATGAAACAGGGGCGGGATCAAACAAATGACCCGCCCCTGTGGATATTTTATGGCTTAATTAATCAGAAGTATTAATACCCTCTGATTGCTTTAATTCCAGGAAGAACTTTACCCTCTATCATTTCAAGAAGTGCACCGCCGCCTGTAGATACGTAAGAAACATCATCAGCGTGACCGAATTTGTTAACGCATGCTACTGAGTCGCCACCGCCCACAAGTGAGAAAGCACCATTTTTGGTTGCTTCTACAATTGCCTCTGATACAGTACGAGAGCCTTTGTCGAAGTTGTCAAACTCAAATACGCCTACAGGACCGTTCCAAAGGATGGTTTTTGAGTTTTTGATTACTTCTGTGAATGCTTTTTCAGATTCGGGACCGATATCCAGACCTTCCCATCCTTCAGGTATTTCTTTTACCGAAGCAAAGCCGGTTTTAGCATCATTGCTGAAGCTGTCGGCAATCTTGGCGTCTGTTGCTAAAATAAGTTTTACACCCTTTTCTTTAGCCATTTCCACGATCTCCATAGCCAGATCAAGTTTGTCATCCTCAACTATTGAGTTACCGATTTTTCCGCCGAATGCCTTAGCAAAAGTGTATGTCATTCCACCAGCAAGAATCAGATTGTCAACCTTGTCCAGAAGGTTCTTGATGATTTCAATTTTTGTTGAAACTTTAGAACCACCCATAATAGCTGTAAATGGCTTCTCAGTTTCTTTTATCACCTTTTCTACCGCTGTGATTTCGTTCTGAAGCAGGTATCCGAAAAGTTTATGACCAGCGTCGAAATGATCAGCAATCAGAGCTGTGGATGCGTGAGCACGGTGAGCAGTGCCAAAAGCATCATTAACATATACATCTGCGTAAGAAGCGAGCTTTTTCGTGAATTCTTTCTGTGATTCTTTCAGAGCCTTTTTTGCTTTTGCAACCTCTTCTTCTGATGCATCGGCAGCCACATCACGTGGTTTACCCTCTTCCTCTGCATAGAAACGAAGATTCTCGAGCAGCAGTGCTTCACCCGGACGAAGAGCGGCAACCATTGCCTCAGTGTTTTCGCCTATACAATCTTCTGCAAATTGAACATCCACTTCAAGCAGTTCTGATACACGCGATAAAATGTGCTTTAATGAGAATTTGTCGGTAGCACCTTTTGGTCTGCCCAGATGTGATCCGATAATAGCGCTGCCTCCGTCTTTAAGAATCTTTTTCAGTGTGGGTACAGCTGCACGGATACGTGTGTCATCAGTGATGTTGAAGTTTTCATCGAGCGGCACATTGAAATCCACACGCACGAATGCCTTCTTGTCGGCAAAATTAAATGAGTCCATTGTTTGCATAG
>JAQVXD010000039.1 GCA_028709385.1 Fermentimonas sp.
ACCGGGAAATGCAAAACTTATAGCCGCAGGATAAGTATCCAGTTTTTCAATAACCCTGTTGAAACAGTCAACCATAGTCTCGAGACACCTTCCAAGGTCGGCAGGAAAAGCCTCACTGGTGATTGGCTCTACAGCCTCTTTATTGTCAGAAATTGCAGAGAATACAAAACTTGTTCCCCCTGCATCCAATGTTAATATAACTTTACCCTTATTATTTAGCATTCTCTTTCAGTTTTTGTGTGAAAAGCATAATCAGAATCAAACAGGAAAGGAGCACCAGCAGCGAAGCAATCAGTCCGAATGCATCGTTAACCACTCCCTGTACGGGAAGAATAATTGCACCACCCGACACACCCATAATCATGAGTGCGGAAATGTCGTTTGAACGTTCTGAAAGTTTATTAAGCGCGAGTGAGAAAAGAATTGAGAAAACATTTGCACAGGTTAGACCGATAACAAAAATTGCTGTCAGTATCACCCACAAACCGGTTCCAAACATCAACGGGATAAACGAAAGTATCGCTATGACAAGTGATATTCTCAAAAACCTGAGGGGCCGGGTTTTCAGTAATAAAAATGCCCCCAGGAATGTTCCGATTGTTTTAGCAATAAAATAGACACTGCTGCCTAAACCGGCGCGACTAATCTCTAAACCTGCCCTCTCCATCAATATCTGCGGTGCTGATGTGTTAATTCCCACATCCAGTCCCACAATCAGAAGAATTCCCAAAAAACTGAGCAGAATATATCTGTTTTTCAGCAAACCAATCACGCTTTTAAAAGAGCTCTGCTGATTACTCTCAACAGTCTCGTTGATCTTCGAAAAGCCGAGAAGCAAAACCGACAAAAGCGATATAATCGCGAAAAGCAGGAATGTATATCTCCAGTTATCAAAATAGACAGCCGTAAACCCTACAATAATCGGTCCCAGTAAAGAAGAAATAGATTTAATAAACTGTCCCGTTGACAATACACTTGCCGTTTTATTCTTATCAAACATTGATGCTACCAGCGGATTCAGCGATACCTGAAGAATGGTGTTACTGATACCCAGCAGGGCAAAAGCCACAAGTACCCATACAAAACTGTAAACAATAAACGGAATCAGCATTGCAAGCTCAGTAATCGAAAGGGAAATCAATACGGTTTTCTTCCTTCCGATCTTACCCATCAGTATGCCCGTCGGTATCGAGAAAAGAGCAAACCAAAGGAAAACAATCATCGGAAGAGTGTTCGCCAGCGAATTGGAAAGATTAAAATCTATCTTCACGTAGTTTGTGGCTATACCCACGATATCCACAAAACCCATGATAAAAAAACCGAAAAAGACGGCTATAACGGGAATCCACCCCTTTTGTACTCTGTTTTGATTCATATTTATTTTTATTTCAGTTTTTCATGACTTAAAAACGAACACTTGCTTTAATGGTAATGCACTTTTTGCCTTCCGATTCGCCATAAGGTGTTATTGTGTACTCTTTAATATGCGCCGGTATGATAAACGCCTCTGCATAATGCACGATAAAGGGCTCAAAGGCGTTGGTCGGACTCTCAACAATAATCTCCCTTCCCTCCAGCAAAGTTAGCACATTAACCGAATCACCGGTAGTATGTCTCACCTGTTTAGTGAAAGTTTGTCTGCGCGTCTCGATAAACTCAGTCTTGTGCAGTCCGGTCCTCTCATCAACCCAGCCATCACCACTTGACGTCTCAACAAACTGATTAACAAGCTCTTTTTCCGCAAAATCAGCATCCCTCTCCCATCTGATAACCTTCTTTCCACGTTCCAGGTTAATAGGCCGCGGTTTACCGTCCAATCCCAGCCTGTTCCAGTCCCAAAGTTTAAAAGTAAACAAATTAGGCGTTGCACTGATTTCAAGAACCACGGCATTACGGCCTGAACAGTGAATTGTTCCCGCAGGAATCAGAAAGTGGTCATGCTTTTTGGCAGGTAAAATATTAATGTACTTTTCATCATCAAAAATCACACCCGGATTATTATTAGCCCTCTCCAGATCGGCAATCATTTCATCTTTGTCAATCCCGTTTTTCAAACCTAAATATACATGCGCATCCTCTTTGGCATCCACCAGGTAATAACTTTCATCCTGTGTATAAGGTAAACCGAAACTATCTCGGGCGTACTGAGTCGTGGGGTGAACCTGCAAACTCAAATTGCCGCCTCCCATGGTATCCAGCAGGTCGAAACGAATAGGGAAACTGTCGCCGAATCTCGCCTCTACCGGATCGCCTAATATCTCTCTTGATTTAAGAAAAATAAGATTTATTGAGGGCATCTCAAAAATCTCACCCCGTACGTCAAAGAGCAGACTGTTCTCTTCCGGCACACAATCAAAGCACCAGCCGTAATTTTTAACAGATTTATCCAGTCCGCACACCTCTTTCATCCACTGACCGCCCCAGGGTGCAGGATCAAAAAACGGAACCACCCTGAAAGGTGAGTTTGCAGTTTTCTCAATCCCCCTGAAAAATGTGTCCCGATCAATCATTTTAGGCGTATCCTTAACTGTATCAAGCCAGTAATCAACCCTGCTGTACAGTCTCTTTTTATGATTATCCAAAACAGGCCAGTCGATAAAATACCCTCGTTTAAACTGTATCGAAAAAGGATCCTGATGGTTGTCAACACCCATCCCGGTCACCTCACTCCTTCTCATTCTCTGCTGAATCTCCCAGCGTGGCATATCAGCATAAATAAGTATGTCAGGATCGGCTATCAATGTACTGCCATAACCAAAAACGATAATATTTCCTGTTTTTTCTGAAGATGCAATCTGTTTTTTTAATTCTGCCACCCTTGCTTCATCAAGATAATCCTCCATTTTAAGGTTACTCAGATAACCAAACAGCACATCATCTTTCATAAAATTCTGTGTCATCTTTCTGATCTCCTCCTCCGGTTTGAAATAATCATCCGAATCGATGAAAAGAGCGTGTGGTATCCTCTTCAGGTTGTTAATCAGTTCATCCCCGTAAACACCGTGATAGCATTCAACGCAAATAATATTATTGCCGGTTTTGACAACCAACTCATCCGGTTTGTCAACCAACTCATCCAGTATGTTGTCCCAACCACTTATAAGCATCCCGTCATTAATGCTCGTGGCGGGAAATTTGTCATAATTACTTTTATAATTCTCCATATGTTTAACCATTATCTTTTCATGTATGAACATACAAATGTAAAAAAGAATATAAATATAACCAAACTATTTTGCTGTTTTTGTTATAATTAATATATTTGACAAAAAAAGTATGAAACCAAAGCTGCCTTTACACAAACAAGCGGAGTTATATCTGCGTGATCTGATTGAACAGGAGGATTACAAACAGGGAAAAATGCTTCCTAACGAGATTGAATTGTCTGAACAATTAAAAATGTCGAGAAACACCTTAAGGCAGGCTATCAACACACTTGTAAGCGAAGGACTCCTGATTCGTAAAAGAGGAATTGGTACACAGGTTGCCGAGAAAAACATCGCGAGTGAAGCAACCAACTGGCTCAGTTTTTCGCAGGAAATGCAGTTACTCGGCATGGAAATTGAGAATTTCGAACTGCATATCAGTAAGCAGCCGCCCAGCAAAGAGGCAAGAGAATTCTTCTCTATATCAGAAGAGACCAGAGTATTAAAACTTGAGCGACTCAGAGGGAAAACCAACTTCCCGTTTGTATATTTTTCATCCGAATTTAACCCAAAGATACCGCTGGATGGCACGGAAAACTTCAACAGACCTCTCTACGAGATTTTAAGGAATGATTACGATATAATAGTCAAAACATCCAAAGAAGAGATCAGCGCCGCCCCTGCAAATGATTTTATAGCTTCCAAGCTCGAAATCGAAACAGGTGATCCGATCCTGATTCGCAAAAGGGCCGTAAGCGATATGAACGGGCTGCCGGTTGAGTATAATATCGGCTGGTACAGAGCTGATTCATTTACTTACAAGATTGAGTCGGTCAGGAATATTACAAATAATCATAAAAATAAAGACTAAATAACTGCATATTATGTTTACGGTTTTATAAATTATCTTCCCCAATACCTCCCCCAAATCAACATCGTTGCAACCTCAATTCAACATCGTTTCATCATCATAAAATTATGATGTTGCGTCGTTTTATGTTTGCAGGAATGGGGGGTTTTCGGTAAATTGCAGGGTAAAAACAATCTTTACACTATGGGGAAAATAGACTTGAACAAAATGGGACTGTCCGGCAGAATCGGACCGGTTATTGCATATGTCACTAAGGGCGGAAAGCAGGCTTTCAGACAATACACTGTGCCTTCGGATCCTAAAACGCCGAAGCAGCTGGCCTCGAGAATGAGGTTCGGACTTGCCAACAGTGCGCTCGCACCGCTCAACAGTATCATCAAACATGGATACAAGGATGTGAATAATGCTTTCCGTAGTGCGGTTTCGATGGTATTAAAAAACGCTGTCACAGGCGAGTACCCCAACTACTCTGTCGATTACAGCAAAATTCAGATTGCAGGGGGAAAATTGCAACCCCTGACCGGTGTGACGGCAACAGTTGACAAGGATTCAGGGACTGTTCACTTCAACTGGGACCCGCAACCGGAAGGCAGTTCCCTACCCGCTAAAGGCAACGACCAGGTTAATATTGCCTGTCTCAATACAGCTATCCCGGAAGCAGTTAACTTTATCAACAGGGCAAAGAGGTCGGACGGCAGTACAACAATCGACCTGAACAGATTGCCCGGGATTGAAACTACAAAAAGTATAAATGATTTGCATTTCTGGGTATACCTTACGTCGGGAGATCTGAAGAGTAATTCGGACAGTGTTTATGTGAAGACTGTTCCGCTCATCTTATTATAAATTTGGAACAGCTCCAAACCTGCCGGCCTGATATGCTTTCATTAGTGAACTTATCCTGTTAAGTCCTTTAAACTCGGTTAATGAATAAAGATCAGTTGATCCATTATCTTTTTTGCCGGTAAACCAGATACTGTCTTTTCTTAGTAAATCATCATGTGCCAACAGTCCGTCGTAATGCGTAGTCAGCAGTAATTGCGATTGTCCCGGTTGTTTTAAGAAATCCTCTATAATGAATTCAACTAATTTCGGATGCAGTGAAGACTCAATCTCATCTATTGCCAGAAATGCATTTTTATCAACTGCATCTTTAATTGCACTTGAAAGGCAAATCGTTCGTATTGTACCATCGGATAGAGGGAGCCCCTGTTCAATTTCCTCAGAACTTATATTTGTGATTTTTTTTAAGTCACCACTTTTTGTAATTAGTCTTTCAGCTGAACTCATCAATGGAGATTTGGGAGAAATAGGAGTAATCACCTGTGTTTTGATCCAATTAATTACTACATCAATCTCTGGTACAGAGATGTTTACCTGATTATATGCAGCTAATACCGACATATTTGGCAAGCATTTAAGGATGATCTGATCTTTGGCTGTTTGGCTAATTTTAACTCTTTCAGGATTAAAAATTATTTCTGATACAGAGCCTTCCAGTTTTCTGTCAAATAATTTAGCCGGTTGAGTTCCCGGGTAGAAATAAAGTTTTTCTGAACAAACCTTCTTTGAATCAAGCTCCAGCGTGTATAAATATTTAGTTCCTTCAATATAAAAAGTAAGAGAGAACTCAGATGGCTGTGATGGAGTTTCTTTATCGAGTAAAAAAGGTATAACTCCGGTCTTTTCGTCTTTGTCTTCCGGGATTTCTAACCAAAAATCCTTCAAGAAAACAAATACATTAATCAGATTACTTTTTCCAGATGCATTGGCTCCATAAACAACTGCAAGCTTTAATATTCTTACTCCCGGTGCCACTTCAACAACCTGATAATCTTCCATCGATTTATCATTAGTTGCCTCGAAGCTAAATATAGCTTCATCTTTAAAGGATAGGAAATTTTTTATTTTTATTTCTAATATCATTTTCTGTAGGGTTTATTACAAACATCTGTTGTATTTTGATTCAACTAATACAACTAATTGTTGTATTTATTGCAAATAAATATTATTAGATCGGATATAACAAATGTCTATATATGTAATTTGCATTATATTTGCATAAATATAAATTACAGCAGTAAATCAGGTAGGTGATTTTGCAACATGGATGTTTTGACCGTTATTGAATACCTCATTAATTATTTATATATAAATTCATCTTTTACATTTATACATTTTTGTTAACTTTGAAAAATACTTCAACTTTATTAATTAATAAAGCTGGAATGTATGGAGTAGTCCTAAAAACACAGAAATTGACAGAAAATATACTTTTCATATGTTTTTAAATTACCACTATGAATTATGAAAATAACACAGAATTTGTTTTAAACGAGATTAAGGAATTAGTGAAAACCAAAGGGTATATTTATGCTTTTTGTATGATTTTGTTTGAAGATTTTCATATTGAATTAAACAAACTCCATTTGGTTGATCCACATAAAACACTTAGCATAAGAGAGGCAGCACTAATAATGGGATTTATAATTAAAGATGAAATAGACTTTAGCATACCTGATTCACCGGATTCTGTAATTAGCATGAAACGAAGGACCTACGAATTAATGAAAAAACTTCAAATGTCCTATTTGACCCCATTTTTCAACAGTATTCAAGCAAATACAACCTCTGAAAAGATTGAAAAACATAGTAAAGGTAAAATTGATAACAGTAACAGTTTTCTTCTTGAAGAAGGGGGTATGATTGAACCTATTTTCTACGCTGGTGATGGTGCTTATGATTTTCAATATTTAAATTTTTTACATCATAAATATAAATATGACAAAGCATGGTTGCTAGAAAATAAAAAATTCTCTATCGAGAAATCAGTAGGCTTAGTAAAAGAAATTAAATCTATACTTCAAGAAAAATCTAGAAATATATATTTTATTGACAAAAAGAAATTACAAGACATATTTCAAGTTGAAGATACAAGTGATCTAATACCTGAATTGGTTTTTTTGCAATATCAAAGTTTATTCCCCGAATTACCAGATAATATTGAGGAATTTGAAGATATGAACAATTTGAAAATTGACTGGGAATCATTTTATAATAATCTAATTAACTTATTTATAGTAGACATTAGTCAATTTGAAAGTTCAATTTACACTGAATCTTTTTTTCAGAATTTTTCTTGTTCTGCAGGTAATGGTATTAACACTGAATTTGAAGGCATTGGGTACTTTAATTTCCTTAATTCTAAGCCTATTATAAAATTAGATGATTCAAGGTATTTTCTCCCACTAACTTATCTGTTAATGGAAGCTGTTTATGAGAGTCCCTACTACTGGATGTGTGAAGATGATAAATATAAAGACGAATTATCTAGACACAGAGGTGATGCGGGTGAAGAAATAACTTATGATTTATTGGTACAGGTATTTGGTATAGAAAATACTTACAGATCAGTAACAATAACTTCAAAAAAAGGACTTGATGATACAGAGATAGATGTACTATGTATTCTAGGCAGTAAAGCTATTTGTGTTCAAGTTAAATCAAAAAAACTTACACTTTTAGCAAGACGCGGAAATAATGAACAATTAAAAAAGGATTTTAAAGGTGCAGTTCAAGATGCATATGATCAAGGTTTATTGTCTAGGACTAAAATTCTGAATAGTAATGCCCATTTTTATGACAAGGAAGGAAACATAATAGAACTCTCCGATCAAATTACAGATGTATATATAATGGGAATAACTACTGAGAATTATCCTTCAATAACCAATCAATCATTCATAATGCTCGAAAAGGAAGAGTCTGATCCCTATCCGATTTTTCTTACGATATTTGACTTAGAGATTTTAGTACACTATCTTTCAGACCCATATGACTTTACTTACTATATTCGGCAGAGAATTTCCTTAATGGGATATTTCAGGGCAGAAGAAGAAATGATATTTTTAGGATATCATTTAATGCACAAACTTTGCAAAACAGATGGTTCAGACCTTGTAGGAATAGATTCTTATTATGGACGTTTAATCGATAGGAACTATTACCCTTTAAAAACTGGAAATTCCCAACTTGCCAATGATGAAACTGATCCATTAAAAAACAATTGGAAAGATCCGGATTTCAATCAATTTACATCTGAACTTAAAAGATTAAAATTACCACAAGTTACCGATATAATCTTTCATCTTTTAGATTGGTCAAGTACAAGTCGTAGCAACCTTGTTGAATATATAAAAGAGACAAAAAACAAAACTAAAATTGATGGAAAGTTACATTCATTATCTACCTCAACACCTCCGGATTTTGGCATTTGCTTTGTTTCAATTCCTGATAATGACACCTTTTCACTAAGTGAAATGGTAATGGAATACTCTATTGCAAGTAAATACAGAAAAAAGTGTAATGCATGGTTAGGTATTGGTACACTAAAAGACAGCCCACATCTTGTAGATTATATAGCTTTTAATAATGTAGAATGGAAGAAGAATCAAGAGTTAGAAGAATCAAGCAAGAAGTTATTAGATGGAGGAAATAAAAATCTTATTTTTTTCAATAAAAAAAAGCCGGGACGTAATGAAATATGCCCTTGCGGAAGTGGAGTGAAATTTAAGAAATGTTGTGAAAAAAAATGACAACTTACATATTTTGTGAGTAACTATTACGGGGGATAGACACAGAGGGTGGCAATCCAGGCGGGATGTGGATATACTTATTTTTACATTTAAAATACAACAAAATGTTGTAATTAAATTTGTATATACGAACTTGTTTTGTATTTTTACCGTTGATATATCAATGATGTATCGTAATAATATTGGTAACAAGACAATAAAAAAAGAAGCCGATCCTCTTTCTAAAATCGACTTCTCTTTAAAAATGATTTCATTAGAGTTACCGCTCTAATGGGTATCAAAGGAAGAAAGTTTTATCAAGTCTTCCGCATCATTTTATCAGCTATATAGCTGATAATTGCTTCTAGAGTTTTTCTCGATTGCTAATTGATCAGGTTTGTATATTTCAAGCTTTGTTCGAAGGTGATCGAGAAAACTTTTTATATTAATTAAATATTCGAAAAGTTGTGGATGTATGTCGAACTCTGTATTCATCTCAATAATTGTACGTATTACAACGTTGAAATGTCGCTCCACAGTATTCAGCAACAATTCAGAATAATCCTGATTAATACCAGATCCATTGTTATAAACTCTATAGATTTCATCAATCTCTTTGCTTAATCCTAAAACATAATCGAAAACTTTATCAATCTTAAACATTTCAAGTGCGTTTATATGCTGTTCAGACATAATTCTGTCGTGATCCAGATTATACACTTGACGGGATCGACAAATGGGATCAGCATTTAATAATTTTCTCTTATATGGCCTGAGCCAAAGACTTAAATTAAAGGCTGCTTCCCTAATCGAATTGTCTTGGGAGCCGATATTGCCATTGATTATATTAAAAATGAAAGACAAATGATCATTTCTAATCATTTCTTGAACATCAGCAACGTGAATAATTGATGGTTTACCAATAAAGTTAGCAATAAACCTAAGTTTATTAAGGTTGAAAAACTCTATACTAACATTTTTTTTTATAATTACCTCCTTTCTATGTTAGTTATGTTAATGATCTCTTTATCTTCCAATAGGCAGAAAGAGGCATGCTTATCTTCTGATAGATGCAAGTTTACGGATAAAATTGATTCTAAGCAATATTTATTCAGACAACTTTCCTATAAGTTATAAACAATTTAATTTTAAGATTATACAATTGTGTAATATATACCAATTACAAGAATATTGTTTCGTCCTGTTTTAGTTGTTATTATACTAAACTTGTGGACAAGGATAAATTGATAGTATTAGCATATCATATCCCTATGATATACAAAAATGTTCTCGAGTTCAAGAGTTGAAGTCATTTTGGCGACAAGTATGCCTCGTATTGTACCAATTGCTATACCAACTAAAGTTGGCGTTATTCCTTCTTTAACTTCAATCTTCTCTCCTTTAACTTCAATTACTTCTTCCACGCCAACTATTTCAAAGATATTTGAAGTTTCTATTTCCAGTATTTTATCTTCTTCATTAGGACTACCTTGATATTTGACAATAAGTGACAACTTCAATTATTCGCTCACCCCAACTATTTCAATTTTAACCAGAGTTTTGCATGTAATATTATGGGTGAATAGTAAAAATATCCAGCTAAAAAACAACTAAAAAACAAAAATATATACATCTTTAATATTTAACAGATAAAAAACTAAATGTTGCTAAAAACAGCTGTGGGAGCTCATATTCACAACATTTTTATGTCAAAATTCTTCAATTTTTTTGGTATATTTGTAAATCAGACAGTTAGTCTATACATATTGAAAAAACTATACAATTATCGGGAAAATATCCCGGTAATTTTTTATTTATAAATATAAACCATAAAAAAATGAGAGCTAAAAGGCTTTTGAAGAAAAGAAAAATTAATGTCGATTATTACGACGTAGTAAAAAAAACAATTTTAGATCTGTATCCTTTGAGGACAGATAAGAGTAAAACATTTAAGTATTTTAACAGGCATCTTTTTGCTGATCAAAGATTGCGTTCATTAACCGAGAACACGAACGAAGATAATTTAAACGAAAAGTTTGAATTGAGAAAGGGTGAAGTAAACCACACCATTGCTTATCAGGTAAGAATGGAAGTTTTGCAATATATTATGCATGATGACAGTTTTATTTATGCTCAGAATATTATTGTGCTCGGTGAAAATAATTATACTGACAATCATATTCTTTCGGGGTATGAACCCAAAACTGTGAGTATAGAAACTATCGATCTTATTACTGAGCTGATAAGAAATTACAAGGAGGATTACCCTAAAACCAACCTTTGTGAATACCTTACAGACGATGATAACAAAAAGTTTTATGATGAAAATTCTTTAATCCTGAGGAAGGATGATATATGGTGGCTAAAAGTATTCAATATAGCTTATGAGGTATTTGACTATCTGCGAGTGAATACAGAAACTCCTTCAGAAGCTTATAGCTACGTGCAAGAGCTGGATTCAGGGGATGAGTTGCTTGACAGTACAGTGAAAGAAGTTATTTGTTATTTGGCTGAAAAACACCATTTTGAAATCACCAAAAAGAAAAGCATCATGTTAAACATATTGTCGGGCTGGTTGAAGAATAATTATATAAAACCTGCTGAAACAGATGTAACGACAAATAATCTTGAAGAGGATATTACAGAATATGAAGGAGGTCAGGATTTTGTATTCGACTGCTCTCAGCAGACAAAGGGATTATTGTTATTGTTTGATGCTTTGGGAGTTAATGAAGATAACACAAAAAAGAGTGAATTAGCTAAACTAATCCAGCTGTTTACCGGTAAGAATCTGCGAAACATTCAGAACAGAATGAAAATAGATTTTGACAGACCTAAAGATGTCAGCGATCTGAAGTTGTTGTCTGCAGCTTTTAGAGAAACTTTCCCCGCTATATCCAAAAGGATCGATAATGATTTCAAACCGGATAAGTAGGAGTTTAAAATAACATACAAACCAAAACCTTGACTATTTTTCCCAAACATTTATCCTTAAATCTATTGCTTTAAAACAAAGCAACCTTAAACTTTATTAAATATCTGTAAAATGAGTAACCTTATGAGTAACCTTATGAGTAACCCAGCCTACTCATAACCTGTTTTCACCCCTTATATTTGTAACCGTTCAAATTGTAAATCTAAATATAAGGAGGCAGACATGAAAGAAGAAAATTTTTTGGAATGGCCCGACTGGGTGGAGACTGAAGATGTAATAAATAAATTAAAGATTACTCAGCGTACTCTTCAAAGATGGCGTATTAATGGAACGATACCCTATTCACGGTTAAACGGCAGATGTTATTATCGTAAGTCGGACATCGTTTCGCTGCTGAAAAGCAACTACAACGGAGAGAAAGGAGGTAAACTGTGAACAGGGATTCGGTGAACAAGGATTCGGTGAACGGGGATTCGGTGAACGGGGCAACTAAAAATGACGTGGTTGATCTTCTCAATCAGGAGATGGTTAGATTCAGGAAATCAACTAAGGAGAAGAGAACCGGATCTGAACTAACGGCAGTTAAGCTGAAGCATTACGATATACCTGAGTATATCTGCGATCGTCTGGAAAAAGTGGATTTCGAAGAGGTCAGTCACGGGCATTATATCTATACCTGTACGCAGAAAATAATTGAAACTGCTGAAAACTGCGGTTACGGACTGTGTTGTCGCGATGGCATGATATACCTTTATAATGGTGAGTACTGGCGTCAGTTTCCGCTGCCGGCATTTCAAAACTTCATGGGAAAATCGGCCGTGAAGATGGGTGTTAAAAAATCCCTGGGTGGTATATATTATTTCAAAGAACAGCTCGCAAAACAGTTTATGTCGGTTGCATACAGGGGTGATTATGAAGATAACCCTGAGGGAAGCAAAAAAGCACTGGTTAATCTTAAAAACGGAACATTCGAAATCAGCAAACAGGGATTGAGATTGAGGAAGCCCGACAAGGATGATTTTCTTACCTACCAGCTGAATTTCGAATATGATGAAAAGGCTAAATGTCCTCTGTTCGATAAATTCCTCGACAGAGTATTGCCTGACAAAACCCTCCAGATGATACTTGCAGAGTATATCGGTTACCTGTTTATCAGGACAGAAGATCTTAAGCTCGAAAAGGTGCTGCTGCTGTACGGTTCGGGTGCCAACGGCAAGTCTGTTGTTTTTGAGGTTGTATATGCACTCTTGGGCGGAAAGACCAACGTGAGTAATTTTTCGCTGGAGAATCTCACCAATTCAAATGGTTACTACCGTGCAATGCTTGGCGGAAAGTTGCTGAATTATTCAACCGAAATCAACGGCAAACTTAATGAGTCGGTTTTCAAACAGCTTGCCTCGGGAGAGCCGGTGGATGCAAGGGTTCCGTATGGCGAGCCGTTTACACTTACCAACTATGGCAAGATGATGTTCAATTGCAACGCACTCCCCGTGACCAGTGATCACTCTGATGCTTTCTACCGCAGGTTTCTGATTATTCCGTTTGATGTATCTATCCCCGTTCATGAACAGGACAAGCAACTGGCAAAAAAGATTACCGTAAAAGAGCTTCCTGGAGTGTTCAACTGGGTGCTGGAGGGATTCAAAAGATTGATAACGCAGAAAGGATTTACCGAAAGCCGGCAGACTGATGCAATCAACAATGATTACAGGATGGAAGGCAATTCTGTTGCACTGTTTATTGAAGATGCCGGATATTCAGATTCTCAGAATGAGACAATACCTATAGGAGATCTGTACGAAAAATACAGGACATATTGTGTTAAAGGAAAACATGTCAGTGTAAATAAGCGAATATTTACCAGTCGTTTAAGAGCCGAAGGTCATAAAATAGTACGCAGAAATTATGGAATGGCAATATATTTAGAGAAACACAAAAGTGTACCAAGTGTACCAAGTGCAGGTGTATATGAACAATAATGCTCTTATAAGATATGCCTATACTGACAAGATGTTTGTAATACACGTACACTTCGTACACTATATACACTATATACACTATTTAATAATAAAAGAAGAAGAATATGATGCCATACCTTGAACCATACAAAGGAAGAGACAGCAGACACACCTGTCCGGCCTGCAAGAATGAGAGAACTTTCAAATATTATATTAATGCCGAAACGGGGCTGCCTATCAATAAAGCCGTGGGCAGATGCGACCGTGAAATAAAATGCGGTTATCACTACACTCCCAGGGAATATTACAGAGATAATCCTGAACTGAATAGTTTTGCCAAAAAGAGAAAAAGAACACAGAGTGTCGTTTCTGGGGATTTGTTTGAACAGGGTATTCAAATCAATCAGACCAAACAGTCCTTTGAAAACAATAAGTTCAATGAAAACAATCAGACCAACCAATCAAACCAATTCAATCTCTCCGGGAACATCAATTACGTAGAAATCCTTCAACAGAAGACCGACTGCATTTCGCCGAGATACGTGATAAGTTCCAAGTCATACAACTCCAATTTTGTTGAATTCCTGCATAATTATTTCCCCGTTGAGAAAATCAAAGAGGCAGTTGACAATTATGCACTGGGGGCTGCCAGTTACAAACGTGTTATATTCTGGCAAATTGATAATAACGATAATGTGAGGACGGGCAAGATAATGCAATACAACCCGCATACAGGAAAGCGTGTGAAGAACGAAAAAGGGGGTATCAACTGGGTGCATAATATCATAAAAAAGAGAAGTGCAGTGTTTGAGCACTACAATCTTTGCCAGTGCTATTTTGGTGAACATCTGCTGAATCTCTATCCTGATAAACCGGTGGCAATGGTTGAAGCCGAGAAAACGGCCGTAATTGGTAGCATCCACTGTCCCGACTTCATCTGGCTGGCAGCCGGAAATCTGAATGGTCTGACCGTCCCGAAATCAAAGGTTTTACATCACAGAGACGTAATTCTGTTTCCTGATGCAGGCTGTTATGACAAGTGGGCAGACAAGATGAAAAGAATCAGTCGCGAAGTCCACTGCACCATGGAAGTATCGGATGTTGTTGAAAAACATGCAACGGAACAGCAGCTCGTTGATGGCTATGATTTTGCTGATTATGTGATTGAGAAATTAAATGGAGGTTGTGAACAGGAAAGAAGTAAACCTGATGCTTATGAACCGGCAGACCATAATTCAATATCGCATGAATTATCAAGTAATGAAAAAAAAGAGCCAAGCTCAGTCTTACAAAATATGTTAGATAAAAATCCATCGCTTACAACACTAATCGACAGATTCGGATTGGAGGAGGTTCTTCTATAGGAAATTCTTCAATAAACTTTTGATTCACTTAAATAAGTATTATTTTTGCTTTTTAAAATTTTTGTTAAATGAAGAAAGCTACTACTATTGAAGAACAAATAACTATTATTAGAGAGAGGGGAATTATTCTTGATTATTCAGTAGACAAATGCAAAGAAATACTTTCTGATATCGGTTATTTCAGGTTTGGTTATTATTGTTTTCCTTTTGAAATTAATTATCCAGACAAAATTAACAGAACACATCAATACAAAGAAGGATCAAAATTTTCAAGAATCGAAGTAATGACATGATGAAAGAAATTCACGATCTGTTCGATTATCACAAAGGTTTTCCAGTAATAAAAAGCATCATAGAAAATAATATAAAATACAACTACACACGATAAATATCAATCACATTACAAATAATATTTTTATTGATAACTATTTTTATTGATAAAATATTTTTGCAATTCAAAATTAATAACGATATTTGCATCTAAATAGTGCCCTTGTAATTTTATCATTACAATATGCACTTTAAAAGTAACAAATAACCCGGACTCGTAAAAAAACGACGTTCGGGTTTTTTTTGTAAATGTTATTTCGTTTTTTGTTGTTTATTCGAAACATTATAAATTCAATTGGGCCCCGTTCTGCGAAACTCACGTTATTTTATATACTGTTCGACGCGAAGCTAGTTTATATAAAATAGTGAGTGAACAGTAAACGGGTAATTGAATTTATTCAGTAAGAATAAACAACAAAATAAACGACAATCAGCGACAATTCGCGACAATTCGACCGATAATTTTCTGTACCCATTATAATGCTGAACTTCGCTCCCGGATTAGAAAAATGGCCATTCGATATCCGAATTAAAAACAAGTTTAACATTTTAAAAATTACAAATTATGGGTACTATTAAAAAAGGTATTCTCGGAGGTTTCTCCGGAAAAGTGGGCACTGTTGTAGGTGCAAGTTGGAAGGGTATTGACTACATAAGAAGTCTTCCAACAACTGTTAGAAATCCCAGGACTCCCGGGCAGCTGAATCAAAGGGGTAAGTTTTCGACCGTCATCAGTTTTCTTTCAAAAATCACTCCGCTCATAAAGATCGGGTTCAAGGATTACACTTCTAAACAGACGGCTGTTAATGCTGCAATGAGTTACAACCTGACCAACGCCGTTGTGGGCGATGCCGGAGTGTATGAGATGGATTTCGAGAAAGTGATGGTTTCGAGAGGACCGCTTTTCAAACCTGTTTCGGGAGAAGTTTTGGTTGCTGACGGTGAGATCAGTATCGGCTGGAATGTTGACTCTGAGGGTAATGGCTCGAAGACCGACATGGCGAATATTCTTGTGTACAACAGCACAAAGGATGAAGCAATTGTAATGCTCAACGTGAATGACAGATTTGAGGGTTACGCCCCGGTTACTTATCAGGATCACTGGAAAGGCGATAATGTTGAAATATATGTTTCATTTATTTCGGCTGACGGCAGACTGGTTTCTGACAGTATGTATCTGGGATCTCATCCGATACCTGCAATTTAATTTCTCAGAACCGCTCCCTATTATTTCTGGGGGC
>JAQVXD010000092.1 GCA_028709385.1 Fermentimonas sp.
ATAAAAATCTCACCTCTGATAAGGATGCACTTCTTAAAGAGATTCTACGTGAAAAATCTTGTGAGCTTGGAATGGAAGACAGCCGTTTCTTTGATATGATTCGCTATAAAATGGAGGATCAATTTGAAAAACAGCTTCATCGTCTGAAAATTACCAGAACTGATGGCGGTGGTCAATGGTTTGGTAAAGAAAAAGACAGCGGTGCTCCATGGCCTGAATTCACTTATGAAAGATTGCCAATAACTAGTCCCAAGAGGGTTTGGTGGACAGAAGGATTTGATCCTAAGTGGTACTTATCACCTTTCCAATTGGGAGAATTAAACAAGGGATATGGAATTGTTCAGAACCCTGGCTGGTAATTTTAATATTGTTAAAAAACAAATTAGATATTTTATGAGAAAAAAAATAATATTAGTTCTGACACTCCTTTTATGTATCGGATTTAACGGTTTTGCTCAGAATTTAGTTAATGATGTGACAGGGTTTGTACAGGATCAGTGGGGAAAACCTGTTTCCGGAGCACTGGTTACCTCTGTTGATAACCCGGAGATTAAAACATTTACCAATAAAGAAGGTAAATTTGAAATCAACTTGATGGAAACAGAGAAGATCAGAATAACAACATCTGATGACAGTTACCTGATTGTTGAACCAGACTTTGAGAATCCAATGACAATAACAATGGGACTTTCAAGTCAAGCTGTAAACATCGGATATGATCAGATTTTTAATCTTGAAGAGTCAACAGCTTCAGTATTTTCAGCATACAGCGAAAACCTCAACAACTTATCTGCGAGAGATATTGGAAGTACACTTTATGGAAATGTACTGGGACTGACAGCTCTGCAGGGAGCAGGAAATCATACAGATTACGGTAATACATTTTATGTCAGAGGTCTGCAGACACTTACCAATTCAAATAATAGTCCGCTTATACTTGTAGATGGTATTGAACGTGATTTAACTTATGTTGTACCGGAAGAGGTAGAATCTGTAACAGTACTAAAAGATGCTGCTGCTGTAGCAATTTATGGCTATAAAGGTGCTAACGGTGCAATAAATATAGTTACTAAGCGTGGTAAATATGAAACCAGAGAAGTAAAGTTCAATTATGATTACTCTTATAATCAAATGGTAAGGGTTCCGGAATTCGTGAACTCATTTACTTATGCCAATGCAATGAATGAAGCATTAACAAATGATGGTCAGACTCCACGCTACTCTTCTTCAGAACTTCAGGCTTTCCAAACAGGTAATTATCCTTATTTATATCCTAATGTGAACTGGATTGGCGAAACATTTAAAGATGCTTCTTCAACCCAAACATTCAATGTTAGTTTCAGGGGTGGCGGAAAAACATTCCGTTATTATACATTATTGAATCTTCAAAATAACGATGGTTATATTAAATCTCCTGACATGAATGACGGTTATTCTACACAGAATAAATATTCAAAAGCTAATGTCAGAAGTAACCTGGATATAGAGTTATCTCCAAGAACAAAACTGGAATTAAAACTCTTGGGAACATTAGCTGAGATGAGCCGTCCGGGAGACGCTACAAACTTATGGGATCTTGTTTATACGGTTCCTTCAGCAGCTTTCCCAATAAAGACAGAAGATGGTTTGTGGGGTGGTAACAGCACCTGGATTGGCACTAATAATCCCGTAGCACAATCTCAGGCTGCAGGATATTCGAAATCACATAAACGTTCGCTCTTTGCCGACATGACCTTACGACAGGACCTATCTTTCCTGGCTCCCGGACTTGGAGGAAGTATTAAGTTTGCATATGATAACATTGCAACCTACTGGGAAGATCATTATAAGCAATATGTTTATGGAAGTGACGCTGTAACAGAATGGCTCAATGGCTCACCTAACCTGGATAATTTAAACAGGTACACCGGAGGAAATGACACAGGACTGGCCACCGGATCTGACTTAAGTGCATGGAACAGAGTTTTCAACTTTGCCGGAACTATTAATTACACCAAAGACTGGGAAGATCATTCTCTTTATTCTCAAGCCAAATGGGATTATGAATACAGGAACACAAACGGTATAGACAATACATGGAACAGGCAAAACCTGTCGCTCTTTGGACATTATGGATATAAATCACGTTATTTTGCCGACCTATCGCTTGTTGCTTCGGCAGCAAATAAGTTAGCACCCGGCAGCAGATGGGGTTTTTCGCCTACGATCTCTGCAGGATGGGTACTCTCTAAAGAAGATTTCATAAGTAATGTAAATTTTATAGATTTCATGAAATTAAGAGGATCTTTCGGAATTATCAATCGTGATATTATTCCTGCGGAAAGTTATTGGGAACAGAATTATACTGGTGGAAGCAACTATTTCTTCGACACAAGTTATGGTTCAGACGGACTCTCGCCTTGGCAACTGGGTCGTCTTGCAAGTATGAATCCTACACACGAGAAAGCTATAAAATATAATATAGGACTTGATGCTACATTATTCAGCGGCTTGAATGTTACACTCGATGGATATTATCAGAAAAGAAAGGATATATGGGTTGAATCAGATGGTAAATATTCTGCTGTTTTAGGCTTTGATGCACCATATGAAAATGGCGGTATTGTTAATAGCTGGGGATTCGAAACCGGACTTGACTACATTAAAAAAATTGGCAATGTAACAGTTAATGCCGGTGCAAACTTTGCTCTGACTAAAAATGAGATTATCGAACAATATGAAGAGTTGAGATTATACGACAACTTAGTTAGAACAGGTAAGCCTGTAGGGCAAATATTTGGCATGATCGCTGATGGATTTTTTGAAAACCAAGACGATATAAATAATAGTGTTCCGCACTTATTTAGTGAAGTTAGACCCGGTGATATTAAATATAAGGATATTAACGGTGATGGATTAGTAGATGCAAATGATGTATCGGCAATCGGATATAACAATATCACACCTGAGATATATTACTCTTTTAAGCTTGGGCTTGAATGGAAAGGATTAGGTTTTGATGCAGTTTTCCAGGGTGCCGGAAATTACTCTGCTATGTTGAACACTAAGAGTACATATTGGCCATTAATAAATAACACCAATATCTCTCAGCACTATTACGACAATCGCTGGACACCTGAAAATAAGAATGCTAAGTATCCTGCTTTAAGTTCACAAAGCAATAATAACAACTTCCAGAATAATACAGTTTGGCTTGAAGATCGTTCATTCCTTAAATTGCGTCATGTAGAAGTTTACTATAATATTTCAGATGCATTGATGAATAGAATTTCTTTCATGGATAATGCTAAATTATATGTAAGAGGAGTTGATTTACTCTGTTTTGATAATATCAAAATTGCAGATCCTGAATCTTACGGAGTAAATAATCCATTAAATAAGAGTATTATTGCCGGATTAACTCTAACTTTCTAATATTTAACAACTTAATTTGAATAGAAATGAAATTAGATAAATTTAAAATATTAATAGTCGCGATTGCTTCCACTTTTCTTTTTGCTTCATGCAGCGATGAGATGGAATATAAGGAACATCAAAACTATCAGAAGGATTATATCCAGTTGAACTTTGCTAATGTTGGCGGTTTAGTGAGCAATATATACGCACAGCTGGATTACGACTTTGGCAACTATGATGGCGCAATGCTGGCATCTGCAAGTGATGAGGCAGAATATGCCTGGGAATCAAGCTCAATACATGACTTTTACAACGGTTCATGGAGCCCGAGTAATCCTAAAGGATCAACCTGGAATAGTAGCTATACAGCAATTCAGGATTGTAACCTTTTTCTCGAAGAATATTTAGGATTAACTTTTCCTGAATTAGCTTTGAATGATGACTATCAGGCTCAAATGTTCAGATATAATA
>JAQVXD010000093.1 GCA_028709385.1 Fermentimonas sp.
GTTAAAATTTAAGTCCTCCTTTACGAGCGGCATCAGCCAGTTCTTTAATTCTTCCATGATACAGGTAACCGTTTCTGTCAAAAGCAACAGTTTCGATTCCGGCTTCTTTTGCGTTCTGAGCAATCATCTCTCCAACTTTGGCAGCTATCTCTTTTTTAGGAAGTTTGTCTTCAATTTTCAGAGAAGAAGCCGATGCCAGAGTAGTTCCGGAAATATCATCAATCACCTGTGCATATATCTGCTTGTTACTCCTGTAAACAGAAAGTCTTGGTCTCTCTGGAGAACCGTATACTTTTCCGCGAACACGAGTTTTTATTTTTAATCTTCTTTCGTTTTTTGTTATCATTGCGTTTCAGTGTTTACGTAAAATTATTTAGCAGCCGTTTTTCCTGATTTGCGGCGAACCTGTTCTCCAACAAAACGTATACCTTTTCCTTTGTAAGGCTCAGGTTTACGGAATGAACGGATTTTAGCACATACCTGTCCCAGTAGTTGTTTATCACAAGATTCCAGCATAATAAGCGGATTCTTGTTTCTTTCCATCTTAGTTTCTACCTTGATTTCTTTAGGTAATTCCATAAAAATACTATGAGTATAACCAAGTGAAAACTCTACTATCTGTCCGTTGTTGGAAACACGATAACCAACACCTACTAATTCCATCTCTTTCCGGAAACCTTCCGAAACACCAATAACCATATTGTTCAATAATGAACGATATAATCCATGCAGTGAGCGGCTTTCTTTTGATTCATCAGACCTTGTGATTGTAAGCTCTCCATTATTGATTTCGATTTTCATTCTGCCATCAATATTCTGAGTCAATTCTCCCTTAGGTCCTTTAACTGTAACCGTATTATCTTTCCCCACTGTTACTGTAACGCCCGCAGGCACATTTATGGGTAATTTTCCTATTCTTGACATACTTTACTCTCCTTCAAATTAATAAACGTAACATAAAACTTCACCACCCACTTTTTGTTCGCGGGCTTCCTTATCTGTCATTACTCCATTTGAAGTAGATAAAATTGCAATTCCCAAACCGTTAAGTACACGAGGTAAATCCTTGTGACCTACATACTGGCGTAAACCCGGTGAGGAGATGCGCTCCAGCTTCTTGATTGCGTTAACTTTGTTAACCGGATCATATTTCAAGGCAACCATTATAGTTCCCTGTGGCCCGTCATCTACAAACTTATAATTAAGAATGTAGCCCTTTTCAAAAAGAATCTTAGTGATATCTTTCTTTAAATTCGAAGCGGGAATCTCTACCACACGATGTTTCGCCTGGATTGCATTTCTTAGCCGCGTCAAATAATCTGCTATAGGATCTGTCATATTATAATAATTTAAATTGATCCCGTCTGTCGGGACAATATTTAATAATTTATTGATTTACTGATTTGTGATTTCTCACACTATCAATTTTACCAACTTGCTTTTTTAACTCCCGGAATTAGTCCCTTGGATGCCATTTCCCTGAACTGGATACGTGAAAGGCCAAACTGGCGCATATATCCTTTTGGGCGACCGGTGATTTTGCAACGATTGTGCAAACGTACCGGAGAAGCATTTTTAGGAATGGATTGAAGTGCTTCGTAATCACCTTCTGCCAAATATTTAGCTCTTTTTTCGGCATAACGGGCAACCATTTTAGCTCTTTTCACCTCACGGGCTTTCATTGATTCTTTTGCCATTATCTATTGATTTTGTTTTGTTCTGAATGGTAATCCAAACTCTCTTAAAAGGGCATAACCCTCTTCATCTGTCTGAGCATTTGTTACAAATGTAATATTCATTCCAAGAATTCGAGGAGTGGTATCGATGTTAATCTCAGGAAAGATGATCTGTTCTTCAATACCTAAAGTATAGTTTCCTCTTCCGTCTAGTTTGCTGCCAATACCCTTAAAGTCACGAATACGCGGTAAAGCCACGCGTACAAGTCTTTCGAGGAATTCGTACATTTTGTCGTTACGTAAAGTTACACGAACGCCGATTGGCATTTTCTTACGCAGTTTAAAATTGGAGATATCCTTTTTAGATACTGTAGCAACTGCTTTCTGTCCGGTAATAGCTGTAAGTTCATTTATTGCAGTTTCGATAATCTTCTTATCTGCAACTGCAATTCCAAGTCCTTGATTAATAACAATTTTCTCAAGTTTTGGTGCCTGCATTACTGACTTATAACTGAATTCTTTCATTAATGAGGGAACGATACGCTCGTTATAGTCTTTTTTCAGACCTACCTCGTATGTTGTTGTAGTTTCACTCATTTCATTTCCTCCCCGGATCTTTTAGCGTAACGAACATTTTTTCCTTTACTATCTGCTTTTCTGCCAACTCGTGTAGGCTTTCCAGTCTTAGGATCGATAGGGTTAAGATTAGAAATATGCACTGATGCTTCTTTCTTCTCAATTCCGCCGTTAGGATTCTGAGCACTGGGTTTCGCATGTTTGGATACAACATTTACGCCTTCAACTATCGCGCGGTTCTTGTCAACAAGAACCTCAAGTACGCGGCCGGTTTTCCCTTTGTCTTCTCCGGCATTTACGTAAACGGTATCACCTTTCTTTATATGTAATTTTGTCATTGCCTGTGATTGCTTAATAGATTATAATACTTCAGGAGCTAAAGAAACAATCTTCATATTAGTGTTACGAAGTTCACGTGCAACCGGTCCGAAAATACGACTTCCTCTCAATTCCCCTGCGTTGTTCAGTAGAACACATGCATTATCATCGAAGCGTATGTATGAACCATCAGCTCTGCGAATCTCTTTTTTCGTGCGCACTATGATTGCTTTTGATACAGCACCTTTTTTAATATCACTCGAAGGGATTGTACTTTTTATTGAAACAACAATGATATCCCCTACCGACGCATAGCGTCTTCCTGTACCACCCAGTACGCTGATGCAGAGAACTTCTCTGGCGCCACTGTTATCGGTAACTGTTAATCTGGATTCTTTCTGTATCATCTTACTTAGCCCTTTCCATTATTTCAACCACTCTCCATCTCTTTGTTTTACTCAAAGGACGTGTTTCCTGTATACGCACTGTATCGCCTATGTTACAGTCGTTCTTCTCATCATGGGCGTGAAATTTCTTCGTTTTATTAACGAACTTCCCATATATAGGGTGTTTCTCTTTCCATTTTACAGCAACGGTGACCGACTTATCCATCTTATTGCTGAAAACGACCCCGATTCTTTCTTTTCTTAAATTTCTCGTTTCCATTCTCTGTATTATTGATCTTTTTTCAATTCTCTTGCACGCAGCTCTGTTTTAATACGGGCAATATTTCTGCGTTTTTCCCTGAGCAAGCCTGAATTATCCAGTGGTGTAATGGTATGACTGATCTGCAATTGATTTAACTCGATTACCTCGGCATCCAATCTTTCTTTCAAATCTTTTTCGGGTAGCTCTCTAATTTCTTCTTGATTTTTCATCTTTCTTTATGATTTTTGCTCATAATCAAAATCTCTTCTCACTACAAATTTGGTAGTAACCGGTAGTTTCTGAGCTGCTAATCGCAGTGCCTCTTGTGCTACCTCAAAAGATACTCCTTCAATTTCGAAAAGAATTCTTCCCGGAGTTACCGGTGCAACAAAACCTTCTGGGTTACCTTTTCCTTTACCCATACGCACTTCGGCTGGCTTCTTTGTGATAGGCTTATCCGGAAAAATACGAACCCAAACCTGGCCTTGACGTTGCATATAACGTGTCACAGCAATACGGGCAGCTTCAATCTGACTTCCGGTAATCCACTTTGATTGCAGA
>JAQVXD010000094.1 GCA_028709385.1 Fermentimonas sp.
ATATTAATGATCGCAATTTCTATTACTCGATCATTTCCGTTTGGGAATAGTCCTGTAGTTTCAACATCAACTATAGAATAACTAATACTCAAGCTAAACCCTCCCTCTACTTTCTTTAAGGCTATTTCACATAACGTCCTGGCAGTTCCCGAAGCGTTATACTGCATTCATCTATTCTAAGTTTTGGGAACTGTCTGTTAAATGAAGTTGATCGCCCCCGTATCCAGAGGTCGACAGGACGTCAACCCTTAAAAAGTCTTAAAGTTATAAACTTTTAAGATTTAGATTTATTCTGTTTAATTATTCTTGATAATTCGTCAACAGAAATCAAAGGCTTTTTATGAATCATCCTATGGCAATTTGAACAAAGCATTGATATATCTTCTATCTTAGTTTTCTCTCCTTCTTTCATCTCTGAAACTAATTTCTTATGGTGTCCCTCAATATAATTAATTCCTCTTTCACCATAGACTGCAACAAAATCAAAGCCACAAGCCTCACAAAAAAGCTTACCAGCATTCAACTTAATAAATTTTGCCTTTGCTTTCCTAATAACCTCAGGATTTCTTTCTCTAATTCTATGTATTCTATAAGCTAATCTTCCCTCAGGGAATTCATAACTATCATCATCCAGCAAAGTTGCCCTATGTGAAAAAACAAAATGGTTCAAATCTGCTCCCTGCTGGATTACAAATTCCCCTATTGATTCGGGAAAAACTTTCTTAAATTCTTCCTTTAATTCTTTCTTAAAACGTATACTCTGTAGCTCTATTTTTTTATCGGTTTGGTTTTCATATCTGTATTCAGCGTCAAATACTCTATTATTAAACAAGACCTTAATCTGTCTTGCGCTTCCTCTTTGGACATAATAAGAGGACTCCTCGGGATTAAAAATGCTATGAAATTCCTTATCTATTCTAACACCATCGGTATATTGAGAAATGCCGACAGTTTTGATTAATCTAGGTACATTAGACGACGGAATGAAAAGCTCAAAACTATCATTTGAGTATATATTCTCTGAATACCTAATTAGAGCCTTAATTATGTGTCTAAATCTATCTTTATCGCTATCAGTTAAACCGTTAATAGCATCTAGAAGCTTGACATCTTTGAATATTCCCTTATGTGCTTCAACGATCCCCAAATAATGAAGAACTCCCATCGCCATATAACCACGACTATAACTTGCTTCTAAGCCAATCACGTTCTCATCCAGCCATCTATGACTTCTCCCATTAAAAAGATATTCATACACAATCTTATCTCTAGTTATTTCATTACAACTCTTATATTCTCTATCCCTATTAACTGGCTTTAATTCCGGGAAATCCATATAACCACTCTCCAAACTCTTTCTTTATCAATCCGCGCCAGGACGGCGCAGCCTTTGCGACCAATTTCATTTAGCGGTCCCGCACTCACGACGCCCCTGAACCGGACCTCTCTGCCCCTTCTTCGGAGGCGGTGCTTGCACCCGGTGAAGGGAGTTTGGCTGCCCAAACCTAATGAAAAATCCGGCAGCCCAGGCACGAACTCTGCTGAACGGGCCGTCAGCGTGAGTGCTTTGTTATGTGAAGTCGGATACTAAATCCTATGCAACATTTCTAATATCTCACCCACAGATTTTTGCGCTTTTTCTCTAACCGCTTTACTATGCACTGCCTTTTCTATCTGTTTAGCAATCCAAAGGTATTTCTGAAGTATAGACGTTGATTTGCTGTTTATTTTTGCGTTATATGCTAACCCTATAAATAATTTCTCATATAGTTCTTCAGGTGAATTTTCTCTATTTAATTCAAACCCACCAAGGATATAATATGGCGGAACGATATAAAACCCGTCATTATCAACAACATATTCAAATACACTTTCATTAATTGATTCCAAAAATGCTTTGAGAATTCTCACTAATTTATTTTCAATAATGATACGCGGAGATTGTGCCTGTTGCTCTTCCCGAACCGCTTTATTCCATGCATCTCCAAAATATATATTATCTTCTTCATTGATGTACATAGTACCAGAGCAAATAGCTCCTCTAATATAAACGCCAATCAGTGCAAGTCTGAATTGCATCAAACGTATTCGATGAATGACCGTAAATATGTAAATAGGTTCAGCTGGGAATATAAAAAAGATACTGTCCGCCCCCTGAATTGATATGATTCTTTTGCTATCAACATTTTGCAATTCATCCTTATTCAAACAAGAATCTTTCATTACATATATAGACTCTTCACATATTTCTGTATAAGTATTAAGCCTTTCAACGGAACTTGTCATTTCCTTAAAACCAAGAATATCAATAAAAGCAACGCAATAATTTTCATAAACTTTTTCCATGTTGTTCTCCTTGTAACCCGATTTTACCTAACGTTCAGGGATTTACGCAGCGTCATACGGCATTCATCTATGCAAAGTTGCGTAAATCCCGTGTTATGTGACGTTCCCACTTAAATATTTCCTATAGCACTACCTGCCTTAGGTGCAATACTATCCTTCCATAATTGATTGTCAACTACAATAGGCTTGCTTTGATGAGTATCATTATATATTTTAACTAGTGATAGGAAATACTCTATATGTTCCTTGACAATATCAAGTTCTCCACTAGCGTTAAAAATCGAAACATTCTTTCCTTTATATGAATCTAAAACATTATCTATATGAACCCAGCAATTCTCAATAGTGTATACTCGAATTTCTGCCTCCCCTAAAAAAAATCTCATAAAATGTGAATTCCTTAGCTCCTCAATTGCTTCTATGATATTTGAATCTAAATAGTAAGTGTATTTATCCGTTATTTTTTCTAGAGAATTAGAAAATCGTAAACACTCTTGGCCAATATATTCGATCCATGTCTTCTGCGAATCTAATGGTGCTTGCTTAGTTACATCAAAAGCTCTAATTTCTTTATAGAAAGAATCATTAAATAAATCTTCTAAGGCATCTAGATTTGAATTTGTTATCTCTGTAACACTAGATTTGTAAACATATAAAAATAAACGGGCATGTACATAAAGTGGTATTCTTAATTGTCGTAGTGCAATTTCTTGATATTTTTGCCTTTTCTTTGTTTCCGGAAGATACTGAACCAATATAAAAAAAATGAAGCTAGCCATATAAGCAAGACTTAAGTCAGAAAGCAGCTTAAAAAGTGCATCCCCATAAGGAAATAATTCTGGCAGATTGTCTGTTAAGATATATGAAATAACAATAAAGATAGCGAGAAATAGCAACCCAGTTGTAAACTTGTACTCAGAAAAAAATCTCTTCATATTTCCTCCAAATGAATCTATAGATAACATCTTACTGTTTGGAATGTCACATAACGGTCCGTACTCACGACGCCCCTGAACCGGACCTCCCTGCCCCTCTTCGGAGGCGGTGCTTGCACCCGGTGAAGGGAGTGTGGCTGCCCAAACTTAATGAAAAATCCGGTAGCCCAGGCACGAACTTTGCTGAACGGGCCGTCAGCGTGAGTGCTTTGTTATGTGACGTGCAACTTTATAAACCCAAAAAATCATTCCTAATTTTATAATAATTCATTCCATTTAATGTGAAACCAATGGTTCGATCAGGATGTACATTATAACCATTCTGCGTTTTCGTAATCCGGTAGTTGTCAAGGTAGTTGTCCAAAATACTTTATAATATTATGAGACTTTTTCCTCCTTGACCTCCTTCTCTTTTTCTACTTTATCCGGATTCAGGAATACGGTTGCTTCAATGCTCCAGTCTCTGGTTTGTTTTGATCATCTCTCCGGATGTG
>JAQVXD010000095.1 GCA_028709385.1 Fermentimonas sp.
ATATAAACTGACTTTACCTTTGCCTTTTTGCCTTTTTAATAAAGCCTCGATATGATCACCTTTTTCAATAGACGATTTATCCCATGTACTAATGGCAGGTGGATCTGAACAGTCGGTATAACTTTTGTAATAAATGTCGAATTCAGATTTAACTTTATTGGCCAGTTTAACATTTATCTTACTAACATCTATACCTTTTGAAGCCAGCGCAGTTCTAAGTGCTTCATCCGTTCGTATCAAATCTTGTATCTCTTTATCTACATTTGTTCTGATTATATTTCCGGAGTTGCGGTTTGCTTCAGCCGACAGTAAAAATAGATTATCAATCTTTCCTGCCTCCTTATTTCTTGGCCAACCCTTTTGCTGCAGCTCCTCCTTATGGTCAATCTGAAAATACTCCTTTTCACCTGAACTACTTACCCAGAATGGAACTTTAAGTAATGGAGCAATCAGGTCAACATCTCCATTTCTTTCAAAATTCTTTTTTTTACCTCCTGCAGCTATAGTTGCAGAGATGCGGTATAGCCTGTCTTTTTGTAGACCGCCATCAATTAATTTTTGTCGTATATTATCGTGCTTCACATTTTCATCCCACACTTTCGATTGTTCAGGATCGTTTTCATCCTCTCTGCCCCCTTTGCTGAATTCGTGAGCTCTGAAGTTATTGCTTTCAGTAATAAATTTTCTCTTAAAAGATGGTATGGGTAGTTTGTCAATAAAAATATTCCGGTTTTTTCCGCTGAAATCATAATTGTCTCCTTTATCCAGGACTTCAGTCTTATCTGCATCATCCTTTTTTTGCACCAATTTTGGCTGAACAGACGCACCCTGTTGAATAGTATGCGTAAGTTCGTGAGCTATTAAATTCTGTCCGGATTTTGTTGTGGGATTATACTTACCCTCATTGAAATAAATATCATTTCCATGAGTAAATGCCTGTGCTCCAATTTGCCTGTTCAACTGAGCAGCATTTGAATTTGTGTGAATACGCACATTACTGAAATCGGTGCCGAATCCTGATTCCATTTTATTTTGAACAGATGATGATAATTTAGAACCACTCCCTTTTGATGAATTCAGACCGGATACAAACCCGGAAGGTACTGCAGTAGATTTGTCTGATTTGGATTGAACCATCTCCTCCTCTTCGTTAGGTTTTTTCTGTATCTCTTCTTCCTCTTCCTGTTTCCGGATCATCTTTTCCTCATCCACTAATGGCTCTTTTATTACCTTTTCAGCCATTTTGTCTGCCTCTAATTCATATTTATCATTAGGCTTTCCAACTTTCAGTTTAGGCTGAAAGAACAGTGGGTCAGATCCTTTTTTATTTATAAAAGAGGAGTGTGAATTGGTTTTTATAGTTTTCTCTGCATGCATCATAATCGTTTGTCGTAATAATGTTTATGTGACTACCAATCAACGAATAATACATCCTTTCTCCAGGGAAAGTTCACGGCAGAAATGTTCCAGCTTAACTTTTCAAGCAGTAAATCCTGAACTTTCCTTTCAACAATAAGCTTATATTTACTGCCTTTTTGAATTAATTTTCCATTTCGCTGAATAAACAATTCACGTAAATCATCAACTGAACTGTTTTTTAATTCAGACCACTGTCTGATTACTTCCCTAAGCAGGTTTATGCCTTCATCTTTTACTTTTTCTGTAAGCAGGCATTCCCTTTCTACTGTTACTTTAAGTGGGGCTCCACAGATATATTTTTCCAGAATAAGATTACCTTCAAAAAAGTTTACTTTTCCCGTTGCCAGAAAATGAAGTGCTTGTATTGCATTGCTCATGTTTGTTTCTCTTATCTGCTCATTTTTATCAAGCATTCCGAGTTCTCCGAAAAACGTTTTTAAAAAAGGATGAAGTATAATTAGTCCGGCATTTTGAATTAAAATCTCCTCCTTACCCAGAATATTAATTGTGTTCATTCCTGATTCTATTTCAGAGTAAACTGACAGCTCATCATAATCCAATTTTTCAGGGATAGGCAGTCTGTCAATGTTCACTACTTTATTCTCTGTTGAAATATTATCAGTTTTTGTTCTTACAGGAACTTGATGCAGGTTATTTATAAAAACGGCAAATTGTTTATTTTCAGCTTCTGTAAGATTACCTTTTTTAGTAAGACTTATGACCATATCCGAAAGTAAAGTAATACTCTCGAAATTAATATCTGAGTAACTGTTTATAGAAGCGGATATCAATAACCGGAATAAAGTATTTCTGATGTTAAGTGGTGAATTTTCCAGAATTATAAGAATAACTTTTTCGTGTTCGGTAACGACGGGATTTACCTTCTTTAGAAATAACACTTTCTGTAGATCATCAATCTGATATATAAACCTGTTGACTATAATTGCATCTTTTTTTAATAGCTTTAAGATAAAAGATATAAACTCAGGCTTTTCAATACTCTTTTCCCAATCGTTTAATCCTAATAACTCCAATATATCCTTTTCAGTACCATACCATGGTAAAAAGCCATTTTCCAGAAAGTATAAAAATATCTCCTCACGATTTTTCTCAATAGGTATGTTATTACCTGAAACTTTATCAAATTCATCCTTTTTAATGCCACTTCGTAAATCGGAAATAGCATTAACTATTTCAATTTTAAATTTATTCTTAAGCTCATCTTCAAGTATATTTAAATAATCAAACCGGGGAATGTTTATAAGTAGAGTTATTGAATGAAAGCGCTTCACACTCCCGGTTTGATTATAATCATCAAGTATTTCTTCAAACTGTGGAAAAGATTTCTCCTTTAACACATATAATATGTCATTCTTTATTGATGTTGAGGATTCAAGACTATTTGTATGAATATCAATAAAAACTTTGTTTATTTTATGTTTGTCTTTAATGTGGTTCATTATGATGAAGATAATAATTCGGATATTTTCTTAGCATGCTCCTCTAACATCTGCTTCCCTTCTACTTTAACTGACCATAATTTTACAAAGTCCGGAAGATCTTCCGGTAGCTTAATATCTTTGTCTTTGATTCTTTTCAAAAATGTTAATATCATTTTAAAAAGCCTGGATAGGATTGATTTTGATTTCTCAATTGCTTCCTTATTCTGACAACCTAAAATATTGTATAACAATTTGAGCTGTAGAATAAAGAGTTGAACCGTAAACTTATATTCTTTTGTAGTTGGTCTGTCAGATAATTCTAAAATCATTGTAGAAGTTTTCATCAGCAACTCCTCAAACATTTCGGGTAATTTTTCATTATGCTTACCTGAAAGGAAGTTCTCCAAATCATCCAGAACGCCATGACTGTAATCAGTTGTACCACCATAAATTTCACTTGTTGATACCCATATGGGTGTTACATTATTGTTGTTAGGTAAATTATACTTCAAAACATATTTAAGATCATCAGTAATTGATTCCGAAGTTGTTTTAAAGCAGTTATCTTGAATAATTTCCTTAAACTGAATGTCATGGCTTACAGTGCTTACGCAGACACTGTTAGAAGTCCTGACTTTAAGAGTGACAGTGACAAGGTTTTTATCATTAACAGGTAACTTGTAGATATGAGTTGGTTTTTCTTCGTCTGATACGACGGTGCCGTCTCCAAAGTCCCAATATAATCTTGCTCCCTCAATTTCTCCGGTTGGTACAAATGTGATCTCATTCTCTTTTTCAGGTGATTCCAATACCCTGAAGTTTACTTCGGGCACTTTGTATAATGTCAATATTTCATCTGTAACCTGCTGGTTAACTGTAAAGTGGATGGGTATGCCAA